>NZ_JBFAKI010000010.1:0-237671 GCF_040655675.1 Nocardia sp. NPDC050378
ACCTCGTGTCTCAGCGGGGCTGAGTCGGTGTCCGTGTCGCTCTGACTCGAACTAAGTTACGTGCCGCCAAACACGAAGTCAAATCGGCTGGTCAGAGCAGGTTTTTCAGATCTTGGTCGAACCAGCCCGGAGCCGCACCGGTGAACCGGTCGCGGTCCCACCGTCCCGCCCCTGCGGGTATGGCGCCGAGCAACGGCGTTCCGGTGATCCGGGGCAGATCGTGGCGGTTGCATTCGGATGCGAGGTCGGGTTCATCGGGCCAGGCGCCGATGACGAGCCCGGCGCACTGCACTCCTGCGGCAGCAAGGGTTCTTGTGGTGAGTTCGCTGTGGTTGAGGGTGCCGAGGCCGGCGGCAGCGACGACCAGAACGGGGGCGCCGAGTTTCTCGGCGAGGTCGAGCAGGGTGAACTCCCCCATCCGGACCAGCAGTCCGCCCGCCCCTTCGACGAGCACCAGGTCGGCGTCGGTGAGTGTCTCGATAGCCGCGACCGTCTCCGCGAGTGTCAGCAAGGGCATGCCCGCCCGGCGGGCGGCGGTGTCGGGAGCGAGCGGTTCCGGGTAGCGGGCCAGTTCGAGGGTGCGGGTGACGCCGGTCAGGCGGGTGACATCGGCGAGGTCGCCGGGTTCGCCGGGCGCGATGCCGGTCTGGGCGGGTTTGCACACCGCGACCGTTCGGCCCTCGGCCGACGCGACGGCGGCCACCGCGGCCGTGGCCACGGTCTTGCCGACATCGGTCGATGTACCGCTGACCAGAAGAACACCCATCTCGCTACCTCACCAATCCTCGGCTCATCGCCGATCCGTTCCGTTCCTGCCCAGCTTCGGGCGGGCGCGCGCGTCAGACGACCAGCGCGTCCCCACGTGCCTCGGCCAGGACTTCGCCGAGCACCTCGGCGATGGTGTCCAGCTCGGCGGCGGTGAGGTCGGCTCGGGCGGTGAGTCGCAGGCGCGAGGTTCCCTCGGGGACCGACGGCGGACGGAAGCAGCCGACTTCGAGCCCGCGCGCTCGGCACGCCTGGGCGGCGTCGAAGGCGCGTTGGGCGTCGCCGAGAACTACCGAGACCACGGCGGAGGTCGGTGCGGGCACGCCCGCGACGCGGGCGATGTCCGCCGCGCGGTCCAGGACACGGGTGGCCATGGCCGGATCGCGGCGCAGCAGCGACAGGGCCGCGCGGGCGGCGCCGACGGCAGCGGGTGCCAGGCCGGTGTCGAAGATGAACGTGCGGGCGACATCGATGAGATGGGCACGAATCCTGTTGTCGGCGAGTACTACTCCGCCCTGGGCGGCGAACGCCTTCGACAGGGTGGCGGTGATGACGAGGTCGGGTTCACCCGCCAAGCCCAGTTCGTGCACCAATCCCCTGCCGCCGGCGCCGCGGACGCCGAGTCCGTGGGCTTCGTCGACGACGAGGACCGCGCCGTTGGCCCGGGTGACCCGGTGCAGGTCAGCGAGCGGCGCGAGGTCACCATCGGCGCTGAAGACCGAGTCGGTGAGGACGAGCGCCCGCTCCTCGACGCGTTCGGCCAGCAGCCGGTCGACTGCGGCGACATCGCGGTGCGGTGCGACGGCGATCCGGGCACGGGAGAGCCTGCACGCATCGACGAGCGAGGCGTGGCTGCCCGCGTCGGAGACGATGAAGCTGTCGCGCCCGGCCAGGGCGGTGACCACACCCAGGTTGGCGGCGTAACCGGAGGCGAAGACCAACCCTGTTTCGGCGCCGACGAATTCGGCCAGTTCGGTTTCCAGGAGCTCGTGTTCGGCGGTGGTTCCGGTGACCAGCCGCGAACCGGTGGAGCCCGCGCCCCAGCGGCGGACCGCGGCGATCGCGCCCTCGATCACTTCCGGGTGACGTACCAGGCCGAGGTAGTCGTTGGAGGCGAGGTCGATGCTCGCCTGCTCGGGTTCGCGCACGCGCAGGTGCCTGCGCAGCCCGGCGGCGGTGCGCGCGGTGGCGCGTTCGTCCAGCCAGCTCAACGGGTCCGTAGTCACAGTTGAGGAGGATACTTGAACACCGTTCAGGCCGGTCATCGGATCGAGGCTTTCACGGCGGCCTGCACGGCGCCGGTGATGGTGGCGATATCGGCGGAGCTGCTGATGAACGGCGGCATGGTGTAGACGAGATTGCGGAAAGGACGCAGCCAGGCACCCGCGTCGACAGCGGCATCGGTGGCTGCGCGCATGTCGACCGGTTCGGCGAGTTCGACGACGCCGATGGCTCCGAGCACGCGCACGTCGACGACCCCCGGCAGCTCGGCGATCGGCGCGAGACCTTCGCGCAGCTCGCCTTCGATCCGTGCTACCTCACCGCGCCAATCACGCGAGCGCAGCAGTTCGATCGAGGCCACCGCGACCGCGCACGCCAGTGGGTTGCCCATGAAGGTCGGCCCGTGCATCAGGCCGCCGTGCGCGGCGCTGATGGTTTCGGCGATGCGGGTGGTGCACAGCGCGGCGGCGAGGGTGAGATAGCCGCCGGTCAGTGCCTTGCCCACACACATGACGTCCGGGGCGACCCCGGCGTGGTCGGCGGCGAAGAGCGCGCCGGTGCGGCCGAAACCCGTGGCGATTTCGTCGAAGACGAGCAGCACGTCGTCGGCGTCGCAGATGCGGCGCAGCTCGGTGAGGTAGCGCGGATCATGCCAGCGCATACCGCCCGCGCCCTGCACGACGGGCTCGACGATGACGGCGGCCACCTCGTCGCGATGGGTGTGGATCGCGTGTTCGAGCTCGGCGACGTAGTCCTGGGTGAATTCGCGAGGCGGGGCGGGCACGAAGACCTGATCGGTGAGGACATCGGTCCACAGCGCATGCATGCCGCCCTCGGGATCGCAGACGCTCATCGGCGTGAAGGTGTCGCCGTGGTAGCCGCCGCGCCAGGTCAGCAGGCGGTTCTTGGCCGGACGCCCGAGCGCCCGCCAGTACTGCAGGCACATCTTCGCGGCCACTTCCACCGAGACCGAACCGGAGTCGCAGAGGAACACCTTGTCCAGGCCCGCGGGAGTGATCTCGACGAGTAGCTGCGCGAGGCGGGCGGCGGGTTCGTGGGTGAGTCCACCGAACATCACGTGACTCATCCGCTGCGACTGCGCGAAGAGAGCTTCGTCGAGCACGGGGTGCCGGTAGCCGTGCACGGCTGCCCACCAGGAGCTCATTCCGTCGACGAGTTCACGACCGTCGGCCAGGGTGAGGCGGGTGCCCACCGCGCTCGCCACCACCAGCGGTTCGGTGGTAGCCGGGAAACCGCCGTAGGGGTGCCAGACGTGATCGGCGTCCAGGGCGGTGATCTGCTCGGGGGTCAGGTCCACAGCGTGTCCTCGTCGTTGCCCGGTGCCGCCTGCGACGGCCTTGAACGCCGTTCAAGTTATCACCTGTCGCCGACGGCGGACAGACTCGCGACCGCATCGGGAATCCGGGCAAGGGCCGCGCGGACATCGCCGAGCGGCTCCGCGCCCAGTTCGCCCGCGACGGCGGCCTCGATGCGCCGGATCTCCCGCTCGGCCACGGCGAGGGCATCGCGGCCTTTCGTCGTCGGCACGATCAGACGTGCGCGTTTGTCGGCGGGATCAGCGATGCGTTCGACATAGCCACAGCGTTCGAGGTGGGTGACCAGCTCCCCCATCGACTGCTGGGTCATTCCGGCCGACTCGGCCAGGCCGGTCACGCGCGAACCGTTCGGCGCCAGGTAGCGGAAGACCGCGTAGTGCGCGGGTCGCAGTTCCGTGCCGAGGGTTGCGCGCAGGGCGGTGTCGAGTTCCCGTTCGTAGGCATCGGTGGCTTGGACCAGGAGTTTCAGCAGCGTAGACCTTGACATATAGGAAGGTTACCTTTATATCTTGGATATGGCACGCACCGGCACCGTCCTCACCTTCCGCAACGGGCATCGGGTCACGCTCGTCGACCGCGGCACCGACGCGCACGGTGCCTATCTCCGGCTCGAGCACGAGCTGCCGCGTACCGGCAGGCAGGCGGGCCCGCACTGGCATCCCGAGATCAGCGAGACGTGGACGATCCGCGGCGGGCAGGTGCGCTTCCGCATCGACGGCGCCGACATCGTCGCCGGACCGGGCGACACCGTCACCGCACCGCCGCGTGCCGTGCACGAATTCTGGAACGAGGCCGAGGGCACGGTGATGGACCACGTGATCCGGCCGCCGCTGCGGCACTGGGAGATGTTCGAGTTCTGGAGTGGGCTGGACAACGCGAACAAGACCACCGAGCGGCGATTGCCCCGCAACCCGCTGGCGCTCGCCCTGCTGTGGGAGTACCAGGACGGCTACCTGGCCGGTCCGCCCGCGCTGCTGCAACGGTGGGTTCTCGGCGGGCTCGCCGCGCTGGCCCGGCGCACGGGCTACGCGCGGCGGCTGACTGCGGGGTGACGCAGCACCCAGCGCGAGCACGCGCGGTCGGCCCGCGGATTCCTCTACTGTCGTAGCATGTCGAGCCCCAACGACCGAACCGGTGAGGTGACGCCGCTGAGCGTGTGGCCGGGCACGGCATACCCGCTCGGTGCCACCTACGACGGCGGGGGCACGAACTTCTCGGTGTTCTCCGAGGTGGCAACCCGGGTGGAGTTGTGCCTGATCGGCGAGGACGGGTCCGAGACGCGGGTGGATCTGGACGAGGTGGACGGCTATGTCTGGCACGCCTATCTGCCCTCGGTCGTTCCCGGTCAGCGCTATGGATTCCGCGTCCACGGGCCCTACGAGCCCGAACTGGGGCTGCGCTGCGATCCGGGCAAACTGCTGCTCGACCCGTACGGCAAGGCCTTCGACGGCGAGTTCGTCAACGATCCCTCGCTCTACACCTACGGCCTGGATTCGCTGGGCCACACCATGACCGGGGTGGTCATCAACCCCTTCTTCGATTGGGGCAACGACCGGCCGCCGAATCGGCCGTACCACGAGACGGTGATCTACGAGGCGCACGTCAAGGGCATGACCATGACGCACCCCGACATCCCGGATGAACTACGCGGCACCTATGCGGGGCTGGCACATCCGGCGATCATCGGGCATCTGAAAGCGCTCGGGGTCACGGCGATCGAGCTGATGCCGGTGCACCAGTTCTTCCACGATCATGTGCTCACCGATCAGGGACTGCGAAACTACTGGGGCTACAACAGCATCGGGTATCTGGCTCCGCACAACGAGTACGCCTCCCGCCGCAGCGGGGATGCCGCGGTCGCCGAGTTCAAGGCGATGGTGCGGGCGATGCACGCCGAGGGCATCGAGGTGATTCTCGATGTGGTCTACAACCACACCGGTGAGGGCAATCACCGGGGGCCGGTCCTGAGCCTGCGCGGTATCGACAACGGCGCCTACTACCGGCTCGACGACGACAACCCCGAGCACTACAAGGATTTCACCGGTACGGGCAACAGTCTCAACGTGCGGCATCCGCACACCCTGCAGCTCATCATGGATTCGCTGCGCTACTGGATCCTCGATATGCACGTCGACGGCTTCCGCTTCGACCTCGCGGCCACGCTCGCGCGCGAATTGCACGATGTGGACCGGCTTTCCGCGTTCTTCGATCTGGTGCACCAGGATCCGGTGGTGAGTCAGGTGAAGCTCATCGCCGAACCGTGGGACGTGGGCGAGGGCGGTTATCAGGTGGGCAACTTCCCCAGTTTGTGGACCGAATGGAACGGCAAGTACCGCGATACGGTGCGCGACTATTGGCGTGGTGAACCGGCGACATTGGGTGAGTTCGCCTCGCGGCTCACCGGGTCGTCGGATCTGTACGAGCCGACCGGGCGACGCCCCGGCGCCAGCATCAACTTCGTCACCGCGCACGACGGATTCACCTTGCGGGACCTGGTGTCCTACAACGAGAAACACAACGAGGCCAACGGCGAGGGCAACCGCGACGGCGAAAGCCACAACCGGTCGTGGAACTGCGGTGTCGAAGGACCGACCGACGACCCCGAGGTGGAGGCACTGCGGGCGCGTCAGCAGCGCAATCTGCTGGCCACGCTGATCCTGAGCCAGGGCACCCCGATGCTGGCCCACGGTGACGAGATGGGCCGCACCCAGCTCGGCAACAACAACGTGTACTGCCAGGACTCGCCGCTGGCGTGGATGGATTGGTCGCTGGCGCGGCAGAACGCGGACCTGCTCGAATTCACCCGCTCGGTGATCGCGTTGCGTACCGAGCATCCGATCTTCCGGCGTCGCCGCTTCCTCGCCCCCGGTCCGGCCGACGGCGAGGGGCATCGCCGCGAGATCGCCTGGTTCACGCCCGCCGGGGCGGAGATGACCACCGAGGACTGGCACAGCGGATTCGGCAAATCCCTCGCCGTGCTGCTCGACGGCGACGGCATTCCCGAGCCCGGCCCGCGCGGGGAACGGATCAGCGACGACTCGTTCCTGCTGTGCTTCAATGCGCACGACGAAGCGCTCGATTTCGTGCTGCCCGGGCCGGAGTTCGGTGCCGAATGGGCGCTCGCCCTTGATTGTTCGACCCCCACCGGTGCCGCCGAAGCCGTGCATGCGGCAGCGGCGGTGCTGCCCGTTCCCAGCCGCTGCCTGCTCGTATTGCGCCGAACCGCCTAGCGAGACGATGACCGAGACCTACGTGACCGATCCCCTGACCCGGCTGCACCGCGCGCCGATCCGCCCGAGCACGGTGCGCAGCACCTACCGCCTCCAGTTGCGTCCCGACGCGCTCACCTTCGGCGATGCCCGTGCCATTGCCGAATACCTGCAGCAGCTGGGGATTTCGCATCTGTACCTGTCCCCGATCCTGACCGCGGCGCACGGGTCGACGCACGGGTACGACGTCACCGACCCGACCACGGTGTCGGCCGCGCTCGGGGGGCCGACCGGACTCAAGGCGCTGTCGGACGAAGTGCGCAGTCGCGGAATGGGTTTGATCGTCGATCTGGTGCCCAACCACGTGGGAGTCGGTGATCCGCAGCAGAATCCGTGGTGGTGGGATGTGCTGCGGCTGGGCCGGAAGTCGCAGTACGCCAAGTACTTCGACATCGACTGGAGTCCGAGCAACGGTGCGGGTGGGCGGTTGGCGCTGCCGGTCCTGCAGAACGAGAACGACCCCGCCGCGCTCACCGTCGACCGGTCCGGTCCCGAACCCATGCTCGCGCTGCACGATCTGCGTTTCCCGATCGCGCCCGGCACCGACGGTGACCACGCGCTGCGGATCCACGATCGCCAGCACTACCGGCTGGTGAGCTGGAAGGCCGGGGTGTGCACCTATCGGCGGTTCTTCGCGGTGAACAGTCTGGCCGCCGTCCGCCAGGAGGACCCGGAGGTGTTCGAGGCGACGCACCGGGAGCTGGCCGCCTGGTGTGAACACGACCTGATCGACGGTGTTCGGGTGGACCACCCGGACGGGTTGGCCTACCCCAGTGCGTATCTCACGCGATTGCGTCGTCTGATCGGGCCCAAGCGGTTGCTGCTGGTCGAGAAGATCCTGGCCAATCGTGAACCGCTCGACGCCACTCTGCCGATCGACGGCACCACGGGTTACGACGCGTTGGCCGACGTGGGCGGGGTGCTCATCGATCCGGCCGGTGAACCCGCGCTCACCGAGCTGTCACAACAGGTGGCCGGACACGGCAGCGATCGCGCCTGGTTCGGGGAAACCGAGCACCGGATCAAACGGGCGGTCGCCGAAACCATTCTGGCCCCCGAGATCCGACGGCTGGTCGCCGCGATCAAACGCGACGGCAACGCGGGCAGTTTCGACACCCTTGCCGTGAGCAACGCGACCATCGAGGTGCTGGCGTTCATGCCCGTGTACCGGGTGGATTACGCACCGCTGGCCGGGATGACCGCGGCGGTGGTCGCGGAGGTGGAGAAGCGCAATGCCGAGCTCACGGCGCCGCTGTCGGTGCTGGTGACGGCGCTGGCCGTGGGCGGGGAGGCGGCGACGCGGTTCAACCAGGTGTGCGGGGCGATCACCGCGAAAGCCGTGGAGGACACCATGTTCTATCAGGGTGCGCGGTTGGTGTCGCTGCAGGAGGTGGGTGGGAACCCGGCGCGCTTCGGCCACTCGGTCAACGATTTCCACCTGTCCAACAGTGAGCGCTCGCAGCGCTGGCCGGCGACCATGACCGCGCTGTCGACGCACGACACCAAGCGCGGCGAGGATGTACGCGCCCGGATCGGGGTGCTCTCGCAGGTGGCCGAGCTCTGGTCGGAGCGGGTGCGCGGCTGGCTCGAAACCACACCGGCGCCCGACGGCGCGACGGCATTGTTCTTGCTGCAGAACATGTTCGGGGTGTGGCCTGCCGACGGGCGGCCCGCGTCGTCGGTGCCGGGACTGCGTGACCGGTTGCATCTGTTCGCGGAGAAGTCGATCCGGGAGGCCGGGACCAAGACGTCGTGGGAGGAACCCGACGCGCAGTTCGAGTCGGCGGTGCACGCCTGGCTCGACGCGGTGATCGACGGTCCGGTCGGCACCGGGATCGGTGATCTGGCGCACGAGCTGGCACCGCATGCCTGGTCGGACGCGGTGTCACAGAAGCTGCTCCAGCTGTGCGCGCCGGGGATTCCGGACATCTATCAGGGCACCGAAGTGTGGGAGGACTCGGTGGTCGACCCCGACAACCGACGGCCGGTGAACTTCGCGGTGCGGGCGGGACTGCTTCAATCCCTCACCGACACACCGACTCTGGACACCACGGGGGCGGCGAAGATGTGGGTGGTCGCCTATGCGCTGTGGTTGCGGCGGGAGCGGCCGGAATGCTTCGTCGGCGGGATGTACCGGCCGTTCTACGCGGTCGGTGAGCACGCGCACCGGCTCGTCGCCTACGGGCGCGGGCCCGCCGGGGAATCGCCCGAGGTGATCGTCGCGGCCACCCGGCATTCGGTCGGGTTGGCCGCGACGGGGTGGACCGACACCACCCTGCCCCTGCCCGAAGGCACCTGGACCGACAGGTTGACCGGCAACACCTATGCGGGCACCGTGCGGCTGGACACGTTGTTCACCCGGTTGCCGGTCGCGCTGCTGGTGCGCTGAGAAACGCGGGACCGCCTCGGCGATCCCGCGTCCGGTTCAGCGTCGCAGGCCCAGGTATTGCAGGGCGGCGAAGGCGCCGACCGTCATCGCCTGCATCACGGCCCACACGGCGCCGACCGTCGTCAGGTTCAGGGCACCGGTGACGACCGCGGCGAGGCTGGCGAGCACCCAGGCGGCGTTGCCGATCGCGACACCGGCCGCGGCGGTCCGGTTGATCGGCGACCTGGCACCGATCACGGCGACGGCCAGGCCGTAGGCGGTGAGGAAGGCGCCGATCGCCAGGCTCGCGGTGGTGTCGAGGCCGAGCAGGCGCTCGAGCGGGCCCGCGAGGGCGAGGTAGGCAATGCCGTTGGCGCCGGTGACGACGGCGTCGGTGCGCAGCGACAGGCGGAGCAGGTTCTCACCGGAGGTGAGCAGGGCGGACAGGCGGCCGGGGCGGGTGGCGGTGGTCATGGCGGATCTCCTGGTGTGTGAAGGGGTTTCAGGCGGCGGCGGGAACGTGGTCGAGGAAGCCGTAGACGCGGTCGATGCGGCCGTCGACGAGGACGGCGACGTCGAAGCCGATCACCACGGCGTCACCGTCGGCGGGGCCGAGACCCCAGGTGAAGCGGACCTGGTCGTGGTGGGCATCGACCGGGCCGGCCAGCCGGAAGGTCCAGTCGGGGAACTGGGTCTGCACGCCGGCGATCGCGGCTTCGAGTTCGGCGTGTCCGTTCACCGCGACCATCGGGTCGACGTAGCCGACCTGCGGGGTGAACAGCCGGGCGACGGCGGAGCGGCGGGCGCCGGGCTCGCGGGTGTTCCAGGCTTCCAGGTACTGCGCGACGACGGTGTTCATCTCGACCTCCGAAATAGTCTCTGAGCTGGTGTTTCGCTCGTTGTTTCTGCGATGACACCAACGTTATGGGTCGAGTGGGGGTCGGCGAATCAGTCGCCTATAGGTACTTTCGCGACGCGGCTACTGTCATCGCCGGTACGGCGATACGGTTGAGCACATGCTGCACGGACGCGACGCCGAACAGGCCATGCTCGACGACCTGCTCGCCGGTGCGCGTGCCGGGCGCAGCGCGGCCCTCGTGATCCGCGGTGAGGCGGGAATCGGTAAGTCAGCGCTGCTGGATTACGCTGCCGCCCAAGGTATTCCGACGGCGCGCAGTGCCGGTATCGAATCCGAGGCCGAACTGCCGTTTGCGGCACTGCATCTGTTGGTGAAGCCGGGCATGGAGCTGGTGCGGCAGTTGCCGCCTCGACAGCGCGACGCGCTCGAGGCGGCGTTCGGCTTGGGTGAGCGGGCACCGGCCGACCGGATGCTCATCGGTCTCGCGGTCCTGACGCTGCTGGCCGAGGAAGCCGCCGACGGGCCGCTGCTGTGCATCGTCGACGACGCACACTGGCTGGACCAGGCCACCGCCGATGCCCTGCTGTTCGCGGCGCGGCGGCTCGATGCCGAGGGGGTGGTGATGCTCTTCGCGACGCGCACCGGGCCCGGCGATTTCCCGGCCCCCGGTCTGCCGGAACTCGCCCTCACCGGTCTGGCACCCGAAGCGGCGGCCGCACTGCTCGATGCGGGCGAGACCCGGTTGTCCCCCGCCACGCGGTATCGGCTGCTCACCGAGTCGGGCGGGAATCCGCTTGCGCTGCGGGAACTTCCGTCGATCGTCGACGACAGCGGGGTGGACGCCACGAACCCGCTGCCGCTGACCCAGCGTCTGCAACTTGCCTTCCACAGCCGTATCGCCCGGCTCCCCGCCGCCACCCGGACCGTCCTCCTGGTCACCGCCGCGGCGGGCATGGGAGACATCGACCGGGTGCTGCGCGCCGCCGCCACCCTGGGTGCGGGACTACCGGATCTGCAACCGGCACAGGACGCGGGCATGATCGTCCTCGTCAACGGACGGCTCATCTGGCACCACCCGCTGCTGCGCTCGGCGGTCTACCAGGGTGCGGCGCTCACCCAGCGCCTAGCCGCCCACCGCGCCCTCGCCGACGCCTACACACCCGCAGCCCATTCGATCGTCGCGGTGCCTGCGGCCGCTGGGCCGAGAGCGACCGCCGCGGATGGTTCAGCCACCGGCACCTACCGCTCGGCCACCGCTGCCCACACCCCGGTGACCGGTGCCGACGATTCGGCCACAGCCGTCAACGACCCGGCGACCGGTACGGACGATTCGGCCACAGCTGTCCACGATCCGATGACCGGAGCCGACGATTCGGTCGGAGTCGGTACTCCGGCGATCCCGGAGGACAGCGACGCCGACCTTCGCGCCTGGCATTTGGCTTGTGCGGCAACAGGGCCCGATGAGCAGACCGCCGCCGCGCTGGAGAACACCGCCGACCGGGCCCGCCGCCGCAACGGCTTCCACGGGGCGGTCGCGGCTTATGACCGGGCGGCGGCGCTGAGCGTCGACGGTGCGGCGCGGGTGCGGCGGCTGGTACTCGCCGCCGAGACGGCGACGGAGGCCGGGCTCACCGAGCAGGCCGCGCGGCTGGCCGAGCGCGCGGCCGCGCAGGTCGGCGGTGACGAGTACGCGCAGCGGCTCGAACTGGTGCGTGCGCAAGCCGAGTTCGCTTCGGGCACACCAGGTTCCGCGCATCGGCGGTTCATGTCGGCGGCCCGTGCGGCGGGCACGGACGACCCGGCGACCGCCGCCCGCATTCTGACCAGGGCAGTGCACACCGCCTGGTATCTCGGCCCCACCGAACTGGACGAAGTGGCTCACTTCCTGACCACCTTGGACCTGGCGGAGGACGACCCGGCCACCCCGATCGCGCGGTATCTCACCGGCTCGGTGTCGGGCAGGCGGACCACCGACCTGCGGGCCGTTGTCGACGCCGCCCGGGCCGCCGGTACCGACAATCCCGCCGATCTGGTGCAACTGTGCGGCAGTGGGCTCGTCGTCGGGCAGGACGACCAGGTCGACGAGGTGGCGGCCGAGCTCCTCACCGAATGCCGCGAACAGGGACGCATCGCCCTGCTCGCTCCCCTGCTGTTCTTCCGTGCCGAAGGGCAACTGTTCGGTGGGCGTCCGAGGGAGAGCCGGGTGGCCGCCGAGGAAGGGCTGGCGATCGCGCGCGATATCGGGCAGGCGCAGTGGGTCAGCCAGCTGCACGCCTTTCTCGCCTACCTGGCGGCATCGCGCGGGGACGAACAGGGCTGCCGTGCCGAAGCCGATCAGGCCGTGTCCGACCAGCTCGGCGGGCCCCTGGCGGTCGGCGCGTCCTGGGCGCACGCGGCTCGCGGCCTCCTCGCGCTCGGCGCGGGCGTGCTCGACCGGGCGCAGGCCGAATTCGACCACATGACCGTCGAACCGGCCCGCCACCAGGTGATCGGCTTGCGCACGCTGCCGGATCAGATCGAGGTCGCGGTGCGACTCGGCGCGGCGGAGCGCGCGACCGAGGCACTGGAAAGGCTCGCCGACTGGTCGCAGCGCGCCGGACAGGAATGGATCGCGGCGCTGACCGCGCGCGGCCGCGCACTGCTGGCCGACGACCCCGAACCGCATTTCCGTGCGGCGCTCACCGGCAACCGCCCGTTCGACGAGGCACGGACCCGGCTGCTCTACGGCGAATGGTTGCGCCGGGAGAAACGCAAGGTCGAGGCCCGCACCGAACTCGAGCGGTGCGCCGAGGTGTTCGATCGGCTCGAGGCCGCGCCCTGGCTCGAACGGGCACGAACCGAGCTCAGCGCCCTGGGCGTGGGGACAGCCACACGCACCGACAACGGGCCGTTGAGCCTGCTCACGCCGCAGGAATCACAGATCGTCCGGTTGGCCGCGCAGGGACTGTCGAATCGGGAGATCGCCGCCCGGCTGTTCCTGAGTCATCGCACGGTCGGGCATCACCTGTACAAGGCGTATCCGAAACTGGGTGTGCTCTCGCGTGGCGAACTGAACGCGCTCGACCTCGACTGATCGGTCAGGTACGAGGATGGGCGTTGGCGGCGCCGACGACCCATCGCACGGCCGCGACCGACGCGGCGGCGAGCACGGCGACCTGCGGCGATCCGACGACGAGCAGGAGCAGCGCGGCGACCACGAGCCCGGCGACCAACGCCTCGAGCTTGTAGACCGGCCACGCGACGCCGGCGACGTCGACCGTCGCGGCTGCTGTCGATGGGGTCACCACTGCCATGCACACAGGATAGGCGCAAACAAGAGTTCGGTCCACCGAAACCTCGCCTTCGGGTGAGGTCGGGAACATCACAGCCGGAACAGTCGTTGTGCTGGTCATGCCACTGACAGGAGAGTACGCACCGAGCACTTCCGATTGGGCGCGCGAACAGGCGGAGGCCTATGAGGCCTCCGGCGGTGCCGAGGGCACCTCGTTGCAAGGCAAACCGGTCATCCTGCTCACCACCAAGGGCGCCAAGACCGGCAAGCTGCGCAAGACACCGCTGATGCGCGTCGAGCACGACGGCGAGTACGCCGTCGTCGCCTCGCTGGGCGGCGCGCCGAAACACCCCGTCTGGTACTACAACATCAAGGCCGAACCGCACGTCGAGTTGCGCGACGGCACAGTCAACAAGGACTACACCGCCCGCGAGGTCTTCGGCGAGGAGAAGGCGCTGTGGTGGGACCGCGCGGTGCAGGTCTGGCCCGATTACGCCGAATATCAGAAGAAGACCGACCGCGAGATCCCGGTCTTCGTGCTGACGCCCCGCTGACCGACCCGCCGACGCCGGACACCCGTGGCTGCCTCGGTAGCATTGTCGGGTGTCCTCCACCGTTGACGTCGCCGAAGTTTCCCTGACCCGTCCGCCGCTCACCGCGGACGAGATCGATGTGGCCGCGCAGCGAATTTCCGACATCATCGAGCCGACACCGCTGCAGTACAGCCCGCGCCTGTCGGCGAGCACCGGCGCGCAGGTGTACCTCAAGCGCGAAGACCTCACCGCCGTGCGCTCCTACAAGCTGCGCGGCGCCTACAACCTGATGGTGCAGCTCACCGACGCCGAACGCGCCGCCGGTGTGGTCGCGGCCAGCGCGGGCAATCACGCGCAGGGCGTGGCCTTCGCCTGCCAGGCGATGGGCGTGCGCGGACGCATCTACGTCCCGACGACCACCCCGAAGCAGAAGCGTGACCGCATCCGCGTGCACGGCGGCGAGTTCGTCGAACTGATCGCGGTCGGCGAGACCTACGACGCGGCCGCCGCGGCCGCCGCCGACGACGTGGCTCGCACGGGCGCGACCATGGTTCCCCCGTTCGACGACCCGCGCACCGCGGCGGGCCAGGGCACCATCGCCGCCGAATTCCTCGAACAACTCGGTACCGCACCGGATCTGGTGGTCGTGCCGGTCGGCGGCGGCGGCTGTCTCGCCGGCATCGGCACCTACCTGCGCGAGCGCGCGCCGGGCGCCGGTCTGCTCGGCGTGGAGCCCGCGGGCGCGGCCTCGATGACGGCGGCGCTGGTGGCAAGCGGTCCGGTGACCCTGCCCGAGATCGACCCGTTCGTCGACGGCGCCGCCGTGCGCCGCATCGGTGACCTGCCGTATCAGGCGGCGGCCTCGTTCGGTGGCCGAGTCGTCTCGCACGCCTCGCTCCCATTGCTCACCACCACCGAATCCCCCACCGGCACAGCGTCTTTCCGGATGATGCAGGTCGACGAGGGCGCCATCTGCACGGCGATGCTCGACCTGTACCAGAACGAGGGCATCATCGCCGAGCCCGCGGGCGCGCTCGCGACGGCGGCGCTGGCCGAGATCGACATCGAGCCGGGCTCCACCGTTGTGGTGCTGGTGTCGGGCGGCAACAACGATGTGTCGCGCTATGGCGAGATCATCGAACGGTCCCTGGTGCATCGCGGGCTCAAGCACTACTTCCTGGTGGACTTCCCGCAGGAACCGGGTGCGCTGCGCCGCTTCCTCGACGATGTCCTCGGGCCCGACGACGACATCACCATGTTCGAGTACGTCAAGCGCAACAACCGCGAGACCGGGGCGGCGCTGGTCGGCATCGAGCTCGGTGCCACCGACGACCTGGCCTCGCTGCTGCACCGCATCGAGGAGTCGCCGATCCAGGCGGAACGCCTGGAACCGGGCTCGCCCGCGTACCGCTACCTCACCTAGCGCCGACCGAGCCTCGTCAGGCCTTCTTCACGGCGTTGAAGATCAGCTCGCCGTAGATCCGCCACTGCTCGGGGTCGCGTTCCTGCTGGCGGAACAGACTGCCCGCGACACCGCCGAGTAGTACGCGCACGTGGCGGGCCGTCACGTCCTCGCGGATCACCCCCTGCCGCTGGCCCGCGAGGATGATGGATTCCAACGATTCCTCACCCGCGGGCGACGGCTTCGCGGTCTCGGGCAGGGCTTCGGCGAGGGCCCGGTCGTTGGCGAGGCGTTCGACGGTTTCGGCGAGCAGATCGCGCAGGATCGCCAAGGGGTCACCGCCGGCCTTCAGCTGCTCCAGGGCGGCGAGGCCGCGACGGTAGAACCAGGCGCGCTGATACCGCGCCACCGCCTGCACCAGCGCGTCCTTGGTCGGAAAGCTGCGGTACACGGTCGCCTTTCCGACGCCCGCACGGGCGGCGACCTGTGGAATCGTGGCCTCGATGCCGTGTTCGGCGAACACTTCGACGGCCGCCGCCACCACGCGCTCGTGATTGCGCCTGGCATCGGATCGCTTGGTGGACCAGTCGACGTCGCGGTCGGGCGTCGGGTCGCACTCGGGAGCAGTCACCCTGCGATTGTGCCGAATCGGACGGTCATGACGATCACAGCCTCACCCTCTGCAATAAACGGACTCCAGGGTCCAGTATAGTTCTCGATGCGGACTGCAAGGTCCACTTACCGCGCGGAACCACACGGAGGCGTGAGCTCCCCATGATCGATCAGACGACCCGAGAGTCCGAAGCCCCGCACGACTCGGGGGGACTCGGCACCAATCTCGTGTTCCTCGCCCTGGCCGCCGCCGCCTTCGCGCTCGCCCAGACCGCGATCGTGCCCGGCATCATGATCCTCGGCCACGAACTGCACGCGAGCACGGCAGATGTCGGATGGGTGCTCACCGCCTACCTGATCTCGGCCGCGATCCTCACCCCGGTCTTCGGCCGCCTCGGCGACATGTACGGCAAGAAGAAGCTGCTGGTCATCGCGCTCGGCCTGTTCGCACTCGGCAGCGTGGCCGCGGCGCTGGCGCCGTCGATCTGGGTGCTCGTGGCCGCCCGGGTCGTCCAAGGGGCGGGCGGTGGCATCTTCCCGCTGTGCTACGGCATCATCGGCGACACGTTTCCCGCCGAGAAACGCGGCGGCGCACTGGGTCTCATCTCGGCGCTGGCCGGGATCGGCGCGGGTGGCGGCTTGCTCATCGGTGGCCTGCTGATCGATCACCTGTCCTGGCAGTGGGTCTTCTGGTCGGGCGCGATCATGTCGGCGATCGCGCTCGTCGGCGTGCTGCGGGTGCCGGAGCGGTCGATCCCGACGCCCACGCGCATCGACTTCGCCGGCATCGCGCTGCTCAGCATCGGCCTCACCATGCCGCTGCTCGCGCTGAGCCGCGGCTCGACGTGGGGGTGGACCGATGCGCGCACTCTCGGCCTCATCCTCGGCGGTCTGGTTGTCCTGATCGGTTTCGTCGCCTTCGAGACCCGCGTCGGCGAACCGCTGATCGACATGCACGTGCTGCGGCGTCCGACCGTGCTGATCACCAATATCACCATGCTGCTGTTCGGCGCGGGCATGTTCGCGGTGTTCTCGCTCATCCCCCAACTAGCCCAGACCCCCGACACCGGCGAGTACGGCTTCGGCATGGACGCCACCGGGTCCGGTCTGCTGATGATCCCCGGCTCGATCGCCATGCTGGCGGCCGCGGTCGTCGCCGGGCGTCTCGTCGGTCGGGTCCGCGCCGCTGTGCCGCTGGTACTCGGCGCGCTCACCGCCGCCGCCGGATTCGCGGCGCTCGCGCTGTCGCACGGCTCCCAGGGCGCTGTCATCGGGTTCACGGTCGTGACCTTCGTCGGCATCGGTCTCGGGATGGCGGCCATGCCGAATCTGATCATGTCCGCGGTGCCTGCCGAGAAGACCGCCGAGAGCACCGGCGTCAACGCGCTGATCCGGTCGGTGGGCTCCTCGATCGGGTCGCAGGTCGCGGCAACCGTGCTCGCGGGCAGTGTCGTCGCCGGGACGGCGCTGCCCGCGGATTCAGGCTTCACCACCGCGTTCTGGCTGGCCGCGGGCGCCATCGCGCTGGCGGCTGTGGTCGCGGTGTTCATCCCGCAGAGCACCCCACCGGCCGCGACATCCGTACCCGAGGACCGTGAATCGGACCTCGCCCTCGCCGAGTAACCGGCAAGGGCGACGGCGGCGGCTAGGCGGCGGCCCGGTCGACGCGCTGCCCGCGGTCGCGGGTGGCGCGCACGCCCGACATCACCAGCGGCAGCAGCCAGCCCATGGCGAACTGGTCGTAGGGCAGCAGCGCCTGGTCGAGGCGGTTGTGGACGAAGCCGACCGACAGGCCCGAGCGGGGGTCGACCCAGCCGAACGACCCGCCGAGACCGATGTGACCGAAGGCCGTGTGCGCACCGGGCGCGGGCATCGAGTGGTAGCCCAGATGCCACATCATCGGCATGTAGAACAGGGCGTGGTCGAGGCGGTAGGTCTGCACGCGCCGGATGAGCTGGTGCGTTTCGGGGCGCAGGAACGGTGACCCGTCGAGGGTGACGCCGTCGGCCAGACCCGCGTAGAGCTGGGCGAGTCCGGCAGCGGTGGCGACGCCGTTGCCCGCGGGCATCTCGGTGTCGAGAATCGGCGGGTCCTCCCCGTCGAGAATGCCGTTGAGGCCGGTCAGATACAGGCAGCGCGCCGCCGCGCCGAGCGCGCCGGGGATACGGAAGCCCACCCGGTTGAGGAAACCGGCGGCCACCGGATGCCCGGCCAGGCGCAGGTGGGTGCCGGCGAGGCGGGCGTACTCGGTCGACGAACCCGCCGCCGGACGGCCGAGGTGGAAGCCCTCGACACCGAGCGGGTCGGTGACCTCGGTGCGGATAAGTTCGCTCATGCTGCGACCGGTGACCGAGCGCGCGATGCCCGCCAGCAGCCAGCCGTAAGTGAGCGCGTGGTAGGTCGGCACACCGAGCAGCCGGTCGGGCTTGGCCATGGCCAGCCGGTCTTCCATCAGCTCGTGGTCGAGGAGTTCCTGGGCGCTGTCGGCGATCGGGGACAGCGACGACAGCCCGGAACGGTGGGTGAGCACGTCGGCCACGGTGATCGCGCCCTTGCCGTGCGCGGCGAAGCGAGGCCAGTACTCGGCGACCGGGGCCTGGTAATCCAGGAGCCCGCGATCGGCGAGACGGTGGATGACGGTGGCGGTGACGCCCTTCGTCGCGGAGAAGACGATCGAACCGGTGTTCGCCGACCAGGGCTGATCGCCCGCGCTGCCGGTCCACAGGTGTGCCAGGGGTTCGCCGTGCCGGTAGATCGCGATGGCGCCGCCCGCGTCGCGCCGATGTCCGATCAGGGCGGCGAAAGCGCGCACCAGCGGACCGAAACCGGCCGGCGCATAACCGCCCACACCGGTCGGAAGGGCAGCACTGTCCTGCCCGTAAGCCTCGTTGCTCATTGCTCAACCGTACGACCGTTATGTCGCCTCGGCAACGATCTCGCGCGCACCGTGGCCGAGCTGTGGCCGCGTGAGATCAGTCGGTGACCACGGTTCCCGCGCCCTCCCCCTCCTCGAGTACGACGAAACTGTGACCCGAAACAAGAGTTCCCCCTTCATTTTCTGTCGCCGGTGCCCACGCCAGCAGCACCCGGCCGTACACCGGGATCACCGCCTCGTCCTCGGACAGGTTGCACACCACCGAGATCCGGCCGCGTCGCAGCACGAACCAGCGAGCGCTCTCGTCGTAGTCGGCCCAGACCCGTTCCAGCCAGGGATCACCGAACTCGGGCCTCGACTTGCGCAGGGCGAGCAAAGCGCGATAGCAGGCCAGTAGCCGGGCGTGCGGTTCACGGCCGCGTTCGGTCCAGTCGAGTTTCGAGCGGGTGAAGGTGGCGGGGTCCTGGGGATCGGGGACGTCGTCGGTGGCCCAGCCGTGGGCGGCGAACTCGGCGCGGCGGCCGTCGGCGGTCGCGGCACCGACAACGGGGTCGGTGTGGGAGGTGAAGAACTGGAACGGGGTGCGCGCGCCCCATTCCTCACCCATGAACAGCATCGGCGTACTCGCGGACAGCAGCACCAGAGCCGCTTTCACCGCCAGCTGGCCGGGGGCGAGGTAGTCGCTGGGGCGGTCGCCGACGGCACGGTTGCCGATCTGATCGTGGTTGCAGGTGTAGCCGAGCAGGGCGCTGCCGGGGATCAGGTCGCGGCGGATCGGGATGCCGTGGGTTCGGCCACGGAAGCTGGAATAGGTCGCGGCGTGGAAGAATCCGTGGGTAAGGGTCTGTGCCAGGCAGGCGAGTGAGCCGAAATCGGCGTAGTAGCCCTGTCTTTCGCCGGAGACGGCGGTGTGCACGGCGTGGTGGAGGTCGTCGTTCCACTGACCGGTCAGGCCGTAGCCGCCTGCCGCGCGCGGGGTGATCAGGCGTGGGTCGTTGAGGTCGCTTTCGGCGATGAGGGTGAGCGGGCGGCCCAGCTGCGATGCGAGCGCGGTGGTTTCGACGACGAGTTCTTCGAGCAGGTGCGTGGCGGTGTGGTCGACGAGGGCGTGGACGGCGTCGAGGCGCAGTGCGTCTATGTGGAAGTCGCGCAACCAGCGCAGGGCGTTGTCGACGATGTGACGGCGCACGGCATCGGAGCCGGGGCCGTCCAGGTTCACGCTCTGACCCCAGGTGTTTCGGCCGGTGGTGAGGTAGGGCCCGAAGCGTGGGAGGTAGTTGCCGGAGGGGCCGAGATGGTTGTACACCACGTCGAGGCAGACCGCGAGACCTCGGCCATGGCAGGCGTCGACGAAACGTTGCAGACCGTCGGGACCGCCGTAGGTTTCCTGCACCGCGTACCAGAGCACGCCGTCGTAACCCCAGTTGTGGGTGCCGTCGAAGGCGTTCACCGGCATCAGCTCCACGGTGGTGACGCCGAGTTCGACCAGGTGGTCGAGGCGTTCGATCGCGGCGTCGAAGGTGCCTTCCGGGGTGAAGGTGCCGATGTGCAGTTCGTAGAACACCGAGCCGGCCAGTTGCCTGCCGGTCCAGGACCGATCAGTCCAGACGGCGGGATCGAGGTCGTGGACGGCGGACAGGGCATGGACGCCGTTGGGCTGACGCGGTGAGCGCGGGTCGGGCAGCACCGTCGGGTCGTCGCCGATGAGGAAGCCGTACTCCGCGCCCTGACCTGCCTCGGCCCGGACCGACCACCAGCCGCCGCCGTTGCGGCGCATGGGGTGAACCACCCCCTCGAGGTGCAGTCGCATCGCGCTCGCCTCCGGCGCCCACACCCGAAACTGCCTCATACCGTCAGCATCGCACGGCGGGGCGCGGCACGCCCGGGCAACGATTGCCGAGCGGTCGCGGTGGTCAGCGCGGGAAGGCTGCGACGCCGACCGGGCCGACGCCGACGCACAGCGATTGTTCGGGGTCGAGCGGGCGGATGCGCAGCGCGTCGCCGCCGCCGAGCAATCGGATGTACACCGTGTTCAGGCCCTTTCGCACGTCGGCGACGGTTTCGGTGTCGCCTTCGAAGGACACCGCGATCCGGCCGTCGCGGTCGGCGAGGTAGTTGATCTGGGCGGTCCAGTCGCGGATCTGCATGGGGCCGTCCAAGGGGATCGGTGTGCTGCCGCGCACTCGGTGGCCGCATTGTGGCTCCGGCCCCGGAGTGACGGCGCGGTTCCACCAGACGTGCGCGTCGACGATCTCGCCGGTGTCGGTGATCATCCGCAGCGTCGGGGTGGCTGCGGCGAACGTGGTCGGCGTCGCGATCGGGGCGAGGACATGGTCGGTCATGTTCTCGGGAAAAGCCAACGGGTTCAGGACATTCCAGGGGACTTCCTGAGGCAGCAGTGGGGCGTCCGTCGCCGCGGGAAGGGCGGCGCGCACGCCGGTGAGGTAGGTGCGCGCCGGGCTCGGTTCCCACGATTGGGTGAAGGTGATCGTGGAGATGACGCTGCTCAGCAGGAACAGGACGGCTGGTATCGCGAACAGCGTCGAGGTGGGCAGGTCTCTCGGGATGCGACGGTGGAGTGACGAATCCTCCTGCGTGGCAGCGCAACGCCGTGCCTGCAGAATCAGTGCGAGGGCGACCGTGGCGATCACGGCGAAGTCGGCGAAGTAGCGCATGGACTGGAGCAGCAGGGCGGCGGTGCCGGGCCCGTCGCGCAGCACGATCACCGGAGCGATGGTCCCGATGGCGTATCCCACAGCGCCTAGCCAGACCCAAGTCACCCGCGCCCGGGAGCGAATTGTCCACGCCGCCGACAGGACCAGCAGCACCCAGCAGATGAGTACAGCCAGGCCTGGCGGGTCTGCCCAGGGGGTGGCCGGTTGCCAGCGTTCCCAGCGCCACGGACCGCCGAACAAGGCGGGGACCAGTCCGTCCGACAGCGCCCGGCTGAGCAGCGCGCCGGGATCTTCCGGCCCGGTCAGGCCGCGGGGGCGCTGGATGACCAGTAGGAACACAGCGGCCCAGGCGAGCAGAACGGCGCCGCCCGCCACCCAGAGCGCTCCCCCGCGATGGACCGCGTCGCGCCATGATCGGCCCGCGACATGCGCCGACAACGCGACCACCGCGCACGCGACCGGCAGCACGACGATCGACTTCTCGAACGACAGCAAGGCCACGGCGACGACGAGGGCACCCGATACCGCGTACCGGCGCCTGCCCGTCCGCGCCAGCAGGACGGCGTCCGCACTCACCCAGGCCAGCGCGATCTGCAACGGCAAGGCGTTCACCGCCGCCGCCCACCAGGCGAACGCGGGCACGGTCAAGGGCACGAACAGGTAGAACAGCAACGGTGCGAGCAGCCGCGCCCGCCACCCCATCAGCACGACGAGCAGTCTTAGCACCGCGAGCGAGGCGAGCAGCTGCAACCCGACGAGCACCGCCGCCGCGACGGGCCAGCTCAGCGGCGCCACCTTCGTCACCAGCCAGGTCAACGCGATCGCCAACGGCATCACGTGCCCGTCGTGGCTGGTCAGCAGCAACTCCGCCGACCACAGGGGGTGCCTGCTGACCTGCCCGATGAGGATGAAATCGTCCCAGTAGAAGAAGCCGGAGAACGCCACCCAGCCCCGCAGAACCAGCTGGGCGAGGATCAACGCGGCGGCCACGCCGATCACCGCACGTGCAGGCAACCGTGACCACATCTGGCGAGCGGACGATGCGGTCGACAGGGGCGAGTCGAGCAGCGTCACAGACATCACGCCTCTCGACGCTAGCCCGTCCCCTCCTGTCCGGCCATCACCCCGCCGGGGTCTGGGTGTCGGCACCACCCGGCGTCCGGAAGTTCGGCATGTCTCCTGATCGGGCGAACAGCCGTCCTTCAGCCCAGGCAGCCCGGCCCGAGCAGTGCTTTCAGGTCGCCCATCAGCGCCGAGGACGGTGATACCCGCCAGGCGTCGTCGAGTTTGAGCAGGGTGGTCTTCTCCCTGGCGCCGACGTGGCGGATGTGCACATCGGAGGTGCCGGGATGACGCGAGAGGACCTTCTTGAGTTCCTTGACCTTCTCCGGAGTGCACATACGGGTGGTCATGACCACCGACACCGGCTTGGCCACGCCGATCGCCGAAAGGTCGGGCACCACAAGGTCGTTGGCGATCAGCGAGATGCGATCGTCACGGACCGAGACGCGTGCTTTCACCAGCACGACGGCGTCCTCCACCACGTCCATGCCGTACACCGAGTAGGACTGCGGGAAGAACAGCACCTCCACACCACCGGTGAGGTCCTCGAGCTGTGCCGATGCCCAGGCCAGGCCGTTCTTGTTGATGCGGCGGTTCACCGAGGCGAGGATGCCGCCGATGGTCACCTGCGCGCCGTCCTTGACGTCACCTTCCAGGATGGCCGGGATGGGGGTGTCCACCTGGGCGGCGAGGACGTGTTCGACACCGTTGAGCGGGTGGCCCGACACGTACAGGCCGAGCATCTCCCGTTCCAGGGCCAGCTTGTGTTTGGTTTCCCATTCGTCGTCGGGCACCTTCACGTTGAACACCGACGCCATCGACTCGTCGGCGTCGTCCATCCCGCCGAACAGGTCGAACTGGCCGATCGCCTCGGCCTTCTTGGTCGACATCACCGCATCGATCGCATCGGAATGCACCAGCATCAGACCCTTGCGCGGATGCCCGAGCGAGTCGAAAGCACCTGCCTTGATGAGGGATTCGGTGACCTTCTTGGAGCAGGCCGTGGCGTCGATCTTGTTCAGGTAATCGGAGAAGTCGGTGAACTTCGACTTCTCCTTGCGGGCGGCGATGATCGAGGACACCACATTGGCGCCGACATTGCGCACCGCGCCGAGACCGAAGCGGATGTCCTTGCCCACCGAGGCGAAGTTCTGCTCCGACTCGTTGACATCGGGCGGCAGCACCGTGATGCCCATCTTGCGGCAGTCCGAGAGGTAGACCGCGGCCTTGTCCTTGTCGTCACCGACGGAGGTGAGCAGACCGGCCATGTACTCGGCCGGGTAGTTCGCCTTCAGATAGGCCGTCCAGAAGGAAACGAGGCCGTATCCGGCGGCGTGCGACTTGTTGAACGCGTAACCGGCGAACGGGAGGATCGTGTCCCACAGCGCCTTGATGGCCGGTTCGGAGAAGTCGTTGGCGAGCATGCCCTCGCGGAAGCCGGCATAGGCCTCTTCCAGCACCGACAGCTTCTTCTTACCCATGGCGCGGCGCAGGATGTCGGCTTGACCGAGCGAGTACCCGGCCACCTTCTGCGCGATCTGCATGATCTGTTCCTGATAGACGATCAGGCCGAAGGTATCGGCCAGGATGTCTTTCAGTGGCTCTTCGAGCTCGGGGTGGATCGGTTTGACTTCTTGCCGCCCGTTCTTGCGGTCGGCGTAGTCGTTGTGGGCGTTCATGCCCATCGGGCCGGGACGGTAGAGCGCGAGCACCGCGACGATGTCGCCGAAGCCGGTGGGCTGCATGCGGCGCAGCAGGTCACGCATGGCGCCGCCGTCGAGCTGGAACACGCCGAGAGTGTCGCCGCGGGCGAGCAATTCGTAGGTGGCCGGGTCGTCGAGCGGCAGGTTGTCCATGTCGAGGTCGATGCCGCGGTTGGCCTTGATGTTCTCCAGGGCGTCACCGATGACGGTGAGGTTGCGCAGGCCGAGGAAGTCCATCTTCAGCAGGCCGATGGCCTCGCACGACGGGTAGTCCCAACCGGTGATGATCGCGCCGTCCTGTGCGCGTTTCCACACCGGGATGGCGTCGGTGAGCGGCTCCGAGGACATGATGACCGCGCAGGCGTGCACGCCCGCGTTGCGGATCAGCCCTTCCAGACCCTTGGCGGTCTCGTAGATCTTGGCGACATCGGGGTTGGTGCTGATGAGTTCGCGGACCTCGGCGGCTTCCTTGTA
Source organism: Nocardia sp. NPDC050378 (assembly GCF_040655675.1). NCBI lineage: Bacteria > Bacillati > Actinomycetota > Actinomycetes > Mycobacteriales > Nocardiaceae > Nocardia > Nocardia sp. NPDC050378. The sequence goes on from NZ_JBFAKI010000010.1 coordinate 24,427, forward strand.
CCGCTCGTGGTCGGGATCGGTGATGCCGGCGACCGAGATGTCCTTGGCCATGATCGGCGGGGGCAGTGCCTTGGAGATCTGGTCGGCGATGGCGAAACCGGGCTGGCCGAACAGGACTCGCGCGGAGTCCTTGATCGCGGCCTTGGTCTTGATGGTGCCGAACGTGATGACCTGGGCCACCCGGTCGCTGCCCCACTTCTCGGTGGCGTAGCGGACCATCTCACCGCGGCGGCGATCGTCGAAGTCGATATCGATATCGGGCATCGACACACGCTCGGGGTTGAGGAATCGCTCGAACAGCAGACCGTGCGGGATGGGGTCGATATTGGTGATGCCCATCGCGTAGGCGACCAGCGAACCGGCGGCCGATCCACGGCCGGGGCCGACGCGGATACCGACCTCGAGTGCGTGCTTGATGAGGTCACCGACGACGAGGAAGTAGGCGGGGAAGCCCATGTCGCAGATGACTTTGAGCTCGAAGTCGGCGCGGTCGAGGTATTCGCGCGACGGACCGTCGGGGAAGCGGCGATCCAGGCCTTCGAGGACTTCCTTGCGCAGCCAGCTGGCCTGGGTGTGGCCTTCGGGGACCGGGAAGATCGGCATCCGGTCGCGGTGTTCCCACACCTCGTCGTAGGGCTGGACCCGTTCGCCGATGAGTTCGGTGTTGTCGCAGGCGCCGGGGACTTCGGCGTCCCAGATGGCACGCATCTCCTCGGCTGATTTCAGGTAGTAGCCGTCACCGTCGAATTTGAAGCGGGTGGGGTCCGAGAGCGTCTTGCCGGTCTGGATGCACAGCAGCGCTTCGTGATTGGTCGACTGGTCCTTGGTGACGTAATGGCAGTCGTTGGTGGCCAGCGGGGGGATATCGAGCTGCTTGCTCACCATGAGCAGGCCCTCACGCACACGACGCTCGATCGACAGACCGTGGTCCATCACCTCGAGGAAGAAGTTCTCCTTACCGAAGATCTCCTGCCACTTCGCGGCGGCCTCGAGGGCTTCGCGCTCATGGCCGAGGCGAAGACGGGTCTGCACCTCGCCGGAGGGGCAACCGGTGGTGGCGATGATGCCCTCGGCGTGCTGGGCGATGATCTCCTCGTCCATCCGCGCCCACTTGCCGAGCTGGCCTTCGATGGAGGCCAGGCTCGACAGCTTGAACAGGTTGCGCAGACCGGTCGCGTTCTCGGCGACCATCGTCATATGGGTGTAGGCACCGGAACCGGAGACGTCGTCACTCTTCTGCGACGGATCGCCCCACAGCACACGCTTGGTGTCGAACCGCGAACCCGGCGCGATATAGGCCTCGATACCGATGATCGGCTTGATGCCCGCCTTCTTCGCGGAGTTGTAGAACTCCGAAGCGCCGTACATGTTGCCGTGGTCGGTCATCCCGACCGCGGTCATCCCCAACCGCTCCGCCTCCGCGAACAACGGCGAAATCTTCGCCGCACCGTCGAGCATGGAGTACTCGGTGTGGTTGTGCAGGTGAACGAACGATCCGGACGACAAGGCAAGTCCCTTCCCTGAACTTGAAGCTGTGGCGGAGCAAATGCAGCACTCCACCGATGTGGCAACTGGCGTCGCACCGGAGTGTTCCAGCACCCACCGACACAGAAGACCGATCGGTCCCAATGAGACTGATCGGCCTACTAAAGGCCTTGGCGGCACGCTATACCAGAGCCACTCGACAACGTATCGAAAATCTGTGCCGTCGCCACAATCGGGGCGTGCGAGTCGCGACCCGGTGTGTTGGACGTCGAAGAGAGCGCTAAGCGAGCTGACGAACAACCACCTCGCTCAGATGGCGCCACTCCGAGCGAAGCCGCGTCATGATCGACGTGTGCGCTCAGACCGGAAACTCTTATGACCACCTTCGTGGTGGCTGTCGCGGTGGTGGCGGCGATGGCGTTGGTCGTGTTGCTGATCTGGCGGCGGACGCAGCGGGTGGTGACGACTCCCGCGCAGCGAGCGGTGCATCAGGCGTTGCATACGGCGTCGTTGGCGGCGGTGCCGTTGCGGCGGGGGTTGACCGAGGAGTCGGCGCGGGCGGCGGCCCCGCATCTGCGGACGTTGGCGGCGGCGGAGGGGTTGGGGGTCGCGGATGCGGAGGGGGTGTTGCTGGCGTGGGACGGGCCGCATACGGGGATGCTCGGGTCGTTCGGTGCGGCGGCACGGCGGGCTATCGCTTCGGAGCGGCCGGTGCTGGTCGACGGTGACGAGCACACGTTGATCGCGCAGCCGTTGCTGATCGATGTGGGGGCGGCAGTGGGTGCGCTGGGAATGGTGATCACCGGGAAACCGGGGCCGGGAATGCTCGGTGCGGCGGCCGAGGTGGCGCGATACGCCTGTGGGCAGCTGGAATTGGCGGAACTCGATGCCTCGCGGGCGCGGGTCGACCGGGCGGAAGTGCGGGCGTTGCGCGCGCAGATCAGTCCGCATTTCATCTACAACGCGCTCAACACGATCGCCTCGTTCGTGCGCACCGATCCCGACCGGGCGCGCGAACTGATCCTCGAATTCGCCGACTTCACCCGGTACTCGTTCCGGGCGGCGGGCGAATTCACCGTGCTCGCCGACGAATTGCGCAATATCGAACGGTATCTGGCATTGGAGCAGGCACGTTTCGGCGACGCGCTCGACGTGCGGTTACGGATCGCCCCGGAGGTGCTCGGTGTGGTGCTGCCGTTCCTCGCCCTGCAGCCGCTGGTCGAGAACGCGGTGCGGCACGGCCTCGGCGGCGGCAGGCACGGCGGCCAGCTCAGCATCGTCGCCAGTGACGAGGGCACCGACTGCCTCATCAGCGTCGAGGACGACGGCATCGGCATGGACCCCGACCTGCTGCGCTCCGGCGCCCTCGACGCCGTCGACACCTCCGGCCCCACCCGCACCGGCGAAGCCGCCCACGTAGGCCTGTCCAACGTCGACGACCGCCTCCGCGCCGCCTTCGGCAACGACTACGGATTGGTCGTCGAAACCGCACCGGGCGCAGGCACGAAGGTCAGCATGCGAGTCCCCAAGTTCCGCCCCGGAATCCGCGCCTGACTCGTCGCGGCCGGGTCGTCGGCACCCCACGCGACCTGATGGTCGGCCAGTGGCTTATCGAGCGGCAACGCGACGAAGCGGCGGCGAACGACAGCCCGCTGGTAATCCGTGCGAATCACCTACGTGGCCGATCGGATCAGCGGTTGTCGCACCACCACATCGTGCCCGGAAGCACTCGACGAAACTGTCCCCAGCAGGCATCGCCCGCGCGATAACCTGGCGGTATGCCCGAGTTGATCGCGCCGGACGTGCGTTGGCGTACCGCGTGGCTCGATGCCCACGACGAGTGGGGACCTGGCACCCATGAGGACGGATTCGGACTGTCGGCGGAGGACGAGGTCGACTCGGCGCGGACGATCGAGCGCAACGGGGGCGTCCTCGAAGGGATGTGGAGACCGACCTCGGGCAGGCGCGGCGGTATGTGGTCGGCGTCTGAAACCCAGCCGCTACGATGAGCTGGCTGTGACCTGGAACACTGATGACACTTCGACCGCTCTGCGGGTGCTGGCTGTCGACGACGAGAAGCCCGCGCTCGACGAGCTGGTGTATCTGCTCACCGAGCAGGTCGGGGTGGGGGAAGTGCACGGGGCGTCCGAGGCGACGGGGGCGTTGCGGGTGTTGCGGGCACACCCGGTCGACGCGGTGTTTCTCGATATCGACATGCCGGGGCTGACGGGGATGGAGCTGGCGGGGATTCTGTCGGAGTTCGCCGAACCGCCCGCGGTGGTGTTCGTGACCGCGCACGACGATCACGCGGTGGCCGCGTTCGATCTGGGGGCTGTCGATTACCTGCTCAAACCGTTGCGGGCGGCGCGGCTGGCCGAGGCGGTGCGGCGGATCGCGGCGGCGCGGGCGCCGGTGGCCACCCCGCCCGCGCAGACGCATCCCAGCGAGGTGATTCCGGTGGAGCTCGGCGGGGTGACCACGCTCGTGCATCGGGCCGATGTCTCCTGGGTCGAGGCCGATGGCGACTATGCGCGACTGCACACCACGTCCGGCTCGCATCTGGTGCGGATCCCCTTGTCCGCCCTCGAATCCCGGTGGGAGGGTGCGGGTTTCCTGCGGGTGCACCGGTCGTATCTGGTGGCGTTGCGGCTGGTCACCGGGTTGCGCAGCACGGGAAGCGGCACGGTGGTCTGCCTGCGCGCCGAGGGTTCGTCCGGGGCGGTGGAGTTGCCCGTGAGCAGACGGCAGGTGCGCGAACTCAAACAGCGGCTCGTGCACGGGCCCCGGCAGAACTGGTCGCAGCGGTGACCGGCCCGCAACGACCACAGCGCGAACGGGTGGTGCTGGCCCAGCGGCGCGGTGCGCGTCGGGTGCGCACCCGCACCGAGGTGGTCGAGCAGACCGATCTCGGTGCGGCGCTGATCGGCGGGCTGATCCGCGCCCAGCTCGGGCTCGCGCTGCGCCTGGGTTTCGTGGTCGTCGCCGGATTCGGTGCACTCCCGCTGCTGTTCGGGATCGACGCCATCGCCTCGGCGACCGTTCTCGGCGTCCGCCTGCCGTGGTTGATCCTCGGCCTCCTCGCGTTCCCGCTGCTGTACGCGGTGGGGCGGGTGTATGTTCGGCTGGCCCAGCGCAACGAGGACGACTTTCTCGAACTGGCAGGTGACTGAGCTGTGCCTGGTCGAGTACCGGCGTCTAGGTCGCGCCCGCGCAGCCGGACCACGTGCGAGGCCGTCCGGTCGGCGATGTCACCGTTGCACGAGCTAACCGATGCCACTGCGAGCTACCGCACGGCATCCACTGCGACGGCGGGCGATGTGGCCACGAGGCTGGATGCGGCTTCGCACCGGAGCGCGCCCCGATGACCTCGGGCTTTCCGATGCTCACCGTGGCGGCGCTGCTCCTGGCAGCCGTGGCAACGATCGGCATCGGCCTGTACGGGGTTCGCCTGTCGCGCACCACATCGGACTTCCTTGTCGCTTCCCGCACCGTCGGTTCACGCTGGAACGCGGCCGCGATCTCGGGCGAATACCTTTCCGCCGCTTCCTTTCTCGGCGTCGCGGGTTTGATCGCCAAGTACGGCGCCGACGCACTGTGGTATCCGGTGGGGTTCACGGCGGGGTACCTGGGTCTGCTGATGTTCGTCGCCGCTCCCCTTCGCCGCTCCGGCGCCTACACCGTCCCGGACTTCGCCGAGTTCCGGCTCGGCTCGATCCGGTTGCGGCGCATAACCGCCGGGGTGGTTGTCGTGGTGTGCGCGGTGTACCTCATCCCCCAGTTCCAGGGCGCGGGCCTGACTCTGCACCTGCTGCTCGGGGTGCCCGCCTGGGTGGGCGCGGTCGCGGTCGGCACCATCGTGCTGGCCAATGTGATCGGGGGCGGGATGCGTTCGGTGACGCTGGTGCAGGCGTTCCAGTACTGGCTGAAGCTGACCGCCGTCGCGATCCCCGCCCTAGTCCTCGGGTTGCATTTCCTCGCCGACGAACGCCCGCTCGGCACCCCGGCCCCGCCGACGGTCGACCGGCTCACCACGGTCGACATCACCACGGATGTGGTTGTGCACCTTGATGTTTCCCAAGTGGTCACCGTGCACGGCACCCTCGACGGGCAGGACACCGCAGGCGAGGTGACGTTGACACCGGGCAACCACACCCTGACCGAAGGCTCCGAACTGCTCCTGGCACCCGGTTCGGCGGTACCCGTCGTCGCCGGCGCACCGTCCGGCGGCACCGGCTGGGTCGAACCCGGCGGCGGCTTCGGCGGGAATCATCCCCGGTACCAGGTGTTCTCGCTGATCGTGGCGACATTCCTCGGCACCATGGGGCTACCGCACGTGCTCGTCCGCTTCTACACGAACCGGGACGGACCGTCCGCGCGACGCACGGCGCTGACCGTGATCGGTCTGGTCGGCGTGTTCTATCTGTTCCCGATCCTGCTCGGCGTCTTTGCCCGGCTGTACGTGCCGCAACTGCTCATCACCGGAGCCTCCGACGCGGCGGTCGTGCTGTTGCCCGGTGCTGTCCTCGGCGGGCTCGGTGGCCAAGTGCTCACCGCGCTGGCGGCGGCCGGAGCGATCGCGGCGTTCCTGTCCACGTCGTCGGGGTTGCTGGTGAGTCTTGCCGGGGTGCTCAGCACCGACGTGCTGCGCGGCCGGATCCGCGACTTCCGGGCGGCGGCGCTGGTGGCCGGGCTCGTTCCGCTCACCCTCGCGCTCACCGTCGCCTCGCTCGACCTGTCGCGCACGGTCGCGCTCGCGTTCTCGGTGGCCGCCTCGACCCTGTGCCCGCTGCTCGTACTCGGCATCTGGTGGCGTGGGCTCACCGCCACCGGCGCGGCCTGCGGGATGCTCGTCGGCGCTGTCACCGCGGGCGGGGCGACCGTGCTCGCGGTGCTCGGCGGTGCACCCACGCACGTGGCGAACGGCTGGGCGACGGCGATCGTCGACTATCCGGGCGCGGTGAGCGTGCCGCTGGCCTTCGCGGTGACCATCGTGGTGAGCCTGCTCGGCAAGCGACCGGACGGGCGGGTCGTCGCGGGCATCTTCCTGCGCATGCACGCGCCGGAACGGCTCGGGATGGGCGCGGACCGCAACCCGGTCGACCGCTGACCGGCCGACCGTTCATCGCACGCCGACGACCGTTCACCGCACAGGTGAGCACCTTCACCGAGTGACCCACACCACAGAACGCCGTGCGTCCTACCGTCATCACAGAGCAAGTCCCCCTTCACGCTAGGACCCCACCGCATGACCGAGTCAAGGCCCGAAGGAGGCAGCCTGCGTAACCACGTAGGGCCTCGCGGGCATGCAATCAAGGACGCAGCATGACCGAAACCGACACCGAAGAAGCGCCCGACCGGCGCCCGCCGAGTGCCGACGAATTCCTCGCCGTGCAGGCGAGCCCGCAGTTCCAAGATCTGCGGAACCGGCTGCGCCGCTTCGTCTTCCCGATGACCGCACTGTTCCTGGTGTGGTACCTGACCTATGTGGTGCTCGGTGCCTACGCGCACGACTTCATGGCCACCTCGGTCTTCGGCAATATCAACGTCGGACTGCTGCTCGGCCTCGCGCAGTTCGTCTCCACATTCGTCATCACCGGCGTGTACGTCCGGTTCGCCAATCGTGAACTGGATCCGCGGGCCGCGGCCATCCGGGAAGAACTCGAAGGGGACGCGGCATGATCGGTCAGCGCCCGAAGGCGGCAGCTCGCGTAACCACGCAGGGCGCCCGAGCATGCCGAAAGGACACAGCATGAGCATTCTCGCCGCGGATACGACGGTGGGTAACCCCGTCGCCAATATCGCTATCTTCGGGCTGTTCGTGGTGGTCACCATGATCGTGGTGATCCGGGCCAGCCGCAACAACGCCAGTGCCGCGGACTATTTCACCGGTGGTCGCGGGTTCTCCGGTCCGCAGAACGGCATCGCCATCGCCGGTGACTACCTGTCGGCGGCCAGCTTCCTCGGTATCGCCGGCGCCATCGCCGTCTACGGCTACGACGGGTTCCTGTATTCGATCGGGTTCCTCGTCGCGTGGCTGGTCGCGCTGCTGCTGGTGGCCGAAATGCTGCGCAACACCGGCAAATTCACGATGGCCGACGTGCTCAGCTTCCGGTTGAAGGAAGGCCCGGTTCGCACCGCGGCCGCGCTGACCACGCTCACCGTGTCGCTGTTCTATCTGCTCGCGCAGATGGCGGGCGCGGGCGGTCTGGTCGCCTTGCTGCTCGACATCTCCTCGCGTGCGGGGCAATCGGTGGTCATCGCGATCGTCGGTGTGTTGATGATCGTGTATGTGCTCGTCGGCGGGATGAAGGGCACCACCTGGGTGCAGATCATCAAGGCGGTCCTGCTGATCGCCGGTGCCGCGCTGATGACGGTGATGGTGTTCGCCAAGTTCGGGTTCAACCTGTCCGACATCCTCGGTGCCGCACAGGAATCGGTGAGCGAGTCGGCCAACAAGGCCGTCGCGAGCCGCGACGTGCTCGCCCCCGGCGCCCAGTACGGCGGCAGCGAGATGTCGAAGCTGAACTTCCTGTCGCTCGGTTTGGCACTCGTGCTCGGCACCGCCGGTCTGCCGCACGTCCTGATGCGCTTCTACACGGTGCCGACCGCGAAAGAGGCTCGGCGCTCGGTGGTGTGGGCGATCGGTCTGATCGGCGCGTTCTACCTGTTCACCCTGGTGCTCGGGTACGGCGCGGCGGCCATCGTCGGCCCGGACAAGATCCTGGCCGCGGCGGGTGGGCAGAACGCGGCGGCACCGCTGCTGGCCTTCGAGCTCGGCGGCGTGATCCTGCTCGGGGTGATCTCGGCGGTGGCGTTCGCGACCATCCTCGCGGTCGTCGCCGGTCTGACGATCACCGCGTCGGCGTCGTTCGCGCACGACATCTACGCCAGCGTGATCAAGAAGGGCAAGGTCGACGAGCGCAAGCAGGTGCGGGTCTCGCGGATCACCGCGGTGGTGATCGGTGTGCTGGCCATCGGGCTCGGCATCCTGGCCAACGGCCAGAACATCGCGTTCCTGGTGGCGCTGGCCTTCGCGGTCGCGGCGGCGGCGAACCTGCCGACCATCCTGTACTCGCTGTTCTGGAAGCGCTTCAACACCACCGGCGCGCTGTGGTCGATGTACGGCGGCTTGATCTCGACCATCGTGCTCATCGTGTTCTCGCCCGCCGTGTCGGGCACCAAGACCTCGATGATCACCGGGACGGACTTCCACTGGTTCCCGCTGTCCAACCCGGGCATCGTGTCCATCCCGCTGGCGTTCGTGCTCGGTGTGGTCGGCACCTATCTGGGTGGCCGCGGCGAGCAGGTCGACCTCGGCAAGGCCGCAGAGATGGAAGTGCGTGCCCTGACCGGCGTCGGTGCGGAGAAGGCGATCTCGCACTGATGTCCCCCACGCCCGTTCCGGTGGTTCGCCCCACCGGAACGGGCTGTACCCCTGAGTGTTTCGAAGGAGAATTGTTGTGACCGGCGCAGTGACCAATCCCGCGACCAGCTTCGGACCGAGTGCGGAGTTCGCCGCCCAGGCGAACGCGACCGCCGACCTCTACGAGCGGGCCGACGCCGACCGCGACGGCTTCTGGGCCGAACAGGCGCGCCGCCTGCACTGGCACACGCCGTTCACCCAGGTGCTGGACTGGTCCGACGCACCCGTGGCACGCTGGTTCGCCGACGGCGAGCTGAACGTGGCCTACAACTGCCTCGACCGGCATGTGCTCGACGGGCACGGCGACCAGGTCGCCGTCCTGTGGGAGGGTGAGCCGGGCGATTCGCGGGCGATCACCTATCAGGACCTGCTCGACGAAGTGTGCCGGGCGGCGAACACTTTCAGCGCGCTCGGGCTCGTCGCCGGTGACCGGGTCGCCATCTACATGCCGATGGTCCCCGAGGCGATCGTGGCGATGCTGGCGTGTGCGCGGCTGGGTTTGACGCATTCGGTGGTGTTCGCCGGGTTCTCGCCGAGCGCACTGCGTCAGCGGGTCGACGACGCGCAAGCGCGGCTGATCGTGACGACCGACGGGCAGTGGCGGCGAGGTAAGCCCGCGCCGCTGAAGTACGCCGTGGACGAGGCGCTCGGTGACGACCCGACCAGCGTCGAGCATGTGCTGGTGGTGCGGCGGACCGGGTTGGATGTGCCGTGGACCGAGGTTCGGGATCTGTGGTGGGACGAAACGGTTTCCACCGCTTCGCCGTCGCACGAGGCGCAGGCTTTTCCCGCCGAGCATCCGCTGTTCATCCTCTACACCTCCGGGACCACCGGGAAGCCGAAGGGGATCCTGCACACCAGCGGCGGATACCTCACCCAAACCGCCTACACCCACCACAACGTCTTCGATCACAAGGCCGGACACGACGTCTACTGGTGCACCGCCGACATCGGATGGGTCACCGGACACAGCTACATCGTCTACGGACCGCTGGCCAACCGCGCCACCCAGGTCGTCTACGAAGGCACCCCGAACTCACCGAACGAGCACCGCCACTTCGAGATCATCGAAAAATACGGTGTCACCATCTATTACACGGCGCCCACGCTGATCCGCACATTCATGAAGTGGGGTCGCGAGATCCCCGACGCCCATGACCTGTCGTCACTGCGTCTGCTGGGTTCGGTCGGCGAACCGATCAACCCCGAAGCCTGGCGCTGGTACCGGGAAGTGTTCGGCGACAACGAGACTCCCATCGTGGACACCTGGTGGCAGACCGAAACCGGCGCCATCATGATCTCGCCACTGCCCGGCGTCACCCACGCCAAGCCCGGCGCCGCCATGCGTGCGCTGCCCGGCATCTCGGCGAAGGTCGTCGACGACGACGGATCACCGCTGGGCGCCGACGCGTCGGGCCTGCTCGTGCTGGACAAGCCGTGGCCGTCCATGCTGCGCGGCATCTGGAACGACATGGACCGCTACCGCGAAACCTATTGGCAGCGTTTCGCTTCCGAAGGCTGGTACTTCGCCGGTGACGGCGCCAAACTCGACACCGACGGCGACCTCTGGGTCCTCGGCCGCGTCGACGACGTCATGAACGTCTCCGGCCACCGCATCTCCACCGCCGAAGTCGAATCCGCCCTCGTCGGCCACCCCAGCGTCGCCGAAGCCGCCGTCGTCGGCGCCACCGACCCCACCACCGGCCAAGGCATCGTCGCCTTCGTCATCCTCACCGGATCCACCACACCCGACGACACCCTCGTCGACACCCTCAAAGCCGAAGTATCCAAACAGATCAGCCCCATCGCCAAACCCCGCGAAATCCACATCGTCCCCGAACTCCCCAAAACCCGCAGCGGCAAAATCATGCGCCGGCTCCTGCGCGACGTCGCCGAAGGACGCGAACTCGGCGACACCTCGACCCTCGTCGACCCCGCCGTCTTCGAGGCGATCGCCAAGGCATGAATGCCCGGGACCAGGGCTCTCGGCCGCCCGGCGAGTCCGAGCACGAACAGCGCGATCGAACCGGGCATGCTGTGACCGTGGAGATTCCGATGTTCCCCCTGGGTACCGTGCTGCTGCCCGGTGAGCCGTTGTCCCTGCAGATCTTCGAGCCACGGTATGTGACGCTGGTTCGCGACTGCCTCGACGGCAGTCGCGAACCGGAGTTCGGCGTCGTGCTGATCGAACGTGGCAGCGAGGTCGGCGGTGGCGACGTACGCACCGACGTGGGTGTGCTCGCCCAGATCACCGATGTGACCGAACTGCCCGGCGACCGGTTCCGGCTGCGCTGCCTCGGCACCGAACGCCTGCGCGTTCAGCAATGGCTCCCCGACGACCCCTACCCCCGCGCCGAGACCTCGGTCTGGCCCGACGAACCCGGCGCCGACGACACCGCCCTCCTGGACGATTTGCGCGAACGCGCCACCCGCCTCCACGACCTCACCACCCGCCTCGCCCTGCGCAGCGGCATCCGCCACCCACCCCCGTCGGCCACCCTCGACCAGCTCCCCATCGACCCGACCACCCGCTCCTACGCCCTTGCCGCCGCCCTCCCCATCTCCCTGACCGACCGCCAAACCGCCCTGACCGCCCCCGACCCCCACACCCGCCTCAACCACCTGTCGACGGCTCTCGACGACGCCATCGCCATGGTCGAGTTCCGCCTCCAATAGCGGGGCGCGGACTCAGGTGCGCGGCACCGGGCGGTGCGGCGAACGGGTCGACCCCTCGGGATTCGCCCGGCACCGTTCGAGCGCGCTGAAGGCCTCGAACACCTCGGGTGCCTCGAAGGCGCGATTGCGGCGCCCGACAGTGAGCTGGAGGAGGACGCCCGCCTCGACCAAGCGGTCGATTTCACTCCGTCCATCGCGGCGGGCGTATCCGGTGGGCCGAGGTGCCGGAATTCGGTGAGCCCGTCGATATAGCTTCGGGTGGCCGTGGCAAGCACGAGCGAGACAGGGGCGACGGCGGGCAGGTCGTCGGGTCCCCGCGCTCCGGTCACGACGGGAAAGACCACCACGGTCCATCGAACTCGACCAGTGGCACCGCAGTAGCTCTGCCATCCAGGGCTCCTTCAATAAGAGCTGGCCCGAGTGTCGTTTCGAACCGGGAGGGAACTCGTGCCGTTGTCTGAGAGAAGAGCGGAATCGGCCGCTCGGTATTCGAGGAGGAGGCGGCGATGAGCGGCGATGTTGTGGTGGGGCGACGGAGTGTGGTGGTAGGGGCCGGGGCGCTGGCCGCGGTGGCGGTGGTGCCTGCTTGTGGGGGTGGGTCGGGGTCGACGGGGGCGCCTGCCGCGCCGGGGACGGCGTTGGCCAAGACCGGGGACGTGCCGGTGGGCGGTGGGGTGATCGTCGGCGACACCGTGATCACGCAGCCGACGGCGGGGGCATTCGTCGGGCTTTCGGCGACCTGCACGCATGCGGGGTGCAAGGTGTCGTCGGTGAAGGACGGGGTGATCGTGTGCCCGTGTCACGGGAGCCGGTTCGAGCTGGACGGCGCCGTGCGCGGCGGGCCCGCGCGCAACCCATTGCCTACGAAACCGGTTCGGGTCGAAGGGGATTCGATCGTTTCCGGGTAGCGGTTGCGCCGGGCTCCGGATCGGAGCCCGGCGGGTGCGCTCAGCTGGCGTTCATCATCTCGGCCATGCGCCGGTCCATTTCCTCCGGCGACACGTCCTCGATGTGGGTGGCCACGGTCCAGCGGTGACCCCACGGGTCCTCGAAGGAGCCGGTGCGGTCACCGTAGAACTGGTCGGCCATCGGGGTGATCTCCGAGGCGCCCGCGTCGAGGGCGGCGGCGAAAACGGCGTCGGCGTCGGGGACGTAGACCATCAGGTTCACCGGCGAGCCGCCGATGGCCTTCGGGTCGACGAAGCCGATGTCGGGAACCGGGTCGCCGACCATCAGGACGGAATCACCGATCAGCAGTTCGCTGTGGACGATCGTGCCGTCGGGACCTGGCATGCGCATGCGTTCGGTGGCGCCGAGGACGGAAATGTAGAAAGCGAGCGCGTCCGCGGCTCCCGCGCAGGCGATGCCGGGACAGATCGCCGGATAACCAGCGGGAATAGGTGACACATCGGACATCGGATACCTCCGGGTCGACGGTATTGCTCGGATGCCACCGAGCCTATTCCCCTGTCGCCCACACCGGAACCCTGGTAGAACTTGTTTCAGTTTTGACTATCCAGGAGGGCCGGGGCGTGCGGTACGGGATCGTGTTGTTCACCAGTGACCGGGGCATTACGCCCGCCGACGCGGCCTCGGCCGCCGAGCAGGCGGGATTCGACGCCTTCTACGTGCCCGAGCACACCCATATCCCGGTGGTCCGGGCCGCGGCGCATCCGCAGACCGGAGACTCCTCCCTCCCCGACGACCGCTATCTGCGCACTCTCGACCCGTGGGTCGCCCTGGCCACCGCCGCCGCGGTCACCAGCCGGATCACGCTGTCGACGGCGGTGGCGCTGCCCGCCGAGCATCACCCGATCACCCTGGCCAAATCCATCGCCTCGCTCGACCACCTCAGCGGCGGCCGGGTGGAACTCGGTGTCGGTTTCGGCTGGAACACCGACGAGCTCGCCCACCACGGCGTGCCCGCCAACAAGCGCCGCACGGTGCTGCGCGAACATCTCGACGCCATGCGGGCGCTGTGGTCGACCGAGGAGGCCGAGTTCGACGGCGACTTCGTGAAGTTCGGGCCGAGCTGGTCGTGGCCGAAGCCGGTGCGTGCGGGAGTTCCGGTGCTGCTCGGCGCGGGCGGCACCGAGAAGACCTTCACCTGGCTCGCCGCGCACGCCGACGGCTGGATCACCACACCCACCGAAGACGACCTCGGCGCGAAAATCGAACTGCTGCGGCGTGTCTGGAAGGAAGCCGAGCGCGAGGGCAGCCCGCGCGTGATCGCGCTCGCGGGCAAGCACAATGCCGACCAGCTCGCTCGGTGGGCCGATCTCGGTGTCACGGAGGTTGTCTTCGGGCTGCCGGACCGGGACGCTGCCGAGGTGACCGGCTACATCGCACATCTCGGCGGAAAGCTCGGCCTGCTCGGCTGACGAGTGGGGCCCAACTCCGGCCGCGCCGGTCACACCTGCGACGCCGACCGGCCTTCAAACGCTCCTGGAGACTCGGCTGGCGGTCGCCGCTCAGCCGCGCAGCTTGCGCACCTGAGCCGCCGTGAGGTCGGCCAGTACGCCGGGATCGACTTCTTCCGGAGCGGTCACGACCACCTGGACCAGAGTGTTGCCCACCTGAACGAGTGAGGTGGCCGAAGTCAGGGTCAGGCCCTCGCTCGTCGCGGTCAACGTGAACGCCGACCCCGCGTCGCCGACCGGCGGCTGATCCAGCGGGGCGGTCCGGTAGTCGATGCGCACGCCCCCCTCGTCACCGGTGTAGCTGGCGCAGCGCCGTGGCCTGGATTGCAGCGAGTCGAACGCGGCGGCGAGGGCGGTATCGGGATAGCTCGCGGCGTCGATGTCGATGGTGGCGAAGCTCGGTCCGGCGAACTGGACCGAGGCGGCGGTGGCCGAGCCTGGCCACTGCTGGGCGATCGGTGTGAGCAGCCTGCCGCAGTCGGCGGGGTCGGTCGGCGCGTCGGCGGGCACCGCGGTGTCGTCGCCCGCGCTGCGCGGCGGGACCGCCGTGAAGTCGCCGGGCAGGTCGCCGGCCGCGAGCAGGCCCGCGGTCAGCTGCGCCTGATCACGCACGACGGACCCGGATCCGGGAGCCACCGCGGCAGGCGAGGGCCAGGTCGACGCACACGACGCACCGCAGTCGTCGGACGTCGACGAGCACGCTGCCAGCGCCGCGCAGGCCGAAGCGACCGCGCCCGCGCGGGCCAGGACCGATCGCATCATTCGGTCCAGGAAATGCGGGTCGACTGGGTCTGCACGAGCGTGCTCATGCTGCGCGGATCGTGATAGGTCTGCTGACCGCCCACCTCGATGGCACCGGAAACAGGCAGCGGCAGACCGAGATCGACGGTGATCGTGCCCGCGCCCTGCATCACGTAGTTCTGGATGTCCAAGGCGCCCGCGTTGTTGGGTAGCGTCCACACGTTTCCGGTGGGGGTCTGGTTCACCTGCAGGTCGATGGTGAGCCGGTCGCCGTCGCGGCTCACCAGGGTCGCGGTGGTGACCTGATCGAGGGTGACTCCGCCGGTGATCTGCTGGTGCACGGTCCACACCGCGCCCACCCCGACAGGCTCGTCGGGGAACGCCACGGACTGGTACACCGCCTGATAGAACGCCTGCTCGAGCGCTGCCCGCGCCGAGTTGGGCGTCTCGGGTGAGGGCGCCATCCGCAGTTCGGTGATGGCACCGAGGTCACTCATCGCGAGCCCGGCCTGGGAACCGTCGGCGTTGGTGAATGCCTTGTTCAGCGCCGGGTCGGGGGTGGTGACGGTGCCGACCGTCAGATCCACGCCGTCGACATCGGCGCGCGCGGTCATCGGGATGGTGAGCGCGGCGGGCGAGAAGTCGCGCACCGGTTGATCGTTGACCTGCTGCTGGATGCGGTAGTCGGTGCGCAACGTCACCTCCTGCGTGGCGCCGACGCTGTAGAGGGGGCGCAGCCGGCTGCGGGGCTCGTCGCCCGGGGAGACGACGGTGGCGACCGCGGCGGTGATCGGCACGGTCACCTCCTTGCCGATGCCGAGCGGCTCGAGGCCCTCGGAATCGGCGGTCGACGGCGACCGATCGGCGCACCCGGCACCGAAGGTCGCGAACCCGAGCACGAGCGCCACCAGAAACACCCCGGGGCGCGCGATGCGGGGTAAGCGAGAACTAGACAACACCGTCACAGCGATCAGGGTACGACCGCTTCCTGAGGAACTGCTGGGACTCCGGCCGGTCCGCGACGCGGCTCCGCGAACGACTAAGGAATGATGGACACGTGAGTGAAGACCGGTCAACCGACAACGCCGCAGTCCCCGCGACCGGCGACGCCGCCGACGCACCGGAAACCATCACGGTGACCAAGCCCGAAACCCCAGGTCGCCGCCGGTTGACAACGCTGCTGATCATCGCCGCCGTGCTGTTCGGACTCGACCTGCTGACCAAGTGCCTCGCGGTCGCCTACATCGATCCCGACGACCCGGTGCCGATCATC
This sequence comes from Nocardia sp. NPDC050378, assembly GCF_040655675.1. Classification (NCBI taxonomy): domain Bacteria; kingdom Bacillati; phylum Actinomycetota; class Actinomycetes; order Mycobacteriales; family Nocardiaceae; genus Nocardia; species Nocardia sp. NPDC050378. The sequence continues at coordinate 40,445 of NZ_JBFAKI010000010.1, forward strand.
GGCGACTTCGCGCGCCTGGACCTCGTGCGCAATCCGGGCGCGGCGTTCTCGATGGCGACCGGCATGACCTGGCTGCTCACGTTGATCGCGGCCGCCGTGGTGGTCGGTGTGATCCGCATCGGTCGCACCCTGCGTTCGCTGTGGTGGGCGATCGGGCTCGGCATGGTGCTCGGCGGGGCGATGGGCAACCTGGTGGACCGGATCTTCCGCTCCCCCGGCCCGCTGCAGGGCCATGTCGTCGACTTCGTCGCGATCGGCTGGTGGCCGGTGTTCAATGTGGCCGACTCGGCCATCGTGTGCGGGGCGATTCTGCTGGTCGCGCTGACGATCTTCGGCTTCGAACCGGACGGCACCCGCAGCGGTCGCAAACACACCGAGAAGACCGCATGACCGAGTCGAAGCCAGGAGGCGGCGACCTGCGTAAGAACGGAGCGCCCCTCCGGCAGGCGCAGGAGGACGCAGTATGAGAGAAACCAGGACTATGCCCGTGCCCGACGGGCTCGACGGGATGCGGGTGGACGCGGGGCTTTCGCGGCTGCTCGGCCTCTCGCGCACGGCGGTGGCCGCGCTCGCCGAGGAAGGGTCGGTGCAGCTCGACGGTGTCGCCGCGGGCAAGTCCGACCGGCTCACCGCGGGCGCCTGGCTGGAAGTGATCTTCCCCGAACCCAAACGTGAACTGACCGTGGAAGCGGCCCCGGTGGAGGGGATGAAGATCCTCTACGCCGACGACGACATCGTCGCGGTGGACAAGCCGATCGGCGTCGCCGCGCATTCCGGTGTCGGCTGGACCGGCCCGACCGTGGTCGGTGGACTGGCCGCGATGGGTTACCGCATCTCCACCTCCGGCGCGCACGAACGGCAGGGCATCGTGCACCGCCTCGATGTGGGCACCTCCGGCGTGATGGTCGTGGCCCAATCCGAACACGCCTACACGATGCTCAAGCGCGCCTTCAAGGAACGCACGGTCGACAAGCAATACCATGCTCTCGTGCAGGGACACCCCGATCCGAGCAGCGGCACCATCGACGCGCCGATCGGGCGTGCGCGCGGCAACGACTGGAAGTTCGCCGTCACCGGCGACGGCAGGCCGAGCATCACTCACTACGACACTATCGAGGCGTTCCAGGCGGCGAGCCTGCTCGACGTGCATCTCGAGACCGGGCGCACCCATCAGATCCGCGTGCATTTCTCCGCGATCCGTCACCCCTGCGCGGGTGATCTCACCTACGGCGCCGATCCGACGCTGGCCAAGCGGCTCGGGCTGGAACGGCAGTGGTTGCACGCGCGCCAGCTGGGTTTCCATCACCCGGCCGACGGGCGCTGGCTCGAGATCACCAGCGAGTACCCCGCCGACCTGGCGGGCGCCCTGGACGTATTACGCAATGCCTGACGACCCGCGGTCGTCCGATCCGGCGTCGACGACGGCGCCGGACGACCGCGGGGATCTCGTCGCGCCGACTGTCCCGCCCGAAGAAGTAGCGGGCGTGGACGATTCGACCGGTCTGTCGGGTCGGTCGAAGGTGGTGCTCGGTGCGGCGGCGGTGCTGGCCTTAGTGCTGCTGATCGTGGCGTTCACCCGTCCGCACGCGGCGGGTCACGTGGCGACCGATCGGCTCGGGCCCGCCCAGGGCGAGCAGGTCGACGACTACCTCGCCGACGCTCGAGCCTCCCTCGACGGCACCGATGCCGATCCGCGCTGGGCGCTGGTGTCGTTCACGGAATACCAGACGCCACAACAGCTTCCGGGCATTGCCGACGGGTTGCGGATCTCCGGGGTCATCCAGCACGTGCCGATCGATCGGGTGCAGACCCCGGTCGTCACCGTCGCTACGCCCGCGGGCGACGAACCCGCCGTGCGTTCGGGCGAAGCGGCGGCTGGGCTGCTCGAATCGCAGCAGGTGCGGGACGGCCGAAGCGCCGAAGTGGTGCGGGTGAGCGCTTCCCGGCTGCGCGGCGGCTACGCCTGCACGGCCGGGATCGTCGTCCGTGGGACGCTACCCCAACTCCGCGATCTCGCCGCCGCACCGGGAGTGCGTGCGGTGCAAGCGCTTCCGGCCGACGCCGTCGCCGGGCGCTTCGCGGTGAGCCCGCTGCTGCCGGAGAACACCGGGACGATCACCCCCACCCCCGACGACGGTCCCGTTCCCACCGAGTAGGGACGCACGCGTTGTGTCCGCTCAGCGCCTGGCTCGATCAGTGCCCGGCTCCGTCGCGGCCTCAGTCCGGCAGCGTGACGACTCCGTCGAGATAGCGTCTGCATCGGCCCAGGAGCAGGACCCGGTTGTCGGCCAGTTCGCCGCGCAAGGTGCCGCCACGGCGGGACAGCTGGCGGGCGGTGAGGGTGGAGTGCCCGAGTTCGCGGGCCCAGAGGGGAACCAGCTGTGCGTGGGCCGAGCCGGTGACCGGGTCTTCCGGAACGCCGACGCCGGGCCCGAAGAAGCGGGAGACGAAGTCGCTCGAACGACCGGGAGCGGTGAGGACCGCACCGCGTGGCAGCTGCGGAAAGGCGCCGAAATCGGGTGTGGCCGAACGAACTTCGTCTTCGCCGGCGACCACGATGATCTCGTCCTGACCGGTGTAGGCACGCACCGGGGTGACGCCGAGCGCCGCGACCAGAGCAGGGTCGGGATCGACCTGGACCGAGGCGAGGGCGGGCAGGTTCAGGACGTATTCGTCGTCGTCGGTGCGGTCGACGTGCAACCAGCCGGAACGAGTGTAGAAGCTGACGCGGTCGTGTTCGGGGTGGATGTCGGAGATGATCTGAGCCGCCGAGGCGAGGGTGGCGTGCCCGCACATGTCCACCTCGACGGCCGGAGTGAACCAGCGCAGGTGGAACGCGGGCCAGTCACCGGGTGGGCCGCCTGCCTCCGGGGGTAATTGGGAGGTATAGAACGCCGTCTCGGCGAGGTTGTTCTCCTCGGCGAGCTGTTGCAGCAATGTGTCCGGCAGCCAGGTGGGCAACGGCATGACCGCGGCCGGGTTGCCCGAGAACGGCGCGTCGGCGAAAGCGTCGATCTGGTGCAGCAATACCTCCATAACCGGCAAAGGTACTCCAACACCGAAACTTCGCCCGGCACAAGGGTTCTCGAGGCGGGCCCGGCCCCGGTTACGCCCCCTGTGCCCCGACCGGCGGGACGAGTTTGCCCGCGTTGCCGGTCAGTCGCGCCTGCACCCACCAGGCCAGTTCCACCAGCACGATGCCGATCACACCACACACCACCGCGGCCAGGGTGAGCCGCGGATTCGACGGGTCGAGCTTGAAGAACTCGCGGGTGAACGGAATCGTGAACAGCGCGACATAGGCCAGCACCGACACCGCGATCAGCACCACCTTCCACCACACGTACGGGCGCGCGACCAGCGCGAGCACCCACACCGCGATCATGATGAGCGTGATCAGCGCGGTGGTCCCGGCCTGCACCCGCTGCGTCTCCGAGGCCTCGGGGCCCGCGTACGCGATCAGGTAGGCCACGAACGTCGCGACGCCGATCACCACACCCGAGGGCACCGCCAGCCGCATCACCCGGCCGACGAACCCGGTGCGGGCCCGCTCGTTGTTGGGCGCGAGCGACAGCACGAACGCCGGAATGCCGATGGTGAACCAGGCCGCGATGGTCACGTGGCGCGGCAGGAACGGATACCCGATGGGGTCGTAGCCGAAGATCTGCGAACCCACACCCGCCAGGCCGACCAGGAACGCCAGCAGCACCGAGTACACGGTCTTGGTGAGGAACAGATTCGACACCCGCTCGATATTGCCGATGACACGTCGCCCCTCCCCCACCACGTACGGCAGGGTCGCGAATTTGTTGTCCAGCAAGACGATCTGGGCCACCGCGCGGGTGGCCGGGCTGCCCGCGCCCATGGCGACACCGATGTCGGCGTCCTTGAGGGCGAGCACGTCGTTGACGCCGTCACCGGTCATGGCGACGGTGTGGCCGCGCGACTGCAGGGCGCCGACCATGGCCCGTTTCTGGTCGGGGCGCACGCGGCCGAAGGTGGATTTCCCGTCGAGTACGTCGGCGAGTTCGTCGCGGTCCTCGGGCAGGGTGCGCGCGTCGACGGGATCGGATCCACCGGGCAGGTCGAGCGAGGCGGCGACCGCGCCGACCGAGACGGCGTTGTCGCCGGAGATCACCTTGATCGAGACATGCTGGCTCGCGAAGTATTCGAGGGTGTCCTTGGCGTCGGGGCGCACCTTCTGTTCGAGCACGACGAGGGCGGCGGGCTCCACCCGGCCCGGCGCGTCGGGGGCATCGACCGGGCGGTCACCGCGCGCGAGCAACAGCACCCGCAGACCTTGGGCACCCACCTGCTCGGCGTGCGCGGCGGTCCCGGAGGTGGGATCGAGCAGCACGTCGGGTGCGCCGAGGAGCCAATCACCGTGGGCACCATAGGAAATGCCACTCCACTTCTTGGCCGAGGAGAACGGGGCGACGGCCGTCCCGGTCCAGTCCGGGCGGTCGGGCAGCGCCTCGCCGATGGCCTGCACACTGGCATTGGGGCGTGGATCGTCGGCCGCCAGGGCGGCGAGTACCCGACGCACGCTCGCCTCGTCGAAGGAGCCGAGCGGTTCGACGCGGGCCAGGCGCATCCCGTTCTCGGTGAGGGTTCCGGTCTTGTCCGCGCACACCACGTCGACGCGGGCCAGGCCCTCGATGGCGGGCAGCTCCTGCACCAGGCAGTTGCGTTTACCGAGACGGACCACACCGACCGCGAAGGCGATGGAGGTCATCAGCACCAGGCCCTCGGGGACCATCGGCACCAGGGCCGCGACCATGCCGGTCACCGCCGGGCGCCACGACTCGCCGCTGGAGACGAGCTGGTTGTAGATGCTGAGCAGACCGGCCGGAATCAGCAGGTAGGTGATGAATTTCAGGATCTTGTCGATACCCGAGCGCAGTTCCGAGTGCACCAGGGTGAACTTGCTCGCTTCTTCGGCCAGCTTGGCGGCGTAGGCGTCCTTGCCGACCTTCGTCGCGCGGTAGGCGCCCGAGCCCGACACCACGAAGCTGCCCGACATCACGGGGGCGCCGACACCCTTGTCGATCGGATCGGCCTCACCGGTGAGCAGCGACTCGTCCACCTCGAGGGCGGCGGCCTCGGTCACCTCGCCGTCGACCACGATCTGGTCGCCGGGGCCGAGCTCGATCAGATCGTCGAGCACCACCTCACCCGGGGCGATCTCCTTCGCGACGCCGTCGCGCCGCACGGTCGGCATGGCCTGGCCGACGATGGCCAGCTGGTCGAGGGTGCGTTTGGCGCGCACCTCCTGGATGATGCCGATCGCGCTGTTGGCCACGATGAGCAGCCCGAACATGCCGTCGATGACCGAACCGGTCGACAGCACGAGCAGGAAGAGCACACCGAGGATGGCGTTGATGCGGGTGAACACGTTCGCGCGGACGATCTCGCCGACCGACCGGCTCGCCCGCGCGGGCACGTCGTTGGTCTGACCGTCACGGCGCCGCTGTTCGACCTCTGTTGCGCTGAGCCCGGTGGCGGGCTCCCGCACGGATATGGACATGCCCGACAGGCTACGTCAGTCGTAACATGGGATGAATGCAGCCAAGAACGTCCCCGCCCGGTGTCGTCTTCGGGACGGGGGCTTATCTGATCTGGGGTCTGTTTCCGGCGTTCTTCGGGCTGCTGGCGTTCGCGTCGGCCGTGGAGGTGGTGGCGCAGCGGATCATCTGGACCTTGGTCGTCGTGGTGCTGGTGTTGCTGCTCAGCGGGCGGCTGCGGGAGATGCGGGCAATCGACGCGCGGACCTGGCGGCTGGCGGCGGTCGCGTCGGCGGCGATCTCGATCAACTGGGGCGTCTACGTGTTCGGGGTGATCTCCGGGAACGTGGTGGAGTGCGCGCTCGGGTACTTCATCAACCCGCTGGTGACCGTGGCGTTCGGGGTGGTGTTCTTCCGGGAACGGCTCTCCCGTGCCCAGTGGGCCGCGCTCTCGCTCGGTGCGCTGGCGGTGGTCGTGCTCACCGTCGACTACGGCAGACCGCCGGTGATCGCCCTGGTGCTCGCGTGTTCGTTCGCCACCTACGGGCTGGTGAAGAAGGTGATCCGGCTCGACGCGCTGCGCGGGATCGCCGCCGAGGGGATGGTCGCCGCCCCGTTCGCGCTGGCGTTCGTGATCGTCTTGCTGGCCACCGGGCGCAGTGAGTTCACCTCCAGCCCCGCGCATTTCGGGCTGATGATGGCCACCGGGCCGGTGACCCTGATCCCGCTGCTGCTGTTCGCCGTCGCCGCCCAGCGCGTTCCCCTGTCGACCATGGGCATCCTCCAGTACCTCACCCCCGCCCTCCAGATGGCCTGGGGCGTCGCGGTGATGCACGAACCGATGCCACCCTCCCGCTGGATCGGTTTCGCCCTCATCTGGACCGCGCTGGCCGTCTTCACCACCGACGCCCTCCGCCGAGCCCACCGCAACCGTCGCCCCGTCTTCGCCCGCGCCGCCGAACCATCCGCGCGCCGCTCAGTGCAGACAACCAGTCACTCCGATCCCGGCGCCTAGTGAATCGAGGTGGCGACTGTCACGCCGTGCACTCGAAGTACCCGCGAGTTCGAGCGCCGGGACATGTCACTGGTAGTGGGCCGGGCGACGCGCCATGGGTTTTCGGAGCGGCCGGTTCTCCGAACACCTATGGCGGTGTCAGCGGTAAGCAGCGACGACCGGAATCGTCAGCGCGAAGACAGAAGCGAGGTCGGAAGGATGTTCACCACCGCGCCGGCCGAATGCCTCACCCTCGACAGTGACATCGGGATTGGAGTAGTAGGGCTTGCGTTGGCAAGTGGTCTTGCACAGGGGCGAGGTGTTGTAGGCCATGATATCGACGTGACTGGCCGCGGTGACGTGGCCGTGGCGTTCGGGGTACTCGCCGCCGCTGCCGGGACTGGTGCCCCAGTCGTGCATGGCTCCCAGGTTGTGGCCGAGTTCGTGGGCGAACACTCCGGCCTCGCCGTGCGCGAGATCCGGTTCGAGCCAATCGTTTCCGACCACACTCCACGTGGCACCCGCCGAGGCCTGGCTCAGCGGTAAGTTGGGCAGGCTTGCCACGCCCTCGCCGCCGGTGATCACCAGCGAGACCAGATCCGCCTTGTATTGGTCACGGGCTTGCTGGACGCCGGAGTTGCCCCGCAGCCAGTCCAGCGCCTTGCCGCCCCGGCCGGTCACCGATTCACCGGCACCAGCTTTCAGCGCTGTCGTGACGCGGACCTGACCGGCGATCTCGCTGCGGGCCAAGGCATCGTTCATGCCCCGCACGCTGCTGTCGATCGCGGCCAGCACGGCCTGCTCGCTGCCGCGTGCGGCCAGGACTTCAGGCGTGTAGTACACCAGTAGATCGATGACAGGTCCGCTCGCACCGGAATTCGCGCTACCCGAGGACCCTGAACCGGTATCGAGACCGCCGGGCGCGGCAAAGGCCGTGACGCTCGCGGTGATCGTCATCGCGGACATCACCGTTGCCGCGAACGCCGTGGCCATTCGCGCTGCTCGCAGTGGCCTGGACTTGTCTTTCATCTGAAACCTTTCGATGAATTCGTGGGCGTCGGGGCTGTCGCAACGCCAGTTCGGCACCCGCGGTTCGTGCCTGGAAGGTGCTCATCTCTCACTCCTGGCGCGTTCACCGAACTGCGTGTGGAACAGTAGCTGCAACTCGATGGACCAGCAGGAGAATGTGAAACATCGTTGTTTACAAACCTGCGGGCCGGTAAGCGTGCGGCGGCCCGCGCCGGGTCTTCCCCGCCCACCGACCCGCTGGACGTCGGATTGCGGCAGACCGACCGAGCCTGCGGGTGGACGGTAGGGTCAGTAGTCGGTTCGTCGGCGAAAGAGGTGGATGCTGTGCGGGATTCGGGGTTTGCGGATCGGGTGGCCGGGGTGCTGGTGGGGACGGCTGCCGGGGATGCGCTGGGGGCGGGGTACGAGTTCACCGAGCCCGGGGCCGATGTGGTGATCGACATGATCGGCGGTGGGCCGTTCCACTGGGCGCCCGGTGAGTGGACCGACGACACCTCGATGGCCTTGGTGGTCGCCCAGGCCGCGGCGCGGGGGCCCGGGATCGACCTGGACGCGGTGGCCGAGGGGTTCGTTCGCTGGTACGACACCGATCCGCCGGATATCGGCAATCAGACCAGGGCGGTGCTGTCGATCAGGCCGAGCTCGGCGCTGGACATGCAGGCGGCGGCGATGTCGCTGACCGGACGGACCGGTGGGAACGGGTCGCTCATGCGCACGGCGCCGGTGGCGCTCGCCTACCTCGACGACGCGGCCGAATGCGTGGCGGCGGCCGGGCGGGTCGGCATGCTCACCCACTACGACGAACAGGCGGTCGAAGCCTGCAAGATCTGGACGTACGCCATCCGGCACGCCGTCCTGCACGCGAATTTCGACGGCGTGCGCGAATACGTCCGCGGCTCAGCCTATTCCGAATACTGGACCGCCCGCCTCGACGAGGCCGAACACGGCACCCCCGCCGACTTCCCCAACAACGGCTGGGTCGTCCACGCCCTGCAGACCGCCTGGTGGGCCATCACCACCACCGACAGATCCGCACCCACCCACCTTCCCCTCGCCCTGGAAGCGTGCGTCCGCGCGGGCAACGACACCGACACCACCGCCGCCATCGCAGGCGGCCTCCTCGGCGCCCGCTGGGGCGCCTCCGCCGTCCCCACCCGCTGGCGCGACATCCTCCACGGCTACCCCGGCCTCACCGGCACCGACCTCCCCACCCTCGCCCACCGCATCACCACCACCTGACACCCGCGCAGACGCAACCCCGCCCAGTCACGCAGGTTCGCACAGATGCCCTGGGCGTCGGCGGCAACCGCGCACATCGGGTGCAATCCATCCACCTGAGCGTGGCGATCAAGTGTCCAGGGTTACCAGGCGGTGATGACGGGGCCGGGAGTCCAGGTGCCCCACTCGGTGCGGGGGTTCACCGAGACCTCGGCGGGCGTGGCTGTGGTGTCTCGGGGGAGGTATTGCTCGAGGGAGCCCCAGTCCTTGTCCCAGTCGTTGTTCAGGTACGTGGGGAGGGTGCGGGCGGTGAAGAGGAGTTGGGTCCAGCCGAGTGGGCCGCCGCCGTCGTGGCCCTGCCAGAGGTTGGTGATGGTCGCGCTGTTGCGGTCGGGGAGGATGCGGTACCCGGGGATTTCGGAGATACCGTTGTAGCTGGGCATGTGGTGCTGGCACGGGAAATGCAGGCCCACAGTCCAATCCAGCAGTACGGGGGTGGTGCGACCGACCAGTGCGCTCAGGGTGGTGGTCTGGGGCATGCGCGGCGGGGTCACGGCGAGCCACTGGTCGGGCCCGAGATCCTTGTCGGCAGCGACCAGACGGACCGCCGTGGCGTCGGCGGGGAGCTGGTCGAGCGGCACGCGCAGGTTGCGCCAGACCGGTGCGGGGCCGATGTCGATCGGCATCACCTGACCGGTGACCCGCACCGTGCCGTCGGGCGCGGCGGTGCCGTATTCGACCATCAGGTCCTGGCCGGGATGCACGATGCCGTCGGCGTCGACCGAACGGATCCTGCCGGCCACCGACACCGCGAGCAGCGGGCCGCGCGGGCCCTCGGGCAAGCGGAACCAGCCGGTGGTCAGGGCGGCAGGTTCCTGCGTGCCCGCCCGGTAGCTGCCGAGTACCGGGGTGGTGGCCGGGTCGAGGCCGAACGGGAGCTGCAGCGAGCCCTGGCGCGATTCCGAACCCGCCGACGTGGTCGCGTCGCGCAGCTCGTCGGGGTCGTCGGAGACCGAATTCGCTTGGCCGGTCGTGGATTCCACCTCGTCGGAGGTGAGCACGGGGGCCACGCCGTCGGGGCGGAAACCGGTCGATTCGCCCGTCATGGTCGTGGTCATGTCACCGGTGAGCGGGGCGAGCATCGAGGCGTTGGCGTCGGTTTCGACGAGCACCTCGTCGGCCAACCCGCAGCCGCCGCCGAATGCCGCGTTCAGATTCGAACTCGCCACCGAGTACGCCGGGTACTGGGCGACGGCGGCCTTGGCGAAGGACGCCACCTCGAACAGCACCATCATCGCGGCAGCCACCGCGAGCACCGGCACACCGCTGAGCCGCGTCGGTTTGGCCGACGGATTCGGGTGGATGTGGAACCAGGCGGCGATCAGCAGCGCGAGCCCGGTGAGTCCGGCGAACACCGTGGAGATACCGAACCCGGCGACCGACGGCGGCTTGTCCCACCACGGCACACCCCACGCCGACACGTACCAGTAGCCGTTGGCGCCGACGAAGGTCACCGCGAGCGCGAAGAACACCGCGGCGGCGAACAGCGCCCGGTTACGCAAGGGCCGCAGCACCGCCGGGCTCACGGCGACTGCGGTGACAGCGGCGACGCAGGTGGCCAGACCGGCGAAGACGCCGAACTGGTGTGTCCACTTGGTCGGCGAGAACATCATCAGCACCATGGCGGCGAGGGTGATGCCGAGCAGACGCCGGGTGGGTCCGACGGCGGTGCCGGGGATGTGACCGCCACGCCGCAGCATGGTCGCCGCACACACGACGAGGCCGAGCAGCATGACGAACACCCCGAAGCGGCGGGTGAGCCAGCCGTCGGCGTTGATCTGCAACAGGAACTGGTAGCGCAGGAACTCGAAGAACCAGGATTCCCCCGGCCCGATCTTCTCGTGCACCGCGAACATCTCGCGCACACCGGCCAGGGTGCGGTCGGCGAAGACGACGGTGAGCACGACGACGCCCGCCGCGAGGATCGGCAGCAGCTGCGACAGGAAGCCCACCGTCTTGGCCCGGCGCACGATCACCGCCGTCATGGTGCGCGCACCGGCCACCAGCGCGCCGAGGCAGATCAGCCCCGACGGCGCACCGGTGAGGGTGAACGCGGCCACGATCACCGCCACCGCGTAGGGCAGCAACCGTCGCGTGGCGATGGCCCGCTCCACCGACACCCAGGTGACCAGAACACCGAGGGCGACAACGAATTCCGCGCGCAAGCCGTTGTTGTAGGGCAGCCAGAACGCGAGGAACACCAGCGCCGCGGTCCAGGTGACCAGCTTGCTGTGCCGCAACGCGACACCCAGGCGCGGCAGCACCTCCCGGCTGATCAACCACCAGGTGAGCACACCGGCGAGCAGCGCGGGCAGGCGCACGAGCGGGCTGACGGTGGAGATGTGAGTGAGCCAGCCGATGATGTCGGTGTAGGGAGTGTAGAACGGCCCCTCGTCGACGCTGAACCAGCGGTAGTAGTTCGACATGTTGCCCGAACTGCGTGCGCCCCTTGCCATCCCGAGGATGTAGCCGTCGTCGGAGGTGTTGGCGCCGATGAAATGCCAGACCCCGAGCACCGCGAACACCAGCCAGTCGACCGGGCGCAACCGCCACCAGCGCTGCGGCAGGAACCGGCGCGCCGACCGGCCGTCGGCGGCGTCGAGCCGGTGCAGCGCGAACAGCGCGACGAGCGTCGCGAGCACGCACAGCGCGATCACCGCGAGCTTGGGCCAGGTGGGTGAGGTGATATAGCGCGAATCGACGTCGACGCGCACCGCGAGGTCGGCGGGTGCGGCGCCGGTGAGCTCGCTGAACACTCCGACCACCTGCGGACGGAGATCACCGGCGAGGGTGGCGCCCTCCCCGAGTCCTGTTGTGGTGACCGTCGATCCGGTCGGCGACAAGGTGACGGTGAGCGCGCACGACCGGTCGAGCACCTCGGCCAGCGGCGCGGTCCACACCAGCATCGAGCGCGACACCACGTCGACCCGGCCGGGACGCTCGGGGGTATCGGCGACGACCTTGACGACGAAGCCGTATTTCTCCATGTCCGCCGATTGCCTCGGCACGGTGGACACGACCACCCCGCCGGTCGCCGCGACCGAACTCAATGCCGCACACGGCACCGTCGCCGTCAGCGCGGCCGGTGCGTAGGCCACCAGCGGTGCCTCGACCGACGCGGGGGAGCCCTGCTGCGGCCAGGACACGCTCGCGGCGTCGACGCGGACCGGAAGGAAGGGGATGGCCGCGGCGCTGAGCACCGCGATCAGCCCGGCGACGATCGCCACGACCCGCGCCCAGCCGGGCGAACCCGGTCGCACCGGCTCCGAAGCACCCCTGGGCGGATGCCCCTGCCGCACGATCGTCTCAACCACGGGGCCTGATCCTAACCGCGCGCCCGCCCGCGCCCCAGCCGCCCCGGCGTGGAGCCGTCCCGCTCGTCCTTCGGTTCGGGGTGCGGTGCCGGGCGTGGCCCGCTCAGTCGAGGCTGGCGAGCGGGTCGGCGGGCGAAAGTCCCGATTCGTCGGCAGGAAATGTTCGCGCCGGGCCGGGACCTGTCGAACTGGTCTCGAAACGCACTGTCACTACGCCGTAGCCCGCCCCCTGCACCCACCCGTGCCCGAACTCCGGATGCCGCACGTCCATACCCGGAGACCATTGCCCCACCGGCGTTTCCGCTTGTTCGGCCACCGGCTCGGGCGCCTCGACGGAATCGGTGTCGATATCGGCGGGTAGCGCCTGGTCGAGTTCGGGGAACAGCGATTCCTGGCGAACCATGGTGAGACCGCCGTAACCGACCCCCACCAGCCGGATCGGCCCGAGTTCGGCGGGGTCGACGGCCGAACGTTGCGCGGCCGCGGCCAGCGTGCTCAGTTCGGTGGTGGCGTAGGGCAGTGTGAACGAGCGGGTCACGACGCTCATGTCGGACTTCTTGAGTTTGAGGACGACGGTGCGGGCGGCGCGACCGTCGCGTCCGAGTCTGCGGTGCGCCGAGGCGGCCATGGCCGTGATCGCGGTGCGCAGGTCGGCGAGGGTGACGATGTCGCGCTCGTAGGTGTTCTCGGCGCTGATCTGCTTGGCTTCGGCGCGCTCGGCGACCGGCCGGTCGTCGATTCCGCGCGCCAGCCGGTGCAGCGCGGCCCCGACACTGCCGCCGAGGATCGAGGCTGCCTCGGATTCCGGCAGCGCGGCGAACGCGCCGACGGTCTCGATACCGAGGCTGCGCAATCGCGATTCGGCGACCGGACCGATGCCCCACAGTTTGCGCACCGGCAACCCGGCCAGTAGCGCGCCCTGTTCAGCCGGCGAGATCACCCGCATCCCATCGGGTTTCGCCAGTCCGGAGCCGATCTTGGCCAGCTGTTTCCCGGTGCCCGCGCCGATGGAGGCGGTGAGACCCGTCCGCGCGCGGACCAGCGCGCGCAGCATCGCGCAGTACTCCTCGACGGCGGCGACGCTCGCCCCGGCGAGCTCGGCCGGTTCGGCGAACGCCTCGTCGAACGACAACGTCTCGAGCACCGGCACCCGGCTGCGCAGCGCGTCGAACACCCGTCCGCTCAGCACCGAATACACGGCACCGCGTGGCGGCACGACCACCGCCGAGACACCGACCAGCCGCCGCGCCTGATGCATGGGCATGGCCGAACGCGCACCGAACACCCGCGCCTCATAGCTGGCACCTGCCACGACCCCGCGCTGACCGACCCCACCCACGAGCACCGGCCTGCCGCGCAGGGTCGGCCGGGTGAGCTGTTCGGCCGAGGCGAAGAAGGCGTCCATATCGATGTGCAGCACCCACCGACGTGCGGTGACCGCGGCATCGGGCCTGGCCTCGACCGGGACATGGGTACTCACGAGCGCAATGTACGCGGCCCCACCGACAGATCCTCGACACCCGGCCGCCACCGAGGCACCGCACAGACACCTCGAAATGTGTGATGATCGGGTGATGAAGATCCGTAAGGCTGTTATCCCGGCCGCGGGAATCGGCTCCCGGCTGCTGCCCCTGACCAAGGCGACGCCGAAGGAGATGCTGCCGGTCGGCGACAAACCCGTCATCGAGCACACGGTGCGCGAGCTGGTCGCCTCCGGTATCACCGACATCACCATCGTGGTGACCAGTGGCAAGTCGCTGATCCAGGACCATTTCCGGCCGAACCCGGCGCTGGTCGCCCAATTGCGTGCCGACGGCAAGTCCGCCTACGCCGACGCCGTGGAGGAGGTGGGTGAGCTATCGCGCGAGGGCCACATCACCTACCTCGACCAGCACGGCCCGTACGGCAACGGCACCCCGGTGCTCAACGCCGCCCGCCACCTGGGCGACGAACCGATGCTGGTGCTCTGGCCCGACGACGTGTTCGTCGCCGAGGTACCGCGCGCCCAGCAGCTCATCAAGGCCTACGAGTCCACCGGCTGCCCGGTGCTCGCCCTGATGCCGATGGAACCGGGCGAGTCGCAGCGCTACGGCGTGCCGGTGGTCCGCGAGGACCTCGACGACGGATTGCTGCGCATCTCCGGGCTGATGGAGAAGCCGAAACCGGAGGACGCGCCGTCGGCGTACGCGGCCATCGGCGGGTACGTGGTGACGCCGGGCATCATCGACGAACTGCAGCTGCAGACCGACAACTGGTACACCCACCGCACCGGCGAGGTGTACCTGACCGACGCGATCAACAAGTACGCCGCCGAACACGCGGTGTACGGGCAGGTGATCCAGGGCCGCTGGTACGACACCGGTAACCCGGGCGACTACCTGGTCGCCCAATTCGCTTCGGCGCTGGCCCATCCGGAGTACGGGCCGCTGTTGCGTCAGCTGGTGGACGAGCGGTGACACGGCGCCGCGCACGCGCGGCGCCCACCACCGGTCAGGATCGTTTGTCCGAGAGGACAATATTCGTCGCGATCGTTGCCACGAATCCGAAGAGCAGACGTCGCAGGACTTTTCGTCGCATGGTGGACTCCCCTCGCCCCGGCGACGGGTCGCCGACTGGTCGGTTACCGGGCAGCATCCCCGATGGCGCGGGTGGCTGCCCGCTGATCCGGTGTCGCGACGGAGCTTGGACCCCTACCGTCGCGACACCGCTTCCACAGGACACTCATCACGAACCGTCACTGATATCTCAGCGTGTTCCATGCGCATGAGCAGCAACAGATCTGATTGTGCCCCACGCGATGCCTGAAGTCACTCATTTCAGCAACTCTTCGGCGATCTGGCTCGGTATGTCGGAAAAGCTCGACCGCGATAACCCTGTGGCCGCGCGAAATCGGTTCGTGCCGAAGATTTCCCGCGCAATGCAGCACCTACCCCGGGTCAGTCGCGTGACCCGGGGTAGGTCGACTACCTAGGCCTTACTGACCGAGACCTTCACACCGCCGGTGATCGTGGCGGCGTCCGCGTCCACCGCACCGAAAGTCAGTGTGGTGGCGAGGATTTCACCGGCGATCAGGTCACGGTGGGTTTCGGCCCACCCGGCCCGCTCGGCGGGGACCTCGAGGACGACGGAGATGCGATCCGAGACGTCGAGGCCCTGCGACTTGCGGGTTTCCTGCAGGTCACGGATGAGGTCGCGGGCCCAGCCCTCGGCTTCCAGCTCCTCGGTGACCACCGAATTCAGCACCACCAGACCGGCATTGCCGGGCAGGGCGGCCGTGGATTCGGGTTCGGCGGCGACCAGGCGCTGGGTGTATTCCTCGGGCAGCAGCGTGATCCCGGCGGCGGTGACGACACCGTCGGCCGATTCCGACCACTCCCCCGCCTTCACGGCCTTGATCACCGTCTGCACCTGCTTGCCCAGGCGCGGACCGGCCGCGCGGGCGTTGACCGCCAGCTCGAAACGGCCGTGCGCGGCGACATCGGTGGTCAGGTCGACCTTCTTGACGTTGACCTCGTCGGCGATCAACGCGGTGAACGGGGCGAGCCGTTCGGCGTCGGCCGCCGCGATGGTCACCTCGGCCAGCGGCAACCGCACCCGCAGGTTCTTGGCCTTGCGCAGGCTCAGCACCGTGGAACACACGGTGCGCACCTCGTCCATGGCCGCGACCAGCTCCGGATCGTGCGGCAGTTCGGACTCGGCGGGCCAGTCGGCCAGGTGCACCGAACGTTCGCCGGTGAGCCCACGCCAGATCACCTCGCTGATCAGCGGCAGCAGCGGCGCGGCCAGGCGGGTGGCCACCTCGAGCACGGTGTGCAGCGTGTCCACCGCGTCGCGGTCCTCGGACCAGAAGCGCGAACGCGACCGGCGCACATACCAATTGGTGAGCGCGTCGGCGAACGAGCGCAGCTCATCGCAGGCACCGGCGATGTCGTAGGTCTCGAGCGCCTCGGTCATCACGTCGCGGGTCACCGCGAGCTTGGCCAGGATGTAGCGGTCGAGCACGTTCGGCGAGTCCGTGCGCCACACACCGGGCTTCGAGGCGTAGAGCTGCAGGAAGGTCCACGCGTTCCACAGCGGGCGCAGCGCGTGGCTGACGCCTTCGCGGATGCCGCGCTCGGTGACGATGAGGTTGCCGCCGCGCAGGATCGGCGAGCTCATCAGGAACCAGCGCATCGCGTCGGAACCGTCGCGATCGAAGACCTCGTTGACGTCGGGGTAGTTGCCCTTGGACTTCGACATCTTCAGGCCGTCGTCACCGAGCACGATGCCGTGCGCGGCAACGGTTTTGAACGACGGCGAGTCGAACAGCGCGGTCGAGAGCACGTGCAGGGTGTAGAACCAGCCGCGGGTCTGCCCGTTGTACTCGACGATGAAGTCGCCGGGGAAGTGGCTGTCGAACCACTCCTTGTTCTCGAACGGGTAGTGCACCTGGGCGAACGGCATCGAACCCGACTCGAACCAGCAGTCGAGCACCTCGGGGACCCGGCGCATGGTCGACTTCCCGGTCGGGTCGTCGGGGTTGGGCCGGGTGAGATCGTCGATGCCGGGCCGGTGCAGGTCTTCCAGGCGCACGCCGAAGTCGCGCTCGAGTTGGTCGAGCGAACCGTAGACGTCCACGCGCGGGTGGGCCGGGTCGTCGGACACCCACACCGGGATCGGGCTGCCCCAGTAGCGATTACGGCTGATGTTCCAGTCCCGCGCGCCCTCGAGCCACTTGCCGAACTGTCCGTCGCGGATGTGTTCGGGCACCCAGGTGATGTGCTTGTTCAGCTCGACCATCCGGTCGCGGAACTTGGTGACCGCGACGAACCAGGACGGGACCGCCATGTAGATCAGCGGCTGCCCCGAACGCCAGCTGTGCGGGTAGGAGTGCTCGATCGTCTCGTGCCGAAGCAGTTTTCCGGCGGCCTTGAGGTCTTTGATGATGACCGGGTTGGCGTCGAAGACCATCAGGCCCTCGTACGGCGGCACCATCGAGGTGAACTTGCCCGCCGGGTCGAGCGGCTGCACGATCTCGATGCCGTTGGCCGAGGCCACGTCCATGTCCTCCTCACCGAAAGCCGGTGCGAGGTGGACGATTCCGGTGCCGGAGTCGGTGGTGACGTAGTCGGCGGTGAGTACCCTGTGCGCGTTCGGGTGACCGAGGAAGAAGTCGAACGGCGGCTGGTAGGACAACCCCGCCAGCGCGGCGCCGTCGTACTCGCCGAGCACCGTCGGCTCCTCGCCGAATTCGCGGGCGTAGTGCGAAACCCGTTCGGCGGCAAGCAGATAGCGCTTGCCGCCGGCGGCCTGCAGGTGCACGTAGCGCACGTCGGGGTGCACGGCGATCGCCAGGTTGGACGGCAGGGTCCACGGCGTGGTGGTCCAGATCAGCGCGTTGGCGCCGTCGAGTGCGGCGAGGGGGTGTTCGGCGGGGACCGACAGCACCATGTCGACGGTGACCGCCGGGTCCTGGCGCATCTTGTACGCGTCGTCGAGGCGGGTCTCCTGGTTCGACAGCGGCGTCTGCTCGTACCAGCTGTAGGGCAGCACCCGGAAGCCCTGGTAGATCAGCCCCTTGTCGTAGAGGGACTTGAACGCCCACATCACCGACTCCATGAAGTCGAGATCGAGGGTTTTGTAGTCGTTGTCGAAGTCGACCCAGCGCGCCTGGCGGGTGACGTAGTCACGCCACTCGCCGGTGTAGCGCAGCACCGAGGACTTGCAGGCGGCGTTGAACTCGGCCAGCCCCATCGCGTCGATCTGCGACTTGTCGGTGATGCCGAGCTGCTTCTCGGCCTCGATCTCGGCGGGCAGGCCGTGGGTGTCCCAGCCGAAGCGCCGGTCGACCTTCTTGCCGCGCATGGTCTGGAAGCGCGGGATCAGGTCCTTGACGTAGCCGGTGAGCAGGTGGCCGTAGTGCGGCAGGCCGTTGGCGAAGGGGGGCCCGTCGTAGAAGACGAATTCGGAATTCCCGTCGCGGTTGTCGATGCTGGCGCGGAAGGTGTCGTCGCGGGCCCAGTAGTCGAGCACCGTGGTTTCGAGTTCCGGGAACGTCGCGCCGGAACCGGCACCGAAATCGACCCGGGGGTATGCGCCACCGGTGGTTGTCTCGTCCGCCATTGCGGAATGCTCCTCGTGCCGCCGCGCCGCCGGCGCGGATCCGTGGCACGGGGACGATGCCGACGCAGGTGCGCCGAAACCGCGGTACCACCCCGTTTGCCCGCGCCGGAAAGCACGCGAGCCTCTCGTTGCGAGCTGTGACGGGCTCACCCGTTCGGTTCTACTGAGCGCGGAGTGCGCCGTTCTTCCGAAGGCTCCCCGGTGATGGCCGGATCAACGCCGTGTGTGTGTCGATTCTACCCGGGCTCGTCCAGCCCATTTCCGCGCGGTCAATCCTTGCGGGCATGTCGTCCCGGCGGGACCGGGTCGTTCTCGGGTCGCCCACCGGCGAGCGCGCTCACCAGCAGGGTGCCCGCGCCGATGACGCAGATCAGGATGCAGCCCCACGCCCACGCCACCGAGCCGGTGGCGAGTGCCGCCACGAGCAGTGCGAATCCGATCGCGGCCAGAACGAGCGTCAAGACGAGCATGCTGACTCCCAAGCAACCGAGCAGCCCGACGAACTGGGCGTTCCCGAATCACGCGACGCGCTGCGCCGCGCGACCCGGGTTCCAGTTTACTTGGCGCCCTTGGCGAAGGAGGAGGCCGGAGCCAAACTGTTGGCCGAACCGTTGGTATCGCCCGCGAACTCGCCGCCGTCGACCGGAACGGCCGAGCCACGGTTCTCCAGCTCCTCGAGCTGCGACTCCAGGTAGGACTTCAGGCGGACGCGGTATTCGCGCTCGAAGGTCTTGAGCTGCTCGATCCGGCTTTCCAGCACCGTGCGCTGCTGGGTGATGGTCGCCATGATCTCGGCGTGCTGACGCTCGGCGTCGGCGGTGAGAGCCTCCGCCTTGTCCTTGGCCTGGCGGATCTGGGTCTCGGAGCGGTTCTGCGCGTCGGCGAGCATCGCGTCGGACTTCTGCCGCGCGTCGGCGATCATCGCCTCGGAGCGGGTACGGGCGTCGCCCACCAGACGCTCGGAGTTTGCTCGCGCGTTCGACAGCAGGCTCTCGGCCTCGGTCTTGGCGTCGGTGGTGAGGCGGTCGGCCATCTCCTGCGCCAGGGTGAGGACCTTCGCGGCCTGCATGTTGGCGTCGGGGCCCGAGTTGTCGCGGACGGGCGCGGCCACCGGCATCGGCGCGGGCGGCGCCGCCGGGACCGGCGCCGGAATAGGTTCTGGGGCCGGCGGCGGTGCCTGTTGGATCGGGGCCTTCACGGCGGCGACCGGGGCCGACCCGCGATTCTTCTTGGCGTCGGCTAGCTCGGTGTCGAGTTCGGCGACCCGCTGACGCAGGTCGGCGTTCTCCTCGATCAGGCGCGAAAGCTCCTGCTCGACGAGATCCAGGAAGGCATCGACCTCGTCCTCGTTGTAGCCGCGCTTACCGATCGGCGGTTTGCTGAACGCGACGTTGTGCACATCGGCGGGAGTCAGCGGCATCGAAGGATCCCTTCACGCGGTCTTTGGAGAACTAGCAAGCGGTCTTCTCGACTCATTGTGTCACACGGAGGTCACGGGCTGCCCGAGCCTACCCACGATGGACATCAGGATGAACACGACGAAGAGCAGAACCATAATCGACAGATCGAGCCGAATACCGCCCAGATTCACAGGAGGTATCAAGCGTCTCAACAGTTTCACCGGTGGATCGGTGACGGTGAAGATGAACTCCAACACGATCACCACCACGCCGGTCGGGCGCCAGTCACGCGCGAAACTGCGGATGAACTCCACGATCACCCGGCTGATCAACAACAGCCAGAAGATGAAAAGCACGAGGTACAGAACCGCGAACAGGGCCACGGCTTCACTCTGCCGCAAAATCGGCGACGTGCAAAATGGCCGCGCCGCGCAATGCGCGGGCGGCCATCACGGCAGTTCGTGGATTGTCGCTATTTCTGGTTGTAGAAGCCGTTTTCGGCGATCCGGCGACGCTCTTCGGCCGATACGTCGACATCGGCCGGTGAGAGCAGGAACACCTTCGTGGCCACCTTGTCGAACGAACCACGCAGCGCGAACGCCAGCCCGGCCGCGAAATCGACCAGCCGCTTGGCATCGGCGTTGCTCAGGTCGACCAGGTCCATGATGACCGGGTTTCCCTCGCGGAAACGCTCACCGATGATCCTGGCCTCGCTGTAATCGCGCGGACGCAGCGTGGTGATCTTGGACAAGGGACCTCCGTCCTCGAAGATCCCGGGCC
This sequence comes from Nocardia sp. NPDC050378, assembly GCF_040655675.1. Classification (NCBI taxonomy): domain Bacteria; kingdom Bacillati; phylum Actinomycetota; class Actinomycetes; order Mycobacteriales; family Nocardiaceae; genus Nocardia; species Nocardia sp. NPDC050378. The sequence continues at coordinate 60,846 of NZ_JBFAKI010000010.1, forward strand.
GCCGCACGGGCGCGGGCTCGGGGCGCAAGCGCTCCTCCAACCTGCGCTCCTCGGCGTCGGGATCGACCGCGAGCGCGCCACGGGTCGAGCCGCGCATTCCCGGCGCGACCCCGCCCGGGCGAAACGTCCGACCCGAGGAGGGCGCCGTCTCGATCCTGGTCGGGCGCCGCGGCGGCTCGTAACGGTCCTCGGCGTAGGCGTCGTCGACGTAGTCGTCGCGACGCGCCTGATAAGCCGGCTTGTAGGCGGGCTGGGGGAAGTCGTCGGCCTCGTCGCCGAAACGCTCGGGGCCGTAACGATCTTCGGCGTAGCGGTCGTAGCTGCGCGGGCGAGTACGGGCGACGCGCTCCTCGGGGCCGCGCGAGGCGTGATCGTCGACGTAGTCGTCTTCGTACTCATCGAGCGGAACCATGCCGAAGTACGCCTTGAACTTGTGCAGCGTGCTCATCCTGGACGACCTTCCTTCGGCCCCGGTGGCGGCCGGGTGTTGAAGTTCTTGCTCAGCGCCTCGTCGGCCAATCGTATGTGTCGAATGTGACTGATGAGGTTTCTTTGCTACGCCGAGGTTATCGGTCGGGCGCCCATCAAGGCGGTACCGACACGCACACACGTCGAACCGTGTTCGACCGCGATCTCCAAATCACCCGACATACCTGCAGAAAGTTCGGTGGCATCGGCGTGTTGCGAGAGCAGCGAAGTGTGCAAAGTCGCAAGCTTCGCAAAGGACGCATGAATGTCGGCGTCAAGGGGTGGAATCGCCATCAGACCGGCCAGATGCAGTCCGGGGGCCTTCGCTACCAGGTCGGCCAGGGCGGGCAGATCGGCCGGTTCGACACCCCCGCGTCCGGGGTCGGCGTCCAGGCTCACCTGCAGCAGCACACGCAGGGGCGCGGTACGCTCACCGGCTGCCTGTGCGTCGGTCGCCGCCCGGTCCAACGCGTTTGCCAGCCGTTCGCTGTCGACCGAGTGCACGGTGTGTGCCCATCGGGCCACGGCGCGGGCCTTATTGCGCTGCAAACGGCCGATCATGTGCCACTCGACGTCGTCGTAGCCGAGTTCGGCGACCTTGGCCGAGGCTTCCTGCTCGCGCGATTCACCGAATTCGCGCCTGCCGAGCCGGTAGAGGATGTCGACGTCGGTGGCGGGGAAGAACTTGGTCACCGGAAGCAGGCGCACCGAGCCGGCGGGGCGGCCCGCCGCGGCGACGGCGGCATCGAGGCGAGCCAGCAGGCCTCCCAGGCGGGTCGAGAGTTCGGTGGCGCGGTCGGTGCCGACCGATGTCTCCGAGGTCATGTGGTCTCCCCTCGTCCGGTTCCTCGGGTGGTGGCGATCATGCGCGCGAGTCCATCCAGATGACGCTCGCGAGACGCCCGGTCGGCGCGCCGCGGCGGTGGCTGAACAGGGTCTTGTCCTCGATGGTGCAGCGCGGGTCGAGCGCGATTCCCCCGACGCCGGCTTCGGTGAGCTGCCTGCTGATCCCCGCCCGCAGGTCGAGACCCGGAGTCTTGCGAACGGTGGTCGTCGCGCTGCCGGGCAGGTGAGCCTCCACGTCGGCGCGCATCGCGGCGGGCACCTCGTACTGGCGACCCGACGCGGCCGGGCCGAGGAAGGCACCGATGCGCTCCACGCGCGCGCCGACCGAGACCATGGCCTCGAGGACGCGGGGCACGATGCCGATCCTGGCGCCGATACGGCCCGCGTGCACGGCGGCGATCACGCCCGCCTCGTCGTCGGAGAGCAGAATCGGCACGCAGTCGGCGGTGAGGCAGACCAGCGCGAGCCCGGGCACGGTGGTGACCAGCGCGTCGGTGACCGGGACGGGCTCGGCGCGCGGTCCGTCGACGATCTCGACATTGCGCCCGTGCACCTGCTCCATCCAGACGAGACGCTCGGGGGTGAGTCCGATGCCCTCGGCCAGTCGAACCCTGTTGCGGCGCACAGCCTCCGGGTCGTCGCCGACGTGGTCGCCCAGGTTGAACGAGTCATAGGGGGCGACGGAGAAACCACCGGAGCGGGTGGTCGTCACCCGGCGAACGGTCACGGTGGAGGGTGCGGAAGTCATGGCTTCGAGGGTAGTGCGGTGACGGGCCGCATCGGTGCGCGGACAGGGTGACGTCGGTCAAGCCCAGGCGCGCCGCCGCAACCGAGTCGCGGCTGCGCCGGTGTGGGTGTGCTGGTCGAAGACGCGAAAAGCGCCCGAACTCGATGAGTTCGGGCGCTCGGTCGACGGTGCTGCTAGCGGCGCATGAAGATCGGCACCTCGATGTCGTCGTCATCGTCGCCGTCGTCGCGCGGTTCGGGGTTGTTGACGCGGTTGAGCGCCTGCTCGGTGACCCGCTGCCGCTCCGACTCCCGGTACCGCTCGGTGTCGCGGTAGTTGGGCGCCGCCGCCCGGCCGCTCGACATGCCCGCGGTGGCGGGCTCGGTGGGCCGGGCCGGGGCCTCCGTGCTTCGGCTCTGCCCGACCTCGCCCGCACGACCGGAGCCGATGGGGTTGGAGGAGGACCGGCCCGTCTGCATGGTGTTCTCGACCGCGCGCCGCGAGGGGCCGCCGCCGTCGAATCCGGCGGCGATCACGGTGACGCGCACTTCGTCGCCGAGCGAATCGTCGATCACCGTACCGAAGATGATGTTGGCCTCGATGTGGGCGGCCTCCTGCACCAGCGAGGCGGCCTCGTTGATCTCGAACAGACCGAGATCGGAACCACCCGCGATCGAGAGCAGCACGCCGTGCGCACCGTCCATCGATGCCTCGAGCAGCGGCGAATTGATCGCCGTCTCGGCCGCTTTCACCGACCGGCCCTCACCGCGCGCCGAACCGATGCCCATGAGGGCCGAACCGGCACCCGACATCACGCTCTTCACGTCGGCGAAGTCGACGTTGATCAGGCCGGGGGTGGTGATCAGGTCGGTAATACCCTGAACACCGTTGAGCAGCACTTCGTCTGCCGACCGGAAGGCATCCATCAGACTCACCGCCGCGTCGCCCAGCTGCAGCAGCCGGTCGTTCGGAATGACGATGAGGGTGTCGCACGACTCGCGAAGCAGGTTGATGCCCACTTCGGCCTGGTTCCCACGCCGTTTTCCCTCGAAGGAGAACGGCCGGGTCACGACGCCTATAGTCAGCGCGCCCAGCTTGCGGGCGATGCTGGCGACGACAGGGGCGCCACCGGTTCCGGTACCACCGCCTTCGCCTGCGGTGACGAAGACCATGTCGGCGCCCTTGAGCACCTCTTCGATCTCGTCCTTGTGGTCTTCGGCCGCTTTGCGACCGACTTCCGGATCGGCTCCGGCGCCTAGTCCTCGGGTGAGTTCGCGGCCGACATCGAGCTTCACATCGGCGTCGCTCATCAGCAGGGCCTGTGCGTCGGTATTGACCGCGATGAACTCGACTCCCTTGAGTCCCTGTTCGATCATCCGGTTGACGGCGTTCACGCCGCCGCCGCCGATACCGACGACCTTGATCACGGCAAGGTAGTTGTGCGGGGGCGTCATGGGCTCTCGCCTTCCTTCGATCTAAAACCCTCAACCTCAACCATAGGGTTGGCGTTATGTCAAGTATCCGACTGCTGCGGAACGCTATTCGCAGCCACCGCGATCCCGGCGCAGGCGCGCCGAAGTTTCGCTCACTTTACCGTGACCAGATTCGGACTCGAAACGTCGAACACGGTGCCTTCCCGGGTGAGCAGCGGCATTACGACGGCAGCTTTGCGCTCCCCGTCGCCCGTGCCGCCCCACACTACCTTTCTTCCGTCGCGCAGGTTGAGCGAGACATCCGAAACCGACCGTGCGACAACCTCACCCACCTGCACCGACAACGCGGGCGGCAGCGTGACCAGCACGGCGACGGCGGCGCGGGCCGCGTCCGGCCCGGACATCGGTCCCTCGGTGACCAATTTCGGCACACCGATCGGCGGTGCGGCCTCGATCGCGAATTCCACACTCTCGGCGTCGATCAGGTGGGCGCCGTCGGGAGCGTCGATGTACACCACCGGAGTTCGCTCCACGACCGTGACCAGCACCGTCGACGGGAACTTCCGCTGCACCCGGACCGAGCGCACCGTGGGGATCGCGGCCACGCGGCGGGCGATCTCGGTGGTGTCGATGCGCAACATCGAACGCCCGTCCGGGATTTCGAGCCGCTCGCGCACCTGTTCCTCGGGCACGGCCGTCAGGCCGTCGATCCGCACGGTCCGTACCGACAACGCCGGGGTGAACCACGCGAGCACCGCGAGCACGGTGACGACGACCAGCCCGATCGCCGTCCAGAGCCGGTAGCCGTGCCACCCGCGCGCGGCGGGCATCGGCAATCTCACCGGCCGCCCTGCTGCGGACGGGCCCGCAAGCCGTCGAGGATCTGGTTGCCGAGCATGGTGACATCGCCCGCGCCCATGGTGATGACGACATCACCGGGCTGCGCGAGCGCCGCGACCTGACGGCCGACCTTCGACATATCGGGCTGATAGTGCACGGGTTTGGTCACCGACTGGGCCACCAGCGCACCGTTCACGCCGGGCAGCGGTTCCTCACGCGCGCCGTAGACATCGAGCACGACCACCTCGTCGGCCAGGCTCAGCGCGGTGCCGAACTCGGCCGCGAACGTGGCGGTACGGCTGTAGAGATGCGGCTGGAAGACCACGATCACCCGGCCCCGTTCGATGCGCGCTCCGTCGCGCGCCTCCTGCGCGACGAGCTGCGCGGCGGCCTCGAGCACGGCCCGCACCTCGGTGGGATGGTGGGCGTAGTCGTCGAAGACGCGCACGCCGTTCTCGCGACCGGTGAACTGGAACCGGCGGTGCACGCCACCGAAACCTTCCAGGCCCTGCACGATCTCGTCGATGTCGGCACCGGTCGCCCGGGCCGCGAGCAGCGCGGCGAGGGCATTGAGGGCCATGTGCCTGCCGGGCACCGACAGGCGGACCGTGCGCGGCGTCGTCTCGCCGCCGAGCTGGAACTCGACGATGCCGCCGACATCGCGCGGCTGCCAGTCGAGCAGCCGGGCACCGACGGGCACGGGCGAGTCGGTCAGGTCACCGGAGCCGTAGCCGAGCACCTGCACACCGCGTTCGGTGAGCCGGGGGGCGACCCGTTCGGCCAGGGCGAGCGAGCCGGGATCGTCGAGGCAGACCACCAGCAGCCCGCCGGGGGCGAGCCGGTCGGCGAAGTCGTCGAAGACCTGGATGTAGGCCTCGTCGGTGCCGAAGTAGTCGAGGTGGTCGGATTCGATATTGGTGACCACGGCGACGTCGGGGTCGTATTGCAGCAGTGAACCGTCGGATTCGTCGGCCTCGGCGACGAAGATGTCACCGCTGCCGTGGTGGGCGTTGGTGCCCGCCTCGTTGAGTTCGCCACCGACCGCGAACGAGGGGTCGGCGCCGCAGTGCTGCAGCGACACGATCAGCATCGAGGTGGTCGAGGTCTTGCCGTGGGTGCCCGAGACGAGCAGGGTCTTGTGCCCGCGCATCAGGGCGGCGAGCACGGTGGGACGCATCAGCACGGGGATGTCGCGCCGATGCGCTTCGACCAGTTCGGGATTGGTCTTCGGGATGGCGGCGTAGGTGGTGACGACGACGGTCGGTCCGCCGGGCAGCAGGTCGAGCGCGTCGGCGTCGTGCCCGATGCGGACCTGTGCGCCACGCGCCCGCAGCGACAGCACCCCGCGGCTCTCCCTGGCATCGGACCCCGACACCGCACCGCCGCGGGCCAACAGGATTCGCGCGATACCGGACATGCCGGCACCGCCGATCCCGACCATGTGCACCCGCGCGAGCTCGGCGGGCAACGCCGACCCCACCGGTTCGCCCGCGGCGTTCGTCGCGGTGATCGCGCTCGGGCGGCCTGCCTGGTCGGGCTTCGCCGCCTCCTCCGGCCGCTGACCGCTCATCGGGCGAGCCCGGCGACGATGCGGGCCACGGTGTCGGCGGCGTCGCGGTGACCCGCGCCTGCGGCGGCGCGGCTCATCTCGGCGAGTCGGGCGGGGTCGAGCAGCAGCGGAATCACCTCGTCCATCACGAATTTCGGGGTCAGCTCGGCGTCGGGGACGATTCTGCCACCGCCCTTGGTCACCACGGGGCGCGCGTTGAACTCCTGCTCGCCGTTGCCGTGCGGCAGGGGCACATAGAACGCGGGCAGGCCGACGGCCGACACCTCGGCGACGGTCATGGCGCCCGAGCGGCAGACCACCGCGTCGGCCGCGGCGTAGGCCAGGTCCATCCGCGACAGGTACGGCACCGCCACGTACGGTGCCGGTGCGTCGGCGGTACTCACCTCGACGCTGTTCTTGGGGCCGTGCGCGTGCAGCACCGAGATCCCGGCGGCGGCCAGTTGCGGTGCGGCGCCGGAGATCGCCTCGTTGAGGCTGCGCGCGCCCTGTGAACCGCCGAACACCAGCAGCACCGGGCCCTCGGCGGGCAGACCGAAGTGCGCACGGGCCTGCGCGCGCAGCGCGGGACGGTCGAGCTCGGTGATGGCGGCACGCACCGGGATGCCGACGACCTCGGCCCCGGCCAGGCCGGAGTCGGGGACGGCGGCAAGCACTTTCGTGGCCAGCTTGGCGCCGACCTTGTTGGCGATGCCAGCCTTGGCGTTGGCCTCGTGCACGACGACCGGCACCCGGCGCTGCCTGCCGATGCCGCGCGCGGCGAGGTAGGCGGGCAGGGCGACGTAGCCGCCGAAGCCGATGACGACATCGGCCTGCACCCGGTCGATCACCGCGCGGGTGGCGCGCACCGAGGAGAACACCCGACCCGGCAGGCGAAGCAGGTCGGCCGACGGCTTGCGGGGCAAGGGAACCGGCGGGATCAGCTCGAGCGGGTACCCACGGTCGGGCACCAGTTTCGTCTCGAGTCCGCGCTCGGTGCCGAGTGCTGTCACCCGGATCGAATCGTCGAGTCTGCGCAAGGCGTCGGCCACCGCCAGCGCGGGTTCGATGTGGCCTGCGGTTCCCCCGCCTGCGACGATCACCGACAACCCGGATCGCGGGCTACTCACTTGGATCTACCTCGTTCTCTGTGTTTGATTGCCCGGTTCACGAGGACCTGCGTGGTCACGCTCCGCTTCCTCCTCCGGTCCGCCGCTTCACCGGGCGGTGTGGCATCGGATAGGTCGGTTCCCATGCTCTGGTCGACCGTAGCGAACTCGTGCCGCGGCTTTCCGGCGCACGTCGCCTGCGCGGGGCATCGGGTTGCCGGCGTGGGGCCTGACGTGGGCGTTCGGTTTTCGCGCGCGGCGCGGGCTTGCGTGGTGCCGGGGTGTACACCTCGGGCACGGGAAGCCGCAGCAGCCTGCTGAGCCTGCCGTCCTGGCCCGCTTTGAGCGCCGAGACCGCCTCGGGCTCGTGCCTGGCCGCACTGGCGATGATGCCGAACATGAACAGCGTGATCGCCAGCGACGAACCACCGGCCGACACCAGCGGCAGCTGCAGACCGGTCACCGGCAGCAGGCCGACGACGTAGCCGATATTGATCAGGGCCTGGGCGGTGATCCAGGTGGTCGCGGTGGCGGTGAGCAGGCGCAGGAACGGGTCGACCGAGCGCAGCGCGATGCGGATGCCGGTGTAGACGAACATCGCCAGCAGGGCGAGCACCGCCATGCAGCCGAGGAAGCCGAGTTCCTCGCCGATGATGGCGAAGATGAAGTCGTTGTGCGAGTTGGGCAGGTAACTCCACTTGGCGCGGCTCTGGCCGAGCCCGCGACCGAGGATGCCGCCGTCGGCCAGCGAGTACTTGGCCTGGCGTGCCTGGTAATTGGCGCCCTGGGGATCGTCACCGGGATTGAAGAACGCGCGCACCCGGTCGGACCGGTACCCGGCCGACAGCGCCAGCACCGACGCGACGACCAAGCCGCTGACCATGATCCCGACGAACAACCGCACCGGCAGCCCACCGAACCACAGCAGCGCCATCAGCACGATGCCGAGCGCGATCGTGGTCGACAGGTTCGGCTCGAGCACCACGAGCAGACACACCAGCAGACCGGCGGGCACCAGCGGTACCAGGATGTCCTTGAGGTGTGCCCCGCGCCGCGACGCGAGCAGGTGCGCGCCCCACACCACCAGGGTCACCTTGACGACCTCGGACGGCTGGATCGAGATGGGTCCGATGTCGAACCAGCGCCGCGCGCCACCGTGCACCGCGCCGATGCCCGGAATGAGCACGAGTACCAGCGCGATCACCGAGATGCTGAACGCCGGGAACGACCACTGCCGCAGGACCCGCAGCGGCAACCGCAGCGCGATGTAGAACGCGACGGCGCCCAGCCCGGCGAACATGGCCTGCTGGATGAACAGCGAATACGCCGATCCCCCACCGGCATAGGCCTCGACGCTCGACGCCGAGAGCACCATCACCAGGCCGAGCACGGTCAGCAGGGTCGCGATGGTGACGACGAGGTGGAACGAGGCGAGCGGACGGGCCAGCCATGCGCCGAAACGCTCCCCCGCCCATCCCGGCTGCGGGGCGATCCGTTTCCGGCGCCCCCCGGTCGGGGCGGTCTGGCCCGTCGATGTCCCCGGGCCCGCCCGCGATGTCATAGCGCCCGCCCGATGTCACCGTCTTCCAGTGCCGTGACCGCGTCGACGAAGCAGCGTCCGCGGTGGGTGTAGTCGTCGTACATGTCCAGGGACGCGGCCGCGGGTGCCAGCAGCACGGTGTCTCCCGCCCGCGCCATACCCGCCGCGGCGCGCACGGCGCGGCCCATCACCGCTTCGGCACGCTGCGATCTCGACGACTCCATGTCTGCATCGTCTCCCGCGTCCAGTGCGATGACCGGGACTTCGGGCGCGTGTCGCGCCAATGCGGCGGCGATCACCGGCGCGTCGGCCCCGAACAGAACCGCGCCCACGAGCCGGTCGGCGACCTCCTCGACGAGGTCGTCGATGGTCGCGCCCTTGAGCAGGCCACCCGCGACCCACACCACGTGCGGGTGCGCGAGGATCGACGCGCGCGCGGCATGCGGGTTGGTCGCCTTGGAGTCGTCGATGAAATCGACGCCGCCCAGTTCCCGCACGAACGCGGTGCGGTGCGGGCCGACCTTGTGTTCGGCCAGGCCCTCTTTCACGAACTGGGGTGCCACGTCGATGGCCCTGGTCAGCGCCGAGGCGGCGAGCGCGTCGGCGATGCCCGCGGGCCCCTGTGGGCTGATGTCGGAGGTCTCGGCGAGGATCGCGGCCTTGGTGAAGGCGCGGTCGAGGAGTTTGCCGTCGACCACGCCGAGTTCGCCGTCGGCGGGCACGCCCACGCGGAACCCGACCGTGCGCCGCGCCTTGGACTTGCGCGCCAGCGCACCGGCGACCGGATCGTCGAGGCCGACCACGCCGATGCGGCCGGTGAGGGCGCGCGCCTTGGCGGCGGCGTAGGCGTCGAGCCCACCGTGCCAGTCGAGGTGGTCCTCGGCGACATTGAGCACCACACCGGCCTCGGGCCGTACCGACGGCGCCCAGTGCAGCTGGAACGACGACAACTCGACCGCGAGCACCTGCGGTCCGGGGTTACGGCGCAGGGCGTCGAGGATGGGCAGGCCGATATTGCCGCAGGCCACGCTGGCGATGCCCGCGGCGCGCAGGATCGAGTGCGTCATCTGGGTGGTCGTGGTCTTGCCGTTGGTTCCGGTGACCACCAGCCACTTGCGGACCGGGCCGTAGATGCGGGCCTGATCGACCCACCAGGCGAATTCGACGTCACCCCAGACCGGGATGCCCTCGGTGACCGCCGAGACGAGCACCGGCGAGTCGGGCCGCCAGCCGGGGCTGGTGATGACGAGGGCGAACCGGGTGAGGTCGGCGTGCTCGAGTTCCACGGTGGTGGCGATCTCGAGCCCGAGTTCGGCGGCCTCGGCCAGGGCCTTGGCACCGCCGTCGGTGACGACGGGATGCGCGCCGATATCGCGCAGCGGTTCGATCAGGGAGCGTCCGGAGACACCCCAGCCGGCGACGAGAACGTCGCGGCCACGCAGGAATTCGAGCATGGGGCCCGGGGAACGCAGGGCACGGGGCGAGTGTTCTACCATTTCCGCTCTCACCCGACCTGGGACAGGTATTCGCTGTAGAACAGTCCGAGACCCACGGCGGCCGCGATGCCCGCCAGGATCCAGAACCGGATGATCACCGTAGTCTCCGCCCACTTGCTCAATTCGAAGTGGTGGTGGAACGGCGCCATCTTGAACAATCGGTTGCGGGTGGTGCGGTACACCGCCACCTGCAGCACCACCGACGCCGCCTCGGCGACGAACAGCGCGCCGATGACGACCATCAGCAACTCGGTGCGGGTGGTGATGGACAGACCGGCCAGCATGCCGCCGAGGGCAAGCGAACCGGTGTCGCCCATGAAGATCTTGGCGGGCGCGGCGTTCCACCACAGGAAGCCGATGCAGGCGGCGGCGGCCGCCGCGCAGACCAGGGCGAGGTCGAGGGGGTCGCGCACGTTGTAGCACCCGGGTCCGGGGCTGGTGGCGCAGGCATTGCGGTACTGCCAGAAGGTGATGATGACGTAGGCGCCGAGCACCAGGCTCATCGATCCGGCGGCCAGACCGTCGAGACCGTCGGTCAGGTTGACCGCGTTGGACCAGGCCACGACCAGCAGACACACCATGATCACGAACACCAGCGCGCCCATCGACACCGTCGACCAGTCACGCACGTACGAGATGTGCTTGCTGCCGGGGGTGAGCCCGTTGTCGGCCCGGAACTGCAGCACCAGCACCGCGAAGATCACCGCGGCACTGATCTGGCCGATGTACTTCCCGGCCGCCGACAACCCGAGGTTGCGCTGTTTGCGCAGCTTGATGAAGTCGTCGAGGAACCCGACCACACCGAGTGCGGTGGTGAGCCCGAGCACGAGCAGGCCCGAGGCCGTCGGACCCTCGGCGTCGTAGCCGAGGCCGATCAGGTGCGAACCGAGGTACCCGGCCCACATGCCGATGAGGATGGCGACGCCACCCATCGTCGGGGTGCCGCGTTTGGCCTGATGGCTGGCCGGGCCGTCGACCCGGATCTCCTGGCCGAAGCCCTGTTTGGCGAAGACCCGGATCAGGAACGGCGTCAACAGGATCGACACCGCGAGCGCGATCCCCGCCGCGAACAAAATCTGCCTCATCGAGCTGCCTCCGAGCTACCTTCCCCTGCCCTGGTCAGGTGTTCGGCGACGGCCCACAGACCGACCGCTTTCGACGCCTTGACCAGTACCACATCGCCGGCGGCGATTTCGTCGTCGAGCAGCGCGATGGCCGCCGAGATATCGGGTACGAGGATCGACTCCTCGCCCCATGAGCCTTCCATCACCGCTCCCTGGTGCATTCCCCGGGAGGGTCGTCCGGTGCCGACCACGATCAATCGGTCGACGTCGAGGCGCACGGCGAGCCGTCCGATCGCGTCGTGTTCGATGACCGAGGTGTCGCCGAGTTCGCCCATCTCCCCGAGCACGGCCCAGCTGCGGCGCGGTTCGGGACCCGACTTGGCGAGGGTGACCAGCGCCTTGAGCGCGGCCCGCACCGAGTCGGGGTTGGCGTTGTAGGAGTCGTTGATGACGGTGATGCCGTCGGGCGTGGTCCGCACGTCCATCCGGCGCACCGAGGCGGCCGTCGCCCCGGACAGTGCCTGGGCGACGGTCGCCAGGTCGGCGCCGCATTCCAGGGCGACAGCGGCGGCCGAGAGCGCGTTGCCCACTTGGTGCTCACCGTGCACGGCCAGCTGCACCGGCACCGATGCGCCACCCGCGTGCAGCGTGAAGCGGGCGCGGGCCTGCTCGTCGGTGGTCACGTCGGTGGCACGGATATCGGCGTCACCGGACAGGCCGACCATCACCACTCGGGCCTTCGTGCGCGAGGCCATGGCGGCGACGTTCGGGTCGTCGGCGTTGAGCACGGCCAGGCCCTCGGCCGGGAGTGCCTCGACCAGTTCGCCCTTGGCCTGCGCGATGGCCTCGCGGCTACCGAACTCACCGAGGTGGGCGGTGCCGACGTTGAGCACCACACCGATGCGCGGGGGCGCGATGCGGGCCAGGGCGGCGATGTGGCCGACGCCGCGCGCCGACATCTCGAGGGCGAGGAACTTGGTATCGGCGTCGGCGCGCAGGGCCGTCCACGGGTGGCCGAGTTCGTTGTTGAACGAACCGGGCGGGGCGACCACGGGACCCAGCGGTGCGAGCACCGCGGCCAGCAGGTCCTTGGTCGAGGTCTTGCCCGACGACCCGGTGACACCGACGACGGTGAGACCGGTGCGCTCGGCCAGCCGCTCGGTACTCACGCGTGCCAGTTCGGCCAGGGCTGCGAGCACGGCGGCACCGGAGCCGTCGCCGTCGTGGCTCAGGGCCACCGAGGTGGCGGGCACGGTGCCCGCGTCCGGCGCGACGACGATGGCGGGCACGCCGACCGGGCGTGCCGCCAGCACGGCGACAGCTCCGGCCTCGACCGCGTTCGCCGCGTAGTCGTGTCCGTCGGAGTTGGCGCCGGGTAGTGCGAGGAACAGATCACCGGGACCGACTCGGCGCGAATCGAATTCGACCGACCCGGTCACCAGTGCCTGGGGGTCGGGTACGTCGTGCAGCTCGCCGCCGACGACGTCCGCGATCTCCCGCAGTGTCATCTCGATCATGAAACCGTCAAGTCCTCCGAGTCCGTGTGCGGACTGTGTTGTGCCAGTAGAGAATCCAGCTCCGCGGCGAGGACCTCACGGTCGTCGAAGGGATGCTTGACGCCCTGGATCTCCTGACCCGCCTCGTGGCCCTTGCCCGCGATGAGCACCACGTCGCCGGAACGCGCCCAGGCGAGTGCGGCGGCGATGGCCGCCGCGCGGTCACCGATCTCGCGGATCTCGCCGCGGTCGGTGGCCGGGAGTTCGTGCGCACCGGCGACCACGGCGGCGCGGATGGCCGCCGGGTCCTCGGTGCGTGGATTGTCGTCGGTGACGATAACCAGGTCGGCACCGCGTGCCGCCGCCGCGCCCATGAGCGGGCGTTTGGCCGCGTCCCGGTCGCCACCGGCGCCGACGACCACCGCGAGCCTGCCTCGGCCCGCGTCGGTGAGGTGCGCGCGCAGGGTGGCGACCACCGATTCGATCGCGGCGGGCTTGTGCGCGTAGTCGACGACGGCGAGGAAGTCCTGTCCGCGTTCGACGCGCTGCATGCGGCCGGGCACGTCGACGGTGGCCAGCGCGGGCGCGGCGATCGCCGGATCGACTCCCGCGGCCGCGCAGGTGGCGACGGCGAGCAGGGCGTTGGCGACGTTGTAACGGCCCGGCAGGCGCAGGCGGACGGTCAGCTCGCCGCTCGGGCCGACCGCGGTGAACTCCTGTTCGCCGCCGGTGGTTTTCACCTCACCGACAACCTGCCAGTCCGCACGGGTCGACGCGGCGTGGGCGGGTGCACCCGCACCTGCCTCGCCGGATGCGCCGGTGCGCCCGGGCTGCTCGGAGTCGGTGCCCGCCGCGCGATCAGAGCTGCCGACCATGCGGCTCCGGGAGGTGTTCGCGGGGTCGCCGGTCGAGACCGTGATCGGGGCCGCGAGGTCCACGGCAAGGCGCCTGCCCCACTCGTCGTCCACGCAGATCACCGAGGTGCGCGCGGCGATCGGCGAATCCGGTTCGAACAGGCGGCGTTTCGCGGCGAAGTAGTCCTCGAAGTCCTTGTGGAAGTCGAGGTGGTCCTGGGAGAGGTTGGTGAACGCGCCGACGGCGAAGCGCACACCGTCGACCCGGCCGAGAGCCAGCGCGTGGCTCGACACCTCCATGACCACCGCCTGCACACCCTGCTCGACCATGGCTGCGAACATCGCGTGCAGTTGCGGCGCCTCGGGGGTGGTGAGCGCGCTCGGCACCCGCTGCCCGCCGATGCGGGTTTCGATGGTGCCGATCAGCCCGGTCGACAGGCCCGCCGCGACCAGACCCGCCTCCACCAGGTACGACGTGGTGGTCTTGCCGGAGGTGCCGGTGATGCCGACGATGCGCAGGCGGTCGCTGGGGTGACCGTAGATCTCGGCGGACAGCTCGCCGAGCACGGCACGCGGGTCCTCGCGCACCAGCACGGGCACCGCCACCTCGCCGATCAGTTCGGCACCGGCCGTGTCGGTGAACACCGCGACCGCTCCGCGCGCGACGGCGTCGGCGGCGAAACGGGCGCCGTGCGAGGTCGCACCGGGCAAGCCGGCGAACAGGTCACCTGGGCGGACGGCGTTGGATCGTTGCTCGATGCCGGTGACGGTCACCTCGGTCGGGACCGGGGTGAGCGTGGTGGCGCCGGTGAGCTCCAGCAGGGCCTGCAGCGGCGTCGACGGCGGGGTGTTCGGCCGGAGCGCGTGCGGGCTGGACTGCGCGGGCACAAGGCTCCTCTCTGAGAGTGATCGAGCGCGTGGGCAAGACGACGAGTCAGGTTACCGTCAGAGCCCGGCCTCCAGCACCAGCGGCCTAGGCTCCGGCGACGGTGGCACCCGGTCGCGCTGCAACGCCCAGGAAGCGATGGTGTGGAACAGCGGCGCGGCCGACCCGCCACCGGACCCGTCGGAGCTGCGTACCGGCGCGTCGAGCATCATGCCGATCACGTAGCGCGGATTGTCGGCGGGCGCCATCCCGGCGAAGGTGATGTAGAACGACGAGGTCGAATAGCAGCGGCACGCCGGGTCGACCTTCTGCGCGGTGCCGGTCTTGCCCGCCACCTGGTAGCCCTCCACCGCGGCCTGCGGCCCGGTGCCCATCTGCACACCCATCGGGTCCTTCTGCACGGTCGCCTGGAAAACCGTGCGCAAGGTGGCGGCGGTCTGCGGGCTGACCACGCGCACGGGCTCGGGCTGCAGTTCCTCGGTGCGGGTGCCGTCGGGGGCGATTCTGGCCTTCACGATGCGCGGCGGGATGCGCAGGCCGTCGTTGGCGATGGCCTGGTACATGCCGGTCATCTGCAACGTCGTCATCGAAAGGCCCTGGCCGATGGGCAGGTTGGCGAAGGTGCCGCCGGACCACTGGTCGCGGGCGGGCACCTGTCCCGGGCTCTCGCCGGGCAGGCCGATGCCGGTGCGCTTGCCGAGACCGAAGCGGTCGATCATGTCGGCGAAGCGGTCCTCCCCCACCCGTTGCGCGAGCATGAGGGTGCCGACGTTGGACGACTTACCGAAGATGCCCGTGGTGGTGTAGGGCGCCACGTCGTGCTGCCAGGCGTCGTTGACGGTGACGCCCGACATCCGGATCGAACCGGGTACCTGCAGCACTTCGTCGGGGTCGGTCAGCCCGTATTCGAGCGCGGCGGCGGCGGTGACGATCTTGTTCACCGAGCCGGGTTCGAAGGGCTCCGACACCGACGGGTTGCTCATGTTCGCCGAGGCCCAGTGCTGGGGTCCCAGTGCGGGATTGAAGGTGTTGTCGTTGGCCATGGCCAGCACCTGGCCGGTCTTGGCGTCGAGCACGACCGCCGAGGCCGAGGCCGCGCCGGAGAGCTGTTTGGCCTGCTGCACTTGCTGCTGGACGAAGTACTGCATGTCCTCGTCGAGGGTGAGCTCCACGCCGTGCCCGTTCACCGCGGGCTGCTGGTCGCGGTAGCTGCCGGGGATCACCGCGCCGTCGGAGCCACGATCGTAGGTGCGGGAACCGTCGGTTCCGGCGAGTACCGAGTCGAGCGCCGATTCGAGGCCGATCTGGCCGTGCCCGTCCCAGCCGGTCGCACCGACCACATTGGCCGCCAGCGCCCCGCCGGGATATTCGCGCAGGTCCTGACGTTCGGAACCGACTTCCGGGAACTTGGTGGTGATCTCGGAGGCGATCCGGGGATCGACATTGCGAGCCAGATAGTGGAAGGGCTTGTCGCTGCGCAGCTTGTCGAGCAGCTCTTCCTCTTTCGGGCCGCTCGCGCCGAGCTTGTCGTGCACGAACTTCGCGATGTCCTTCAGGCGCTGCTCGGGGTCGGGCGCGTTCTCCTTGGTCTTCTTCGCGTCGGCGAGCTGCTGGCGCACCCGGACCGGTTGGAACGTCAGCGCTTTCGCCGTGATGGTGAAGGCCAGCGGGTTGCCGTAGCGGTCGGTGATCGGGCCGCGCACAGCGGCCTCGGTCTCCTTGGTTGTGCGCTGCGAGGCGGCCTGCGCGGAGAGTCCCGGTGCGGCGATGCTCTGGATGTAGAGCAGTTGCAGCGCGACCACGGCGAGAGTGGCCAGCATGGTGACCCGGCCGACGCCGAGGCGCAGCCGGATCGGCCGGTCCGGCGAGAGCGACCCACTGCGCCGGGCCCTCGACGAGACCGGCCCGCGTCGCTGTTGCGACGCGGGCCCGCTCTGCCTCATCGGCCTGCCTCGGGAGCGACGATCTGCGGCGTCTCGCTCGGCGGCCCCGCGTCCGGTAACGGCGCGACATCCGGTGCCGGGGGCGGCGTGTCGGCCGGTGCCGCGGCCACCTCCACCCGATCGGGGACCAGTTGGGGTGCCGGTGCCTGAACCGGCGACTCCGACGGTGCCACGGGCGCACCCTCGCCCGCGGGCGGGACCTGTGCCTGCGGCGCTTCGGGCTGGGCCTGCGGCGGATCCACCACGGGTGCACCCGCCGCTCCGGCCTGGCCACCCGGTGCCGCGAGCACGGCGGGCGGAGTGTTGGTCGGGGCCGCCGGATCGGTGGCCGGGGTACCCGGCTGCACCGGAACCACCCGCTCGCCCTGTGCCTGGTGACCCGGCGCCGGGTTCTGTGTGGTCGTCGGCGGCCCGTTCAACGGCGGCGCGGGTGCCCCCTGGGCGGGCGTCGGTGTGCCGATCACGGTCACCTCCCCGCCGGGACCGATCACCAGACGCGCCGGGTCTTTGGCCGGGATCATGCCGAGTTCGCGTGCGCGCGCGGCCAGTTCGGGAGCCGAGTCGGCGGCCGCGACCTCGCGCTGCAGCGCGGCCCGCTCGTCGGCGAGCGTTCGGTTGTCCGCGCGCATGTCGCCGAGCAGATAGCTGTCCTCGGCGGCACGGGTGGTGAGCAGCAGGGTGAGCGCGAGACCGCAACCGAGCAGACCGATGATCGCGGTGACGAACGGGATGCGCCCGGCCATGGTCGAGGAACGATCGGGCAGCGATATCCCGTCGAGCAGCTGCTGGCGGGTGCGTTTGCGCGCGTAGGCCCGCTGCGCGGCACCGGACTTGACTCGTTCGGCCGCCTGTACGCGCCGGGCGGTACGCCCCGGCACGGCAACGGTGCTCGTCCGCACGCTCATCGTGTCCCCTCCTGTGTCCTCCCTGACCTCTCCGTGATCCGTTCGGCCGCACGCATCCGCACCGGAGCGGACCTCGGGTTGGCCTCGATCTCGGACTCGGTCGCCTTTTCCGCGCCGCGGGTGAGCATCCTGAACTCCGGTCCCATGCCGGGCAGTTCGACCGGCAGGTCCATCGGGGACCGGGACACGATCCGTGGCGCGAATTCCTGCTTCACCAGCCGGTCTTCGAGCGACTGGTACGACATCACGCAGATCCGCCCGCCCACGCGCAGCGCGTCGAGCGCCGCGGGCAGCGCGGCCCGCAGCGAATCGAGTTCTCCGTTGACCTCCACCCGCAGCGCCTGGAACGTGCGCTTGGCGGGATGCCCGCCGGTGCGCCGCGCGGCGGCCGGGATGGTGGCGTACAGCACCTCGACCAGTTCGGCGCTGGTCCTGAACGGCTTGACGGCGCGGCGGCGCAACACCTCCGAGGCGATCTTGCCCGCGAACCGTTCGTCGCCATAGTTTTTCAGCACCCGGGCCAGGTCGCCGTGGCTGTAGGTGTTGAGCACGTCGGCGGCGGTGATGCCGGTGGTGGGGTCCATCCGCATGTCCAGCGGTGCGTCGACGGAGTAGGCGAAGCCGCGTTCGGCCTCGTCCAGCTGCATCGATGACACGCCGAGGTCCATGAGAATCGCTGACACCGAACCGGTTTCGGCCAGTCCCGCCTCGGCGAGCGCCTCGGGGATGCCGTCGTAGCGGGTGTGCACCAGGGTGATCCGGTCGGCGTAGGGCGCCAGGCGCTCGCCGGCCAGTTTCAGCGCGTTGGTGTCGCGATCGAGCCCGACCAGCCGCGCGTTCGGATAGGTGCGCAGGAAGTGTTCGGCGTGCCCGCCGAGGCCGAGGGTCGCGTCGAGGTAGACCGCGCCCGGCTCGTCGAGGGCCGGACCGAGCAGGTCGTCGGCGCGCTCGAGCAGCACCGGCACATGACGGGGGTTCTCGGTGTCATGGTTCACCTCGACCTCCCGGGATACTGCCTCGCGTCGCAGACGGGTCGCCTTGCCACACAGTGCTTTTGGAATGAGTTGCTTACTCGGATGAGTGCGAATGCGTCGAGGTCTCTGACCGGGGCGCGGCACCTGGCGTCGGGGAAGTACGTCAGGGTCCACGCCCGGGCAGAGGCCTCGCAGCACTCGCGTGCTGCGGGGTCAGAAGATCCCGCCCAGCGACTCGTCTCTGGCTTGCGCGTAGTCCTCCTCGTGCTCGGCGAGGTAGGACTCCCACGCCTGCTTGTCCCATATCTCGAGGAAGTCGACCGAACCGATCACCACGCAATCCCGGGTGAGTCCGGCATAGCGTTTGTGGTCCGGCGACAACGTGATCCGGCCCTGTGCGTCCGGACGCTGCTCGTCGGTTCCTGCCGCCAGTGCCCGGACGAAAGCCCTTGCCTGCGGGTTGCTTCGAGACGCCGCCGCGGCCCGCCGGGCGAGCGCGGTGAACTCTTCTTTCGGATACACGGCAAGGCTGTGGTCTTGACCCTTCGTGACCATCAACCCTCCCGCCAGATCGTCTCGAAACTTCGCAGGCAACGTCAGTCGCCCTTTGTCGTCCAATCGGGGGGTGTAGGTACCGAGAAACATTCCCGGCCACCTCCCTACTGGATCACCTGGCCGTACGGCCTCTCCTGTAGTGCGCGACCCACATTACCCCACTTTCCCCCACTTTCAATCGAAACCCTGGGTGATCCTGCTCCCCGCCAACACAATTCCGCAGGTCATGTCAGCTATCAATGAGATTCGGGATTATCGCGTGTTAGGACAACCCGCGCGGGTCGGCAAGCCCCGGTTCCGACAACGTTCAGCAAACTTCCCAGGTGCCATCGGCGGCCCTACCGTTCGACGGCGTACGAGACCGCCCTGGTGGGGGATGGTGGGGAAGGTGGGGGAACCGCCCTGCGAGCGCGATCCGGGCCGACCCGGACGAGGGCATGCGAAAGCGGTGTCGCACCCGCGACCGGGTGCGACACCGCTTGCTATGCCGTTGTGCTCGACCTCACGGTCGGAGCAGGGCTACTCCTGCTCGAATCTGCGGCGGAATCGGTCTTCCATCCGCTCCGAGAAGCCGCCCGACTTGCGCGGCCGCTGGCCACCGCGCCCGCCCGACGGGCCGGCGGCCGCCGGCGGTTCACCAGGGGCGTCTGCCGCACCCGGCCGACGCGAGCTGCCGATCATCAGGAGGACACCCGCGCCGAACATGGCGATGAAGCCCACAAGACTGATGATCGGAAACCCGCCCGGCTTGAACGGGGCGGCGATGCCAGCGACGAGCAGGAACAGGCCGACGGCGAACAACGCCGCAGCTTGGAGCCTGCGTCGACTCGACGTGGAGCGAAGTCGTCCGCCGCGGACGGACGAGGCGAACTTCGGGTCCTCAGCATAGAGAGCGCTCTCGATCTGTTCGAGCATGCGCTGCTCGTGCTCGGAGAGTGGCACGGTACCTCCCCCGGCACTAGGCGTGGCTGGTCGCCTCCGGGTAGGCGACGGGTAGCCGACCTTGGCGGCTATCTGCTCCCCATGATACGAGTTCGATCGAGGCCGTACCACCTACTCGGTGATAACTAAGCGGTCATGTCCCGGTCGCGACTCGGCTGCGGGCGTGTCTTGGCGGCGGCGACCAGCGCATCGTCGACGTCATAGAGGAACGCGCCCACCCGCGAACAGAACTCGTCGGCTTGTGTGTCGGTGATCGTGCGGTCCAATCCGGCCTCCAGGGCGGCCCGCAACGGCGAGTGCGCCTCGAAGTAGTCGGCCCACATCGCGAACTCCGGCGTGGCGCGTCTCAGTAATACCCAGGCGCTGCGCGAACGAGCCCGCGGCGCGCGATCGGCGCCGGTGAGCGCGATCATCGCACCCGCGCCGCGCAGCGCGGCCAGATAGGCGGTGCGGAACCGCTCCCCCGGCTCGTGCTCCCAGGCCGAATCGGTGAGCAGCGCGTCGGCCTGTCGTAGCAGCCCGCCGGCGCGGCCGTCGTGGCCCGCGTGCGCTCGACCATCGTTGTGACCAGGCATCTGCTGCCCCTTTCGCCCCTCGCACAGATCGAACAACCATTCGAACGTTTGAATTGAGATTGAATATAGGGACACCCACCGACAAGTTCCGACGAGAGCGATGACAGCCGTCAAGCCCAATCACCACACTCCAGCACCTGTGGTCGTCGACCTGAGCGTCGCCGCCCTGCGGGCCCGCCTGCACGACGCCCTCTCGGTGTATGTGGCCGCGATGGACTATCCGCGCGGCACCGAACATCACCGTGCCCCGATGTGGAACGAGCACACCACCCGGGCGGGCTGGCGGGCGGTGGCCGCCGTGCTGCCCGACGACGCGGGCGCGGTCGACCTGCGAACCGCCCCGCTGCTCGCCATCGCCTATGGATACAGCGGCGCGCCGCGGCAGTGGTGGCATCAGCAGGTACACACCGGGATGCGCCGGTGCGGCTGGCCGGAGGCGGCCGCGCGCGAGCTGCTCGCCGACTACTTCGAGCTCACCGAGCTGCACGTACATCCGGCCGCGCAGGGTCGCGGGATCGGGGCGACGCTGCTCGAGCGGTTGCTCGCCGACCGTCCCGAGGCGGCGGTGCTGCTGTCGACGCCGGAGGTTCCCGAGGAGGACAACCGAGCCTGGCGGTTGTACCGGCGCGCGGGATTCACCGATGTGATCCGCAATTTCGTCTTCGCGGGTGATACCCGGCCGTTCGCGATCCTCGGCCGCAGGCTGCCGATGCCACCGGCGGGCGAACGGGCGTGAGCCGTAGCGAGACAACGGTCGTCGTCGGATCGGGGCACAACGCGCTGGTCGCCGCCTGCTATCTGGCGCGGGCCGGGCAGCGGGTCGAGGTGCTCGAACGGGACACGGTGCCCGGCGGCGCGGTGTCGACGGTCGAACGGTTCCCTGGCCACCTTGTGGATCGCGGTTCCTCGGCGCACATCATGGTCCGGCACACCGGGATCATCGAGGAACTCGAGCTCGAGCGGTTCGGGTTGCGCTACCTCGACTGTGATCCGTGGGGATTCACACCGTCCGACGGTGTACGCCCACCGATCGTCTTCCACCGCGATCTCGACGCCACATGCGCGTCGATCGCGGCGGCGTGCGGGGCGAAAGACGCCGAGGCCTACCGCCGTTTCGTCGCGGTGTGGGGTGAGCGAAGCGCGCGGGTGATGCGGGCGTTCGGTGGTCCGCCGACGCCGGGGAGGCTGGTTCGCGCGTTCTGGGGGCTGGACGCGCGCGACGGCGGGTCGGCGCTGTCGCGGGAGTTTCTGCAGACCGGCGACGCGCTGCTGGACTACTGGTTCGACGACGAACGGCTCAAGGCGTCGCTGGCGTGGTTCGGTGTGCAGTCGGGTCCGCCGATGTCGGAACCGGGGACCGCGCCGATGGCCGGATTCGCCGCGCTCATGCACACCTTGCCGCCCGGGCGGGCCGTGGGGGGAAGTGGGGCGCTCAGCGCGGCCTTGATCGCGCGGCTGCGTGCCGACGGCGGTCAAGTCCACACCGGTGACGCCGTCACGGAGCTGCGGCGGTCGGGGCGCGGGTGGCAGGCGCGCACAGAATCGGGGCGTGAGCTGCGCGCCGACACCGTGATCGCGGGCTCTCATATCCTCGCCACCCTCGACCTGTTGCGCGCGGGCGGTTTCGACGAGGCGGTGCTCGACGACTGGCAGCGCCGCATCCGGGTCGGCCCCGGCATCGGCATGGTGGTGCGCCTGGCCACCGACCGGCTGCCGTCCTACCCCGGCGCATCGGCCGCCGAGTCCGCACACGGTCTGCAGTTCCTCGTGTCGGATCGCAGGCAGCTGCGGGCGGCGCACGGCGCTGCCTCGGCCGGCGCACTGCCGCCACGGCCGGTGGTGTTGGCCATGAGTTTCAGCGCGCTCGACCCGACCATCGCCCCACCCGGTGAACACCAGTTGTCGCTGTGGGCGCAGTGGCATCCCTACGAACTCGCCGACGGCAGCGACTGGTCGGCGCACGCCGAGCGGGAGGCCGATCGGATCATCGCCGAAGTCGACCGGTACGCGCCGGGCTTCGCCGATTCGGTCCTGCGGCGGTTCGTGCAGACACCGGTCGACCTGGAACGGGAGATGGGGCTGCGCGGCGGCAATGTGATGCACGTCGAGATGTCCCTGGACCAGATGATGCTGTGGCGGCCGTTGCCCGAGCTGTCGGGTCAGCGGGTGCCGGGTGCGCCCGGTCTCTACCTCACGGGCGCGTCGACCCACCCCGGTGGCGGGGTGTCCGGTGCCAGCGGACGCAGCGCCGCCCGCCTTGTGCTGGGCGACCGCCGCACCCGCCGATTCCCCATGTCGCGTAGGCGATGACAGCGCGCGATCCGCGTGCCCCGTGGAGCCGCCATCCGCAGGGCGCCGACGAATCGTCGGCTGCAGGCACCTCGCGGATACCGGCGCACCCACGCGGCACCGTCGCGTTCTCGTCGGCACCGCGGCACGGACGCGGTCGGGGCGCGCTGCGCAGGACACGAGGTGTGGTAGCCCGGTGCTCGATCATTTCGTGTGGCGCCGAGACCGGGCGGCAGTCCTCGTGACCACCGACCGCGCGCTCAGCCGAATCGCTGCCACTGCCCGGAACTGGCTCGGTGCCGGTCGTCAGCGGGCGATTCCGGCGTTCGCCGCGGTGGCACTCGTACTCGTGCAGATCACCTATCCGCTGAGCGCGGGGACGTTGCGTGACCGGATCACGGTTGGCGTAGTGGTGCTGTCGGTGTCGACCGCTCTGCTGCATGCCGTGACGACTCGCGGATGGCGTTGGGCAGTCGGATTTTTCGTCATCGTCTCCGGGGTCGGCCTCGCCTCCGAGATCGTGGGTACGGCGACCGGGGTGCCCTACGGCGCCTATGCCTATGCGACAGATCGGCTCGGCCCAGCGCTCGCCGATGTGCCGCTGGTGGTGCCGCTGGCGTGGACCGGCGGCCTGTATCCGATCTGGGTCGTCGCGGGCCTGCTCGCGGGGATCGATGCGGCAAGCACCGGTGGCCACGGCGCGGGAGGCGCCGTGAACAGGGTCAGCGGGCGGGCCTGCGTCATACGTGCCGCACTGCTCGTTATCGGGGCGGTGGGATGGGATCTGTTCCTCGATCCGCAGATGGTCGCCGACGGGCAGTGGACGTGGTCGGTCACCGACGCCGGTCTGCCGGGGCTGGCGCAGATCCCCTATACCAACTATCTGGGCTGGATGCTCGTCGCGTCGCTGATGGCGGCGCTGCTCACCGCACTCGACCGGCTGCTCCCCCGCGCCCATGATCCGTCGGTGGCGGTGCCGCTCGCGGTGTTCGCGTGGACCTGGCTCGGCTCGGCCCTCGCACACGCGGTGTTCCTCGGCCTTCCCGCATCGGCTGCCTGGGGTTTCGCCGGGATGGGATCACTGGGCATCCCGTTGGCTCGCCAGGCTGCCGCTCGGTGGCGAAACACCTGATCGCGGCGGGTGGCGGGAGGCGGTTGGGCCCGTCGTGTGGGTTCTGCGGCCCGGGCCTGGCACGATGTCAACCGTGCAGCCGAGTCTCGTCGCCGACATGCCTTCCCCTTCGCGCCGTTCCGGGCCCGCCCGGCGCGTCGCGGCGGTCGCCGTTCTGCTGGCCCTGCTGGTGCCCGCGCTGACCGGATGCCTGCGGGTGCAGGTGTCGATGGGAGTGTCGTCCAACGACCGGGTATCGGGACGGATCGTCGCCGCCGTGGCCCCGCAGGGCCCCGACGACAAGGGCCCGCAGCTGAAGGCGCCCGAATCGCTGGCCGCCAAGGTGCGCATCGACCCGTACAACCAGGACGGTTACGTCGGCACGCAGGTGTTCTTCGACGACCTGACCTTCGGTGAGGTCAGCCAGCTCGGCAGCCTGTCGGATCAGACCCAGGGCATGTTCACCCTCGAGTTCAAACGCAACGGCGACCTGGTGAGTCTCACCGGCCGCGTCGACCTCGAGTCGGTGCCGCCGCACGGGTCGGACGTGCAGTTCTCCATCGCGTTCCCCTCGCGTGTCGCCAAGACCAACGGCACCCGCGAGGGTGACAACACCGTGTCGTGGAAGCTGCCCGCCGGTGAGTCCTCGACCCTGCGCGCCGAGGTCAAATACGCCGACCCCAATACCCGTTCGTTCGCCGGCTGGGCGGGCATCATGGGCGGCATCACCCTGGCCGTGGCCGCGATGATCGCCGGTCTCGCCTACCGCGATCGCAACCCGCGCCCGCCGAACGCGCCGCGCCCCAACTTCTCGCCGTCGGAGATGTGGCGCGAGATCACCCAGCGCAGGCTGGGCCGCTGACATGGGCGCGGCGGGACGCTACCTGACCTGGGCGGGCACCGGTCTCGCCGTGCTCGGCGCCGGCACCGCCGCCTACAACCTCGCCACCCTGCGCACCCTGCCCCGGCAGGTGTCGGGAGTGATCGAACCGGTCACCGTGTGCGTGCCCGCCCGTGACGAAGCCCTGCGGCTCCCCGAGCTCATCGCCGACCTGCGCGCCCAGACCGGGGTGCCGCGGCTGCGAGTGCTGATCCTCGACGACGCCTCCACCGACGGCACCTACGAGGCCGCACTCGCCGCGATCGGCGGCGACGAACGATTCACCGTGCTCCGCTCGGCCGCCCACCCGGCGCCGGGATGGACCGGGAAGGCCGCCGCCTGTGCGCGACTGGCCGCCAGGACCGATGCGGCGGCACTGGTCTTCGTCGATGCCGATGTGCGCCTCCAACCGGAGGCGATCGCCGCCGCGGTGACCGAATTGCGCAAGCGCGGTGCGGGTTTGGTGTCGGCGTGGCCGGCGCAGGATTCGGGTTCGGTCGCCGAGCAGCTGGTTCAGCCGCTGCTCGCCTGGTCGTGGGCGTCGACGCTCCCGGTGGGTCCGGCCAACCACAGCTTGCGGCCGTCGACGGCGGTGGCGTGCGGGCAGTTCCTCGCCGTGGACGCCGCGGCGTATCGGGCGGGTGGGGGTCACGCCGGTGTGGCGGCGAGTGCCACCGAGGACCTCGATCTCGCGCGGGCGCTGCGCCGGGCGGGTCATCGGACCGCGCTCGTCACCGCCGGACCCGCCGCCCGCACCCGCATGTACACCGGCGCCGACGACCTCGCCGGCGGCTACACCCGCTGGTTGTGGTCGGCCTACGGCGGCCGGGTCGACACCGGTGCGGCCATCGGTGTCCTTGCCGCCCTTGCCTATTGGATTCCGCCGCTGGCGGTTCTCGCCGGTCGTGGCCGGGTGCGCCGGGCGGGTCTGCTCGGCTACCTCGCCGCCGTCACCGGGCGGCTCACGGCCCGAGCCGTCGAAACCCGGCGCCCACCCACCGGTGCCGACCTCGGCTCGGCGTTGGCCCATCCGGTGTCCGTCGGCTACTACCTCACCCTGTGGGCCCGCTCGCACCGCCTGCATCGCACGGGGCGGCTGCGCTGGAAGCAGCGACCCCTCGTCGCACCGGAAACGCCGCTCGCTCGTCACGGCTGACCCACGGCCCAGGTATCCAACACCGCTCGGTGTGCCCACCGGAAGACGTGCGCTGTCGACGGTCCGCCCCTCGCGGACACCGGATCAGGCGACCTCGGTGATGCCGACGGTCGGGAAGAAGAAGCACGAGCGGCCCGCGTTGTCGGTGGTACCGAAGACGGCGGCGAGGACGGTGCCCTTCCCGGTGTCGACGGGGACCGCGCGCACACCGCCGACCGGGATCGCGGTGCGCAGGAAATCGCGGATGACGTTCTCGGCGAGCGGCCGGAGTTCGACGGGAACCTCGGGCGGCACCATCGCCCGGACGATGTCGGCGATCGTCCCCATCGAGGCCAGCCCACCGCGCCCGGTGCTGATATTGAGCCAGGCCACCTGCATACCGGAAGTCTTGGTGGCGGCCGTGTCCGGTTCCAGGCCGTACGGGAGGAAGGTGAACAGCGTCTGGCCTGATTTCACGGCCGTGAGATCGAGTCCGGGGATCGGCAGGGTGTTCGTCGGCCACGGGCCGGGAACCGCACCCGCGACAGCCGGGACCAGGCCGAGACCGTCACCGGAACAGTTCGCGGCGACCGTCGGGTACAGGAAGGGCTGGATGCCGAGGGCCTCGAGGGTTTCGACGACCGTCTGATAGGCGGCGAGGAGATCGCCGGGGCCCGCTGCGGGTGTGGCCGGGGCGTCGCGGGTGACGGCGGGCCGCACCGGTGGGTCGGCGGCGACGGGGGCGGCAAGCAGCACGGCGGCGGCGCAGGCCGTCAGCGAGGTCAGTGTGGTCAGACGACGCGCAACAGTCACGGCGAACTCCTCATCGACGCTGAGAAGGCCGAGATTACTCCCGCGATCCGGTGAATCCGCGCAGGTGAAGTGACCGGGTATTCGGCGCGTCGCGTACCGCCACAGCGGGGGCCTGGGGTGGGTCGACCGGGCCCGACGTCGGCGATTGTGCCCGCACCCGCATCCGATTCCAACCGCTGCGCTCACGCTGATTTCTACCGTTGTGCGTCATCACAGCTGTGCCACATGCTGATCCGGCTCGACGCTTCGGCAGCGGGCGCACCATCCAGAGCGACTGAGAGACCTGGCTCTACGACGTCGCAGCAACCCGCCCGGTCTGTCCGGGTGTGGGTGCTTCTGCCGGGTTCGATGGAGGAGATCGATGAAATTCCTGCTCATGACGCTGATCACCCGGGTTCCCGATCCGGTGACCGGCGTCGTGCCGAGCACCCGTGACCGTTTCCGTGACGTGGTCGAACAGGCCAGGCGCGCTGAGGAATTGGGCTTCGACGGGTTCGCGGTCGGCGAACGGCACGAAGACCCGTTCCTGTCCGCCGCGCCCCCGGTGGTGCTCAGCCATTTGGCGGCGGTCACCTCGCGGATCACCCTGTTCACCGCGGTCACCACCTTGAGCCTGCTCGACCCGGTGCGCGCCTTCGAGGACTACGCCACGCTCGACAACCTGTCCGACGGACGGCTCGAGCTGATCATCGGCAAGGGCAACGGCACCGCCCAGGCGCAGCTCTACCACGTGACGACCGAGGATCAGTGGGACCGTAACCGCGAAGGTTACGAACTGCTGCGGGCACTGTGGGACCGCGACGAGGTGACGTGGTCGGGCCGATTCCGGCCGCCGCTCACCGACGCACGAGCATTGCCGCGCCCGTTGCAGCCGAAGCTGCGGATCTGGCACGGCAGCGCGACGAGCCGGGAATCGGTGGAGCTGGCGGCGCGCCATGGCGACCCGGTCTTCTCGGCGAACGTCACGCACCCGATCGAGCCGTACGCCGAGCTGATCCGCCACTACCGGCAGCGCTGGGTGGACTACGGGCGCGACCCCGCCGACGCCCTGGTCGGTGCGGGCACGGCCGGTCTGCACGTGGCGCGGACCTCCCAGGAGGCCGTCGAGGTGTATCGCCCGCTCTACGAGGCGCGCACCGCGTTGCAGCGGCAGGTGGGCAATCCGGTGGTCTTCGAGACCCTCGAGGATTTCCTCGCCCGTTCCTCCGCCCTGGTCGGCAGTCCGGAGCAGGTGATCGACAAGGTCGGCCGGTACCACGAGCAGTTCGGGCACGAGGTGATCCACCTGTCCGCCGATCGTGAGGGCCGAGCCGAGTCCGACTATCTGGACAGTCTCGAACTGTTCCAGGCCGAGGTGGCGCCGGAGTTGCGCCGCCGCATCCCGAGCCGTCCCCTGGCCGCAGGCCGTGAATTCGCTGGAGTTGTTTCGTGATTCGACATCGCATCGCCGCGTTCGCCGGTGTTCTCGCCGCCACCGCGACGGTGGTCGCCTGCGGCGGCGGGGACACCGCAGGCGGCGGACCAGCCGGTCCCCCGCAACCCGGCGGCACCCTGCGCTACGGGCTCTCGCAGGCACCGTCGTGCTCGGATCCCGCCCAGGCCGGGAGCAATCAGACCATCTACGTGACCCGGCAGATCGTGGACTCGCTCACCGATCAGGATCCGGCGACCGGGGCGATCACCCCGTGGCTGGCACGCAGCTGGGAGGTCAGCCCCGATGCGAAGGTCTTCACCTTCACCCTCACAGACGGGGTGACCTTCAGCGACGGCTCGCCGCTCACCGCCGAATCGGTGCGCGACACCTTCGACGCCGTGGTCCGGCTCGGTGGGGCCAAAGCGCCGCTCGGCGTGAGCTACCTCGCCAACTACATCGGCACCACCGTGGTCGACAAGCTCACGGCCCGGGTCGAATTCAGCACACCGAACGCGCAATTCCTGCAGGCGTCCTCGACCTCGCAGCTGGGGATCCTCGCCCCGTCGACCAACGCGAAGCCGGCGGAGGCGCGCTGCGCGGGCGACAACATCGGCAGCGGACCGTTCACCTATGCCGAGTACCAGCAGGACGTCTCGGTGACGTTGGCCAAACGCGCCGGATACCGCTGGGGCTCAGATGTTTTCGCCCACGAGGGTGAGGCCTATCTCGACCGGATCGAGTTCACCGTCGTGCCCGAGTCGGGGGTGCGTACGGGCAGTCTGGCTTCCGGTCAGCTCGACGCGATCAGTGATGCCCTGCCGCAGGACGCGCCGCAGATCGAGGCGGTCGGCGGACGGGTGCTCTCGACATCGAACCCGGGCCTGGTCTTCGGTTTCCACCCCAATGTGACGCGTGGGCCGTTGCGTGATCCGGCAGTGCGGCAGGCATTGCTGCCCGCGCTGGACCGGCGTCAGCTGATCGACACCGTCCTGAGCCCACAGTTCCAACCCGCCACCTCGGTGCTGGCCGCGTCGACCCCGGCCTATACCGACCTCTCGGCCCGGCTCGGCTACGACCCGGCGAAGGCGAAGTCGATTCTGGATCAGGCGGGCTGGCTGCCCGGCGCCGACGGTATCCGGGTGAAGGGCGGTGAGCGCCTGAGCTTCGGGGTGACCTTCAGTCAAGTGTTCGCGGGTAACCAGGCGATTCTGGAGCTGGTGCAGCAGCAGTTGCGGCAGGTCGGGGTGGATCTGCGACTCGACCTGGTGTCGTTCTCGGAGCAGACGGCCCGGCAGAACAGCAAGGACTACGACGCCGTCTACGGCAACTCCACCCGCGCCGACGGTGACATCCTGCGCACCTCGTTCGCCCTCACCGGCCGCAATCTGTCGGTGCGCGGGCCGGTTCCGGCTCTCGACACCGCCCTCGATCAGCAGCTGGCCACCAACGATCCGGTGGCGCGGGCGGCACTCATCGCGACCGCTCAGCGGGAGATCCTCGACAACGGGCTCTACGTGCCGACGATCGAGTTGTCGCAGGCGATCGGTGCCGCCGCCCACACTCAGGACCTGAAGTTCGAGGCCTCGGCGCGGCTGCAGTTCTTCGACACCTGGCTGAGCGGTCACGGCGATGACTGAGCTGATCCGGCGGCCCATCGTGCGATACGTGGGTTCGCGAGTACTGCAAGCGATTTGGGTGCTGTGGGCGGCGTTCACGGTGTCGTTCGTGGTGCTGTATCTGCTGCCCGCCGACCCGGTCTCGATGGCGGCCGACAGTTCCGGTTCCGGCACACCCGTCGACAAGGCGGCGATCGCGGAGCTGCAGGCCCGCTACGGGTTGGACAAGCCGCTGTGGGAGCAGTACGTCACCGCGCTCGGCAATGCCCTCACCGGTGATCTCGGCCGTTCGGTCAACACCGGACAGCCGGTCACCGAGGCGCTGGGTGACGCGCTGCCCGCCACCCTCGGGTTGGCCTCGCTCGCATTGTTCTTCGCCGTGATCGGTGGAACGGCCCTGGCGTTCGCCGCCACCTACACGCGTCGGCCGTGGCTGCGCAACGCCTTGAGTGCACTACCGCCGCTGGGTGTTTCGGTGCCGACCTTCTGGACCGGGCTGTTGCTGCTGCAGCTGTTCTCGTTTCAGCTGCGCTGGTTCCCGGCCTTCGGCGGCACGGGGTTGCGCGGCACGATCCTGCCCGCGCTGACCCTCGCCCTCCCGATCGGCGCGGTGATCGCGCAGGTGCTCGCCGCCGGGCTCACCCAGACGTGGCGCCAGCCGTTCACCGAGGTGGCGCTGGCCAAGGGCGCTTCGCGCTGGTGGGTGCAGCGCAGGCACGTGGCGCGGTTGGCGAGCGTGCCCGCCTTCACCATCGCCGGAGTACTGGTGGGCACCATGCTGGCCGGCTCGGTGGTGGTGGAGTCGGTGTTCGCCCGGGCGGGCGTCGGGCGGCTCACCCAGACCTCGGTGCTCAATCAGGACATCCCCGTCGTACAGGGGGTGGTGCTGTTGTCGGCGCTGGTCTTCGTCGTCGTGAACCTGGCCGTCGACCTGCTGTACCCGCTGCTCGATCCGCGGATCACCGGCGCCGGTGCCGCCCGGCGAACCCGGGACCTCGTACCGGCAGCAGAGAGCTCGATCGGTTCGCCGCGATCTGTCCCGCACGGCGGGCGAGAGGAATGACGATGGCGATACTGCAGCGCGCCGATCGACAGAGTGACACGACGTCCGCCGATCCGCCGGCACAGCCGGTCACCCAGCTGCCCGCGGCGAAGGTCGGCATCGCCCGCCGTGGGGACGGCGAGGTCCGCCGTGGGGCGCGGATCGGCGGCCGGCTCCGCGGGCACCTCGGACTCGCGCTGTCCGCCGTCGTGCTGGTGATCGCGGTCGGGTGGGCGGTGGTGCCGTCGGCGTTCGCGCCGGGTGATCCGTTGGCCGGAGTGCCCGGCGAGAAGTTCCAGGCGCCCAGCGCGGCACACTGGTTCGGCACCGACAATCTCGGGCGCGACCTGTACACGCGAATGGTGCACGGTGCGGGGCTGTCCCTCACCGCCACCCTCACCGCGGTCGGGATCGCGCTGGTGGTCGGTTCGCTGCTCGGGCTGCTGTCGGGAGCGGCAGGTGGGATCGTCGATACCGCGATCATGCGGGTGGTAGACGTGCTGCTGTCGATCCCGTCGCTGCTGATGGCCTTGGCGCTGGTGACCGCGCTGGGCTTCGGCACGCGCAATGTCGCTCTCGCCGTGGGTATCTCGCTGATCGCGAACTTCGCCAGGGTGATGCGTTCAGAGGTGCTGCGGGTGCGCCACGCGCCCTACGTCGAGGCGGCGCACGCGTCGGGGGTGCGCTGGTACGCGGTCCTGCTACGACATGTGCTGCCCAACTCGGTCCAGCCGGTGCTGGCCTTGGCCGCCGTCGAGTTCGGGATGGCGGTGCTCGCGGTCTCGTCGCTGAGTTTCCTCGGTTACGGCACGAAACCGCCTACACCCGAATGGGGTTCGCTGATCTCGGAGGGCCGCAACTTCCTCGCCACCGCATGGTGGCTCACCACCCTGCCCGGCCTCGTCATCGTCGCCGTGGTGCTGGCCGCCCAACGGGTCGGCCGATTCGCCGGAAGGAGCGATCAGCGATGAACGAGTCGGCCGTGACGATCACGACGTCGGGTTCGGCGGCGGACACCTCGCCGCCGACAGTGCCGGTCTCGGACGGCGGGGCGCGGAACCGACCGCTGCTGCGTGTCGAGGATCTGCGCGTCTCCTACCGCTCGGGAGCAGGTCCCGTGGCCGCGCTGCGCGGTGCGTCCATCGAGGTGGCTGCGGGTGAAGTCGTCGCGCTCGTCGGCGAATCCGGTTCGGGGAAGTCGACATTGGCCCATGCGGTGATCGGCCTGCTCGGTGACAGTGCGCGGATCGATTCCGGTCGTATCGAATTCGCGGGCGAGCACGTGAGTCCCGCTGACGAGAAGTCGCTGCGGCGGTTGCGCGGGCGACGGGTGGGCTTCGTCCCGCAGGATCCCGGCTTGTCGCTGAATCCCGTTCTGCGCGTGGGCGACCAGGTGGCCGAGGCCCTGCTCGTACACCACCTCGCCGACAAGCGCACCGCACGGCTGCGGGCTCTTGACCTGCTCGAGGAAGTGGGGCTGGACCGGCCCGAACAACGAGCGCGCCAGTACCCGCACGAACTGTCCGGTGGGCAGCGACAGCGCGTGCTGATCGCGATCGCGCTGGCCTGCGGGCCGGACCTGATCATCGCCGACGAACCGACCAGCGCACTGGACGCCACCGTCGCCAGGCAGGTGCTCGACCGGTTGGCCGAACGGATCGCCGCGCGTGGGACCGCGGTGCTGCTCATCACGCACGATCTGGCCGTGGCCGCCGAACGGGCCGACCGGCTGGTGGTGCTGGAAGGTGGTGAGGTCGTCGAGGCGGGACCGATCGCTCGGGTTCTCGCCGACCCGGCGCACCCCTACACCCGGCGTCTGCTCGCGGCCTCACCCGCGCTGGCCCCCACCCCTTTCCGGCCGACCCGTGCCAGGGCGGCCACACGGTTGCTGTCGGTGCACGCGCTGCACAAACGCTTTCACCAGGCGGGTATCACCGCGGTCGACAATGTCGAGTTCTCCCTGGACCGGGGCGAAACCCTCGCGCTGGTAGGCGAATCCGGTTCCGGCAAGTCGACCACCGCGCGTATCGCCCTGCGGCTCATCGACGCCGACAGCGGAACGGTGACCTTCGACGGTCACGATCTCACCGGCGCCCGCCGGAAACGCTTGCGCGCGTTGCGCAGACGGTTCCAGGTGGTGTACCAGAACCCGTATTCCTCCCTCGATCCGCGCTGGGATGTGGGCGACATCATCGCCGAACCGTTGCGCGCCTTCGGCATCGGCGACCGCTCCCAGCGGGTGCGCGAGTTGCTCGACCAGGTGGCGCTTCCCACCGATTTCACCCGCCGCAAACCCGCCGAACTGTCCGGCGGACAACGGCAACGGGTCGCGATCGCCCGCGCCCTCGCCCTACGACCCGACCTGCTCGTCCTCGACGAACCGGTGTCCGCGCTCGACGCCTCGGTGCAAGCCCAGATCCTCGACCTGCTCGACGGCCTGCAATCCGAACTCGACCTGGGCTACCTGTTCATCTCCCACGACCTGGCCGTGGTGCGGCGCATCAGCGACCGGGTGGCGGTGATGCGGCACGGGCGCATCGTCGAAACCGGCCCGACCGCGTCGCTGTTCACCACCCCGCAGCACCCCTACACGAGGGAACTGCTCGCGGCCATCCCCGCACCGGCCTTCGACATCGACGGAAAGGAGACCCGATGAGCGCGCTGTTCCTCGGCATCGAGACACCGGGCACCGGAACCCACCCCGCGTCCTGGCGGCGTCCCGATTCCCGCGCCGAAGACCTGTTCACCGCGAAGTACTGGACCGAGGTGGTCACCACCGCCGAGACACTCGGGTTCGACGCGGTGTTCCTGCCGGACTCGTTCGCCCTCCAGGAAGGCGGACCCGAAGTGGTGCGGGGGCGGCTCGACGCGGTGGCCGTCGCCGCCCGCACCGCCCCGCTGACCCGCCGCATCGGCCTGGTCCCGCAGGTGCCGGTGACTCACACCGAGCCCTTCCACGTGTCCAAGGCGATCGCCGCGCTCGACTTCGCGAGTCTCGGTCGCGCGGGCTGGGAAGTCACCGTCTCCACCCGGGACACGGAGGCGGCCGCGTTCGGCCGCAAGGAGATTCAGGACGCGGCCGCACTCTGGCACGAGGCCGACGAAGCGGTCGAGGTGGTGACGCGGCTGTGGGACAGCTGGGAGGACGACGCCGAGATCCGCGATGTGCCGACCGGCCGGTTCATCGACCGCGACCGCCTGCACTACATCGACTTCGAGGGTGACAACTTCTCGGTGAAGGGCCCGGCGATCACCCCGCGCTCACCCCAGGGTCAACCGATCGTCACGGTGCGCGCCGACGACCCGTCCTCGAACGGGATCGCCGTCCACCGCGCCGACCTCATCCGCATCACCGCACCCGATCTCGCCACCGCTGCCACCCACCGGTTCGCCCTGCGGGCCGCACTGGCGGACACCGGACGCGACCCGGACGCGGTGCGGGTTCTGCTGGATCTCCCTGTCCACCTCGCTGATTCGATAGCCGGCGCACTGGCCGACGTGGCCGAGCTCGATCGATGGGCCGCCGGGATCGGTCAGCGGGCGGCCGCTGGAACCGATCGCTCGGCAGCGGGTGTTTCGGCGGTCGAGCTGCGGCACGTGGGCACCGTCATCGAACTCGACCACCTGCTCGGTGAGATCGCGCGATCCGGGATCGACGGAGTGGTGCTGCGACCGCTGGCCCTCCACGCCACGTTGTCGGCGCTCACCGCCCATCGCGCACCGACCGCTACGTCGGCGGCGCAACTCACCCTCCGTGACCGCCTCGGTCTTCCC
This sequence comes from Nocardia sp. NPDC050378, assembly GCF_040655675.1. Lineage (NCBI taxonomy): Bacteria > Bacillati > Actinomycetota > Actinomycetes > Mycobacteriales > Nocardiaceae > Nocardia > Nocardia sp. NPDC050378. The sequence goes on from NZ_JBFAKI010000010.1 coordinate 95,119, forward strand.
CGCCCCGTCAGCCGATACGCCGCAGGAGCAGCGCTGTGACCTCGAAACCGCGCAAACAGATCCATCTCGCCGCGCATTTTCCCGGCGTGAACAACACCACCGTCTGGGCCGACCCGGCCTCGCGATCGCAGGTCGAGTTCGCCTCGTTCGAGCACCTGGCCCGCACCGCCGAGCGCGGCCTGTTCGACTTCTTCTTCCTGGCCGAGGGGCTGCGGCTGCGCGAGCATCGCGGCCGGATCCACGACCTGGACGTGGTGGGCCGTCCCGACACGTTCACCGTGCTCAACGCGGTGGCGGCGGTCACCGAGCGGCTCGGGCTGGCGGGCACCATCAACAGCACCTACAACGAACCGTTCGAGCTGGCCAAGCAGTTCGCCGCGCTGGATCACCTCTCCGGTGGCCGGGCGGCCTGGAATGTGGTCACCTCCTCCGACGCGTTCACCGGCGAGAACTTCCGGCGCGGTGGCTATCTCGAGCACGGCGCCCGATACCAGCGCGCCGCCGAAGTGGTCGAGGCGACCCGGGCGCTGTGGGACAGCTGGCCCACCGACACCCTGGTGGTCGACCGTGAGCGCGGTGTGTTCGCTCGCGAGATCCCCGAAACCTCGTACCGGAGCTCGCAATTCGACATCCGCGCGCCGTTCGTCGTCCCACCCGCACCGCAGGGTCACCCGGTACTGCTGCAGGCGGGCGATTCCGACGAAGGACGTGAGTTCGGTGCGAAGACGGCCGACGCCATCTTCACCGCGCACGGCACCCTCGAGGCGGGTCAGCGGTTCTACGCCGACATCAAGGGGCGGCTCGCGAAATACGGGCGCACACCCGACGAGCTGCTGGTCTTCCCCGCCGCGACCTTCGTCCTCGGCGACACCGCCGACGAAGCACACGAGCGGGCCCGCCACATCCGCTACCAGCAGGTGAGCCCGGCTACCGCCATCGCCTTCCTCGAACAGGTCTGGGGCCGAGAGCTTTCCGGATACGACCCCGACGGCCCGTTGCCTGACGTGGAACCCGACCCCGCCACCGAGATCACCCGTGGCCGCGTCAGGCACGCGAAAGACCCACTGGCCGTTGCCAAGGCCTGGCGTGAACGTGCCGAGGCGGACAACCTCAGCATCCGCGAGCTCGTCATCGAGGTCACCGCCCGTCAGCAGTTCGTCGGCACCGCCGCCCAGGTGGCCGAGCAGATCGACCACTACGTGCAGTCCGACGCGGCCGACGGATTCATCCTCGTCCCCCACCTGACCCCCGGCGGACTCGACGAGTTCGTCGACTCCGTGGTGCCGGAACTGCAGAACAGAGGCAGTTTCCGCACCACCTACACCGGCACGACCCTGCGCGACCACCTCGGTCTGCGCCATCCCCGTCACCGCACCGTCACCGAAGGAGCCCGCGCGTCATGACCGTCACCATCGACAACCTCGACATCACAACCACTTTCGCCGACGACTGGGCGCGCTGGCACCACGCCCGCGAGGACGGGCTGCGCGACCCGCTCGGCTGGCTCAGCCTCGCCGGACTGCACTGGCTCACCGACCGTCCCGAACGCCTCGACGGCGTGCCCGGCACCTGGTGGGTCACCGACGAGAAGGTGTTCGTCACCGCCCAGCCCGCCGACCGGCTCGATGTGGAGGGCGACCGGATCGCCGGGGTCCGCATCCTCGAACCCGGCGAGGGCGCGCCCGGGGTGAGCGTGTTCAACGAGGAGCGCGTCCTCGAAGTGATCCGGCGCTCCGGGCAATTCGCGGTCCGCGTGCACGATCCGGCCGCACCGACCCTGGTCGCGTTCACCGGCGTGCCCGCCTATCCCGCCGACCCGCGCTGGGTGGTGAGCGGCCGCTTCACTCCGTTCGAGCAGCCACGCACCGTCACCACCGGTGCGGTGGTCGAGGGGCTCGAGCACCACCACCCGGCGGCGGGCATCATCGAGTTCCGCCTCGGCGACAGCCATGAGGCGTTGCTGGCCTTCGGCACGCCGGACGATCTGAAGGTGCTGTTCACCGACGCCACCAGCGGGATCACCACCTACCCGGCGGCGCGTTCGCTCGCGATCGGCGCGGTGGCCGCCGACGGAACCGTCACCCTCGACTTCAACCGGGCGGTGAACCTGCCGTGCGCCTTCACCGACTACGCCACCTGCCCGGTGGCCCCGCGGGAGAACCGGCTGCGGGTGGCGGTGGAAGCGGGAGAACAGGACCCGAGATCATGAGTGTGCCGCTCTCGATCCTGGATCTGGCACCGATCAGCGAGGGGTCGAGTGCCGCGGCGGCGGTGCGCAACAGCATCGATCTGGCCAGGCATGCCGAGCAGTGGGGTTATCACCGATTCTGGTTGGCGGAGCACCATTTCGCGTCGGTGGCCAGTTCCGCCTCGCTCACGCTGCTGGGTCTGGTCGCGGCGGCCACCGACCGGATTCGGGTCGGCACGGGCGCGGTGCAGGTGGGTCAGCACACCTCGGCCTCGATCGTCGAGGCGTTCGGTACCGTCGACGCACTGCACCCGGGTCGGCTCGATCTCGGTCTCGGGAGGTCCGGACATCGGCGCACCCAGTACGGCGCCGCGACCACCACCGCGAAGGGCGGGCGACCGGTGCTCGACGCGGTCGTCGGACGCACCCAGGTGCGTGAGGGAGTGGTCGTGCCACCACCGTTCGACCCGCGACGGGTCCTCGATCGGTCGAAATTCCTCGCCTCGCTGGAGGCGCTGCAGCAGCCCGGCGCGCGATCACTGGATTTCGCGGACCAGGTCGCCGAGATCAGAGCCCTGCTCGACGGCACCTACGCCACCTCCGACGGGGTAGCGCTGCACGCGGTTCCGGGCGAAGGCATCGATACCGAGCTGTGGATCTTCGGCAGTTCCGCCGGGGAGAGCGCGGAACTGGCAGGCCGGCTGGGATTGCCGTTCGCGGCGGCCTACCACGTGGCACCGGGGACCGCGCTGGACGCGGTGGCGGCGTATCGGGCGGCGTTCCGGCCGTCGCGGGTGCTCGCCGCGCCGTACGTCATCGTGTCGGCCGACGTGGTGGTGGCCGCCGACGACGACGCCGCCCGCAGGCACGCGAGCACCTACGGGCACTGGGTGCACAGTGTGCGCAGCGGAGCGGGCGCGGGCGAGTACCTCGATCCCGCCACCGCCGCACCGCTCACCGACGACCAGTTCCGCTTGGTCGAGGACCGGTTGGCCGCACAGATCGTCGGCTCACCCGCCACTGTGGTCGCACGGCTCGACGCCCTGCGCCGGGTGAGCGACGCCGACGAGCTGCTGGTCACCACCATCACCCACGCGCACGCCGATCGGCTCGAATCGCATCGGTTGCTGGCCGGCGCGTGGGGTTTGCGGGAGTCGCGGGCCGCGTAGCCGGAGTGGGCGACGGCACGGCGAGCAGCACTGTACGGGTGCGTATAACAGCGGTAGCCTCAGTTGTTATACGCCCCCGTACAGATCGAGGTCATGTCATGCGACTTCCCGCCTCCGCACACGCCGCCCAGCCGTGGCGCATCCATGAGATCGCGCCCGACTTCGACACCGAAGACGTCTGGCAGTTCCGCACACCCGGCGCGGGCCCCGACGATTTCCCCGCCTTCCTCGCGGCACTCCAGGCGGAGAAGGCATCCGAGAGCTCGGGCATCAGCGGCGTGCTGTTCAAGATCCGCTGGAAACTGGGCGAGATCTTCGGCTGGGACGACGAAGCGGCGGGCACCGGCACCCGCGTCGGCTCCCTGCGCGACCGCCTCCCCGCCGACCTGCGCGACACCCCGACCCCCGACGACAGCGACAGCCCGCTGACCAGCCTCTACGTCCTCGACAACGAGTACGCCGCCGAAATCGCCAACGGCACCATGCACGGCATCGCCCACCTGGGCTGGGTCCCCGACGAGACCGGATACCACCTGCGGATGGCCGTCCTGGTCAAACCCAACGGCCGCCTCGGGCGCCTCTACATGGCCCTCATCAAGCCTTTCCGCTACCTCATCGTCTATCCGGCCATGACCCGCAACTGGGAACGAACCTGGCAGGCCCTCGCCGCCACGAGGCGGTGACAACGCGCCGAAAGCCGCTCGTCCAGCTGCCGGTCAGGCGCTGAGAGGGGCGGCGGTGACGCCGTAGCCGAGATTGGTGAGGACCTCGCTGGTGGCCTTGGCGAAGTTGAGGGTGATGAAGTGCAGGCAGGGCGCGTCTTCATCGATGAGGCGCTGGGCCATCTCGGTCGCGATCTGGATGCCTTCGGCGCGCACGGCGGCGCGGTCCTCCTCGGGGCCCGTGCCCGCGGCGCGGGTGAGGCGGGCGACGATGTCGGCGGGCACCGGGCGACCGGACAGCTCCTCGGCGCGCGCGACGGTGCGCAGCGAGGTGATGGGCATCAGCTCGGGGATGATGGGCTTGGCACCCTCGACGGGGTCCATGGCGATCACGCGGTCGCGCAGGCGCAGGTAGTGCTCGACGTCGAAGAACATCTGGGTGATCGAATACTCCGCGCCCGCACGCAGTTTCGCGCACAGGTGACGGGTGTCGTGGTCCAGGTCGGGTGAGCGGTGGTGGCCCTGCGGGAACGACGCGACGCCGACGTGGAAGTCGCCGAGATCGCGGACGATGCGCACGAGTTCCTCGGCGTACTCGACCCCCTCGGGGTGCTTGCGCCACTCACCCAGCGGGTCGCCGGGCGGGTCGCCGCGCAGCACGAGGACGTTGCAGATGCCGGAGTCGGCGTAGGAACCGACCAGCGAGCGCAGTTCGGCGATGCTGTGGCCGACGGCGGTCAGGTGGGCGACCGGCAGCAGGGTGGTCTCCTGCGCCAGCGCGCCGGTGATGCGGACCGTGCGGTCACGGGTGGAGCCACCCGCGCCGTAGGTCATCGACACGAAGGCGGGGTGCATGCGTTCGAACTCGCGCACCGCGCGCCACAGCCTGGCCTCACCGGCCGCGTCGCGGGGCGGGTTGAACTCGACCGAAAACGGCACGCCCGTGCCCGAATGGGTGCGCAGACTCTGCACCACCGAGGGCGTGTTCGAGACGATCGACTGCCGCTCGGCGGGCCGATCGGGGGTCGAACGTCCCCGTCCACTGTCGAAACTCACCGGCTCAGTCTAGTGGGACGTTCCGGGCCTACGGCGCCGACCGGGGAACTCCGATACCGGTCACGACACGTCCCCGCCGGGCACAACCCCGCAGGCCCCGGCACCCGCCGAGGGGAAATCCCCTGTTCGGAGCGGAGAATGTCAAGTCGGATGGACACACGGGCCGGGGACCCCCTGGCCCGAGGAAACGCCTGGTGTGGGATCGGTCGCAGCGGCCCTGTGCGCCCGCCGACGCTCCGCGGGGCCCGCGTATCGTCGAGACGACGCTGTGCACGCACCGCGAGGGTGCGTCATCGGATCCTGACGCTTGCCATTTGGAGGCCGCCCTGTCCGCCGGAATCGGTACCCCGCTCTCCCGGTCCGCCGCCGACGTGCTGACCTCGGTCGACCTAGTCGCGCTCACCCCCGGCACACCGGCCTTCGTCGCGGCGGTCGAGCAGGTGCTCACGGAGTTCTTCGCGAGCAGGCGCGAGATCGTCGAACCGCTCGGTCCGGTGTTCGTCGACGCGGCCGAGGCGCTGGAACAGTTCGTGGTGCGCGGCGGTAAACGCACCAGGCCGGGCTTCGCCTGGACCGGCTGGCTCGGCGCCGGTGGCGACCCGTCCGCCCCCGAGGCGGCCTCGGTGCTCACCGCGTGTGCCGCACTGGAACTGGTGCAGGCCTGCGCGCTGGTGCACGACGACATCATCGACTCCTCCCGCACCCGGCGTGGCTTCCCGACGGTGCACATCGACTTCACCGACCGGCACCGCACGGCCGGTTGGTCCGGTGACGGCGAGGCATACGGGTCGGCGGTCGCCATTCTGATCGGCGATCTGGCCCTGGCCTGGGCCGACGACCTGGTGAACGCGGCCGGACTCGACACCGCGTCCTTCGCCCGGTTCGCCCCGGTGTGGGCGCGTATGCGCACCGAAGTGCTCGGCGGGCAACTGCTCGACATCAACGGCGAAGCCGGTGGCGACGAGTCGGTCGAGGCCGCGCTGCGCATCAACCGCTACAAGACCGCCGCCTACACCATCGAACGGCCGCTGCACCTGGGTGCCGCACTGGCCGGCGCCGACGACGCCCTGGTCGCGGCCTTGCGCACCTATGGAACCGATGTGGGTATCGCCTTCCAGCTGCGCGACGACCTGCTCGGGGTGTTCGGCGACCCGGCCGTCACCGGCAAACCGTCGGGCGACGATCTGCGCGAGGGCAAGCGCACCGTGCTCATCGCCGAGGCACTGCGCCGGGCCGATCCGGAGTCGGCCGCGCTGATCCGCACCGGACTCGGCACCGACCTCGACGACGAGGCCGTCGACCGGTTGCGCGCGGTGCTGATCGACCTGGGCGCCGTCGACGACGTGGAGCGCCGCATCACCGAGCTCACCGAAACGGGTCTGGCCGCGATCGCGCACAGCGCCGCCACCCCCGCCGCCAAGCATCTGCTGCACGATATGGCGTTGGCCGCCACTCGCCGTACCGCCTGAGGACGTTGTGAAAACTGTTGTGGGACAAGCGAATCATGTCGTCGTCGTGGGGGCCGGGCTGGCCGGGCTCGGCGCCGCGCTGCATCTGCGTGGTGCCGGGCTCGAGGTGACCGTGCTCGAGCGCGCCGATCACCCCGGCGGCCGGGTGGGCCGCTACCGCTTCGCCGACTACGAGATCGACAGCGGCGCAACGGTGCTCACCCTGCCCGAGACGATCGACGACGCCCTCGCGGCGGTCGGGCAGACCCGGGAGGACGTCGGGCTGCGCATCCATCGCCTGACACCGGCCTATCACGCGCGCTTCGCCGACGGCAGCGACATCCGGGTCTTCGACGACGCCGAGCAGATGGCGGCCGAGGTGACCCGCGCCTGCGGTCCCCGCGAGGCACGCGGCTATCGGCGTCTGCGTGACTGGCTCGGCCGGATGTACGAGGCCGAGTTCGACGAATTCATGAACGCCGATTTCGATTCGCCCCTCGACATGGTCCGCACACCGGCCGCCCGGTCGGCGCTGGCCCGGGTGGTGCGCCTCGGCGGGCTGGGCAAACTCGGGCCGCGGGTGCGCTCGTACCTCCGCGACGAGCGGCTGACCAGGCTTTTCACCTTCCAGGCGCTCTACGCGGGGACGACGCCGGACCAGGCCCTCGCCGTCTACGGCGCCATCCCGAATATGGACACCTGCCTCGGGGTGTACTTCCCCGAGGGCGGCATGCGGGCCGTCACCGCCGCGCTGGCCGAGGCCTTCACCACCGCGGGCGGGCGCCTCGAGCTCGGCACCGAGGTCACCGGCATCGAGTACGCCACCCGCAAGGGCACCGCGTCACCGGGTGCCCGCCACGCCGAGGCCGTCCGCACGGTCGACGGGCGAAACCTCGCCTGCGACGCGGTGGTCATCACCGCCGACCTGGGCGCGATCCGGCGCTTCGGGCTGCGCAACCGGCGCGGGCTGCGGGCCTCACCGTCGGCCGTCGTCGCGCACGGCACCGTGCCCACCGAGGTTGCCGCGCGGTGGCCGGTGCAGGCCCATCACACGATCGAGTTCGGGGCCGCCTGGGAGCAGACCTTCCGCGAGATCGCCGCGGGCAAGGGCCGGGGCACACTGATGAGCGACCCGTCGCTGCTGCTCACCCGCCCCGCGCTCACCGACGCGGGCCAGTTCGTCGACCGCGCCGACGGCCGCTGGGAGCCGCTCTCACTGCTCGCGCCGTGCCCCAACCTGACCTCCGCGCCGCTGGACTGGGATCGCATCGGCCCGGCCTACCTGCGCGAACTGCTCGCGACGCTCGAGCAGCGCGGCTACACCGGTATCGGTGGGTACTTCCGCGTCGATCACCTCGACACCCCGGCGACCTGGGCGGCCCAGGGCATGATCGCGGGCACACCGTTCTCGGTGGCGCACCTTTTCCGGCAGACCGGGCCACTGCGTCCACGCAACCTGCCAAGGGGCGTAGACAATGTCGTTCTCGCAGGTTGCGGCACCACTCCGGGGGTCGGTGTGCCCACCACACTGCTGTCGGGCGAACTGGCGGCGGCGCGAATCACCGGCAGCCGGGCGCACACCGGTAGCGACCACCGGGTTAGTGTTCGGAACTACAAGCCGTAAACTGACGGCCGACTTATCAGCTCGCGGTTGCGACCGCCGACCATCCGGGGGGACCGACCGAAGATGCCGCCCCCCGAGACGACCGTAGGCCCCATGGACACCACGCGCACCCTCGAACCGCAGCGCCATCTGCCCGCCGGGACCGATCCCGGCGTCCGGTCGCGGCTGCGCACTGCAGGCGATTTCGCCCGGAGCCCCGAAGGCCACGCGGCCTTCATGGGATTCTTCGGCGCCATCATGATCACCTTCGGCGGTTTCGGTGCGGGCGCCGTCCGTAAACGCGATCCGCTGCTCGAGGCGCTGCACCTGTCGTGGCTGCGATTCGGCCACGGCTACGCCCTGTCCATGATCGTCATCTGGGCCGGTGTGCTGCTGATGATCACCGCGTGGGTGCGCCTCGGCCGCACGCTCATCGGCAACGGTGAACCGAAGGTCACGCTCAACGAGCTGCGGGTGATCGTCGGAATCTGGATCACCCCACTGCTTTTCGCGGCTCCGATGTTCAGCCGCGACGCCTACTCCTATCTCGCCCAGGGTGCGCTCCTGCGCGACGGTTTCGACCCTTACCAGGTGGGTCCCGTCGCCAATCCCGGTGTGCTGCTGGACAACGTGAGCCCCGTGTGGACCACCACCACCGCGCCGTACGGCCCGGTGTTCCTGCTGATGGGCCGCGCGATCACCACGCTCACCGGTGACAATGTGATCGCCGGGACCATCGCGCTGCGCTTCGTCATGCTGCCCGGCCTGGCACTGATGGTGTGGGCGGTGCCCTATCTGACCAAGCACCTCGGCGGCAAACCGACCGTGGCGCTGTGGCTGGCGGTGCTCAATCCGCTGGTGCTCGTGCACCTCATCGGCGGCGTGCACAACGAGATGCTGATGGTCGGGCTGATGTGCGCGGGTATCGCGCTCGTGCTGGAACGTCATCATGTGGCGGGCATCGTCGTGGTCGCCATCGGCGTCGCGATCAAGGCGACGGCAGGCGTGGCGTTGCCGTTCCTGGTGTGGATCTGGATCCTGCACGAGAAGGAGCGGCGGGCGGCCGAACGCCGGGCCCGCGCGGACTCCGATGCCGGTCTCGCCGAGGAACTGAAGCATCCCGACGCGGCCCGGCCCTCGGCCGATATGCCGCATCCACTGCTCGTGTTCACCAAGATCGCCGGCATCGGCATCGGTGTCTTCGCACTGGTCTTCGGGGCGGCATCGGTGATCGCGGGGGTCGGCTTCGGCTGGGTGACCGCGTTGCAGGGCTCGAACAAGATCATCAACTGGCTGTCGCTGCCGACGATCCTCGCGCACATGGTCACCTGGGTGTCGCCGTGGTCGCTGGATTCGGTCCTGTCCGTCACCCGCGAACTGTGCAAGGTCGCGCTGGTGGTCCTGCTCGTGGCGACCTGGTGGCGGTTCCGCCACAGCGAGCGTGAGGCCGTGATGGGCATCATCGTCGCGTTCGTGGCGATCGTGCTGCTCTCCCCCGCCGCCCTGCCCTGGTACTACTCGTGGCCGCTGGCGCTGGCCGCCGGTTTCGCGCTGTCGACGGTGACCCTGCAGTGGCTGGTCGGTATCTGCACCTGGCTGATGCTGGTGTTCCAGCCGGACGGCTCGATCGGCCTCTACAACTTCTGGCACGTGGCGCTGGCGACGTTCGCCGCCGTGGTGGCCGCGGTGTCGCTGCGCCACGTCGACCCGCTGCACCTGCGTTCGGCGAGTTCCCGCGCGATAGCCAAGGAACACGCACCGCCCGTCGCGGCATGAGTGTTCCCACCGCGCTGGACAACGCCTACGCGACCTGTCGCCGCATCGCCGCCGAGCACGGACGCACCTACTACCTCGCCACGGCCTTACTGAGCCCACAGCGGCGCCGGGCCGTGCACGCGCTGTACGCGTTCGCGCGGATGGTGGACGACATCGTCGACCATGCCGACGACCCAGCGTGGATCCTGGACCCGTCCGACCGTCCCCCGGCGCGGCCGCAAGCCCTCCCGTCGAGCATCGCACCGGGCGCACACGATCCTGATCGCCGTCTCGCCCACGGCAGCGACGGCATCTCCCCCGCTCAGCACCTCGATCTGGTCGAGAAGCAGCTCCGGCTGGCCATCGAGCAGAGCGACCTCGACACCACCGACCTGCGGCGCCGCCAGATCATCACCGCGACGGCCGACACCATCGCCTGCTACGACATCGCGCACGACCACATCTGGACGTTCCTCGATGCCATGCGCATGGACGTCCCCGGCACGAACGTCCACCGCAGGCGCTACGCGAGCATGGGCGAGCTGGGCGAGTACATGCGTGGGTCGGCCGCCGCCATCGGTCTGCAGTTGCTGCCGGTGCTCGGCACCGTTGTCCCGGTCGCGGAAGCCGAGCCCGCTGCCGCCGCGTTGGGCGAAGCGTTCCAGGTCACCAACTTCCTGCGTGACGTGGCCGAGGATCTCGATCGCGATCGCATCTACCTGCCCGCCGACGAGCTGGCCGCGTTCGGCGTCGACGAAGCGCGGCTGCGGGCCTGCCGGGCCGCGGAGCATACCGATCAGCCGACGCGCCGGGCTCTGGCCCACCTGATCGCCGTCAACCGCGACATCTACCGCCGTGCGGTCCCCGGCATCGACCTGCTGACACCCCGGGTCCGTCCGGCGATCCGCACCGCCGCCGTCCTCTACGCCGAGATCCTCGATCAGATCGAAGCGGCCGACTACCAGGTCTTCGCCGTCCGCGCGACGGTCCCGAACCACCGCCGAATCGTGGTCGCCGCCAAGGGTTTCGCGACTCGGCGCCGCCACGGGCCGAGGCTCCGCACCCGCGTGAGGTAACTCGGTGGACGCACCACCAAGCCGACGCCCGGCATGGGCGCACCGAACATCCGGTCCGACGGGTGGCAGGGCCGATGTAGGGCCTGAATCGGTCGGCCATCACCGCCCCTGACCTGGTCGTCATGGCTGGTTCTGTGCTCTCGACGCCGATTCGCACCTGTCCGCCCGTTCAGCCGGGCACGCTCCGCTCAGCCTGCCCACGACGCGCGGCCCCGTCGGCGAATCCTCAGAAAGGCTCTGCGGCGGCGCGACGGACGACCTCGCGCGCCAGCGGGCCGTGCAGGGCATCGACCGGGCGGCCGGGCAGCGAGTCGTCTTCGGTGTAGATCCAGCGCAGGATGTCCTCGTCGCTGTACTTGCCGTCGCGCATCACCGTGATCAGGCCGGGCAGCATGCGGACGATCTCGTCGTTGTCGTCGAAGAAGCGGGACGGAATGCCCGCGACACCGCCCCGGCGCACCGCGATGAGCTGGTGATCGCGCAGCATCTGGTGCACCGCGGTCACCGGGACGCCGAGTATGTCGGCGGCCTCGGGCAGGGAGACGAGGGTTTCGGTGTCGGGCAGCACGTCGTCGCTGCAGGGGAAGGCACTCACCCGCACAACGGTAGTACGTGACGTGGCGCATCCATCGGCGGGCATGCCGTCGCACCCGGTTACGATCGTGGGGGCCGCACCACCGTGGCCAGTTTGTCGTACGCCGGAGGAACCTGTGATCGGCCAGATGCTGGAAGGGCGCTATCGCATCGACGCGCCGATCGCGCGCGGCGGAATGTCGATGGTGTTCCGCGGAACCGACACCCGGCTCGACCGTCCCGTCGCCATCAAGGTGATGGACCCCAAGTTCGCGAGCGACCCACAGTTCCTGAGCCGCTTCGAGTTCGAGGCGCGCGCGGTGGCCAAACTCAAGCACCCGTCGCTCGTCGCGGTGTACGACCAGGGTGTCGACGGCGAACACCCCTTCCTCATCATGGAATTGGTCGAGGGCGGCACCCTGCGTGAGCTGTTGCGCGAACGCGGCCCGATGCCGCCGCACGCCGTGCGTGCCGTCGCCGAACCGGTGCTGCGCGCCATCGGCACCGCGCACGACGCGGGCCTGGTGCACCGCGACATCAAGCCGGAGAACGTGCTGATCTCCGACGCGGGCGAGGTGAAGATCGCCGACTTCGGCCTGGTCCGCGCCGTGGCCGCCGCCAACACCACCTCCGCCAGCGTGATCCTCGGCACCGCCGCCTACCTGTCGCCGGAGCAGGTCACCACCGGCACCGCCGACGCGCGCTCGGACGTGTACTCCTTCGGCATCCTGATCTTCGAACTGCTCACCGGCCGCGTGCCGTTCACCGGCGACAATTCGCTGTCGGTGGCGTATCAGCGCGTGGAGAACGACGTACCGGCGCCGAGTCAGTTCATCGACGGTGTGCCCGCCGAATTCGACGCCCTCGTCGCCGAGGCCACCTCCCGCGACCCCGCGAAGCGCTTCGCCGACGCCAATCAGATGGCGGCCAACCTGCAAGCCGTCGCGATGACCTTGAACCTGCCGCCGTATCGCGTTCCGGCACCCCGTGATTCGGCCGAGCATCTCAGCGAGGCCTTTCGCGCACCCGTGGCCGCGGCGAGTCCCGTCGCGCCCCCGCATGAACCCGCACCGCCGCGTCCGGTCGCCCAGCCGCAGCACACCCGGGTGGTCACCGCGCAACGGCCGCGGCTCGACGAGCACGCCAACCCGCCCGCGCCCCTGCACAATCCTTTCGTCCCGGCGGAGACCCATACCCGCCGCACCGGCCTGGTGTGGGTGGGTATCGTCACCGCGCTGACGCTGCTGGTCGGCATCGGCGGCTGGTGGCTCGGCGTCGGCCGCTACACCGCGGTGCCGCCGATCGCGGGCATGGACAGCGAGCGGGCCGTCGCCGTGCTGGAACAGGCCGGATTCGAGACGGTACTGCGGCAGAAGGCGTCCGACACGATCCCGGTTGGCGGCGTGGTCGGCACCGACCCGTCGGCGGGCTCACGAGTCACCAAGAGCTCCACCATCGCCGTGCTGATCTCCAACGGCAAACCGCGCGTACCCGAGGACATCGAGCCGGGCGACCAGATCAGTGCCGTGAACGCCGCCATCCGCGACATGGGCCTGCAACCCATCGACAGCGGCGAAGCGGCCAGCACCGCCCCCAAGGGCTCACTGGCCAGGGTCGAGCCCGCCCCCGGCACCGTGCTGCCGATGGGCGCGCAGGTGAAGGTGTACCGCAGCAAGGGCTCCCAGCCCGTGAACGTGCCCGATGTGCGCGGCAAGACCACCGAGGAAGCAACCCAGGCGCTCACCAAGGCCGGACTCACCGTGCGCGAGGTGAAGGTGCAGTTCGACAAGAGCATCGAGGCCGACAAGGCCATCGGCACCGACCCCGCCGTCGGCACCACCCTGCAGTCCGGCGACAGCGTCACCCTGCTCGTCTCCAACGCGATCAAAGTCCCCAACGTGATGGGTCAGAACGTCGGCAACGCCCGCGCCAAACTCCAGCAACTAGGCCTGCGGGTAGAGGTCAAATCCCTCACCGACTCCGACAGCTCCCTGGTGATCGGCCAGGTCCCCGGCATCAACACGAACGTGGAGGCGGGCAGCGTCGTATCGCTCACCGCCCTACCTTGAAGAGATCGCGCCCCGGAAAAGGACGACAAGCCCGACAAGGACGACGACAAGGAAAAGCCCGGCCGCGGCGGTAACCGCTGACCGGGCTCTACCGAAACCAGCTCAGCGCAGCATCTCCGCCACCAGGAACGACAGTTCCAGCGACTGCTGAGTGTTGAGCCGAGGATCGCAGGCGGTCTCGTACCGACCACCGAGATCCAGGTCGGAGATGTCCTGCGCACCACCCAGGCATTCGGTGACGTTCTCGCCGGTCAGCTCGATGTGCATGCCGCCGGGGTGGGTGCCGAGCGCGTGGTGGACCTCGAAGAAGCCCTGCACCTCGTCGACGATGCGATCGAAGTGGCGGGTCTTGAATCCGGTGGACGACTCGTGGGTGTTGCCGTGCATCGGGTCGCACTGCCAGATCACCTGGTGGCCGGTGGCCTGCACCTTCTCGATGATCGGAGGCAGCACATCGCGCACCTTGCCGTTGCCCATGCGTGCCACCAGGGTGAGCCGGCCGGGTTCGTTGTTCGGGTCGAGCCGCTCCACGTATTCCACCGCCTGGTCGGGGGTGGTGGTCGGGCCGATCTTGAGGCCGATGGGGTTGGCCAGCAACTCGGCGAAGGCGATGTGGGCACCGTCGAGCTGACGGGTGCGCTCACCGATCCACAGGAAGTGCGCCGAGAGGTCGTAGAGCAGCGGTTCGCCCGTCTCGCTCTCACTGAGGCGCAGCATCGCGCGCTCGTAGTCGAGGACGAGCGCCTCGTGCGAGGCGTAGATGCGGGCGGTCTTGAGGCTCGGGTCGTTGACCTGACACGCCGCCATGAACCGCAGACCCTTGTCGATCTCCTCGGCCAGGGTCTCGTAGCGCGCACCCGCGGGCGACTGGGCGACGAAGTCACGGTTCCAGTCGTGCAGGCGGTGCAGGTCGGCGGTGCCCGCGCTGGTGAGGGCACGAACCAGGTTCATCGCGGCACTCGCGTTGGCGTAGGCGCGGACCAGGCGTGACGGGTCGTGGCGGCGCAGCTGCTCGTCGGCGACCAGGGAGTTGACCATGTCGCCCCGGTAGGACTTCAGGCCGAGCGCGTCGATGTCGGCCGAGCGCGGCTTGGCGTACTGACCGGCGATGCGCGCCACCTTCACCACCGGCATGCTGGCGCCGTAGGTGAGCACGACAGCCATCTGCAGCAGGGTGCGGATATTGCCCTTGATGTGGGGTTCGGTGTTGTCGGCGAAGGTTTCCGCGCAGTCTCCGCCCTGCATCAGGAAGGCCTCGCCGCGCGCCACCTGCGCCAGCTGCGCCTTGAGGTCCTCGACCTCGGCGGGCAGGCAGATCGGCGGCACGCTCTCGAGCACGGTGCGCATCGTGGTGGCCTCGTCGGCGTCCCAGGACGGCTGCTGCAGGGCGGGGCGAGCCAGAGCGGCGTCCAGTCGCCTGCGCAGATCGTCAGGCAGCGGCGGCAGTTCCGGCAGGCGGTCAATCGGTACGTCGACGGTCCAGGTCACCAGATCAGAATACGGACTCAACGAAGCGGGCGAATATCCGGCGTACCTGCGACGGGCCGACGGGACCCCGGCGGCGACCCCTGCGCACCACGCGCGAAGTGCCCGCATAGGGTTTCACTCAATTCATCGTGGGTCCGCCTGCCTCGTCGCGCCGGACGGGACGGGCGCCCACCGGCACGAAGAGGCGATCTCCCTGCGATATTTCTACGATTCGGAATTCGTCGAGGACGGCGTGACGATCGATCTGATCTCGATCGGTGTCGTCTGCGAGGACGGACGCGAGTACTACGCCGTCTCCACCGAATTCGACGCCGGACGGGCCGGGCCTTGGGTGCGCCGCAATGTGCTGCCGAAGCTGCCACCGGCCGGTTCGCCGCTGTATCGCACCCGGGCACAGATCCGTGACGACCTGTTCAAGTTCTTCCTGCCCCGGCCCGGCGTGTACCCGGAGCTGTGGGCCTGGGTCGGCGCCTACGACCACGTGGCGCTGTGCCAGCTGTGGGGTGACATGACCGCCCTGCCCAAGAACATGCCCCGCTACACCAACGAACTGCGCCAGCACTGGGTGGCCCACGGCAGCCCCGAACTGCCGCCCATCCCCGACGACGCGCACGACGCCCTGGCCGACGCCCGCCACAACCTGGCCAAGTTCGAGGCCATCGAATCCCACCGCCGCACGCCGCGCCTCTGAAAACGACGAAGGCCCCGAGTCGAAACCGACTCGGGGCCTTCGTCGTTCGCGGAATCAGTGACCGCTGTGGTCACCGTTGCCGGTGCGAGCCTGGTGCTCGGCGAGGGCGCCGAGCATCTTGTGCTCCTCGGCCTCCTCGATCTCGGCCCAGGCCTGGCCCTCGGCGCGCGGGTCGGGGCGAAGGAAGCTGCCCGTACCCGGCTTGCCCGCCGAACCGAGGCGGTTCATCTTCTTGGGCACCGGGGCACCCTGGTACTCCAGCGGGATGGCGTGGCCGTGTGCGTCGACCCCACCAAGCGGCTGGTGCACCTCGATGTACTCACCGTGCGGCAGACGCTTGATCACACCGGTCTCGATGCCGTGCTCGAGCACCGAGCGGTCGCTGCGCTGCAGGCCGATGCAGAACCGGTAGGTGATGAAGTACGCCAGCGGCGGCAGCAGCAGCAGGCCGATACGACCGATCCAGGTGGTCGCGTTGAGCGAGATGTCGAACTTCAGCGCGATAATGTCGTTGACACACGACAGCGTGAGGACCACGTAGAACGCGATGGCCATCGCACCGATCGCCGTGCGCACCGGCACGTCGCGCGGACGCTGCAGCAGGTTGTGATGCGCGGTGTGGTCGTTGGTGAGGCGCTTCTCGATCCACGGGTAGGCGATCAGCAGCGTGAACACCAGGCCCATGACCAGCGCGACCCAGAACGCCGCCGGAATCGTGTATCGGCCGAGGTAGAGCTCCCAGGCAGGCATCAGACGCGCCATACCGTCGGTCCACATCATGTAGAAGTCGGGCTGCGAACCCGCCGACACCTGCGACGGGTTGTACGGACCGAGGTTCCACACCGGGTTGATCTGCAGGACACCACCCATGATGCCGACGATGCCGAGGGTGAAGGCGAAGAACGCGCCCTGGTCGGCGGCGAACACCGGGACGATCCGGGCACCGACCACGTTGGTCTCCGTGCGGGCCGGGCCGGGGAACTGGGTGTGCTTCTGGTACCAGACCAGCGCCACGTGGGCACCGATCAGCGCCAGGATGATGCCGGGCAGCAGCAGCACGTGCGCGATGTAGAGGCGCGGGATGATGATGTCGCCGGGGAAGTCGCCGCCGAACATCAGCCAGTGCAGCCAGGTACCGACCACCGGGACACCGATGGTGATGCCGGAGAACGCGGCACGAAGACCGGTGCCCGAGAGCAGGTCGTCGGGCAGCGAGTAGCCGAAGAAGCCCTCGAACATCGCCAGGATCAGCAGCAGCGAACCGATCACCCAGTTCGCCTCACGCGGCTTGCGGAACGCGCCGGTGAAGAAGATGCGGAACAGGTGGATGATGATCGACGCCGCGAACAGCAGTGCCGCCCAGTGGTGGATCTGGCGGACGAACAGACCACCGCGCACCTCGAAGGAGATGTTCAGCGTCGTCTCGTAGGCCCGCGACATGCCGACACCGCGCAGCGGCTGGTAGGCGCCGTCGTACACGACGTGCGCCATCGACGGGTCGAAGTACAGCGTCAGGTAGATACCCGACAGCAGCAGGATGATGAACGCGTACAGCGCGATCTCACCGAGCAGGAACGACCAGTGGGTCGGGAAGACCTTGTTGATCGACCGCTTCACGAACGCGGCGGCGCGATACCGCTCGTCCATCTCATCGGCCTGGTTGGCCATGATAGTTCCAGCACTCATGAACGACGCTCCCAGAAGGCCGGGCCGAGCGGCTCGATGAAGTCGCCCGCGGCGACCAGGAAGCCCTCGGAGTTGACGGTGATCGGCAGCTGAGGCAGCGCGCGGGCGGCCGGACCGAAGACCGGCTTACCCCACTCGGTCGCCGAGAACTGCGACTGGTGGCACGGGCACAGGATCCGGTTGGTCTGCTGCTCGAACAGCGAGGTCGGGCAGCCGAGGTGGGTGCAGATCTTCGAGTAGGCGAAGTAGTCGCCGTAGTTGAAGCTCTCCTGGCCCTTGCGCTTGATCGCCTTCTCGGCGTCCTCGGTGCGCAGCCGGATCAGCATGACGGCGTTACGGATGCCGCGCAGCGACTGCAGGGTGGCGTGCGAATCGCCGCGCCACTTCTCTTTCCAGGGGAAGACGGTTTCCATCGCACCCGCATCGAGATCCTCCGGGCGCACCAGGACGATGTCGTCGGGGCGGCCGGTGTCGCGGCGGATGTAGACGGTCTCACCCGGGTAGTCCGGGGTCCAGCCCGAGACCCACAGCGGCGACTTGTCGCGCTTGGCCCACGGGTTCTTGATCATGCCGCCGATGAACACCATCGCGGCACCCAGGCCGAGCACACCGACACCGGCACCGGCGGTGCCGAGCATCATCTTGCGGCGACCGAGCGTGGAGGTCTCGAGCGCGTCCTGCAGCTCGGCGGCCAGGGTACGGCGCTCGACCTCGTCGGACGGGCCGTCGTGGCGCTGCTGGATGGAGATCTCGGCGGGGATGAACCGCTTGCGGATCAGCACCACGGCGATACCGATGACCAGCACCGAGATACCGAAGGTCAGACCGATCAGCGGGGTGAACAGCGAGTAGGCCTCGTGGCCCTCGTCGCCCTTGCCCTTCCACTCCCACGGCCAGAACAGGAAGACACCGATCAGCGCGGCGGCCGCGAGACCGGAGATGGCGAACCAGAACGTGACGGCACGCTCGGCACGCTTCTCGGCCCGGGTGCCGGCCACCGGCCAGCGCTCGCTGCGATACACGACCTCGACGTCGTCTCGCGCGGTACCGAGTTCGACGAGCTCGTCACGCGACATCGCGTCCAGTTCGTCTTCGGTGGGTTCGCGACCCATGTCGCTTCGCTCCTGTCCACTCATGACTGTGTCCTATCCGACGCGCCGAGCGCGACCTGCCCGATCACGTGCGGGAACCGATCCACATGGCCGCACCGACGGTGGCGGTGATGCCGATGACCCAGATGGCGAGACCTTCGGTCGCCGGACCGAAACCGCCGAGGTCCCACCCGCCGGGCGACTTCTCCTCCGCGGCGTTCTTGACGTAGGCGACGATGTCGCGCTTCTCTTCCGGCGTCAGCTGCCGGTCGGAGAACTTGGGCATGTTCTGCGGGCCGGTGAGCATCGCGTCGTAGATCTGCTGCTCGTTGGCCGGCTCGAGCGGCGGAGCGAACTTACCGCCCGACAGCGCGCCACCACGACCGGTGAAGTTGTGGCAGGACGCGCAGTTCATGCGGAACAGCTCCGAGCCGCGGCCGATGTCGTCGCCGCGCAGCGATTCCTGGGCGATCTCGCCGTTGGCGTCGCGGATCACCGAGGGGCCACCGCCGTTGGCGGCGACGTAGGCGCCGAGCGCGTCGGTCTGATGCGCGTCGAACTTCTCCGGCTTGCGCATGGCCTGGGCCTCGTTGCGCACCATCGGCATACGGCCGGAGGAGACCTGGAAGTAGACGGCGGCCTCACCGACACCGATCAGGCTCGGACCGCGATCGGGCACACCCTGCAGGTTCGCACCGTGGCAGGTGATGCACGAGGTCTCGTAGAGCTGCTTGCCCTCACGGATCAGCGCGGACTGGTCCTCGTTCGCGGTGGCGATCTGCGGCTCGGGGGTGAGCGCGCTCGCCAGGAAGCCGGCTCCGACGAGGCCGACCATCAGCGCGAGCGCACCCGCGATACGACGGCGGGCGCGACGCTGCTTGCGCGTCTTGGCAGCCTGACCGGCGCCTGCGGGCTCGGGGGCCGACGGGGGAGATGAACTCATCTGTAGTCCCTTTGGAGTAGACGGAACCGACTTGTGCAAAAGCTTGTGTGCCCGCGGGCTAGCTGACGAAGTAGATCGTGGCGAACAGCCCGATCCAGACGATGTCGACGAAATGCCAGTAGTAGGACACCACGATGGCGGCGGTGGCCTGAGCGGGGGTGAACTTGCTCAGCGTGGTGCGGATGAGCAGGAACACGAACGCGATCAGACCGCCGATCACGTGCAGACCGTGGAAGCCGGTGGTGATGTAGAAGACCGAGCCGTAGGAGCTGCCCGCGATGGTCGTGCCCTCATGCGCCAGGTGGTAGTACTCGTACGCCTGACCGGCGACGAAGAAGGCACCCATCAGCAGGGTGATCGTGTACCAGCGGCGCAGGCCGAACACGTCGCCCTTCTCCGCGGCGAACACGCCCATCTGGCAGGTGAACGACGATGCGATCAGCACGGCCGTCACCGGAACAGCCAGCGCCAGGTTCAGCTCGGTGGGCTCCGGGGGCCAGTTGCCGTGCGCTTGCGCGCGCGCAACGAAGTACATGGCGAAGAGGCCGGCGAAGAACATCAGCTCGCTCGACAGCCAGATGATGGTTCCGACGCTGACCATGTTGGGCCGGTTCAGCGAATGCACACGCTGAGTAATGGCCGATCCTGGGGTGCCTACTGCGGTCGTCACGGGGTAAGTATGACTCTTCGTAGTACGACAGCTGTACCCGGGTACGAAAGTTTGTCGCGCGGACCGGAAAACCCACGTACAGAGGGGGTCCGAAGCAACCGTCGGCGTGTTGGCGACTCTTCGCGTGACAACCCATTGTGACAGCGTTGGATGTGGATAGGCTGAGACGAGGAGGCGACGATGGTCGTAGTGCGGATGTGGCGGCGGCTCTTCGGTGGGCAACCCGGTGGGCTCGATCCCACGCGCGAGGATCTGGTCGTCGTCGCGTCGAGCTTCGACGACGCCGAGGCGTCCTCGGTGGCGCTCGACCGGGCCGTCGACCTCGATCGTGGCGCGCAGGCGGTGTTGCGGCACCATCTGCGGCTGCCCGCCGATCGCATCGACGAGGCCTGTGAGATCGCCGGATACGACGGATACGAGCGCGCGGAGGCGGTGCGCGGGGTCTGCGACGATCTCGTGCCCGTGCTGCTGCAGCGGGTACAGCTGCTCGACCCGCTGACGATCTCGCAGGAACGTTCGCGGATGGCGGGCCTCGCGCAACGCCACGACGGGGTCGCCGATGGGTGGGACGCGCTGCAGCCGCCACGTCCGGCCGCCTAAACTTGCCGATCGAGCGCAACTCGGTTGCGCAACTCGGTTGCGCTTGATTCGGTTGCGCAAGTTGTATGCGCAACCTCGTTGCGCCCGTCATCGAAACGGAGATGCAGAGCAGATGAGCGTGCGCAGCTGGCCCCAGGTGCTCGGAACCCTCGCCGACGGCGGCGACCTCGGCGCCGACGACACCGCCTGGGTGATCGACGAGATCTTCACCGACAACGCCACTGCCGCCCAGATCGCGGCTTTCGGTGTCGCCATGAAGATCAAGGGCCCCACCCCCGCCGAGCTGGCGGGCATGGTGTCGGGGATGCTCGGGCACGCCCGGCTGGTGCACGTCGACGGGGACGCGGTCGACATCGTCGGCACCGGTGGCGACCGGTCGGGGTCGGTGAACATCTCGACCATGTCCTCGGTGGTCGTCGCGTCGGCGGGTGTTCCGGTGGTCAAGCACGGCAACCGGGCCGCTTCGTCGAAAGCCGGTGGCGCCGATGTGCTCGAGGCGCTCGGGGTGAAGTTGGCGCTGGGACCGCGATCGGTGGCGCGTTCGGTGCGCGAGGCCGGGATCGGGTTCTGCTTCGCGCCGCTGTTCCACTCGGGGCTGCGTTTCGCGGGGGCGGCGCGTAAGGAGATCGGCATTCCGACGGTCTTCAATGTGCTCGGCCCGCTGACCAATCCGGCTCAGCCGCGCGCGGGCCTGATCGGGTGCGCGTTCGCGGATCTCGCGCCGGTGATCGCCGGGGTGTTCGCGCAGCGCCGCTTCGCCGCACCGGTGCCCGGCGCGACGGGGACCCCGGACGAGTACAGCGCCAGCGCGCTGGTGGTGCGCGGGCGCGACGGGCTCGACGAGATCACCACTTCGGATCTGACCGATGTGTGGGTGGTCAGCGGTGGGCGCGTCCGCCAGACCGTGCTCGACCCGACGGCGCTCGGCATCCCCCGCGTCGATCTCGACGAGCTGCGTGGCGGCGATGCGGCCGAGAACGCGCGGATCGCGCGGGAGGTCTTCGCCGGGACGCCGGGTCCGGTGCGCGACGCGGTGCTGCTGAATTCGGCCGCGGCGATCGTCGCCTACGACCTGTCACGTGGCGTGGGCGATGTCGATCTCGACCTGGATGCCACGCTCTCGGCGGCGATGGAACGCGCCGCCGCCGCGGTGGACAGCGGCGCGTCCGCGAAGTTGCTGCAGACCTGGGCCGAACTCACCCAGGTCCTCGACGACAACTGAAAGCCCTACTCCCCCAGGGAGAATCCGGCTTCCACGTCGGCACTGGAGTACGACTTGAAGGCGATGTGGGTGGTGGTGCGGACCACCCCTTCGACCTTGTCGATGCCCTCGGTGACGACCTCGGCGATGCGCTCGTGATCGCGCACCCGCACGATCGCGATCAGGTCCACATCGCCGGCGCAGGAGTACACCTCGGCGACTCCTGCGGTGTCGGCGAGCGCCTGTGCGGTCTCGGGGATGCGAGAGTTCTCGGCCTGGATCAGCACGATCGCGGTAATCATGGGATCAGCCTAGAACTTCGGGCCGCTCGGTGGCCGCTTTGAACCGTCGCATGAGGTCGTAGCTCTTCACACCCGGTGCTGTTTCCAGCGAACTCGACACGTCGACGCCGTAGGGACGGTGGCGGGCGATGACGTCGGCGACATTGTCCGGGTCGAGGCCACCGGCCAGCACCACCCGCCCTGGCTGGGCGCGCACCCAGTCGGGGAACTCCTCGAAGACGCCGCTGCCCGCGCTGGCGTCGTAGAAGAAGTATTCGCTGGTCTGCTCGGGTGCGGGCGGGGTCGAGGAGCAGAAGGCCAGGTTCGGCAGGTCGGCCCACCGGTAGAGCTGGACGACGTCGAAGGCGTCGGCCACCTCGGCGACTTCGGCGTGTTCCAGGGCGACCGCGAAGGTGGTGATGCGGCCGCGCGCGTAGTCGGCGAGGGCACGGGCCTGGCCGGGAGTGCGGTACCGCTTGCTCCTGGGCGTGACCATGACACCGATCGCCGAATAGCCCAGCTCGACCGCCCAGTCGATCTGTTCCTCGGTGGTCAACCCACACACCTTCACGAACACCGCCACCAGTCCTTTCCACCGTGAACGCCACCAACCATGATCCAGGACGGGCCGGAGGTGTGTCGGCCAGGGCGGTGGAGCAGGCGGGTCCGCTCCCGTCGTTCACCGGTAGGCGCTCAGCGCTCCGCCAGATACTGCTCCTGCTCGGACCGTACATCCGCCGCCTCCCTGGCCAGCTGCGCCCAAGCGACCCAGCGGGCGGCACCGTGCAGCGGTTCGCAGTACCCGTCGCTGGTCCGGACGATCCGGGCGCCGGGTTTGGCGAGCCAGCGCGCGATCACCCCTACCTCCTCCGGCGGCGCACCGAGAAAGGGAGGTACGTCGTCGGAGAACACGAGCTGTCGCTCCGCGCTGTCCGTGGTTGCCATCGCGGCGTCCGGAATTCCCGGGATCGGCATCGCGTGTCGTTGCAGTGCGCGACCGTTGCTCGTGGCCGCGTCGCCGAGATCGGGCACGACCGTTTCCGCGGCCGCCACGATGTGATCGACGACAGCCATGGGTGGGGTGCCGCGGCGGGCGACGCCTGCGGCGGCGAGGCGGCCGTGGCGGATGACGGAGAATTCCCAGCCGCCCGCGCCGTCGGGAAGGGCGATGATCAGTTCGGCGAGGCGGGCCAGGGCAGCGAGTCGCTGGGTGCGAGCCAGTTTGGTGACCACGGCGGCGGTGCGATCACGCAGGCGGGCAGCCGCCTCGAAATGCTCAGCCGTGGAGTAGGTTTCGATGCGGTCGAGCATGGCGCGCAGGAGGCTGTCGGAGCGACCCGTGAGCAGATCGCGGACCGAATGCGCGGCGGGTGCGTAGGTGGCGGCATCCGAGCCGTCGTCGCAGGCGGCCGGGCATCCGCCGACGATCGCCGGTTGACATGTGTGTTTCGCGGTGCGGGTGAGCCGGGTGGCACAGGTGCGCAGACCCGCGAATTCGGCGATGGTCAGGCCGACATCCACGGCATCGGCGCGAGAACTGAACGGGCCCAGACCAGTTCGGGTCGGCGTGCGAACAGCAACCAGGCGCGGGAAGGGTTCGGCGGTGAGCGTGAGCCACCAGCCACGCTTGGGGAACTTCGAGCGGCGGTTGTAGGGCGGTGCGTGGGCGGCGAGGAGTCGCAGCTCGCGAACGCCGGCTTCGAGTCCGTGCGCGCAGACCACGTGGTCGACCCGTTGTGCCAGCGCGACCATCTCTTTCATGCGGCCACGCGTCTCCGAACCGGTGAAGTAGTTGCGCACGCGGCGGCGCAGATTCACCGCCGTCCCTATATAGAGGACTTCATCGGACGGGCCGCGGAACAGATACACACCTGGGGCGGCGGGCAGATCGTTGGCGAAAGTCCTTTTGGCGCGCTGGGTTCCGGTGACACCGGGCAGGTAGTCGAGCAGTTCGGTCAGGCTCTGTACACCCTGGTTACCGACCCGGGCGATCAGCGCGTGCAACACGTCGACAGTGGCACGGGCGTCGTCGAGAGCTCGGTGTGTGGGCGTCGTCGACGCACCGAGGATCTGTGCCAGCACCCCGAGCCGGGCCGACGGCGCCTCGTCGCGAGTGAGCACGCGACGCGCGAGCTTCACCGTGCACAACACCTGAGGATTGGGCCACGGAATGTCCTGGCGTGCGGCAGCGGCTTTCAGGAAAGCCGTGTCGAACCGGGCATTGTGCGCCACCAGCACCGCCCCCGCCGCGAACTCGAGAAACCCCGGCAACACCGCCTCGATGCGCGGCGCGGCATACACCATCGCCGTGGTGATCCCGGTGATCTGCACGATCGCGGGCGGGATCTCGTAGCCCGGATTCACCAGTGTCGCGAACTCCCCCAACACCTCTCCGCCACGCACCTTCACCGCCCCGATCTCGGTGATCGCGTCACCTTCGGGGCTGGTCCCGGTGGTCTCCAAGTCGACGACGACGAAAGTGGTGGCATACAACGGCGTATCGAGCTCGTCGAAGGCCAGCTGCCGCGCGGCCGGGAGTACAGGGTCGGGCACGGGCAGGAGCGTAGAGCTGGGGACCGACAGGTTTCGAAGTGGTGATGGGACCGCCTTGGTGTTTGTGCACCAGAAGTGGCGAACTCGAGTGGCATGACTCGGCGCCTCGTGCGGGTTCAGCGGGGCACGTGTTGTGGCCAGTCGGGGATGTGCAGGGGTGGGGTGGGACGAGCCGTCAAGTAGCGGCTCCACTGCGGGAAGGTGGGCAGCGGCTGCGGCTTGTAGTAGGTGAGCGGTGGGCGCAGGGTCGTAGTGGGGCGGGTGGAGGCGTCGTCGGTGTCGACTCCCGACACAGCGCGGGCCAGTCCGACGACGAACAAAAAGCCGAGTATGGCGATCACGCGTGTGCTCGATCGTCCGGCGACACCGGCGCTCGGACCGCCGAGGTACTCGCGGCGCACCGCCGGGTCTCGCAACGACCCGGAAGGATCGGGTACCTGCCGCAGCAGTTCCCGCGCCGCGGGCCCGTGGGCCGGTTCGAGTTCGGCGGCCCGCAACAGCCACCGCTCGGCATTCGCCCGCCTGCCCGACCGCGCGGCGTCCGCGCCGAGCAGATACATGGCCTCGGCATTGTCGGGTTCCAGCCGCAACGCCTGCTCGAGTGCCGCGCGGAACGCCACGGCGCGCCGGGCGTCGGCCTCGGCGCCGTGCCACAGCACGCGGGCACGCGTGAGGTAGAGCAGGGGTTCCTGCGGGTCGAGTTCGATGCCGGCGTCGACGGCGGCCAAGGCCGCCTCGCGGTCCCGGGGCGCCAGCACGACCGCGAGTACCCGATGACACTCGGCCGACCAGGGGTTCAGGTCCACGCAGGTGTACGCCGCGCGCACCGCCTCGTCCTGATGGACGAGCGCCGCGATCCGGTCGGTGTCGGCCAGCCGGTCGAACAATCCTTGTTCGCTGAGCGCGAGCAGGACCCACGCGAACAGGTGCTCGGGGTCGTGGCGCAGCGCCGTGCGTGCCGCCGCGCTCGCGGTGGCGAAATCCGCGGACCTCAGCCACGTGTGCGCGACGTGTGCGTGGGCATCGGCGTTGTCGGGCTCGACGGCCAGCACAGCGGCCAGCTCGGCGCGGGCCGCCTCGAGTCGGTCCAACTCGACCAGTACGACGGCCCGGTCGAGCCGCGGTTCGCTCATCGGTGTCGATTCAGCGCTTGACGCGCTTGAGATACCGGGCGAGATCGTCATAGCTGCCGTCGCCGTTGGCGAATTCGACCACATTGCGGGCGGATTCGAACCAGGCACCGGTGCTCGGCCGCACCTGGGCCAGCGCGGCCTGCACATCTGGCATGCCGACCGGTCGCACCTCGCCCGTGCGCATCGAGTCCGCCATCGCCAGCTGGGTGGCCGAGGTGCAGATGTGGGCGAGGTCGGCGCCGGACAGGCCCTCGGTGTGCGCGGCGAGAGCAGTGAGGTCGATGCCCGCGATCGGACGGTCACGCAGGTGGTAGTGCAGGATCGAGCGCCGTGCGGCCGCGTCCGGCAGGCCGACGAAGATCATCCGGTCGAACCGGCCCGGCCTGCGCAGGGCCACGTCCACGTCCCACGGGTGGTTGGTCGCGCCGAGCACGAAGACGCCCTCGTTGCTGTGGGTCGCCGAATCCATCTCGGTGAGCAGCTGGTTCACCACGGTGCGCATGGTCGAGGACCCGTGCATCTGGCTGCGTTTGTGCCCGAGCGCGTCGACCTCGTCGAGGAACAGCACGCACGGCGCGTTGCGCCGGGCCAGCTCGAAGATGCTGTGCACATTGCGCTCACTGGACCCGGTGTAGATGTCGAGGATGTCGGCGATCTCGATCGGATAGAAGTTGGCGCCGAGTTCCCCCGCGACCGCCGAGGCGATGAACGTCTTGCCACAGCCGGGCGGGCCGTAGAGCAACAGGCCGCCGCGCGCGGAGGTGCCGAACGCCGTGGCGAGTTCGGGATTGCGCAGCGGGCCGAGCAGGGTGAGATCGAGCTGCCGCTTCACCTCGTCCATGCCACCCACATCGGCGAGACCGATGCGGGGCCGTTCGACCGTGGCGGCGTCGTCGTCGGTGACGTACTCGGGCGGGGCGCCTTCGACGAAGGGCGGCGCGATGATGTCGCCGACCTCGTTCTCGGCGGCCACCCAGTCGAACTCCGCCTGCGGCTTCCGCGCCACCGCCACCGGCGCCGGATCTGGCGCGCCTCCGGCAAGCGCCGTGGTGCACCGCGTCATGAGGCCGAGGACCTGCGCGTTGCCGGGTTCGTGTCCGAGGGCGATGCCGCAATGGGTCAGCGCATCGGCGTACCGCTCCCGCTCGATCAGCAGCTCGATGACGCACACGCGCAGCGCGAGCACCCCCGGACTGCGGTCGAGCATCGTCAGCATGTCGGTGAGTACCTGGTCGTCGGCCACCTCTCCCCCTTCGAACCGCGAACATTCGACCGTACCGTAACCGCCCCAACGGGTTTCGCTGAATCGGCCGAGGATCGGTCCCACCCACCGGGACCAGGTCCGCCGGCCCGGTGCCCGACCCGATGCCGATCATTCGCCGCGAATATTTCGCACCGATGCGAACAAAATGACCGCGAGCAAACCCGATTGAGACCGGCATCACAGATATCGCAGTTATGCATTACTGCGGTCGAAACGATTGGATAAGTGACGTTTCCAGATTCAGACCGCGACAGCGGACGGCGCGCCCGGCGTGTCGACTCGACGTCAACGGGCGGGTCGCCTCGGCGCCGCACTGACCCAACCTGGGACTTCACTGAGAATCCTCGGCGTGTCGCATGGACACACCGACCCGGCGCCGCGCCCGGCGACAGTCGGCCCGCTCGAGAAATTCGACCTGGCGTTATCTTTTCGTGATTAGGTGTGACTCACGTCGCACATTCGTTCCGGTCGAATCGACGAATTCCCTTCCAGGACGCATGTCCGACTTTACAAACCACCGTGATTGGTTCGTAACCTTTTCGAGACCTCACGGAGTCCGCCAGGCCGGCACCGGCTCGGCGCGAGGAGTCCGCCCCGTCATACGGATGGGGCGTCGTGGGGCAGATTGGAAGTACCGCATCATGGCGACCAACACCGTCAAGCGTCAGGCGCAGCGTGCCGTTGCCGCCGGAGCCGTCGGCGCTGCCACCATCGGCGCGTTCCTCCTGCCGGCCGCTCCCGCGTCGGCGACGCCCGTCACCGTGCCCGGCATCGGCACCTTCGAGGTGCCCAACGAGATCCCGATCCCGGCGGGCATCCCCGGCATCGAGGCCCCGGCCGCGCCGCACGTGTTCACCGCGCCCACCGCCACCGCCGCCGACATCGCCCTCGATGCCGCGCTGAGCAAGGTCGGCTCCCCCTACGTCTACGGTGCCGCGGGCCCGGACGCCTTCGACTGCTCGGGCCTGGTCCAGTGGGCCTACCGCCAGGCGGGCATCGAGCTGCCCCGCACCAGCGACGCCCAGCTCGGCGCGGGCACCCCGGTCGCGCTCGGCGACCTGCGCCCCGGCGACCTGGTGTCGTTCTACGGCGGCGGCCACTCGGGCCTCTACGCCGGTGACGGCAATGTCGTCCACGCCGCCACCTCGGGTTCGCCGGTGCACGTCGCGTCGCTCGACTCGATGCCGTTCGCGGGTGCGCGCCGCTTCTGATCCAACCGGCACGGTGCGTCGTTCTCGGGGAAGGGCGCACCGTGACCCTTTCGTGCCCCACTGGACACGAACCCTCGCCGTTCCGTAATCTGATCGAGACCTTCGTGGCGGACGGGGAAGTCCGGGTTCAGGTAAGGCGCTTGCATCGTCGGATATCGAGAGAACGGGGCACGGGGCACTGTGAGATCACAACACCGGAGATTTCACGCAGCGCGTGGATTGGCCGGAGCCCTGTCCGCGACCGTTCTGGTATGCACCGCCGCCGTAGCCGGCCCCTCCTCGGCCGACCCGGTCGCTCTCCCCACCACCGCCGGCGACGCGATCGCCCGCATGGTCGACCTGTCCCGGCAAGCCGAAGTGGTCAACCAGGAATCGCTCACGGCGCAAACCGAACTCGACGCGAAACTGGCCGTCCAGCGCGACGTCGACGCCAAGCTCGCCGCCGCGACGGCCGTCGCCGACGCCGCCCGCGCCGAGGTGCGCAAGTTCCAGCCGATGATCGACCGCGCCGCCGTCGCCGCTTACACCGGCGCGCGCACCGACCGCATGTTCGCCGTGCTGTCGAGCAACTCCCCCCAGCAACTGCTGGACAAGATGTCGACCCTCGACGTGCTGTCCCAGCAGACCGCCGACTCGGTCCGCGAATTCGAGAAGGCCGCCCATGCGGCGACCGCCGCCGAGACCACCGCCCGCACCGCCGCCGATGCCGCCCGCGCCGCGACCGCGGCCGCCGAGGCCGTGCGCGCCGATGTCGACCGCAAACGTGCCGACCTCGCGGCCGCGACCACCCAGGTCGTCGAGGCGTGGGGTGCGCTGTCGGCGCGCGACAAGTCCACGCTCGCCGGCTCCCCCTTCCCGCCCGGCTTCGATCGCGACAGCCTGCTCGCGGGCCTCGTTCCCGGGAGCGGAACGAGCGCGCTGGCCGCCGCCCTCACCCGGGTCGGCGACCCGTATGTGTGGGGTGCCACGGGCCCCGACCAGTTCGACTGCTCCGGTCTCGTGCAGTGGGCCTTCAAGCAGGTCGGCAAGAACGTTCCGCGCACCAGTTCCGCGCAGGCCGGGTACGGCACGCCCGTCGCCAAGGAAGATCTGCAACCCGGTGACGTGGTGCTGTTCTATCCGGAGATCTCGCACGTCGGGATCTACGCGGGCAACGGAATGATGGTGCACGCCTCCACCTTCGGTGTGCCGGTCGCCGTCGCGCCCATCGACACCACCCCCTATCACTCGGCCCGGCGATACTGAAGCCGTGAACGTGCGCACCTGGCTGTCGGCGCGTGGCCGACTGGAATTCTGTCTCACGTTGGCCTCGGTCACCCTGCTGACCGGCGCGTGCGTCGCCCTGATCCTGGTGCCGCGCAACGCCGGACCGCTGCAGTTGGCCACCGATCAGGCCGAGGTGCTCGGCACGACCGTCGGTATCGACGATCCGCGCCTGGCCCCGGTGCGCCGCGACGTGCAGCCGTTCGGCCCGATCCTGGTGCGTCAGGTCGAGGCCGGTGGTATCGACACCGCGCTGGTGGTCGCCCATCCGGGCCACGAAGCCGATCTCGAGGTGCTCGAGGCGCAGCTCGCGCCCGCGATCGCCGACGTCAGCGCCGTGTGGGGCACCGAGTGGAACCGGGCACCGGTCATCGTGGTCGCGAGCAACAGCGCCGAGTTCACCGCGTTGACCCGCCGGGCGGGGGCGTCGACCACCGCCGACGTGGCCGCGGTGTCGTTGACCGGCTCCTACGCGCCCGGTACCGAACCCACCGAGCAGCGCATCGTGTTCAACCCCGATGCCCGTCGCCGCGTCGGTGACGAAGGCATGGCCACCCTGTTGCGCCACGAACTCACCCACGTCGCTACCCGTGCGGTGACCGTCGACGGTGCGCCGCAGTGGATGCTCGAGGGTTTCGCCGAGTACGTGGCCCAGCGCGCGAGCGGTCAGACCTTCTCGCAGATCGCCCCGACACTCACCACTCGATTACGAGCGGGCACGCTGCCTGCCGACCTGGTCACCGACGCCGAGTTCACCGGGACCGACGCCGCCTTCGCCTACGAATCGGCGTGGAGCGCGTGCTCCTACATCGCCGACCAGCACGGGCTCGCCGCGCTCACCCAGCTGTACCGGCAGCTCGCGCAGGGCCCGCAGTCGACCGCCGCACAGGACGCGGCGTTCACCACCGTGCTCGGTGCCTCCCGATCCCAGCTGCTCGACGGCTGGCGCTCCTGGCTGCGCGCCCACGCTGTCTGACCACCGGCCACCTCGCCCGACCGCCGCCCCTCGTCGAGGCACCGACACATTAGGTTGTTCACTATGGCCCGAACTCTCCTGGTTACCAACGATTTCCCACCTCGGCCGGGTGGTATCCAGTCCTATCTGCAGGCACTGACCCAGCAGCTGCCCCCCGAGGATCTCGTCGTCTACGCCCCCCGCTGGCGCGGTGACAGTCACGAGAAGTTCGACGCCACCCAGAAGTTCCGCGTGGTCCGCCACCCGACCACACTCATGCTTCCCACACCAGCCGTGATCAAGCGAGCAAGCGCACTGCTGCGCGAAAACGATTGCGACACAGTCTGGTTCGGTGCCGCCGCGCCACTGGCCGCGATGGCGCCCGCACTGCGGCGAGCGGGAGCCGAACGCATCCTGGCCAGCACCCACGGGCACGAGGTCGGCTGGTCGATGCTGCCCGGTTCGCGGCAGGTGCTGCGCGCGATCGGCGAGAACACCGATGTGGTCACCTACGTCAGCAAGTACACCCGTGGCCGGTTCGCCTCGGCGTTCGGCCCGCGCGCGGCGCTGGAACATCTGCCCCCGGGCGTCGATCCGTCCGAATTCCGCCCCGACCCGGGTGCCCGCGCCGAGCTGCGCGCCCGCTACGGCCTCGGCGATCGGCCGACCGTCCTGTGCCTGTCGCGGCTGGTGCCACGCAAGGGCCAGGACATGCTCATCGTCGCGATGAACGAGATCAGGGAACGGGTCGACGGCGCGGTGCTGGTCATCGCGGGCGGCGGACCGTACGAGAACCGGTTGCGCGGTTTGGCCGAGGCTCTCGACCTCGGTGACAGCGTGGTGTTCACCGGCCGCGTCCCCTCCGGTGAGCTCGCCGCCCACCACACCATCGCCGATGTGTTCGCCATGCCGTGCCGCACCCGCGGCGCCGGGCTGGACGTGGAGGGCCTCGGCATCGTGTTCCTCGAGGCGTCCGCGACCGGGGTGCCGGTGGTGGCAGGTGATTCCGGCGGGGCGCCGGAGACGGTG
This sequence comes from Nocardia sp. NPDC050378, assembly GCF_040655675.1. Lineage (NCBI taxonomy): Bacteria > Bacillati > Actinomycetota > Actinomycetes > Mycobacteriales > Nocardiaceae > Nocardia > Nocardia sp. NPDC050378. Next base: position 126,777 of record NZ_JBFAKI010000010.1, read on the forward strand.
CGCGAGGGCGAGACCGGTCTGGTGGTGCACGGTCGTTCGCTGCCGCAGATCAGCGATGCCATCGTCGAGCTGCTCACCGACCGCGACAACGCCGCGCGCATGGGTGCCGCGGGCCGCGAATGGGTGCAGCGGGACTGGCATTGGGATCGCCAGGGAGCCCGTCTGCGGCAACTGCTCGGATGACACCCCGGACTGTCGCGGTGGCGCGTCCATTACTCTCAGCGAGGTGAGCAGTATCCAGGTCGCCGATCAGACCTTTCTCGCCGCGCCGCCCGCCGCGATCGCCGAGGTGCTCGGCGCCCCGAACAATTGGCGCCGCTGGTGGCCCGACCTGCACCTCGACGTGCGGGAGGACCGGGGCGACAAGGGCATCCGCTGGACGGTCGCGGGCCCGCTGACCGGCACCATGGAGGTGTGGCTCGAGGCCGTCGCCGACGGCGCGATCCTGCACTACTTCCTGCACGCCGAGCCCACCGCGAGCAAGCCGCTCACGCCGCGGGCGCTGGCCGCCGCCAACCGCGCGCGGCGGGTCGCGGGCAAGGACATGTCGTTCGAACTGAAGGCACGGCTGGAAGCGGGCCGCCCCGCGGGCGTCGCACCCGCCTCGGCGCTGTAACGAAAGGAATCCATGGCCCCCGACCGGACCAAGAGATCGATCGTCATCGAGGCGCCGTCGCAGCAGGTGATGGCCGTAATCGCCGATCTGGAGTCCTACCCGGAATGGGTGGCCGCGGCGAAATCGGTCGAGGTGCTCGGCACCGATGCGGCGGGCCGGGCCGCGACCGCGCGCTTCGTGCTCGACGCGGGCGTCGTCAAGGACACCTACACCCTCAGCTACACCTGGCGAGCCGACGGCAAGGCGGTGAGCTGGCACCTGCTCGAGGGGGACCTGCAGAAAGCCCAGGACGGCAGCTACGAGCTGCTCGACCGTCCCGACGGCAGCACCGAGGTGACCTACGAGCTCACCGTCGACTTGACCATCCCGATGATCGGCATGTTCAAGCGCAAGGCCGAGAAGGTGATCACCGATACGGCGCTGAACGAACTGAAGAAGCGGGTCGAGGGCTGAGCGCCCCGGGCATCACCCGCGTCGAACTGTTCGTCGGCAAGGGCGGGGTCGGGAAGACGACGCTGGCCTGCGCGACGGGCATGTCCTACGCGCGCGCCGGTGAGCGGGTACTCATCGCCTCGCTCGACCAGGCGCATTCCCTCGGCGACGCGCTGGGTTTCCGTTTCCCGCACGACCCGGGCACGGTGGCCGGGGTCGCCCGGGTTGCGCCGGGTATCGAGGTGATCGAGATCGATTCCCTCGCCCTGCTCGAGGACCGGTTCCGCGATGTGGTGCGGATGATGGACAAGGGCAGCGGCCACGATCACGGCATCGACCTGGCCGCACTCGATCCCGCCGAGCTCACCGGGCTGCCCGGGGTGCAGGAACTGCTGATGCTGGTGGAGATCGGGCAGTTCGCCGAGGAGAACGACTGGGATGTCATCGTGGTCGACTGTCCGCCCTCGGCCGACATGCTGCGGATCGTCACCGCCCCCGACACCCTGCTCAACTACCTGGAACGGCTCTGGCCCAAGCACGCTCGCACGATGAGCGCGATCGGCACCGACCTGCGCAAAGCGGTACTCGCCGCGGCCGTGGAGCGGGTGGTGAACGCCGTGACCCAGGTCCGTGACCTGCTCGCCGACCGCGCCCGCACCAGTGCCCGCCTGATCACCGGACCGGAGCAGGTCGCGGTGGCCGAGGCGCGGCGGGTGCGTTCGGCCGCCGCACTGCTCGGCTTGCGGTTGGACGCGGTGGTGGTGAACAAGGTGCTCGCACCCGTCCCGCCGCCCGGCGAGAACGCGCACCCGGCGGTGCACTGGTATCTGAATCGGCGCGCCGAACAGCTCGAGGTGGTCGCGCGGTTGCACGAGCAGCTCACCGATGTCCCGATCATCGTCGCCAAGCACGCCGGGGCCGAACCGGTGGGGCTGAGCGCGCTGTCCGCGTTCTCCTATTCGGTCGACACGCTGCCCCGCCCGTCGCTCGGGGCTGCGGAATCGGGGGAACCGATGGTTCGATGGGAGTCGGGCTCCGGCGTCGACTCCGTGTACGCGATGCGGATGCGGCTGCCGGTGGTCGATCCCGGCACCTTGCGGCTGGGCCGAGTGGAGGACGATCTGATCGTGGGAGCTGACGGGGTGCGCACCAGGGTGCGCCTCGCGCCGGTGCTTCGCCGCTGCACGGTGGCGGGCGCCGAGCTCGACGACGGTCATCTCGTTGTCCGGTTCCGGCCCGATCCGCAGGTGTGGCCCGCCGATCCGAACTACACGAAGGCCAGGCGCACATGAGCAGTGACAGGCAGTCCGATCGCCACCACGACGGTTTCGCCGAGTTCGCCGAGGAGCTGCGCCTGCTCGCCGAGGTGCTGCTCGCCCGCGTCGAACCGGTGCTGCGCCGCACCGCCGCCGACGGCGCGGCCGACCTCGGCGGCTGCGCCTGGTGCCCGGTGTGCGCGGCCGCGGCCCTGGTCCGCGGCGACCACCACGACGTCGTCGCCGCCCTCGCCGAACACGGCACCTCGATGGTGACGGTCCTGCGTGAAGCCCTCGCCGGCGTCCCCGTCGAACCGGTCCTGCCCCCGGAATGGGCAGATCACGCCGCGGGCCACCCCGGTCACACGCGCGAGAATGCCACGGGAGCACAGCGATACCAGCCGACCGACGAAGCGCCCGGGGCGCATCCGACGAGCGGTGCCGGTGCCACACACGGCGATCAGCGGAACCCGCACGCGCCGGGCGGCCCGGGCCCGCGTGGCGATCGACCCGCCTCGCCGCGGTCGGACAGGCCCGCCGCGCCCAAGGATTCCCCTCGGGCCACCGGTCTCGGTGAACAGCCGACCCCCCGTCCACGCCGGGTCGACGAATTCAGCGCACGCACCCCGCACATCACCCCGGAACCGCCGGACGAAACCGCGTCGGGCACAGGGCGGTTCACCGCAGGCTCCGGCACACGTCCGGCACACGGCGAGGAGCGGCCCGCGGGTGCCCGCGCGCCACGCTCGCGTTATGTCGATATTCCGGTCACGATCCGGGGATGAGCCAGGCGAGTACCCACCCACTGACCGTCGGGGTCGACGTGGGCGGCACGAATATCCGCGCCTCCGTGGTCGACGCCGACGGTGAGGTGCTCGACACCGTGCAGGCACCGACACCGCATTCGGCCCGCGCGCTCGAGGCCGCCATCGACCGATCCGTGCGCGAACTGGCCCGCAGACATCCCGTCGCGGCGGTCGGGCTCGCGGTGGCCGGGTTCATCTCCGCCGACCGCACCACCGTCCGGTTCGCCCCGCACCTGCCCTGGCAGGACGCGCCCGTGGCCCAGCGGCTCACCACCCGCCTGGAACTGCCGGTGATCCTCGAGCACGACGCCAATGCGGCGGGCTGGGCCGAGTACCGCTTCGGCGCGGCAGCAGGAGGGCACACCGTCGTCCTCGTGGCGATCGGCACCGGCATCGGCGCGGCCCTGCTCATCGACGGCCGGCTCTACCGCGGCAGCCACGGCGTCGCACCCGAACTCGGCCACCTGCAGGTGGTCCCCGACGGCCGCGCCTGCGCGTGCGGCAAACGCGGCTGCTGGGAGCGCTATTGCAGCGGAACCGCGCTGGCCGACACCGCGATCGAAATGCTCGCCACCGACCCCGTGCGTTCGGTGCTCGCGCGCGATGTGATCCGCGATCCTGGTTCGCTCACCGGCCGGCGGGTGGCCGGTGCCGCCCAGGACGGTGACCCGCTCGCGGTGCGGGTGATGTCGGACTTCGCGCGCTGGCTCGGGCTCGGCCTCGCCTTCGTCAGCGACATCTTCGACCCCGACCTCGTGGTGATCGCCGGTGGGGTGAGCAGTTCGGCCCCGCTGTTCCTCGACGAGGCCCGCGAGCATTACGCGAGCGCCGTCACCGGCTCGGGTCATCGCCCCCTCGTGCGGTTGCGCACGACCCAGCTCGGCGAGGCGGCGGGCATGATCGGGGCCGCCGAATTGGCCCGGGCGGCGATTGGAACGCCACTGGCGGGTACTACCGGGAGATGAGGGTCACACCCATGCCCGTCGGCTACCGTCCTGGTTGGTTGTGACCTGCGACCAGCGGTAAAGTCGGTTTCCGACGAGGCTGCACACGACCATCCCGGTCCCCGGGGAAAGGACGCCATGTTCTACTGGCTGCTCAAGTTCGTACTCGTGGGACCGTTCATGCACCTGTACAACCGACCCGTTGTGGAAGGTGTGGAGAACATCCCGACCGACGGGCCGGCCATCATGGCGGGTAACCACCTCTCCTTCGCCGACTGGTTGTTCGCGCCGCTGCTGAGCCCGCGCCGCATCAACTACCTGGCCAAGGCGGAGTACTTCACCACCCCCGGTTTCAAGGGCCGGCTGCAGAAGTTCTTCTTCTCGGGCACCGGCCAGTACCCGATCGACCGCAGCGGCGCCACCGCCGCCGAGGACGCGCTCAACGCGGCCAAGAAGCTGCTCGACGAAGGCCGCCTGGTCGGGCTGTACCCGGAGGGCACCCGTTCCCCCGACGGCCGCCTCTACAAGGGCAAGACCGGCATGGCTCGGCTCGCGCTCGAGACCGGTGTCCCGGTGATCCCGGTCGCGGTGATCGGCACCGACAAGGTGTCCCCGCCCGGACCGTTCAAGTGGCGTCGTCACCGGGTCACGCTGAAGTTCGGTGCGCCGCTGGACTTCTCGCGTTACGAGGGCATGAGCGGCAACCGTTTCGTCGAGCGCGCCGTCACCGACGAGGTGATGTACGAGCTGATGCGCCTGACCGGTCAGGAATACGTCGACGTGTACGCCCACAGCCTCAAGAAGGGTGTGAAGCCCACCGATCACCAGATCGAGGCCACCCGCATCCCCGACCGCGCCGCCAGCTGACGCCGATCCTCCTGTGCCGCAGGCCGGCTCGGCACCGCCGCGCCTGATAAGCATCTCGTAAGGGCCGTCGGCCAGACTGGTCGCATGTTCAAGCAAATGCTGGCCGCGGCCGGTGTCGGCGGCGCCGAGGTCGACACCGAATTGTTCACTCCCGGTGTGCAGCCGGGTGGTCTCGTCGAGGGTGTCATCCGGTTGCGCGGCGGGCGTGTCGACCAGACGGTCGGGCAGGTGGCCGTCGAGTTCATCACCCGTGTCGAGCGCGAATACTCCGACGGTGAGGAGCGCGTCGCCGATCAGGCGTTCGGCCGCGTAGCCGTCACCGGGCCGTTCACGCTCGGCGCCGGCCGGACCGCCGAATTCCGTTTCGCCGCACCAGTTCCGCTGGAAACCCCGATCACCTTCTTCGACGGCCACCACCTGCCCGGCGCGGCGGTGGCCCTGCGCACCGTGGTCGATCTGCACGGTGCGGTCGATTCCACCGATACCGATCCGATCGGCATCGGCGCGCTGCCCGCTCAGCACGTGGTGCTCGACGCGGTGCGGCGCATGGGTTTTCCGCTGCTGCGCACCGATGTGGAGGCGGGCCGGATCAACCGCACACCGCAGCGGCTGCCGTTCTATCAGGAACTCGAATTCGGCCGCTCCCCGCATTTCCCCCGGGTGAACCAGCTCGAGGTCACCTTCGTCGCCGCCGAACAGGGCATGGCGGTGGTCTGGAAGCCGATATCCAGGGCGGTTTGCTCCGTGGAACCCGCGACGGGATCGGGATGTTCTGGGTCGATTACGCCCAGCTGGCACACCAGGATTGGACCCGGGAGATCCACCAGAGCCTGCACCGGCTCGGCGCCCTCGGCTGATCCCGCCTGCACCAGCCGCAGGAATTGCGGGACGTCCAGGCTTCATCCGCGGCCCACGTCTGGTTGGGGGGACGCTGCTGCGCCCGGTTGGTAACGTGTGCCGGAAATGTAGGCCGACGGGTGCGGATGGCGTCGACGGGGAGGTGGGAGATGGCCGCAGACGAGTCCGACGGCCGTGTCGTGCGTTTCCCCCGCCGCAAACCCGCAAGCGAAGGCACCCCGCCGACCGGCCGGATCGCCCGCGGCACCCGGCTGGCCGCGGTGCCCGTCGCCTACGCGGGCAGGCGCGTCGCGGGCATCGGCAGGCGGGTGGCGGGCCGTGATCCGGCCACCGTGGAACGCGAGATCCGCACCCGCACAGCCGAACACCTCTTCCAGGTCCTGGGCGAACTCAAAGGCTGCGTGGCCAAACTGGGTCAGCTGCTCGGCTTGTTGGAACTGGGACTGCCCTCCGATCTCGCCGAGCCGTATCGCCAAGCCCTCGCGCGCCTGCACGATTCGGCGCCCGCCATGCTGCCCACGGCCGTACACACCGAACTCGCCGACCATCTGGGCCCGCACTGGCGTTCGCTGTTCCTGGAATTCGACGACCGCGCCGCGGCGGCCGCGTCGGTGGGTCAGGTGCACCGGGCGCGCTGGCACGACGGCACACCGGTGGCGGTGAAGGTCATGTACCCCGGTGCGCGCCGGGCGGTGCTGGCGGATCTGAGCGTCCTGCGCCGTGCCACTCCCCTGTTCACCGCCTTGCTGCCGGGTGCCGAGACCCGGCCGGTGATCGAGGCACTGTGCGAGGAGATCGGCGCCGAACTCGACTATGCCCGCGAAGCCGCCAACCTCGAGCACTTCCGCACCGCCCTGCGCCACGACCCGGACGTGGTGGTCGGCCGGGTGATCGCGCAGCGCGGTGACGTGCTGGTCACCGAGTGGCTCGACGGAATCCCGCTGTCACGCTTGATCACTCGTGCCGACCCGGCCGAACTCGACCGCCTGGGCGTACTCATCCTGCGCTTCCTGTTCTCCGCGCCCGCGCGCGCCTCGCTCATCTACGGCGACCCGCACCCCGGCAACTTCCTGCGCATGCCCGACGGGCGGCTCGGAGTGGTCGACTTCGGCGCGTGCACGCCCTGGACGCCCGCGTTCCTCACCGTCGCCGGTGACGTGGGCGCCGCTGTCGTCGCCGAATCGGTGGCCGACCTCGAAACCGCCCTGCGCCGCCACGGTTATGTCGCCCCCGGCGGCGATCTCGACATCGCGACCGTCGCCGAACGTCTGCGTCCCGTACGCGAGGCGCTCATGTCCCCCACCTACCCGCTGTCGGCGGACTGGTTGCGCGAGCAGGTCCGCTTGGCCACCGATCTGAGCCTGTCGAACATCCTGCGCCAACTCACCATGCCGCCCGCCGACACGCCGTTACTGCGGTCGTTCCTCGGCGGCGTCGCCATCCTGTGCCAATTACAGACGGCCGTCCCGCTCCGTGCGGAATGCACCCGCTGGTACCCCGAAACCGCTGCCGCCGTCGGTCTTTGATCGCTGAACAGTCCTTTTCGCCCAGGTGGACGTGCGTCTTTCCGTCCGGCAGCGTTCACCGGCTGTTGCCGTACACACGACCGGCCGTTCGATTCGTCCGGGCACGGTGCAGGACATGGTCGACTTCGCGATGTCCCGGCGTACGCTGCTGCGCGCCTCCGCTCTCGGTCTGCTCACCGGCCCCGCGCTGGCCGCCTGCGGTGACGGACCCGGATTGGTACGGGCCAGGCCGACCCTCACCCACGGCATCGCGGTCGGCGACCCGCGTAGCGACGGCGCGCTGATCTGGGCCCGCTCGGATCGTCCCGCCACGCTGGTCGTCGAAACGGCGGCCACCGAGAAGTTCAACGACGTACGACGTTTCACCGGCCCGCTGCTCACTCCCGCCTCCGACGGCACCGGTCGCGTGCGGGTGAACGGCCTGCCCGCCGGTCGGCTCGTGCACTACCGGGTGCGGCTGGAAGGCGAGGACGGCGCGAACTCGGAAACGCTGAGCGGCGTGTTCCGCACCGCACCGACCGCGCCCGCCGATCTCTCGCTGGTGTGGTCCGGCGACGTGGCGGGTCAGGGGTTCGGCATCAACCCCGAAGTCGGCGGCATGAAGGTCTTCGCGACCATGGCCGCACGCGAGCCGCACCTGTTCCTGCATTCCGGTGACGTCATCTACGCCGACAACGCGCTGAAGGAATCGGTGACGCTGCCCGACGGCCGAGTGTGGCGCAATATCACCGCCGACGCCAAGAACCAGCCCGCCGAGACTCTCGACCAGTTCCGGGGCAACTACGCCTACAACCTCACCGACGAGAACTACCGTCGCTTCAACGCCTCGGTCGCCCAGATCGTGCAGTGGGACGACCACGAGACCACCAACAACTGGTCGCCCGGCGGCACGGTCGCCGCCGACAAGGGCTACACCGAGCGCGACATGGACACCCTCGCCACCCGGTCCTGGCAGGCGTTCCACGAGTGGATGCCGCTCGAACCGCGCGAAGCCGTCGACGGGCGGCTCTACCGCAAGATCTCCTACGGCCCGCTGCTCGACGTGTTCGTCCTCGACATGCGCGCCTACAAAGACGCCAACACCGCCAACACCGGACCCGGGGGCCAGGTGCTGGGCGCAGCCCAGACGGCATGGCTCATCGATGGTTTGAAGCAGTCCACGGCGACCTGGAAGATCGTCGCCGCCGATCTGCCGATCGGCGTGGTTGTCCCCGACGGCAAGACCGCGTTCGAAGGCGTCGCCAATGCCGCGCCGGGCGCACCGTCGGGCCGCGAATCCGAGATCGCCCGGGTGCTGTCGGCGATCAAGGCGAACAAGGTGCGCGACGTCGTCTGGCTCACCGCCGACGTGCACTACACCGCCGCACACCACTACTCGCCCGCGCGCGCGAACTTCACCGACTTCGACGAGTTCTGGGAGTTCGTCTCCGGCCCACTCAACGCGGGTGCTTTCGGCCCCAACCCGCTCGACCCGACCTTCGGACCCGAGGCCGTTTTCGTGCACGCGCCCCCGGCGCCGAACGCCTCGCCGCTCGATCTCGAGTACCAGCATTTCGGCGAGGTCCGCATCGACGGTGGCACCGGCGAATTGACGGTCGACCTGTGCGACGCGACCGGGAAAGTCCTGTTCAGCAAGCAACTTCCGCCGTCGGGGAAATAGGTGGGAACTACCCGTCGCCAGAATCGCCGCGCTGTGGTTAGCTATGCGGTCATGGGCACGCCGCATACCGTCACCTCTGAAGAATATCTCCCCACCGACACTGCGGATGTCGTTCGCACCGTGCGTGATTCGCGTGATCGAGCCGAACGTCTGACGGTACGTGGCGGCGAACCGACCGAAGAGTCCGCGTTCGGGCTGGCCGATCAGCGCGCCGTGCTGTCGTTGCGCAAGATGAACTCGGTCCTCGACATCAATCTCGGTCGCCGCACGGTGCGGGTGCAGGCCGGCGCGAAGCTGTCGGAGATCGACCGGCGCCTCGGCGCGCACGGCCTCGGCCTGCCCGTGGTCGGCGACCACCGCGACATCACCGCGGGCGGTTTCGCCTCCGTCGGTGGCGTGAGCACCGCCTCGCACCGCTACGGCATGTTCATCGATCAGATCGTCGATCTCGAGTACGTCGACCCCGACGGGCGGATCGGCACCTGCGGGCGCGGCCACCACACCGAACGGTTCCAGCGCATCCTCGGCGCGGGCGGGCGCGCGGGGATCATCACCGCCCTCACCCTCGATGTGGTCGAGGTCGACAAGGACCACACCTGGCTCACCACCGACGCCGACCGCTTCCTCGACTTCGATTCCTTCGTTGAGCACGCGACCGCCGAGATCACCAACCCCGGCAGCGCGGCGCTGCAGGTGGGACGCTGGGTCGACACCGCGCCGCTGAAGGTCACCCGCCCTGTCGGCACCGGACAGGTCACCCTCGGCGCGGTCCGGTTCGGGCAGTGGTCGAGCCTGTACCCCACCGCTCCCACCCGTGGCCTGCGCGCGCGGCGCGAGGTCGGCACCCGCACCCGTAAGTCGTTGGGCGCCATCGCCTCGGCGGCGGGCGGACGAGCCGGTATGCCGGTGCGCAACGCGGCGGCGGGCGCGCTGATGTTCGCGCCGAAGGTGCTCACCATGCGCGATGCCGAGTACCTGGCCGACACCGTCATCAACTCCTCCGAGCGCGGCCCCGCCTACCGGGTGGGTGTGTTCGCACCGCTGGCCAACTACGGTTCGGTGTTCTATGGTCTGCACGACCTGTTCTCCGAGCACCGCGAACGCTCCGGATGCTTCACCGTCATCTCCGCGATGACCTACGGTGTGCGTTCGCCGTACCTGCGGGCCGAGGCCGCCGCCCGCGGCCTGACCCCCGCCGACTACGGCCTCATCACCTTCACCTGTCGGCTGCGTCCGTCGGCCCTGCCCTCAGAGCAGCTCCGGGAGATCGTCGCGGGTATCGACGACATCTGCCGTTCGGAGCAGGCGCTGCGCTACAGCGTCTGACACCTCCGCGCGTTGCCGCATCAGAACGCGGTTCTGGTGGTGTGCACGAACGGTTGGCGCACACCGGGCGGTGAGCGTGTCGGCGCGTCGTGCGGTGCGGTACGCGGCGGGTGGCACGCCGTATTCGGCCCGGAATGCGCGGGAGAGCTGGTCGGCGGTGCGGAATCCGCAGGTCTCCGCGATCGCGCGGATACTGCGTGAGCTTTCGCCGAGCGCGGTCGCCGCGGCGACCAGTCTGCGGGTACGGATGAGTCCGGCGACGGACAGGCCCTGCAGCTCGAAGGCGCGGAACAGCGTCCTTCTGCTCACGTGCAGTCGTCGCGCCACCGCGTCGGGGTTCATGGCCGGGTCGGTGAAACCGCGGTCGATCACGTCGATCGCGCGGCGGCGCAGCATCTCTTCGGTCGATATCTGGATCGCGGCCCCGGCCAGGTCACGTTCCAGCAGCGCGACCACGGCCGAACGGAAGACGATCTCGTCGATCCGGGCGGCGATGCCCAGATGCGCGGGACTCGTTGCGCCACAGGCGAGATCGCGCGCGAACAGCAGTGCCGACACCGCGGCACCGGACAGCGCCCACACCTGACCGCCCGCCGCGGCGTGCTCCAGACCCCAGGCGGTCAGCGCACCCGTCGACACGTACAGGTGCAGCACGTCGACGGCGCACGCCTCACCCCGCGACAGCACCGACCGGAACGGCGAGTCCAGGCAGACCGCGAACGCCTGCCCCGACGCCGCGACGGAGCGAACGCCCCGTTGTTCGAGGGCGACCCGGCCATCGATCACCAGGCTCAACTGCAGGTACTGGCCGTAATGATCATGGGCGGCGCCACCGTCGCGCTCGGCGGTGATTCCCGAGGTGCGCAGCCGGGCGATGAGCACCGAGCCCGTGCTCAAAGTCCAGAGGGTGGCGGTGAAGTCCTCGTCGGCGCGCACGCGGCACCCGAAGGCCACGCGGTTCAGGTCCCGCGGCCCGCGCAGGGCGATCCCCCCGCCGCCGCCGCGGCCTGCCGTGTCGAGCAGGCACGCGAATTCCCGGTGCGGGGGTTCGCCCATCGATTGCCCAGAATCAGACAAACCAGACGAGACGGGCTCCGCATCGCCGGTTCGGCCGGACGGATGGCCCGCCCGGCGTCCACCGGGCGCATCTCGCCCATCGTGTTGCCGCTCATCGGTTTCGCGCACACCCGCATAGATCCGCATACCCCACCTCCGCGCCTGTCCCCGATAGCTCGACTGTGCCGACAACTCACAAGCTGCGAAAACACAAGCATAACAGGGGAACTCGCTACTTCTCGAGGGCTTTCGCCGCATTCGGACCGCGAGCGGCCGAGCCCAATTTTCCGTGCCATCTTCACCAGAAAACCGTGCCAAACCCGATCGCCCGGGAGCGCCGCCCCGAGTTCGGCAACCCCGCCGCGGCCTGGCGATTAGGTGTCACGAGCACGTCGCGACCCGCGTTCGAGGCGTTAACTGGACCATTGCACCGACTGATCGGCGCGGTCTAACTTCGAGATCGCCCGCTTCCCTTGCGATTTCGCCGCGGGATTCCACAGTTCGTGTCCCTCCCCTTACTCACGAGGTGGTGTCAGCAATGACTTCAGTGGTATCCGAAATTCTCGACCGCAAGTTCGACGTGTGCTTCGGCCACGGCGACCAGAACGGCGACGGGGTGATGGAACGGGCGGACGTGATCGCCCTGGCGGCTCGCATCATCGCCTATCTCGACGCGCCGTTCGACTCCCCCAAGGCCCAGGCGCTGCTCGTCGCCTTCCAGAACTTCTGGGAGAACGTGTCGACCGAGTTCGATACCAACGGCGACGGCCTGATCAGCAAGACCGAATGGCGCGAAGGCCTGCGCAAGTTCGCCGCCAATGGCGACGTGTACCGCGAGGGCTTCCGTCCGCTCGCCGAGGCCCTGTTCGCGCTGTGCGACGCCGACGGCAACGGCAAGGTCTCCCCCGAGGAGTTCTTCCAGTACCAGCGTGCCTTCGGAACCTCGCCCGAGAACAGCCGGCTGGCTTTCGAGCGGCTCGACCGCGACGGCAGCGGTTCGCTGTCGGTCGAAGAACTGCTCGATGCGTGGCACGAGTACTACACCAGCCCCGATCCGCAGGCGCCCGGCAACTGGCTCTACGGAGACATCGGCCCGCTGGCCTGATCGTCGGCGGCACAGGCTCTTTCGCGCCGGCCGGGACACCTTCCGGTCGGCGCCCGGCTCGGGAGGACGCATGACACGACACACACCGGTGGCGGTGATCGGCATGGGTTGCCGGTTCGCCGGGGGCATCGACTCCCCGTCGGCGTATTGGCGGCTCATCACCGGCGGCGGCACCGTCGTCGGCGAGCAGCCACCGGGACGCCTGCCGGACAATCGTGACGTGCCCGCAGTTCGGCGGGCGCTGCGTCCCGGCGCCTATTTCGACGACATCGCGGGATTCGACGCTGCGTTCTTCGGTATTCCGGCCGCCGAGGCCGAGCACATGGACCCCCAGCACCGGCTTGCACTCGAAGTCGCCTGGGAAGCCGTGCAGCACAGCGGAATCGACCCGACCACGTTGACGGGGACAGATACCGCGGTGTACGCCGGGATCGGCTCCGACGATTACGGGCGCAGACTGCTCGGCGACCCGTCGACCGTCACCGCGTGGACCGGTATCGGTGCCGCGCTGTGCGGTGCGGCGAATCGCATCTCGCACACGCTCGACCTGCGCGGCCCGAGTGTGGCCGTCGATACCGCCTGCTCATCGTCGCTGGTCGCGGTGCATCAGGCGATGTCGGCGCTGCGCGACGGTTCCGTTCCGCTCGCGCTCGCCGGTGGCGTGATGCTGATGGGCGATGCCGCGCTGTCGGTCACGCTTGCCGAGGCCGGTGTGCTCGCGGACGACGGGGTGTCCAAGTCGTTCGACGACGCCGCGGACGGATATGGTCGCGGTGAGGGGTGTGCCTTCGTCGTCCTGGAGCGGCTCGACGACGCGCTCGCCGCCGGGCGACGCGTGCTCGCGGTACTACGCGGCGGCGCGATCCGTCAGGACGGGCGAACCAGCGGCATCATGACGCCGAGCGGTCCCGCCCAGCGTCATCTGGCCAGGGCCGCGTGCGCGGACGCCGGAGTGGCACCGGGGTCGGTCGACTATGTCGAGGCGCACGGGACGGGGACCAGGGCAGGCGATCCGGCCGAGGCGGCCGCGCTGGCCGAGGTGTTCGGCACCGGGCGTCCGTCGGGGAAACCGTGCCTCATCGGTTCCGTCAAACCGAACATCGGCCACCTCGAAGCCGCCGCGGGCATCGCCGGTCTGGTCAAAGTCGTTCTCGCACTGCATCATCGGACCATCCCGCCCACGCGGACCACGAGCGGACCTCGATCCGATATCGACTGGCACCGCAACGGAATCGCCCTGTCCACCGCCACCCTCGACTGGCCGTCGACCGAGCACCCGGCACGCGCGGGTGTGGCGAGTTACGGCTACGGCGGCACACTGTGTCACCTCATCGTCGATGCCGCGCCGTCCGTGTCGCCTGCGACGACTTCCCCTCGTGCCGAACACCTCTGTGCTGTCAGCGCGGCCTCGGCCGAGGGACTGCGCGACGAACTGCGGGCGCTGGCCACCGCCGTGCGATCGAATCCCGATATCGATGCGGCCGACGTGTGCTTCACCCGGGCCCGGCATCGCAGTCATCTCCCGTACCGGGTGGCGGTGCGCGCCGCGGATACCGCCGAACTCCTCGCAGGCCTCGACGCCGCCGTCACGGCCGAGCACGACCGCTCGACACCGCCGCACGATCCAGTGTGGGTGTTCTCCGGGCACGGATCACAGTGGGCGGGAATGGGTACCGAGCTGATCGACGCGGACCCGGCTTTCGCAGCCGCCGTAGCCGAGGTGTCACCGGTGTTCCGTAGCGAATGGGGGTGCAGCGCCGAAGATCTGCTGCGCCAGGGAGACCTCTCCCACACCCCGACGGCACAGTGCGCGATCTTCCTGACGCAGCTGGGGCTCGCGGCGATGTGGCGGGCGCACGGGGTGCGGCCGGCTGCGGTCCTCGGCCATTCGGTCGGCGAGATCGCGGCGGCCGTCGTCGCGGGCGTGCTCGATCCGGCGGCCGGTGCGCGCCTGGTCTGCGTGCGATCCCGGTTGCTCGAATCGGCCACCGGCCGGGGTGCCATGATCATGGTGACACGTGCTTTCGACGAAGTGGCAGCCGAACTGGCCGGCTACGACGATGTGTGTGCGGCCGTTCGGTCGTCGTTCGGCAGCACGGTGGTCTCCGGCACCCGCCGCGCGGTCGACGCGCTGGCCGACGAATGGGCCGCACGCGGAATCCCGATCCGCCGGGTCGAATCCGACCTCGCCTTCCACACCCCTTCGCTGGCCCCGATCGCCGAGCGGCTCACGCGCGAACTCACCGATCTCGAGCCTCGCCCGGCCCGGATACCGCTGTACACAACCGCCCTCACCGATCCACGCGATCCACGGCCTCGCGACGCCGCGTATTGGGCGGCGAATCTGGCCGCACCGGTGCGCTTCGCCGACGCCGTCGCCGCTGCCGGGGCCGACGGGCACCGCACCTTCCTCGAGATCTCGGCCCATCCGGTCGTCGCCCATTCCCTCGCCGAGATCGACGAGACCTTCCGGGCTGTTCCGACCCTGCGCAGACAACGTCCCCAGCTCGCCGCCTTCCACGCCGCGACCGGGGAGCTGTATCGCCTCGGCACCCGGATCGACTGGGCGGCCATATATCCCGAAGGCACACTGGTCGACCTGCCGACCACCCGCTGGCAGCACCGGCACTTCTGGCGGCGCACAAACGACGTGGCCACCGCGACCACCTGCCACGACCCGTCCTCCGCCACCCTGCTCGGCGGCGAGCCGACTGTCGTCGACACCACACCGCCGGTCCGCGTCTGGCACACCTACCTGGACCGAACCGTCCGACCCTATCCGGGTGACCACCCGGTGTGCGGCAGCGAGATCGTGCCCGCCGCGATCCTGCTGCACACGTTCGCCGCGGCGGTGCCCGGCCGGCGGCTCTACGACATCGCCCTTCGGGTACCGGTCACCGTGGAGCCGCCACGACGCATCCAGGTCACCGCTTCGGCGGGCAGGCTCACCCTGTCCTCCCGGACCGACGGCGCGTGGCAAACCCACACCACGGCCCACTACCGGCGCGCGACGGGCCGGACCCGACGATCTCCCGTGCTGTGGTACCGCGGCGAGCACCTGCCCGCCGACTTCGTCATCGACCGGCTCGCCGCGCTTGGCGTGACATCGATGGGTTTGCACTGGCAGATCATCGAGGCCGAGCGCAACGACCAGGGTTTGTCCGCCCGCGTGAAAAGCACTGCCGCCGCGCCTGATTCGTGGGCGACATTTCTGGATGCGGCCCTGTCGGCGGCGTCGGTGGTCTTCCCCGGGGCACCTGTGCTCCGCATGCCCGCTCACATCACCGAGTGCCGCTTCCCCTCGGGACCGCCACCGGCGGAAGTGGTGCTCACCGTCACCGTCCGGGCGGGACAGCGGGTCGATGCCGATCTGTCCGACCCCGACGGCAGATCGCTTGCCTGCCTGACAGGAGTTCGCTACGCCGAGCCGGATACCGTCGCCGAGTCGCCTGCCGCCACTCTTGATCTGTGCTGGCGGATCTCCGAGCCGGATCCCGGCACCACCACGGTCCCCGGCGTCACAGTCACCGGAGACGATCCGACACTGAGACAAGCCTTTTCAGGCCGCGATGGTGCCGAGATCATGGTCTACGCGCCGAGGCCGCGAACACATGAATCCGTCGAGGAGTCGGTGCGGCGAATGGTCACCGAACTGTTCGAGACCGCACGGACCCGGCGCGGACCGTGGTGGTGCGTCACGCGCGGGGCAGCCACAGCCGTCACTCCCGCCGACCTCGCGCAGACCGCGCTGTGGGGCGCGGGCCGGGCTCTGCTCGCCGAATACCCGGACAGTTTCGCCGGGGTCGTCGACCTACCCGCCCGCGCGACCGCCGACGACCTGGCCGCGCTGCGCGGGCACCTGCGCACACCACCGGGTTCCGGCGAAGACATCGCCGCCGTCATCGATGGCCATGTGCACCATCTGCGCGCGGTACCGGTCCCGTCGAACTCCGGCACATCGGGTGTGCGCTGCGATCCGGCAGCGTCCTACGCGGTCCTCGGGGCCTCGGGCGCCCTGGGTGCGATCACCGCCCAGTGGTTGGTCCAGCGCGGCGCCCGCCGGCTGATTCTCGTGAGCAGGCGGGCGGCGCCACGGCGGTCGAACCGCCTGCAACGTTCTTTGGAAGCTCACGGGGTCACCGTGCGAACCGTGGCCGCCGACCTCGCCGACCGGCCCGCGCTCGCCGCCGCCCTCGACACCGACGCCCACGGTCTGCCACCGCTGCGCGGCGTGGTCCATGCGGCAGGCACCGTGGCGAACGTGCCGGTCACGGACCTGCGGCCCGACCTCGTCGAGCAGGGATTGGCCGCCAAGGTAGCCGGAACCCTCGCTCTCGGTGCGCTGTTCGCGCCCGGCGATCTCGACTTCCTGATTCTGTTCTCCTCGGCGGGCCAACTGCTCCACCTGCCGGGTCAACCGGTCTACAGCGCGGCCAACGCCTTCGTCGACGGCTTCGCCCGCCATCGCCGCGCCCTCGGCGACAGCGGTTGCCGGGCCATCGCCTGGACCAGCTGGCGTGGGCTCGGCATGTCGACGTCCTCGACGGCGATCACCGCCGAACTCGCCGTCCACGGCACCGCCGACATCTCGCCGGAGCAGGCGTTGCGCGCCCTCGACGGCCCGATCACGGCAGGCGGCGCGAATGTCGCTGTGCTGCGCGTGGTCCCGCACCCGGCCCACCCACCGCTGCTGGCAGACCTCGCCCCGGCCCCCGCCCGCAGTCCGGGTGCCGGGTGGACAGCGCTCGACCCGGCCGATCTGCCGGCCGCGCTCGTCACCCTGCTGCGATCGTCCGTGGCGACCCTGCTCGGCGTATCCCCTGCGGAGGTTCCGCTCGGAATCGCCCTGACAGAGCTGGGTTTCGACTCGCTGCTCTCGGCGATCCTGCGTCGCGAACTGACCGTGCAACTCGGACACCAGATTCCGGCCACGCTGCTGTGGCATCACCCCACGATCGACGCCGCCGCCGGGGCGCTCGCCGACCTGCTCTCGAGGAGCCATCGATGACCGCGACTCCCGTTACCACCACCGCCGACCTGCGCACCTTCGCCGAGGACGCCGCCACCTACTTCGACCGGTCACGCATCGCCATGCACACCATGGATCCCACCGAGCTGACCGCGCTCCAACTGGACGCGCTACGCCTGCGCTTCGACGAATTGCGGCCACGCATACCGGTTCTCGACGCGCTCGCCACCGAACAGCACATCGACGGTATCGACACCATCGACGACGCGGCACCCCTGCTGTTCCCCCACACGGTCTACAAGGCGTACCCGACACGCCTGCTCGTCGACAACCGCTTCGACCGGATGAACACGTGGATGTCGCGCCTCACCACCGTCGACCTGACCGGCCTCGACGTCGCGGGATGCACCTCGATCGACGACTGGCTCGCGACGGTGGACGAGCGAACCGAACTGCGCCTGGCACATTCGTCGGGCACCACCGGAACCATGTCGTTCATCCCGCACTCCCAGATCCAGTACGACCGGTTGTACCGCATCGTGCGCCTGGACGTGCTCCCCGACGACGACCACACCGGCATCGACGTGGTGTGGCCGAGTTTCCGGACCGGCCGCAGCGGCATCGCCCGGCACGCGACCGCCATGGCCGAACAGATCGCGTTGACGCCCGAACGCATGCACTGCCTGCACCCGGGACTACTCTCCGCCGATGTCATGTTCCTGGCGGGCAGGCTCCGGGCAGCCGCCGCCCGCGGCGAAGCGGGCCGCGTGGAGGTGCCGCCCGCGCTCGCGCTGCGACGGGCCGAGTTCACCGAGGCGCTGCGCGCCACCGGACCGGGAATGACCGCGTTCGTGCGGCGCCTCGCCGACGATCTGGCCGGTTCCCGGGTAGCTGCCCTGTCGACCTGGGATGTGCTGTCCGGCATGGCCGACAGCGCGACCGAACAGGGACTCACCGGTGTCTTCGCGCCGGACTCGGTGATCTTCGCCGGTGGCGGGTCCAAAGCCGGTGCGCTGCCACAGGATTGGGCCGAACGCACCGCCCGGTTCGCGGGCGTGCCCGCCCTGCGATTCGTCTACGCCATGGTCGAGGTGATGTCGCTGAACCTGCAGTGCGGTGCCGGTGGCTATCACCTCGAACCGTGGCTCGTGCTGTACCTGCTCGACCCGGAAACGGGTGCGGTCCTGCCGCGCACCGGAACAAGGACCGGCCGCGTCGCCCTCTACGACCTGACCGCGGACCTGAACTGGGGCGGCATCGTCACCGGAGACCTGGTGACAGTGGACTGGGAACCGTGCGTCTGCGGTCGGACCACCCCGCGGATCGGCGCGGCCATCAGCCGCTTCGCCGGTCCCGGTGGGGACGACAAGATCACCTGCGCCGCCACCGCAGAAGCGCTCGACGAGGCGCTGACCTTCCTCAACGGGGAGCTCTGATGACGGGGACACCGTCGGCTCCCGCGTTCGTGCGCGGGCGAACCGTGCACGACGACGGCCCCGAATTCGGCGCCGGGAGCGCAGCCTTCCGGGCACCCGACGCACACCGCCTGCTTCCCGGCCTGGTCTGCCCCGGCCCAACGAGCATGCGCGACATCCACGAACTCCCGACCGCCGACATCATCGACTTCCTCGACGAGGTCGGACAGCGGCTACACCCCGACGAGAACCCCTACCTGCGGGAAGCCCTCGGCAATCTCGTCGGGTGCTCCGGGCTCACCGAGCCGGTGCTTCGCTCCACCTACGCTCAGCTGGCCGGACTGTTCGCCCGCGAGACCACCCTCGACCTGGCCGAGAACACCATCGGCATCCGGTATCTCGACGGCTGGGCCGAATGGGGCCCGGCGCGGGTGCGGGCCTTCGGGGCGAGGACCGTGCACGTCATCGCGGGCAACAACCCGATCATCGCCGCGATCACCCTGGTGCGCAACGCCCTCACCCGGGGCGACGCGGTGGTGAAACTGCCTGCCAACGACCCCTACACCGCCGTCGCGCTCGCGCGGACGATGGCCGAGGTCGATCCGGCGCATCCGCTGGTGCGCCACCTGGCAGTCGCCTATTGGCGCGGCGGGGACGAGCGGTTCGAAAATGAGCTCTACCGGCCGACTCATGTCGAAAAGCTCATCGCCTGGGGCGGATTCGCGGCCCTCCGGCACCTCACCCGCTATCAGCAGCCGGGGCTGGAACTGGTCACCCTCGATCCGAAGCTCAGCGCGACGGTCATCGGGCCCGAGGCGTTCACCGACGACGACGCCCTGCACGAGACCGCGGCACTCGCCGCCGCCGATGTCGGCCTGCTCAATCAGGACGCGTGCTTCAACGCCCGGGTCGTCTACGTCTGCACCGGCACGGACACGGCGGGCATCGCACAAGCGGTGCGGTGGGGCGAACTGCTCCACGAACAGATCCAGGCCCTGCCTCCGGCGGTCAGTACGGCCGGTACCCGATTCGACCCCGGGCTGCGTCGCGATATCGCCGCCCTGCGCACCAGCCCGGCCTTCTTCCGCGTCTTCGGCGGAACGAACGACGAAGGCGCGGTGCTGGTCTCGCTGTCCGACGAGCCGGTCGACTTCCACGTCTCGCTCAGCGGTCGGGTGGCCAATGTCGTCCCGATCGATCATCCGGAACGAGCACTGGAGGCGATGAACGCCTACACCCAGACCGTCGGGGTATGGCCGGAATCGCTCAAACGCACCCTGCGTGACCTGGCGCCACACGCGGGCGCGCAGCGGTTGGTCTCACTCGGTTTCGCCACGCACTTCCGCTCCGACACCCCGCAGGACGGGATCGAACCGATGCGCCGACTGGTCAAATGGGTCGTCGACGAGACCTACGACCCCCACCGCATCCACCCCTTCTCCCAGCTCGCCCCGGCTGTGGAAGCGGTGCCGCGATGACCACATTGCTTCCCGAGTCCGAATTCGCCCGTCTGGCCCAGCGATTCGATCATCACGATCCGGCCTTCACCCCCGATGTGGCGATCGAGGTGCATCGGACGATCCGCGAACAGAGCCGGGTCACCTACTCCCCCGCCTACGGCGGGATGTGGTTGCTCGCCCGCTACGACGACGTGGCCGCGGCCCTCACCGACCACGAGACCTACAGTTCGGCCGCAGGGGTCTTCTTCCCGAAAGCCGACGGCACGCCACGCTTCGCGCCGCTGGAGTACGACCCGCCGGAGCACGGCAACTACCGGTCGCTGATGCGCCCACCGTTCCTGCTCGCGGCCGCACAGAGACTGCGGCCACGCATCGAGGCCACGGTGTCCGAACTGATCCGGCCGGCGGCCCGGCGCGGGTCCGCCGATCTGGTGGGTGAACTGGCGGTCCCGCTACCGCTGGCGGTGGTCGGCATGGCCGTCGGCTTCTCCCCCGACGCACAGCGGCGCATCCGCGATCTCACCGCCAACACCTGGGACCGGATGGCGGCCGACCCCAACGCCGACGGGTTCTGGCCGCCGTTCGCCGCACTCTTCCGGCAGGAGATCGCCAGGGCGAGAAACGAACCCGGTGACGACTACCTCTCCACTCTGGTCCGTGCGGAGTTCGACGGCAGGCCCGTCACCGACGACGAACTTCATGTGATGCTGGTGGCGTTCGCCATCGCGGGCCACGAAACATCGATGAACACCCTCGCACACCTGCTCTGGCAGCTGGCCCGGCGACCCGATCTGCAGGACCGGTTGCGGGCCGATCCCACCCTCATCCCGGCCGCGGTCGAGGAAACATTGCGACTGTGGGCGCCGGTCGACCACGGCACCCGGCGCACGACCACCGAGGTCGTCATCGGCGACAGCGTGATTCCCGAGGGTGCGCGGGTGGTACTGCTCACCGGCGCCGCCAACCGCGACCCACGCCGGTTCGACGACCCCGACACCTTCCGGCTCGATCGCGGTCCGATCCGGCACCTCACCTTCGGCCACGGCATCCACTTCTGCCTCGGCGCACACGTCGCCCGGCAGGAATTCGCCTTGGTCCTAGCCGAACTCGCCAGGTATCCGAATTACCACCTGGCGGGCACACCGACCCGCTACTTCGAGAACGGCAGACATATCTGCCTGGATTCACTTCCGGTCATATTCGATCATCCGACGAAGGACGTCTGAGACATGCTGTGGGAAGCCCTGCTGTGGGTCGTGTTGATCGCCGGCCTGGCCGGCACGTGCGCGTACTACCTGCGCAGGCGCGGGAAAGGCCATGAGGGCGAATCGGTCAACGAGTCGGTGGGCCAGGTGTTCACCCTCGTCGCCGGTTTGCAGGTGGTGCTCGCCTCGTTCCTGCTCATCGGTGTACTCGACACCAACTCCGCCGCCGAGAAAGCGGTCTCGGACGAAGCGGACCGGCTACTCGCCCTGCAATGGGCGGGCGATTCGCTGCCGGAGCCCGCCCGCAGCACCATCTCCGCCTCGGTGCGGCGATACACCGGCGAGGTGATCGAGGTGGAATGGCCCGCCATGAAGGCCGCCAAGGAGGTCGACGACACCGCCTGGACCGAACTCAGTGAGGTGCGCACCGCCATCGCCGCCACACCGGCGGCCGACGAATGGCAACGTTCCCGCCAGATCGCGGCGGCGGACCGGCTGTGGGAGGTCTACGAGGCACGTCAGACCCGAGTGGAAGCCGCGGGCAGCACGCTGTCGCCGATGATGTGGGTGGCGCTGATGCTCGGCGCGCTGCTGTCGATCGGCCTGTCGCTGTTGTTCGCCGGCACCAGCGCCCGGGTGCACGTCGTGGTCGTGGCGAGTTTCGCCGCCGTGGTCACGTTCATGATCTACACGATCTATCAGTTGCAGAACCCGTACGGGCGGGCTGCCGAGATCAGCCCGGACGCCTTCACCGCTGTGCTGGGTCAGCTCACGTGAGAACACCGATGCGCACGGGATTCTGCGCGATCGCGGTGGGTGCCAGCCTGTGCTTGCCGGGTGCGGTCGATGCCGCACCCGGATTTCCGTTCGTCCCCGGCGCTGAGCCGGGCGGCGGAATCCCGGGCGGTGGGATCCGGCCGGACCGACCGATCGACGAGTACCCGGTTCCACCGGCCCCGATCGATGGGCGGCCCGCGGCGCCGTCACGCCCGCAGACGCCGAACACGCCGGCCCCGCCCGAGGTATCCGCCCCGGAACCAGACCGTGACTCACAAAACCAGCCCGGCGCGAACGGTCCATTCGCCCAGATCATCATCCCAGGACCAGCCCCCAGGCGCGACGCACCTCCCGCACCGCCGCCTCCCGCACCCGCGCCGGTCCCCGAAACTCCGAGCACGACACCTACCCCTGCCGTCCCCGAGCCGGGGCTCCCCGGCCCCGCGCCGGAGCCACCGCTGCTTCCGCCACCCGACCCACCGGGCCATGGCGACCTGCCGGGAATCCCGGTGCCACCCGAGCCACCTCACGCCGAGCCCGGAATGCCCTTGGCTCCCGTTCCTGTGCCACCGCCCGATGTCCCACCACCAGCGGCACCCGTCCCGCCCGACCTTCCACCACCGGCGCCCGCCCCGTTCGACATACCCCCACCCGCTCCCGCGCCGTTCGACATACCGGCCCCGGCGCTGCCCAACCCGGACCCGCCGCCGATCGCTCCCGCCCCGATACCCCCGCAACCGCCGACAGTGCCGGAGCCGCCTGCGCCCGCTCCACCCCAGGAGGCTCCCGCACTCCCCGCACCACCGGCTCGCACCGAACAACCCCGACCCAGCACACCGACCAGCCCGCCCGCGGTTCCTTCGACAGTCCCGACAAGGCCACCGGTGCGGATCCCGGCCTCGCGAGAACGGGAATCCGAGGTCGTCGACGCGCGTCCGGTCGTCGAGGAGCAACGACGATGGGCACTGGCCATCCTGCTGCTCGTGATCGGCAGCGCGGGCGCGGCCAGAGCCGCGACGCGCCGCTCCTGAGCCCGGCCTACCGAAGGGCCCGAAACGACAATCGCCGCAATCCCGTACGGGATTGCGGCGATTGTGCGTAGCGCGTCAGTGCTTCTCGACGCCCAGGTAGTACTCGAAGACCAGGCCCGCGGCAGCGGCGAGAACCATCACCACACCGAGACCGATCAACCAGAACTGGAAGAACGCCAGGCCCAGCGCCGTCACCGAACCGGCGGCGGCCAGGGTGATGGGCCAGAAGCTGCCGGGCGAGAAGAAGCCCAGGTCGCCCGCGCCGTCGACGATCTCGGCGTCCTCGAAGTCCTCGGGCCGCAGGTCGATGCGGCGGGCGACGAACCGGAAGTAGGTGCCGATGATCAGCGACAGGCCCGCGGTCAGCACGATCGCGGTGGTACCGGCCCACTCGATGCCGGTGCGCGACTGCGCGGTGAAGAAGCCGTAGACGATGCCCACCAGGATGAAGAACGCCGTGAGCAGTTCGAAGATCCGTGCTTCGATCCTCATATCAGAATCCTCACTTGCTCTCGTTCACCGAAGCGCTCTTGATATCGCGCTTGGTGTTGAAGGGGTACGTGGAGGTGGCCACCGGGGACTCGCCGATCGCCTCGAGGGCCTGACCGTTGGTCTTGCCGTCGATGCGCGCCTGCAGGTACTGGGCGAACTTCTCCGGCGAGACCGCGCGGACCTCGAAGTTCATCATCGAGTGGTAGGTGCCGCACATCTCGGCGCAGCGGCCGACGAACGCGCCTTCCTTCTCGATCTCGGAGATCTGGAAGACGTTGTCGGACTGGTTTTCCTTCGGGTTCGGCATCACGTCGCGCTTGAACATGAACTCCGGCACCCAGAAGGCGTGGATCACGTCGGCGGCGGCGAGCTGGAACTCGATGCGCTTGCCGGTGGGCAGCACCAGGATCGGGATCTCGGTGCTGGAACCGACGGTCTCGACCTTGTCGTAGTGCAGGTACGAGAGGATGTCGTTGGCCGGCTTACCGTGCAGGGGGCCCGGCTGCTTCTTGCCGTGGTCGCCCTCGCGCTCCTCGTAGCCGCGCAGCTGCTCCTCGTTGGCCAGCTCCCGCTCGGTGTCGATGCCGTTCCAGGTGAGGCCGCCCACGTTGGCCACGTCGCGGTAGCCGAACTTCCAGTTCCACTGGAAGGCGGTCACGTCGACGGTGACGTCCGGGTTGTCGGTCTTCTCGTGCACGTAGTTCTGCACGACGACGGTGAAGTAGAACAGCACCGCGATGATCACGAACGGGATCGCGGTGTACGTCAGCTCCAGCGACACGTTGTAGCCCGTCTGGCGCGGGAACTCCGGGGAGTCCTTGCGCTTGCGGTGCATGATGACGGTCCAGAAGGTCAGACCCCAGACCAGCACGCCCATGGCGAGCGCGGCCAGGACCGACCAGGTCCACAGCTCCCGCATCCGGGTCGCCTGCGGCGTGATGCCCGAGGGCCAGCCGAACCGCAGCCAAACATTGTCGATCGAGCAGCCCGAGACCAGGAGAGCAGTCATCCCCAAGGACACCGCCAGCCCGGCCCGCCGAAGGATACGGCCCTGCCGACCCCGAACGGGTCGAGCCCCGATCTCTTCGCTCGCCTTGTGCGCCACGCTCACGCCTTCCTGGTCGCTACACATTCCGACACTTTGCGTCTTCGGGGCCGCGATCCGCCCGTCCGACACGTTTTCCAGCACGTTTCGGTCCGTCCCGAGTATCGCGGCTGCGACGCCGGTTCACCTGAGAAGGACCTGAGTACTACGCAGCGTAGACCAAAGCGGGTGCTGTCTTGTCGCGGGGTCGGATTCGACACTCCGCCTTGATCGGACGCGACCGCACGACCTGGGGTTCTGTCCGCGCCACCCGGTGATTCGGGCGGACGCGCGAACCGCCGCACCGGGTTTCGCGGCGCACATGCCCGCTCGCCTGGGTACCGGGCGGGCGGAGTCGGTAGAGTTCAGTGCAACCCCGGTCGATCCCGTCGCGCCGGACGTCCACGCGCCGAGCCTGCCAGGTGGTCGCACCACCGTCGCTCACGCGCACATCGAACGAGAGAAGGTTGCCGACACGTGTGCGGACTGCTCGGATTCCTGACAGCTGATGCGGCGACGACCGAGGTGGTCGATCAGGTCTACGACGCCCTGCACTGCCAGCGCCACCGCGGCCCGGATGAAAAAGGCACCTGGCACGGTGTCGCCTCCGAGCGGGGGCCGCTCGACGACCACATGATCTTCGGCTTCAACCGCCTCTCGATCATCGATATCGAGCACTCGCACCAGCCGCTGCGCTGGGGCCCCGCGGACAACCCGCAGCGCTACGCGATGACCTTCAACGGCGAGATCTACAACTACCTCGAACTGCGCGAGCAGCTGGCCGCCGAACATGGCGCGGAGTTCCCCGAGGGCAAGATCTTCGCCACCGACGGCGACGGCGAGTCGATCGTCGCCGCCTTCCACTTCTGGGGCCCCGAGGCCGTGCGCAAGCTGCGCGGCATGTTCGCGTTCGCCATCTGGGACACCGAGAAGCAGGAGCTGTTCCTCGCGCGCGACCCGTTCGGCATCAAGCCGTTGTTCTACGCCACAGGTCCCGGCGGCACCGCGTTCGCCAGTGAGAAGAAGAGCGTGCTCGAACTGCTGAGCCCGCTCGGGGTGTCCGACGAGCTCGACCCGCGCGCCCTCGAGCACTACACCGTGCTGCAGTACGTGCCGGAGCCCGAGTCGCTGCACAAGCACATCCGCCGCCTCGAGTCCGGCACCTACGCCACCGTGCGGGTGGGTCAGGAGCCCGAGGCCACCCGCTACTTCCGCCCCGACTTCCGGGTCCGCCCGTTCGCGCAGGGTGCCGAGCAGGCCCGCTACGCGGAGATCGCCGCCGCCCTCGAGGACTCCGTCGCCAAGCACATGCGTGCCGATGTCACCGTCGGTTCGTTCCTGTCGGGCGGTATCGACTCCACCGCCATCGCCGCGCTGGCCATGCGACACAACCCGAAGCTCATCACCTTCACCACCGGTTTCGAGCGCGAGGGCTACTCCGAGGTCGACGTGGCCGCCGAGAGCGCCGAGCTGATCGGCGCCCGTCACATCGTGAAGGTGGTCTCCCCCGCCGAGTTCGCCGCCGCCATCCCCGAGATCGTGTGGTATCTCGACGACCCGGTCGCCGATCCGGCGCTCGTTCCGCTGTACTTCGTGGCCAAGGAAGCCCGTAAGCACGTCAAGGTCGTGCTGTCCGGTGAAGGCGCCGACGAGCTGTTCGGCGGCTACACCATCTACCGGGAACCGTTGTCGCTCAAGCCTTTCGAGTACCTGCCCGCCGGAGTGCGCAAGCTTGTCGGCAAGCTGGGCGACCGTATCCCCGACGGCAAGCGCGGCAAGTCCCTGCTGCAGCGCGGCTCGCTCACCCTCGAGGACCGCTACTACGGCAATGCCCGCAGTTTCAACGACGCCCAGCTGCGTTCGGTGCTGCGTGAATTCCGCCCGGAGTGGACCCACCAGGACGTCACCGCCCCGATCTACGCCCAGTCCAGGGGCTGGGACCCGGTCGCGCGCATGCAGCACCTCGACCTGTTCACCTGGTTGCGCGGCGACATCCTGGTCAAGGCCGACAAGATGACCATGGCCAACTCCCTGGAACTGCGCGTGCCGTTCCTGGACAACGAGGTGATGCGGGTCGCCCAGGGTCTGCCCTACGACCAGAAGATCACCAAGGAAACCTCGAAGTACGCGCTGCGTCAGGCCCTGGACGGCATCGTCCCCGACCACGTCCTCAACCGCGCCAAGCTCGGCTTCCCGGTCCCCCTGCGCCACTGGCTGCGCGGCACCGAACTCTACGACTGGGCCGAATCCCAGATCGCCGAGTCCCAGACCGACCACCTGCTGAACAAGCCGGCCGTCCTGCAGATGCTGCGTGACCACAAGGCAGGCGTCTCCGACCACAGCCGCCGCCTGTGGACCCTGCTGGTCTTCATGGTCTGGCACGGCATCTTCGTCGAAGACCGCATCAAACCCGAAATCCAGGAACCGACCTACCCGGTCTCCCTCTGACAACACGAACGCCCCCGGGAAATCTCGGGGGCGTTCGCCTTTTCAAGATCAGCTAGAGGAGGACGGCCAGGTCGTCGGCGGCTTCGGGGCCGTAGGCCTTGGCTAGGCGCTCGAGGGCGTCCTGGGTGTCGAGGGTCCATTCCTGGGTGCCGGTGGTTTCCAGGACGAGGACGGCGATGAGCGAGCCGAGCTGGGCGGCGCGTTCCAGGCTCAGGCCCGCGCGGTGGGCGGTGAGGAAGCCCGCTCGGAAGCCGTCGCCGACGCCGGTCGGGTCGACCTTGCTCAGCTCGGGAACCACGCCGACCCGGACCTCGGTGCCGTCGGTGTCGACCACGAGCACACCCTCGGCGCCGAGGGTGGTGACCCGGATGCCGACCTTCGCGGTGATCTCGGCTTCGCTCAGGCCGGTCTTGGACTGCAGCAGCGCCCACTCGTACTTGTTGGTGAACAGGTAGGCGGCGCCGTCGACGAGTTCGGCGGCCTGCTCGCCGTCGAGGCGGGCCAGCTGCTGCGAGGGGTCGGCCGCGTACGGAATGCCCTGCGCCTTGGCCTGGCGGGTGTGGGCGATCATCGCCTCGGGGTCGTTCGCGCCGACCAGCACCAGATCCACCGCGTGATCGGCGGCGATCGCGGCGATGTCGATCTCGCGCGCCTCGCTCATGGCGCCGGGGTAGAACGACGCGATCTGGGCCATCGTCTCGTCGGTGGTGCACACGAAACGCGCGGTGTGGGACTTGGCCGACACGTGCACGGCCGAGCAGTCGACCCCGTTGTCCTCCAACCACTTCCGGTACTCGGCGAAGTCGGCGCCGACCGCGCCGACGAGCAGCGGACGCTGCTTCAGCAGGCCCATCGCGTAGGCGATATTGCCCGCGACACCGCCGCGGCGGATCTGCAGATCGTCGACGAGGAAACTCAGCGACACATGGTCGAGCTGATCGGCGAGCAGCGCATCGGCGAATTTGCCGGGGAAACGCATGAGGTGGTCGGTGGCGATGGACGCGGACACGGCTACAGACACGAGGCGAAGCCCCTTCGGCGCTAGACGGAAACAAAGAAGCCCGGGATCACCAGATCCCGGACCTCAACCGTAGCAAGCGTGACCGCCGGTAGTTCACCTCTTGGTCACCTCGCCACGTCGTCGCGGCGCATGTGAGCGCGGGTTCACGGAGCCCGCAAACCCGCGGCAGCCGACCTCAGTTGAACGAATCGCCGCAGGCGCAGGAGCCCGTCGCGTTCGGGTTGTCGATGGTGAAGCCCTGCTTCTCGATGGTGTCGACGAAGTCGATCGAGGCACCCTGGATGTAGGGGGCGCTCATGCGGTCGACCGCCAGCTTCACGCCGGAGAACTCGACGACGATGTCACCGTCGAGGACACGGTCGTCGAAGAACAGCTGGTACCGCAGGCCGGCACAGCCACCCGGCTGCACGGCGATCCGCAGGGCGAGGTCGTCGCGACCTTCCTGGTCGAGCAGCGCCTTCGCCTTGGCGGCGGCAGCGTCGGTCAGCGTCGCACCGTGGGTTTCGGTGGCGGTCTCGTTCTGCACAGTCATGGACACTCCTAGTTCGGCTCAGCCCGTCAACGGACCTCAGGTGCACAGCGCACGACTGAAATCAACACATCGCACCGGCTGCGTTATTCCATTTTGCCACCCATGCCGGCGCGTGTGGACCCGCCCCGGGTGCTCGTGCCCACACTACTCGCCTACCGGGTGTGATCCAGCTCGCATCGGTTCCACGGTGAGACCACCGGCACCGCCGGGGAGACCGAGTTTCCCCCTGCTCGGCCCCATCGAATAGCCTGGTGAACGTGAAATTGTTCCGTCGCGACGAGTCCAGCACCATCGACGAGTCCGTCGACCCCTCGGTGCCCGACGTCGAGAAGACCGCCGCCGCACCCGCATCGACCACGCCAGGTAAGGGTCGCCCGACCCCGAAAAGGCGTGACGCCGAAGGCAAACGACGCGGCCCGGTGGCGCCCGCCCCGATGACGGCCAAGGAGGCGCGGGCCCGCCGCAAGGCGGCCAAGGGCAACCGCGCCGACCGCAAGGCGGCGGCCGCGGACCGTCGCGCGGCCGTGCAGGAGCGGCGCGCCAGGATGCTGGCGGGCGAGGACAAGTACCTGCTGCCGCGTGATCAGGGCCCGGTCCGCGCGTATGTGCGCGATCTGGTCGACGCGCGCCGGAACCTGGTGGGCTTGTTCATGCCGATGGCGCTGGTGCTCATCCTGTCGATGTTCGTGGCGCCGCAGCTGCAGAGCATCGTCACCCTGGCCATGCTGGTGATGATGCTGTTCATGATCATCGAGGGTTTCGTACTCGGCAAGATCGTGAACAACCGGGTGATCGCGCGGTTCCCCGAGACCACCGACACCGGTTTCAAGCTGGGCTGGTACGCCTTCGTTCGCGCGTCCCAGATCCGCAAGATGCGTGCCCCGAAGCCCCGGGTCGGCCCGGGCGACGCGGTATAACTTCCCCACCTGCGCGAATGCCGTTCCATCCACCCGGATGGGACGGCATTCGGCGTTTCAGAAGTGACCCGGACGGATCTCGGTCGAGTAGCCGGCGATCGCGCGGAGCTCGGCATCGATGCGCTGAGCGTCCCGGTCGATGACCCCGGTGGCGCCCGCGGTGCCACGTCCGGCGAAGACGGCGAGTGCGGTGATGGCGGCGAGGGCGATCAGAAAAGTAAGCATGGCAGTAATTTTGCGTGCGTTGGTTTTCAGCCGAAAGTGGCTGTTCTGTCATTGTGCGTAAAAATTCGGCCAGTAGGATGGGGTGATGTTGTCCCGGGTTGCGGTCGTCCTCAACGAGAAGCTCGCGATGTTCGAGTTCGGTGTCGTCTGTGAGGTTTTCGGGCTCGATCGCACGGCCGACGGGTTGCCCGGTTTCGAGTTCCGGGTCTGTGGGGCGGAGCCGGGTAAGCCGCTGCGCTCGACGACTCCCGGCGTCACCGTGACGCCCGAATACGGGCTCGACGAGCTCCTGCACGCCGATCTCGTCGCGATTCCCGCATTCCCCTTCACCGCCGAGCACGCCTACCAGCCCGGCGTCGTCGAGGCGGTCCGCGCGGCCTCCGATGCGGGCGCCACCATCCTCACCGTCTGCTCCGGGGCGTTCCTCGCAGGTGAGGCAGGCCTGCTGGACGGGCGCAAATGCACAACCCATTGGCGCTATGTCGACACCCTCGCCGCGAAGTACCCCGAGGCCACCGTCGACCCCGACGTGCTGTTCGTCGACGAAGGCAACCTCATCACGAGCGCGGGCACCGCGGCAGGCATCGATGCCTGCCTGCACCTGGTCCGCCGGGAGATCGGCACGGCCGCCGCCAACGGTATCGCCCGCCGCATGGTGGTACCGCCCCAGCGCGACGGTGGTCAGCGCCAGTTCATCGAGCAGCCCATCCCCGAATGCCACGCGGTGGGCCTGTCGGACCTGCTCGCCTGGCTCAGCGAGAACCTGGCGCACCCACACACCGTCGACGAACTCGCCGCCCGCGCCAGCATGTCCACCCGGACCTTCGCCCGCCGCTTCGCCGCCGAAACCGGAACCACCCCGGTCAAATGGCTCACCACACAGCGCGTGCTGTTCGCCAAACACCTGCTCGAAGCCACCGAACTGCCGCTGGAACGCGTCGCCGACCAGTGCGGTTTCGGATCCGGCGCGCTGCTGCGCCACCATTTCCAGCGCCAGGTCGGCCTGGCCCCCACCGAGTACCGCAGGCGCTTCGGCTCCGGGAACTGATCGACCGGATCACTACCGGGCTGTTCGCTCCGGATTCGCCTGTGAGGCCTCACAATTTGCGAACACGTGGGTTCATCGACAAGCCTCAGCGACTTGACCTGCGATAGGGAACCTGGTCACCTGGAACGGTGTTACGTAGCGGGTGGGGAAGTTTCGCGCGGTTGAGGACGGCTCTGGCGGCCGTGACGGCGGCCGTGGTGGTGTCGACGGTCGGTTCGGCAACGGCTGCGGCCGTGCCTGGGGTGTCGCGTACGCCCGCAGGCGGTTTCGAGGAACTGTTCGTTCCGTCGAGCATGGGGCCGATCAAGGTGCAGGTGCGGTGGGCGGCGCGGGGCGGTTCGGCCGCGCTGTATCTGCTCGACGGTTTGCGGGCACCCGCCGACCACAGTCAGTGGACGACCGATACCGATGTGCTCGACCGATTCGCCGGTGACAACGTCACTCTGGTGTTCCCCGTCGGGGGGCATTCGAGCTTCTACACCGACTGGTACCGCCCGAGCAGCACCAACGGACAGGCCACCACCTACCGGTGGGAAACGTTCCTCACCCGCGAACTACCAAACTTCCTTGCCGAATACGGTGTTTCACGCACGAACAACGCGGTGGTCGGCGCCTCCATGGGTGGCAACGCCGCGCTGACGCTGGCCGCGCACCACCGCGACCAGTTCCGGTTCGCGGGCGCGTTCTCCGGTTTCCTCAACCCGACCTTCCCCGGCTGGGATCTGACGATGCGCGCCGCCATGCTCGACGAGGGCCGCTTCAATCTCGACGACATGTGGGGCCCGGTCGGCGATCCCGCCTGGCGGCGCAACGACGCGACCGTCCAGGCCGAACTGCTACGCGGCCTGCCGCTCTACATCACCTCGGGCAACGGCGTGCCCGGCCCACTCGACGCCGGTTCCGCGGTGGGCAACACCGTCAATGCGATGGGCATCGAGTCGCTGGCCGTGATCGCGGCCAGCATCTTCCGGGAACGAACCACCGCCCTCGGCATCCCCGCCCGCGTCGACATCACCGCGGGCACCCACACCTGGCCGTACTGGCAGCAGTCGCTGGCCAACGCCCGGCCGATGATCCTGCAGGCACTCGGCGAAGCCTGAGATCCCGGCGGCCCAACCGCCGAGCCTCGCGATGGCGCCGATTGCTACCGTGCTGCCATGTCGGCCACTGCTTCACGCACCCTCGTTCTGGGTGGCGCCCGCTCGGGCAAGTCCGCGTTCGCCGAGGGACTGCTGGCCGAGGCGACCGAGGTGCGCTATCTGGCCACCGCCGTCCTCGATCCCGCCGACCACGACTTCGCCGAGCGCGTCGCCGCCCATCGCGATCGGCGCCCGGCGCACTGGTCGACCGTCGAGAACGTCGAACCGGCAACGGTTCTCACCACCGGCGCACCCGCGACCCTGCTCGACGACATCGGCACCTGGCTCACCGCCCGCCTCGACGCCCGCGCCGCCTGGGATGCACCGCGCGGCACCGTCACCCCCGACTGCGACGAACTCGTGGCGGCCGTCGCGGCCTACCGGCAGCGGCTGGTGATCGTGTCGCCCGAGGTGGGAATGGGTGTCATTCCGGCGACGCGGTCGGGTCGGCTGTTCCGGGACGAGATCGGCACCCTGAACCAACGGCTGGCCCAGGTGTGCGACGAGGCGTTCCTGATCGTGGCCGGGCTGCCGGTCCGGTTGAAATGAGCCGGGGTCGCCCGGCACACCGTGGTCCGGGCAAGATGAGCAGCGAAGAACCACTTTGTCGAAAGGCTTGCCAGTGACACACGGATTCGGCCCGGTCGCGGCCCCCGACGCGCAGGTGCGTGCCGCGGCCGAGCAGCGCCAGACGCAGCTGACGAAACCGGCCGGATCGCTGGGACGACTCGAGGAACTCGGCAACTGGATCGCCGCCTGCCAGGGTGTGTGTCCGCCGAAGCAGTTCGAACGTGCCCGTGTGGTGGTGTTCGCCGGTGATCACGGTGTCGCCGAGCACGGCGTCTCGGCGTATCCGAGCGAGGTCACCGCGCAGATGGTCGCGAATTTCCTGGCCGGTGGGGCGGCGGTGAACGCGCTGGCCGCCGTCGCGGGTGCGACCGTGCGCGTCGCCGACATCTCCGTCGACGGCGACACCGATCCGACGGTCTCCCAGCACAAGGTGCGCCGCGGCTCCGGCTCCATCGACCGCGAGGACGCGCTCACCGACGACGAGGTGGCCGCCGCGCTCGCCGCCGGGCGGGCGATCGCCGACGAGGAGGTCGACGCGGGCGCGGATCTGCTGGTCGCCGGGGACATGGGCATCGGCAACACCACCCCCGCCACCGTCCTCGTCGCCACCCTCACCAACACCGAACCGGTCGCCGCCGTCGGACGCGGAACCGGTGTCGACGACGCGGGCTGGATCCGCAAGGTCGCCGCCATCCGCGACGGCATGCGCCGCGCGCGCCCCGTCGCCGCCGACCCCGTCGAACTGCTGCGCGTGGCGGCGGGTGCCGATTTCGCCGCCATGGTCGGGTTCCTCGCCCAGGCCGCCACCCGCCGCACCCCCGTCCTGCTCGACGGTGTCGTCGTCACCGCGGCCGCCTTGGTCGCCGAGGACCTCGCCGCGGGCGCCAAAGCGTGGTGGCTCCCGGCCCACCGCTCCACCGAGCCCGCCCACGACCTGGCCCTGAAACACCTCCGCCTGCAACCACTTCT
Organism: Nocardia sp. NPDC050378; assembly: GCF_040655675.1. Taxonomy (NCBI): domain Bacteria; kingdom Bacillati; phylum Actinomycetota; class Actinomycetes; order Mycobacteriales; family Nocardiaceae; genus Nocardia; species Nocardia sp. NPDC050378. The sequence goes on from NZ_JBFAKI010000010.1 coordinate 160,531, forward strand.
GGACCTGAACATGCGCCTCGGCGAAGGTTCCGGCGCCCTCACCGCCCTCCCCCTCCTCCGCGCCGCCGTCGCCACCCTCTCGGAGATGTCCACTTTCGCCGACGCGGGCGTGAGCACACCCGACGAAGCACCTGTCGACCTCGTCAAGTGACACCGCGAAACACAGTTCACCCCAGCGTGTCCGAGGAAAGCCCGCGTCGGCCCCGCCACAGGCACGCCATAGCCCTGGCCGAATCGTGCTGGTGGGGAAGACCTTTCGAACCGGTTCCGCGCCCGTCGGCTACTCACCGCGCAACACGGAGCACCGGACCGACGCGCCGCCCACCGCGTGGTTGCCGATACCCACACGACCGGGCCCGACGTCCACCCCACCGACCGGGCCTTACTCCACCACGCGGTCGCCGACACCCGTGCGGCGCAGGCGCATGTGAGCACCGCCCGGCGTCCGATGCCGCCGCTGCCGTGACGGGCACCTTTCGCTCCACCAGGACGGTGTGCCCCGACACCACTCGGGCACCGGCCGCAGGCCGATCGAGCGGCAAGGTGGGGCCGTTGTGAACGCCGTGCGATTGGCGATCTCCTGGCTCACTGTCGCACCCGTTCGCGGCCCGGCGCAGGTCGACAGTGCCGTCGCGGGGCGGGCGATCACGCTCGCGCCGTCGGTCGGACTGCTGCTGGGCGGTGGGGTGGCCGGCGCGCTGTGGGTGTTCGAGCGGGCCGGGCTCACCAGCGCGCTCGCCGGCCTGCTCGCCGTGGGGTTTCTCGCCCTGTGCACGCGCGGTATGCACCTCGACGGGCTCGCCGATACCGCCGACGGGCTCGGCAGCTATGGGCCGCCCGAGCGGGCACGCGAGATCATGAAGTCCGGTGCGGCGGGACCGTTCGGGGTGGCGGCGTTGATCTTCGCGATCGGGGTTCAGGCATTCGCCTTCGCCGCGCTCGTCGACGAGCGGCGGTGGGCGGCGATCGTGCTCGCGGTGGCGCTCGGCCGGGTCGCGGTGGTCGTCGCCTGCCGACATGGCGTTGCGGCCGCTCCGGGGTCGGGTTTCGGCACCCTGGTCGCAGGCACCCAGCCGGTCGCCGCAGTGGCCGTCTGGTCTGTCCTCGCCCTCTGCTGCTCGGCATTCGTCGTTCCCGGCAACTTCTGGCTCGGCCCCGTCGTGGTCCTCACCGCCCTGGCCGGATCGGTCCTGATCACCCGCCACTGCGTGCGCCGCTTCGGCGGCATGTCCGGTGACATTCTCGGCACGACGGTGGAAATCACGACTTCTCTTGCCGCCCTTGGCTTCTCGCTGACATTCTGACTCCCCGCCGCGCGACTATGTGAAACCAGCACTGTTCACAAATGGGGTGCTCGGCGGTTGTGCGCTCCCACAGACCGCCCGGTCATCGGTACTCGGGTGCATCGCCAGCACACCGGTGGCAATACAGTGGAAGACATGTCTTCCGAGCGCCTCTACTTCCGTCAGCTGCTGTCGGGCCGGGATTACGCCGTCGGCGATCCGATCGCGACACAGATGCGCAATTTCGCGTATCTCATCGGCGATCGGGAGACCGGCGAGACCCTTCTCGTCGACCCCGCCTACCAGGCCGCCGACCTCGTCGAGGTGGCCGCTGCCGACGGCATGCGCGTGAGCGGCGTGCTGGCCACCCACCACCATCCCGACCATGTCGGCGGAACCATGCTCGGCTTCACCCTCGGCGGTGTGCGCGAATTACTCGAGAAGACCAGCGTGCCCGTGCACGTGAACAAGCACGAACTGGACTGGGTCGCCAAGACCACCGGCATCGCCCCGAGTGAACTGACGGGCCACGACAACGGCGACACCGTCTCGGTCGGCGCCTTCGACATCGAACTGCTCCACACTCCCGGCCACACCCCCGGCAGCCAGTGCTTCCTGTTCGACGGCCGCCTCATCTCCGGCGACACCCTGTTCGTCGACGGCTGCGGCCGCACCGACTTCCCCGGCGGTGACTCCGACGAGATGTTCCGCAGCCTGCGTCACCTGGCCGGGCTGAACGGCAATCCCGTCGTCTACCCGGGCCACTGGTACTCCGAGGCGCCCAGCGCCGAACTGTCCTCGGTGCGCGACAACAACTACGTGCTGCGTCCCCAGTCCCTGCAGCAGTGGCAAGCCCTGATGCCGGGCTGAGAAGCGCGAAGAGCGGGCCCACACTCGGGGGCCCGCTCTTTTTTCGCCGATTACAGCTTGCGCATCCACCCGTGGGTGTCGGCGAACGTGCCACGCTGGATACCGGTGAGCGTGTCGCGCAGCGCCATCGTCACCTCGCCCGGCTCGCCGCCACCGATCGCGAATTCGCCGTCGTGGGAACGCACCCAACCGACGGGGGTGATCACGGCGGCGGTTCCGCACGCGAAAACCTCACTGATCTCACCGGATTCTGCGCCCTTGCGCCATTCCTCCACCGAGACCTTGCGCTCCTCCACCGGGTAACCGGAGTCGGCGGCCAGGGCGAGCAGCGAGTCACGGGTGATGCCGGGCAGCAGCGAGCCCGACAGTTCCGGGGTCACCAGCCGCGCCTGCGACCCGGTGCCGAACACGAAGAACAGGTTGTTGGTGCCCATCTCCTCGACGTAGCGACGCTCGCAGGCGTCCAGCCACACCACCTGGTCGCAACCCTTCTCGGTGGCCTGGGCCTGGGCGAGCAGGGAGGCGGCGTAGTTGCCCGCCACCTTCGCCTCACCGGTGCCGCCGGGTGCGGCGCGCACGTATTCGGTGGACAACCACACCCGCACCGGCTTCACGCCGCGCGGGAAGTACGCGCCCGCGGGCGAGGCGAGCAGCAGGTACTTGTAGGCGGCGGCCGGCTTCACCCCGAGACCGGCCTCGGTCGAGAACATGAACGGACGCAGATACAGCGAGTCCTCACCACCGGCGGCGGGCACCCAGTCGGCGTCCACCTCGAGCAGCTGGCGCACCGACTCGATGAACAGCTCCTCTGGCAGCTCCGCCATCGCCATGCGGGCCGCCGAACGGCGGAACCGCGCCGCGTTGGCGTCGATGCGGAAGGTGGCGATGCTGCCGTCGGGCTGACGGTAGGCCTTGAGGCCCTCGAAGATCGCCTGTCCGTAATGGAAGACCATGGTGGCCGGATCCATCGACAACGGACCGTACGGCTCGACCCGCGCGTTGCCCCACCGACCGTCGGTGTAGTCGATCGACACCATGTGATCGGTGAAGTACCGCCCGAAACCGGGCGCCGCCAGTACCTGTTCCCGCTGCTGCGCCGAAATGGGCGCGGGGTGCGGAATACGGGTGAACTGTGCAGCGACTGTCATGATGCGATCCTATCGGGCGGTAACTGTTACTTGGTCTTGGTGTCGACGAACGGCGGCTTGACCACCTCGCAGCGCAACCTGCGCCCGCGCACGTCGACCTCCACCTCGTCGCCGGGCGCGAGCTTCGCGTCGGTGTCGAGCAGGGCGAGCGCGATGCCGACCTTCAGCGAGGGCGAGAACGTGCCCGAGGTGGTCTCGCCGACCGGTTCGCCGTCGCGCAGGACGGTCTGGCCCTGGCGCAGCACACCTCGGTCGAGCGCTTTGAGGCCGAGCAGGGTGCGCCGCGGTCCGTCGGCCTTCTCCTTGGTCAGCGCGTCCTTGCCCCAGAACTGCGGCTTCTGCCAGCCGACGGCCCACCCGGTGCGGGCCTGGTTGGGGGTGATGTCGAGGGAGAGTTCGTGGCCGTGCAGGGGGTAGCCCATCTCGGTACGCAGGGTGTCGCGGGCGCCGAGTCCGGCGGGCTGACCGCCCGCGGCGCGGACCTGTTCGACCAGCGCGCGGAACACCGGCTCGGCGTCGTCCCATGTCGGCAGCAGCTCGTAGCCGTGTTCACCGGTGTAGCCGGTGCGGCACACGCGCACGGGCCGACCGTCCCATTCGGCGTCGGCGTAGGCCATGTACTCCATGTCGGTGGGCAGGCCGAGCGCGGCGAGCACCTCGGTGGACTTGGGTCCCTGCACCGCGAACACCGCGTACTCACGGTGTTCGTCGGTCACGGTGACGCCCTCGGGTGCGGTCTTGCGCAGCTCGGCGACGACCGCGGCCGTGTTCGCCGCGTTCGGAACGAGGAATACCTCGTCGTCGCCGACGTAGTAGGCGATCAGGTCGTCGATCACGCCGCCGTCCTGCGCGCAACACAGTGTGTACTGAGCCTTGCCGGGACGGATGCGGCCGAGGTCGTTGGTCAGCGCCGAGTTCACGAATCGCGCGGCGCCGGGTCCCGCCACCGTCGCCTTGCCCAGGTGGCTCACGTCGAACAGGCCGACGGTCGTCCGCACCGCGGTGTGCTCGCCGACGGTGCCCGCGTACTGCACCGGCATCTCCCAGCCGCCGAACGGGGCGAAGGTTGCCCCCAGTTCGACATGAACGGCATGGATGGGGCCTTCGAGCAGGACGTTGTCGGTCATGCCAGCGAGCTTATCCGGCGGTCCCGACATCGCGGCGTGCCCCTGCATTTGGGGGCTCTCACCAGGCATCTCGGCACGCCGGAGCGTGCGAGGATCACGCCATGAATCTCCGTAGACCCGTCTCCGTCCTGATGCTCGCCGGCGCGTCGGTGCTGCTGACCCAGCCGGTCGCGCACGCCGAGACCGGCAGCAGCCAGATCAATGTGGGCTGCATCCTGCAGTCGCTGTCCGGAGAGAGCCCGACCGCCGACTGCAGCCCGATCCCGATCCCCTGACCGGGAACCGTCGTGACCCGGCTTCGAGGGGTGCACGGGTCGCGACGGTCGCGAGCGAAAGATGAAGACGGGCAACGGCGGTAGTGTTCTCGGTGTGAGTGATCTGCCCCGCGCCCGGTTCGGTCATGTCGCCCGGATGGACGAGACCATGAGCCGGGCTGTGTCCCGCATTCCCGAAACCGCCATCGATCGCGGCATGCTGCGCCTGACCCGCTCGGCGAACACGGGCGGGCTGTGGTTGGCGACGGCGGCGGTGCTGGCGGCCAAACCCGGTCCGCCGCGCCGGGCCGCGCTGCGCGGTGTGATCGCCCTGGCGGGCACGAGCATCGCGGTGAATCTGGTCCTCAAGACGCTGATCCCCCGGCGCAGGCCACCGGCCGAGCTGATGCCACACGGGCGCAGGCTCGTCGACGCGCCGGTGTCGTCGTCGTTCCCGTCCGGGCACAGCGCCAATGCCGCCGCGTTCGCCACGGCCGTCGCGCTGGAGAGCCCGCGCACCGCGCTCGCCGTGGCTCCCGTCGCCGCCGCCGTCGCCTACTCGCGCATCCACACCGGCGCGCACTGGCCCTCCGATGTGCTGGTCGGCGCGAGCGTCGGCACCGCCGTCGCGCTCACCACCCGTCGCTGGTGGCCGATCCGCGAATCCGACGAGGCCGAGGCACACGCCGTGCAGGACGCGCCGATCCTGGCCGACGGCAAAGGCCTTGCGCTGCTGATCAATCCGCGCTCCGGTGACTCCACCTACGATCCGACCCCCGATATCGCCGAGGCCCTGCCCGCCGCGAAACTGCTGCACACCGTGCCCGGTCGCGACGCCGCCGAGGTACTGCAGGAGGCGATCGACCCGTCGGTGCTCGCGGTCGGCGCCGCCGGTGGCGACGGCACCATCGCCGCGGCCGCCGCCGTCGCGATCCGCAACGACCTGCCGCTGGTCGTCGTCCCCGCGGGCACCCTCAACCACTTCGCGCGCGACCTCGGTGTCTACGACCTGCGCGAGGTGGCCGACGCCACCGGTGCGGGCGAGGCCGTCGAAGTCGACATCGCCGGGGTCGAATTCGACACCCCCGAGGGACCGCACACCCATCACCTCATCAACACCGCCAGCGTCGGCGCCTACCCCGAACTGGTCCGGTTGCGGGAGAAGTGGGAGGACCGCTGGGGCAAGTGGCCCGCGTTCGCCGCGGCCCTCGTCGTCACCCTGCGCCGGGCCGAACCGATCCACATCCGCATCGACGACCGCTGGCACGACATGTGGTTCCTGTTCATCGGCAACGGCCCCTATCACCCGCACGGCGCGGTGCCCGCGTTCCGGTCCCGCCTCGACGAGGGTCTGCTCGATGTGCGCTGGCTCCGTGCCGACGTGCGGTTCTCCCGGACCCGCGCGGTGATCGCGTTGATGCTGGCCGCGATCGGGCACAGCCGGGTGTACGGCGAACGCCAGACCCACGAACTCACCATCACCTCGAAGTCGCCGATCGCGGTGGCCGCCGACGGTGAGGTGGTCGGCACGGCGAGCACCCTGCGGTTCTCGGTGGCGGGCCGGGTGACGGTGTACCGCCGCGACGAGGAGAACCCGCGCTGGGAGAACCGGGCCCGCCCGCATCACCGTCGCCCGCTGGCCTGGATCACCGATCGGCGCCGCTGAGCCGGGTTTCTCACGAACCCGTCTCACCTCGATCACCATCGCCCACAACAACCTTGCGCTGCCGCGCCGGGCTGTGCACATGATGGATCATGAGCTTTCCGGACGGTGGACGTCCGATCACCGCGTTCGAAGCGGACCGCCGCTGGGACCCCTGGACTCCGAGCGTGGTCGCCGCCCGTCTCGCCGACTGCACGGCGCCGTGGGCGGTGGCAGGCGGGTGGGCGCTCGACCTGTTCGCCGGGACCATCTCCCGGGCTCACGCCGACATCGAAATCGCAGTTCCCCGAGCGGCTTTCCCGACGATCGCGGCGGCGTTTCCCGAGTACGAGTGGGATGTCGTCGGTGACGGCACGCTGTGGTCGTTCGCGGCCGCCGCCGAGAACGCCGACCTGCACCAGACCTGGTTGCGTGATCCGTTCACCGGCGCCTACCACCTGGACGTGTTCCGCGAACCGCACGACGGCGACACCTGGATCTGCCGACGCGACCCCACCATCACGCTCCCCTACCGCGACCTGATCCGCACCACCCCCACCGGTATCCCCTATCTGATCCCCGAAGCGGTCCTGCTGTTCAAGGCGAAAGCCGACCGCCCCAAGGATTCCGCCGATTTCCACCACGTCCTGCCCCTGCTCACCCCGGAACGTTCGACCCGGCTGCACAACTGGCTGACCCGGGTCCACCCCGGCCACCGCTGGCTGGTCGAACTACCAGCCCCTTCGGCTACCCAGTGACGCACCACTCCTGCCGGTAGTCGGCCCAATCCTGGGGCGTAGCAGCGAAATCCACATACAACGCCACTCCGAAGTTCGCGCGACCCACATCGGTGCGCGTCTGTCCTGATCGGATCCCACGCACAGCCGCCGCCACGGTCTCCGCCGCCCCGTGATGGCCGGGATCGTCGGCCCAGAACGCCGGCGCGCCCATCAGCAGATCGACCTGCGCGGGCGTCACCTCCAGCGCCAGTTCCGTCTGCTGCGCGACGTAGCCGCTGTAGAGCGCGCGCGTCGGCATCGCGGTGTCGTAGGACATCACCGCCACCTGATCGACCCGCCGCGCCACCTCCGCGAAATAGGCCTGGCTCCACCACTTCCCGTGATCGGCCACCGCGATCCCCACCGCGTGCAACCCTGGAAGCGGATCGATCACCGGCGCCGACACCGACAAGACCACCCCGGCCGCCGCGGTCATCACGCGGGTCTGCTCGAGCAGGGCCAGGTACCCCGGCGACCCCGATCGGATGGGTTCCAGGTCGTAGTGCACGCCGTCGAACCCGTAGCCGAGCACTCGCCGCGCCGAGGCGACCACCCGTTCCCGCGACGACGCCGATTCCACGTCGAGACCGTCGAATTCGGGCTGCACGATATCGCCGAGCCACGACTGCACCCGGATACCGGGCAACTTCGTGTGCACCGCGTCGACGAACCAGCGCGCCCTGGGTGCCAGGTCGTCGCGCAACGACCCGTCGTGCTCCAGCGGACCCGTGTGGACGTACAGATCACGGATGCCGGTGCCCGCCAGCAACTTCGCGAGCCCGTCGATATCGGCGTCGGTGCGGCGCCCGTCGACCCAGGCGTGGCCGAGCCAGAACGCGTCCTTACCCCGGCTGCGCGCCTGCTCGGATTGCTCGCCGACGTTGTGCACCAGCAGCGCGGTGAGTATGCCCGCGACCGGCACCGATACCACTGCCACCAGCGCGAGCACGACGACGCCGCCACGCATCCACCACGACCACGCCCGCCACTTCCCCCGCATTGTCCCTCCCCCGATCTACGACGTCCCGATACTACCGGCAGGTACCGACAGGGAAATTTCCGGCAAATCGCCCACGCGTGAAACACTGTGCGCCGCTGTACAACTGAACGGAGCACCACATGAAATTCGCCGTCACCCTCGGGTCCGCCGCTGTCGCGGCTTTCGCCTTCGCGATCGCGACCCCGGCCGTGGCCAGCGCCCAGCAGTCCTCGGACTGCCACGGCTCGTACTCCCCCTGCCTACCCATCGTCAGCGACGTCGACTGCGAGGGTGGCAGCGGCAACGGACCCGTCTACACCGGCAAGGTGAAGGTCATCGGCCCCGACGACTACGGCCTCGATCGCGACGGCGACGGATACGGCTGCGAGTAGACAGCACGAGGGGCGTGCGATGACGGATCGTCGCACGCCCCTCGGCGTAGATCAGCGGTTCTCGGGCCTGCCCCAGCCCTCGTCGTCGGGCTTACCGAGATCGGGCCCCGAACCCGGGCCGCCGTGGCCGCCACCCGTCCCGCCGTAACCCTGGTCACCGGAACCCGGCCCGCCGTAACCGGGCTGTTGCCCACCGAAACCGGGCTGACCATAACCGGGCCCACCAGGTTGCTGACCACCGTATCCGGGCCCACCCGGCTGCTGACCACCGAAACCGGGCTGACCGTAACCGGGCCCGCCGGGCTGCTGTCCACCGAAACCGGGCTCACCGTAACCGGGCCCGCCGGGCTGCTGTCCACCGAAACCGGGCTCACCGTAGCCACCCGCACCCGGAGCGCCGTACCCCGGCTGCTCACCGAATCCACCGGCGGGACCGCCGTACGGCGGGTAACCCGGATCGGCGACGCTCTGACCGACCACCGTCCCACCGGTGATCACCCGGTAGGCGTAGGCCGTTGCCAGCACCGACAGCGGAATCGACACCAACAGACCGAGACCACACAGCAACGCGCCGACGATATTGATGCCGAACAGCGCGAGCGCCAGCAACAGCAGCGGCCCCGCATTGGCGGAGATCGCCGAAAAACTCGATTTGATCGCGGTGATCGCGTCCTGATTCCGGTCGAGTACGAAGTAGAGCGTGAACCAGGTGAAGAAGGCGATCACGATGCCGGGCAGGATGCACAGCACGAAGCCGATACCGGTGGCGATACCGACGAGCAGCGAAGCCACGATGACCGCGCCGACATTGGTGAACTTGAAGAATTCACCGAATCCAGGTTTGCGCCCGTCGGTTTCGTCCAGTGCGCCGCGCACCATCGCCGCGGAGATCAGATACCCGACGACGGTGCTCACCACACTGCCGATGAACTGCCAGACACCGAATCCGATGCTGAAGTTGCCGCTGTAATCGGTGTCGGTGGAATTGCCGAGCCCGAAGATGAAGTTGAGCGCCACCTGGATCACGGCGAAGATCAGGACGATACCGATCCAGACGACGACGTTGTTCTTGTATTTCTCCCAGGCGTACCCGAGAGCGGCGCCTACGCTGAGATCAGGTCTCGCCGGAGGATATCCGGGTTGCTGCTGTCCATACGTCATCCGAACCGCATCTCCTCATCGTCTGCGGCGACCGCGGCCGCCGTCATGAGTCATACCGATCCGGCGTCATCGCGCTCACGCCGACATGGCCGATCATGGCATATGTCGGCGTCGCTTATCAGCTCACATTCTCACGTTTGGGCAATTTCCATCCCGGACGCGGAAAATGGCAGGTGTAGCCGTCGGGATAACGCTCCAGATAGTCCTGGTGCTCGGGCTCGGCCTCCCAGAATTCCCCCGCCGGGGTGACCTCGGTGACCACCTTGCCCGGCCACAGCCCGGAGGCGTCCACGTCGGCGATGGTGTCCAGCGCGATGCGCCGCTGCTCGTCGTCGAGATAGAAGATCGCCGATCGGTAGCTCGAGCCGATGTCGTTGCCCTGCCGGTCCTTGGTGGTCGGGTCGTGGATCTGGAAGAGGAATTCGAGCAGCGCGCGGTAATCGGTCCGCTCGGGGTCGTAGACGATCTCGACGGCCTCCGCGTGACCGGGATGGTTGCGGTAGGTCGGGTGCTCGTTCTCGCCGCCGGTGTAACCGACGCGAGTCGACAGAACCCCCGGTTGACGGCGGATCAGGTCCTGCATACCCCAGAAGCAGCCACCGGCCAGAATCGCCTTGCGGGTCTCGCTCACAGATCCTCCTCGATAGAGCTCGTGGTCGCACGTACAGCGCACAACCGTGGGAGTAGAACGCCGGATTCATCCCCGGAATTCCGCTCAGTACAGTCTCGCCCCGAGAGTTCACGCAACACCAACCCCAGTGTTACCCACATTCGAGGAGGAATACGGCGCAATGCCACGGTTCGGGGTTTCACAGTGTTCGGCGATCGCAGTGATCGCGACAGCTCTTCTCACGGGCACGGCGGGCGGTGCCCTCGCCCATCCGGGCGGTCCCGACGACACCGTCGGCCAGACCACGACCAGCTGCGAGCAGGGCGGCGGTGAAACGCTGTACGACGACCGCTACACCCGCGCGGCGGTCGGCCAGATCGACGCCGTGCTGGTCGCCGCGGACACGCGCGCACCGATCGCGGGCGGCAAGGTGGTGTTGATCGGCGTCGACGCCTGTGGCGATTCGATCCACCGCCACCTGTTCACCGGCAATTCCGGCCAGGCCAGTTTCCGCGGCCTACAGCCCGGCCGCTATCAGCTCACCGCCTACACCCGCGACTCCGACGTAGCGCCGATCACCTCCACCGAGGTCGCTCTCGACACCCCGAGCACCAAGACGGTCCGCTTCGTCGCAGGCTGACGGTTCGGGCCGGGCATTCGTCCGGCCCGAAAACCGTTGACCCCCAGCGCGTTCACCCCGTCCGTGATAGACATCACCCGAAGTGGAAAAGGGGTGGTTTCCTCATGGAACCGACGGCCGCACAGCGCGCGACGCTCGCCGCGATCTGCAACACGTTCATACCGGGCGACGAGACCGGACTACCCAGCGCCGCCGACCTCGGCGCGGTGGAGACCATTCTCGCGATCCTCGGCCGTAACCCGCGCGAGGCCGACCGCAAACAGTTCGCCACCCTGCTCGACCTGTGGGACACCCGCGCGTTCGGCGCGCTCACCGGTACCGGATTCCGGCGGTTCTCCACCCTGTCGCAGGCGCAGCGCGAGGCGGCCCTGCTGCGGCTCGCGGATTCCCGGCTCGCCCCGGTCCGCGCGATCTTCCAAGCCCTGAAACAGGCCTCCCTGCTGGCGTACAACGTCACCCCCGGCCCGACCGGCACGAATCCGCTGTGGGAGCGGATCGGCTACCCGGCACCGACCGGGCCCGCACCCGACGCCGCGGCACCGCAGCTGAAGCCGCAGCGGTTCACCCGGCCGACCACGCTCGACTGCGATGTGGTCGTCGTCGGATCCGGCGCCGGTGGTGGCACCGCGGCCGCCGTGCTCGCGCGAGCCGGGCTCGACGTGGTCGTGCTCGAGCGCGGACGCTACTACGACGACAAGGACTTCGGCGACGGCGAACTCGCCGCGCTGACCACCCTCTACGCGGCCGGCCCCGCGACCACGGCGGAGGGCCAGCTCACGCTGGTCGCGGGCAGCTGCCTCGGTGGCGGAACCGTCGTCAACTGGAGTACCTCGCTGCCGGTTCCCGACCGTGTGCGCGCGGAATGGGCCGACCTCGGCGTCCCCCAGTTCGCCGGTGACGAGTTCGGCACAGCGCTCGATGTGGTGAGTGAGCGGATCGGCGTCACCCGCGCGAAATCGCCGATCTCGGCCCGCGACGGAATCCTCGAACGCGGCGCGCGAGCGCTCGGCTGGGACGTCGACACCCTGCCACGCAATGTCGGCGACGCCTGTGACGCGGCGATCGAATGCGGTCGCTGCGGCTACGGCTGCCGCCTCGGCGCCAAGCAGTCGACGACCAAGACCTGGTTGCGCGACGCCGCCGAGCACGGCGCGCGGCTGGTCGTCGACGCCGACGTCCGCACCGTCACGGTGAAAGCCGGTCGGGCGGAATCGGTGTCGGCCCGCACCTCCGACGGCGTCGAGATCACGGTGCGGGCCCGCGCGGTCGTCGTCGCCGCGGGTGCCGTGCAGACGCCCGCGCTGCTGCGCCGATCGGGTCTACGCAACCCGAACATCGGCCGCCACCTGCGTCTGCACCCCGCCGCCGCCGTGTTCGGGGTGTTCGAGGACGAGATCCGGCCCTGGGAGGGCGCGCTGCAGGCGCGGATCAGCAGGCACCACGCCGACCTCGACGGCAACGGCTTCGGCGTCATCTACGAGACCGGCCCGGTGCACCCTGGCCTGGCCACCGGGTTCATGAACTGGCGCGGCGCACGGCAGCATCGCGACGCCATGCTCGAATTCGCCCGCACCAGCTCCATCGGCGTCATCACGCGCGACCGGGACTCGGGGACCGTGACGGTGGACCGCAGCGGTGAACCGGTGGTGAAATACCGGCTCTCCGACTACGACGCCGACCACCTGCACACGGGCATCATCGGTGCGGCGACCATGCTCGAAGCCGCAGGAGCGCAACGCATCTATTCCGGGCATCAAGCGGGCATCTCCTTCACGCCCGGCAAGAAAGGGTCGCTCGCGGAGTTCGAGGCCGCCTGCGAACAGGCCGGATACGGTCCGGGGCGCTGCTCGATGGGCGCGCTGCACATCATGGGCTCGGCTCGGATGGGCGGTTCGGCCGAACTGTCCGCGACGGACCCGGACGGCGCCACCTGGGACGTCGGCAACATCGTCGTCGCCGACGGCTCCTGCTTCCCCACCGCGCCCGGCGTGAACCCGATGGTGACCATCGAGGCGATCGGGTACATGAACGCGACGCGGCTCGCGGCCGAGCTCACCTAGCCGTGCGCCCCCGAGCGCCGACCACATAATCTGAGTCGATGACCGCTGTTGCAGATCGTTCACTCGGACCGGAACTGGCACGCATCGAATCCCTCACCGCGGATACCGATGTGCTGGTGATCGGCTTGACCTCCTCGGAGAACGGACCGGCCATCGCCCCGGCCGACCTGTTCGGCGACGTGCTCACCCCCGAGGTCCGCACGGAGCTCCTCGACGCACTCGGCGCGGTCGGTGCCAAGGGCAAGCCCGAGGAACTCACCCGGGTGCCCGCACCGGCGGCGCTGGACAACGTCACCAGCGTGCTCGCCGTGGGTCTCGGCGCGGCCGAGAAGGTCGACGCCGAGCAGGTCCGCCGCAGCGCCGGCGTCGCGGCCCGCGCGCTGTCGGGCACCGAACTCGTCGCCACCACCCTGTCCGGCATCGATCTCGGTGCCGCCGCCGAGGGCTTCTACCTCGGCGCCTACACCTTCTCCGCGTTCAAGTCGGCCAAGAGCGCGCCCAAGCCCGACGAACAGCCGGTGGTCCGTGTCGAACTGCTGGTTCCGGAACCGGAATTCGGGGTGCTGGAACTGCTGCGCGCCCAGCTGGTCGCCGAAGCCGTCGCCACCGCACGCGATTTCGTGAACACCCCGCCGAGCGCGCTGTACCCCGCCGAGTTCGCCGACCGGGCCCGCGTGCTCGCCGAAGCCGCCGGGCTCGAGGTGGAGGTGCTCGACGAGAACGCGTTGGCGGCAGCCGGTTACGGCGGCATCATCGGCGTCGGCCAGGGTTCCTCCCGCCCGCCGCGGCTGGTGCGCATCACCTACGCCGGCGGGCCCAAGAAGGTCGCGCTGGTCGGCAAGGGCATCACCTTCGACACCGGCGGTATCTCGATCAAGCCCGCCGCGAACATGGAGAACATGACCTCCGACATGGCCGGTGCGGCGGCGGTCATCGCGACCGTGCTGCTCGCCGCGCGCCTCGGTCTTCCGGTCACCGTCACCGCGACCGTGCCGATGGCCGAGAACATGCCGTCGGCCACCGCGCAGCGCCCCGGCGATGTGCTCACCCAATACGGCGGCACCACGGTCGAAGTCATCAACACCGATGCCGAGGGCAGGCTCATCCTCGCCGATGCCATCGTGCGCGCCGTCGAGGACGAACCCGACTACCTGATCGATGTCGCCACTCTGACCGGCGCGCAGATGGTCGCGCTGGGCACCCGCACCCCGGGCGTGATGGGTACCGACGAGTTCCGCGATCGCGTCGCCGAGGTCTCGCGCGCGGTCGGCGAGAACGGCTGGGCCATGCCGCTGCCGAGCGAACTGCGCGCGGATCTGAACTCCAAGGTCGCCGACCTGGCCAATGTCACGCCGCACCGGTGGGGCGGCATGCTCGCGGCGGCGCTGTTCCTCAAGGAATTCGTGCCCGAGGGCGTGCAGTGGGCCCACCTGGACGTGGCCGGTCCGGCTTACAACACCGGCGGACCGTTCGGCTATATCGGCAAGGGCGGCACCGGTGTCCCGGTGCGCACGCTCATCGCGGTGATCGAACAGATCGGCGCGGAGTAGTCACTCATCCAGCTCGGCTTCCCGGGCCCGCCGCTGCTCGATGCGGCGGCGGGCGTCGAAGTCGCGCATCCGCTGGGGATAGCCCGTCTTGGTCACGTCGTACACCGGCACGCGCAAGGTGTCGGCCAGGCGGCGCGCACCGTGCTCGCCGACGATCCGGCGCGTCCATTCACCGTCCGCCGCCACCAGGACCGCTGTGACATCAGTCACAGTCGTCTTGGGCTCGACGAACGCCTCGACTCCGTGCCGCGCCCGCGCCCACTGCGCGAGCGCGCGCACCTCCGAGGCGTTCTCGCGCGCGACTGACCTGCTCCGGCCCCGCACCCCGCGGAAACGATCCAGCAAACCCACCGGCTCAGCCCTTCTGCTTTCCGACGGAATTCTGCTCACCGCCGTACATTCCATGGTGCCAGCTCCGCACGGATTGCCGCCCAGCGCCACAGACGCGGCGGGCGAGTGCAAGGATGGTTGCCGGAACAAGAACCAACGATTCCCGGGAGTCCCGCCACACGGTCGGGGTGGACACACGCCGCGACCCGCGACGTAATGCCCGCCGGGGTCGAAGCACTGTTGTATTACCCGTCGAACAGTCAGAGGAGTCAGAGGACATGGCCTTCTCCGTCCAGATGCCGGCTCTTGGTGAGAGCGTCACCGAGGGAACGGTGACCAGGTGGCTGAAGCAGGAAGGAGACACGGTCGAGGTCGACGAACCGCTGCTCGAAGTCTCCACCGACAAAGTCGACACCGAGATCCCGTCGCCCACCGCCGGTGTGCTGTCGAAGATCGTCGCCCAGGAAGACGATGTCGTCGAGGTCGGCGGTGAGCTCGGCGTGATCAGCGACGCCGGCGAGGCCCCCGCTTCCGCCCCCGCGCCCGCCGAGGAATCCGTGGCCGCGGAACCCGAGCCGGAACCCGAACCCGAGCCCGCCGCGCAGGCACCGGCCCCCAAGCCCGCCGCCGCGCCCGCTCAGGCCGACGCGTCGTCCGGCACCCCCGTGAAGATGCCCGAGCTGGGCGAGTCCGTCACCGAGGGCACCGTCACCCGCTGGCTCAAGGCCGTCGGTGACGAGGTCGCCGTCGACGAGCCGCTGCTCGAGGTCTCCACCGACAAGGTCGACACCGAGATCCCCTCGCCGGTCGCGGGCACGCTGCTCGAGATCTCCGCGCAGGAGGACGACGTCGTCGCCGTCGGTGGTCAGCTCGGTGTGATCGGCAGCGGCAAGCCCGCCGCCGCCCCCGCGCCGGAGCCG
Organism: Nocardia sp. NPDC050378; assembly: GCF_040655675.1. Classification (NCBI taxonomy): domain Bacteria; kingdom Bacillati; phylum Actinomycetota; class Actinomycetes; order Mycobacteriales; family Nocardiaceae; genus Nocardia; species Nocardia sp. NPDC050378. The sequence continues at coordinate 176,276 of NZ_JBFAKI010000010.1, forward strand.
AAGCCCGAGCCCGAGCCCGAAGCCGCGCCGGCACCGAAGCCCGAGCCGAAGCAGGAAGCGGCACCGGCCCCGAAGCCTGAGCCTGCCCCCGCGCCGAAGCCCGCGCCCGCCGCCAAGCCCGCGCCCGCGCAGGCCGCGTCGGCAGGTAACGGCAGCACCCCGTACGTGACTCCCCTGGTGCGCAAGCTGGCCGAGGAGAACGGCGTCGACCTGTCGAGCCTCACCGGTTCCGGTGTGGGCGGACGCATCCGCAAGCAGGACGTGCTCGCCGCCGCCGAAGCCAAGAAGGCACCGGAGCCCGCGCCCGCCGCCGCCCCGGCCGCCGCTGCGGCCCCGGCCAAGCAGACGGCCGCTCCGAAGCTGGCCGGTCTCGTCGGTTCCACCCAGAAGGCGAGCCGCATCCGGCAGATCACCGCGACCAAGACGCGCGAATCGCTGCAGACCACCGCGCAGCTGACCCAGGTCCACGAGGCCGACGTCACCAAGATCGCGCATCTGCGGCAGCTCGCGAAGGCCTCGTTCAAGAACCGCGAGGGCGTCAACCTGACGTACCTGCCGTTCTTCGCCAAGGCCGTCGTCGAGGCCCTCGGTGTGCACCCGAACGTGAACGCCTCGTACAACGAGGACACCAAGGAGATCACCTACCACGCGTCGGTGCACCTGGGTATCGCGGTCGACACCGAGCAGGGTCTGCTCTCGCCGGTCATCCACAACGCCAGCGACCTGTCGCTGGCCGGGCTGGCCCGCGCGATCGTCGATATCGCCAACCGCGCCCGCAACGGTGGTCTCAAGCCGGACGAGCTGTCGGGTGGCACCTTCACCATCACCAACATCGGCTCCGAGGGTGCGCTGTTCGACACCCCGATCCTGCTCCCGCCGCAGGCGGGCATGCTCGGTACCGGCGCGATCGTGAAGCGTCCGGTGGTCGTCACCGACGAGACCGGTAACGAGTCCATCGGTGTGCGTTCGATGGTGTACCTGCCGCTCACCTACGACCACCGGCTCATCGACGGCGCCGACGCGGGCCGCTTCCTCACCACCATCAAGCATCGGTTGGAAGAGGCGGCGTTCGAGGCCGATCTCGGGCTGTAGCAGGTCGTTTCGATGAAGGTGGTCATCGCCGGTTCGTCCGGGCTGATCGGGACGGCGCTCGTCGCGGCTCTGCGCCGCGACGGGCACGAGGTGTCCCGGCTGGTGCGCCGCGCTCCCGCGGCACCGGACGAATTCGCGTGGGATCCCGCGCGCGCCCAGCTCGACGAGCGGGCGTTGCGCGGGGCCGACGCGGTGGTGAATCTGTGCGGCGCGAGTATCGGTGCGCGCCGCTGGAACGGCAGCTACAAGCAATTGTTGCGTGACAGCCGGATCACCCCCACCGATGTCCTCGCCACGGCGGTCGCCGCCGCGGGCGTGCCGACGCTGGTAAACGCCAGCGGCGCGCAGTACTACGGCGGCACCACCGGCGACTCGATCGTCGACGAAACCGCTTCCAGCGGAACAGGTTTCCTCGCGACCCTGTGTCGCGACTGGGAAGCGGCCACCGCGCCCGCCACGGATGCGGGCGTGCGCACGGTGCTGGTGCGCAGTGCGGTGGTGCTCGCCCGCAACGGTGGGATGCTGAGCATGTTGCACCCGCTGTACTGGCTCGGGCTCGGTGGCCGGTTGGGCAGCGGGCGCCAGTACACGCCGTGGATCTCCCTGGACGACGAGGTAGGGGCGATCGTCTTCGCGCTCACCCATCCCGACCTGTCCGGGCCGATCAACGCCGTCGGCCCGGCTCCGGTCACCAATGCCGAGTTCACCCGCGCGCTCGGTCGCGCCCTGCACCGCCCCGCCCCACTCATCGTGCCCGCGTTCGCGTTGCGGACGGCGGTCGGTGAGCTCGCGGACGAGGCGCTGCTCACCGGTCCACGGGCCATTCCCGCCGCGCTGGAAAAGGCGGGCTACACCTTCCAGCATCCGACCATCGGCGCCGCGCTCGCCGCGACCGTCGGCCGATCATGAAGGCGCCCATGCTGATTCGCGACGCCGACAAAGCCGACCTGCCGACCGTGCTGGAGATCCACAACGCCAACATCGCCGAGTCGACCGCGATCTGGGACACCGATCAGGTGGATCTCGACGACCGGCTCACCTGGTTCGCCGACCGCACCGCGGCGGGGATGCCGGTGCTGGTCGCCGAGATCGACGGCGAGGTGGCCGGTTACGCGTCCTACGGGCAGTGGCGACCCAAAACCGGCTACCGCTATTCCGTCGAGAACTCCGTCTATGTCGGTGAGCGTTTCCAGCGGCGCGGTGTTGCCACCGCCCTGCTCACCGAATTGATCGCTCGCGCAACTGATTCCGAGCGCGTGCACGCGATGATCGCCGCTATCGAGTCCGGCAACACCGCATCGATCGTCCTCCACGAACGGTTCGGGTTCCGGGTCGTCGGCGAATTGCCCGAGGTGGGCCACAAATTCGGTCGTTGGATGGACCTCACCCTCATGCAGCGGTTGTTTCCTCTCGAACCGCGCTGACATTCCGCAACCTGTCATCGGCGTCGCGAAACGATGCTTGAACGCTTCATCGTCTTTCCGGGGACGGCTACAGTCGGGTTATGGGCATCGACTGTTCGAGCGTTGTCACAGCACCCCGCGCCGAAGTGTTCCGCTGGTTCGAGCGGCCCGGCGCGTTCACCCGATTGGCGCCGCCGTGGCAGCCGGTGCGGCTGCTCGCGGAGTCCTCCGATCTGGCCCGTGGCGCCGCGGTTCTCGGTCTTCCCGGCGGCCTGCGCTGGATCGCCCGGCACGACCCCGCGGCCTACGATCCGCCCGCGTCTTTCGCCGACGAGGTCGCCGTCGACGGTCCGGCCTCGGCGCCGCTCGGCCGTCTGCTGCCGTGGCGGCACACCCACGAGTTCGCCGAGGTCGACCCTGAGCACACCGCGGTGATCGACCGTGTCGACACCCCGATCCCCACCCGTCTACTGCAGCCGATGTTCGACTATCGCTACCGTCAGCTCGCCGGTGATCTCGCGGCGCACCAGCGCGCCGCCGCAACAGGTTTCGCCGCCCGGACCATCGCGGTGACCGGGGCGTCCGGGCTGGTCGGCACCGCCTTGTGCGCATTCCTGTCCACCGGTGGGCACCGGGTGATCCGCCTGGTCCGCCGCCCGACCAGCGATCCCGCCGAACGCCACTGGAATCCTGACGATCCCGCACCGGAGCTACTGACGGGCGTCGACGCCGTCGTCCATTTGGCGGGCGCCGGGATCGCGGGCCGCTTCACCGACGAACACCGCCGCGCGATCGCCGACAGCCGCATCGGCCCCACCCGCGCCCTCGCCGAAACCGCCGCCCGCTGCGGTGTGCCCACCTTCGTCTCCGCCTCCGCCATCGGCTACTACGGCTACGACCGCGGCGACGAGGTCCTCACCGAGAACTCCACGCGCGGAGAAGGTTTCCTCGCCGACGTGGTCGCGGCCTGGGAGGCGGCAACCGAACCCGCCGCACACGCGGGCGTCCGCGTGGTCCGCGTCCGCACCGGCATCGTCCAATCCCCCGCAGGCGGCACCCTGCGCCTGCTGCGCCCCCTCTTCACCGCCGGTCTCGGCGGCCGCATCGGCCCCGGCACCCAGTGGCAGTCCTGGATCGGCATCGACGACCTCCTCGACATCTACCACCGCGCACTCTGGGACACCGCACTCGTCGGTCCGGTCAACGCGGTCGCCCCGAACCCCGTCCGCAATACCGACTACACCCACACCCTGGCCCACGTCCTCCGCCGCCCCGCCCTGCTACCTGTCCCGTCCTTCGGCCCCGCCCTACTCCTCGGCCGCCAGGGCGCCCGCGAACTCGCCGAAGCCGGCCAACGAGTCGACCCCACCCGCCTCACCGACTCCACACACCCGTTCCGCACCCCCGACCTCGAACAAACCCTCCGCCACCTCCTCGGCCGCTGACGATTCATTGCCGTTGATTCGCAGCGGCTTCGGTGTCGGCGAGTCGAGAGGAGTCGACACCGATCAGGGCGACCGCTTCGGTCAGCCCGTCGACGCGCTGTACCCCGGTTGGCAGCAGTACCTCCTGCCAACCCGGCCCGCCGACGAACACCCGCGCCCCGGCGGCCACGCCCGCGACGACTGCCGACGTCAACGCGGTGGATTCTCGTTGTGACCAGAGCAGGACCGAGGTCGGTCCGCTCGGCCGGGCCAGTGCGTCGGTGAGGGCGACAGTCGGCACATCCGCGCCGAGCATGCGCGCGCCTACCCCCTGCTCCGCCAGGGCGGCGCGCAGCACTTCGAGAGGGAGCGAATGGGTTTCGCCACCCGTGCAGGCCAGCAGGATGGTGTGGTCGGGGCGGGCGGGCGGGGCATGAGTGCGCTGCATGACCGAGGTGATGCACCACGACAGCAGATGTTCGACGTCGATACAGCCCTCGCCGCTGCTCTGGCGCGCCACGACATCGGCGAAGGCGGGTCTGCACAAACCGTCCCAGGTTTCCACGATGCCGACCGCGCGCACGTGTGCCTCGAGCAGCGCGATCACCCGGCCCGAGTCGAGCGCGAAGGCGGCCTCGAGCAGCGGCAAGCGATCGCCGGGCAGCACCGCGATGCCGCGCACGGTGGCGGCGGCACCGGCCGGGCTCGCGCCGTCACGAATCAGCGCGAGCATGCGTTCGAGCGCGGCGATGTCGGCCTCGGTGTAGAGACGGTGCTTGCCCGGGCGATCCTGTGCGGGACCGATGTCGTAGCGCCGGTTCCAGCTGCGCAGCGTGGCAGTCGGAATCCCGAGCCGGTCCGCCACGGCGCGCACCGTGTAACCGGCCGCATCGGGGACAGGGGCTGAACCGGCGGACATCGCTCCATTCTTGCCGATAACCCGATCATCCCGCCTTACCGACGTCATTCGGCGCCGCCGTCCGAACCCGCCGCTCACAGCACGCGCGTTCTCCGCGCCGCCCGCAGCACGCCCGGAATCGGCGCCGCCGGGCGGCGTTACGGCCGAAGTCGTCCGGCTGTCGGTGCGACTTCACCGCCGATGAATGCATCGTTTATGCATCGCTTATTGGTAAGCTATCGCTACCGACAATTTCGAGGAGCCCTTGTGCGTATTGCCCTGACGTCAGCGTTCCGCCGTTCGGCGGCGACCGCCCTCGTCGCCCTTGCGGTCACCGCCCTGTCCTCGGCCACGGCTGCCGCGGCGCCCCCGACTCCCGTTCCCTCCCTCGATCTGGACCGGTACCTCGGCGTCTGGCACCAACTGGCCGCCGTACCCCAGCCGTTCAACCTCGCGTGCGCGCGCGACACCACCGCCACCTACTCGCTCGACGAACGAGGCGATGTCGGCGTGTACAACCGCTGCCACACCTGGTCGGGCGGCATCGACGAGATCCGTGGCACCGCCACCGTCACCGACCCGGCCACGAACGCCCAGCTGAACGTCTCCTTCCCCGGCGTACCCGGCCAGGACGGAGAGACCGACTACATCGTCACCGCGCTCGGCCCGGAGTACTCGTGGGCGCTGGTCACTTCGCCGAGCCGCCTGTCCGGTTTCGTCCTGTCCCGCACACCAACCCTCGACGCGGCCGCATGGGACGACATCCACACCGCGATCGAGACGGCAGGCCAGAGCACCTGCCTGTACCTGACCACGCCGACCACCGGCGGCCGAAACGACATCGTCCCGCTGTGCACCCGATGACCGTCTCGATCGCCCTGTTCACGCGCGACCTGCGCCTGGCCGACAATCCCGTCCTCGACGCCGCCCGCCGGTCCGCCGACACGGTCGTGCCGCTGTTCGTCGTCGACGACGAAATCGTGCCCGCCCGCTGCCCACCCAACCGAGCGGCCTTCCTCGCCAGTGCCCTGACCGAACTCGACGCGGGCTTGCGTGACGTAGGCGGGCGCCTGGTCGTACGCCGTGGTCACGTCGCCACCGAGGTCGCGCGGGTGGTCGCCGAAACCGGCGCCAAGTCGGTGCACATCGCCCATGACTTCAGCGCCTTCGCCACCCGACGCGAAGCCGCCCTGCGCGCCGCGCTGTCGGACTGCACCGTTCACCCGCACTCGGCCGTGATCACCGCCGTCGACCCGTCTGCCCTGGCCCCGGCCACCGGCCGTGACTACTACGCCGTGTTCACCCCATACTTCCGACGCTGGGTAGACACCCATCGGCGCCGTCCACTGGACAGCCCCCACGCGCTTGCCGTACCCGACATCCCCAGTGCGGCAATACCTTCCGCCGCCGATCTGTCGCCCGGACAACCCTCCCCGAACTGCCCGACCGGCGGCGAGATCACCGGCCGCGCACTCCTGAGCAAGTGGCTGGCGGGCCCGATCGACGACTACGCCGACCGCAACGACGACCTCGCCGCCGACGCCACCTCACACCTGTCGCCGTACCTGCACTTCGGCTGCCTGTCCCCGGTCGAGGTCGTGCACCGCACGGACCTGTCCACCGAAGGCGGTCATGCCTTCGCCCGCCAGCTCGCATGGCGCGACTTCCACCATCAGCTGCTCGCCGCCCGCCCCGACACCGCGTCCACCAGCCTTCGCCCCGGCCCGTTCCCCGTGCGCCGAGATCCCCAGGCCGTCACCGCGTGGAAGGAGGGCCGCACCGGTTACCCGATCATCGATGCGGCGATGCGTCAGCTCGTCACCGACGGCTGGATGCCCGGACGTGCCCGCCTCATCACCGCGTCGTTCTTCACGAAAACCCTGCGCCTGGACTGGCGGATCGGCGCCGCTCATTTCCTGCACTGGCTCGTCGACGCGGATCTGGCCAACAACCAGCTCAACTGGCAGTGGGCCGCGGGCACCGGAACCGACACGCGCCCCAATCGCGTCCTCAACCCCCTCCGCCAGGCCGACCGTCACGACCCCGACGGCACCTACGTCCGCCGCCATCTCCCCGAACTGGCTCACCTGCCGGGCGGCGCCATCCACCGCCCGTGGCGCGCGGACCTGCCCGGCTCCGCCTATCCAGCACCGCTGGTCGACGTCGCGGGCATGTGACCCCGCGTCCTCTCGGCAACCGTGCGACACGGCGGCCCGACCATCCGTTGGCGTCGTCGGCCGCCGGGCGTAACGTCAGGATCGTGAACGACACGCGCCCCTCCGCGTCCGCCCGATTCGATACGACCCCGATCGTGGTCGAGGATCTCGGACTCATCGACTACCACGCCGCCTGGGAGCTGCAACGGCAGATCGCCGACGAACGCGCCGCAGGCGAGGGCACCGACCGACTGCTACTGCTGGAGCACCCGTCGGTCTACACCGCGGGCCGCCGCACCGAGGCCGACGATCTGCCCATCGACGGCAGCCCCGTGGTGCAGGTCGACCGGGGCGGCAAGATCACCTGGCACGGACCGGGGCAGCTCGTCGGCTACCCGATCATCCGGCTGGCCGAACCGGTCGATGTGGTGCAGTACGTGCGTCGTCTCGAAGAGGCGCTGATCGATGTGATCTCGAGTCTCGGCATCATCTGTGGACGTGTCGAGGGCCGATCGGGAGTGTGGTTGCCCGCCACCGACTACTTCGCCGAACGCAAGATCGCCGCGATCGGGGTCCGCGTGCAGCGCGGTGTCGCCCTGCACGGCATCTCGCTCAACTGCAACTCCGCCCTCGACGGTTTCCAGGCCATCGTGCCCTGCGGCATCAAGGACGCCGGTGTCACCACCCTGACCCGCGAGCTGGGTCGCGAGGTCACCGTCGCCGAAATCAAGCCGCTGGTCGCCACCGCGATTGTTGCCGCGCTCGACGGAGAAATTCCCGTCCGCCCGCATGACATCGATCGCACCACCGCCCCCGCGCCCGAGCGGGCCCCGAGCGTAGAGTCGGTGCAGTGAGCTCCGTAGACGCCTCTGCCCCCGCCGGACGCAAGCTGCTGCGCATCGAGGCGCGCAACGCGGAAACGCCGATCGAACGCAAACCCAAGTGGATTCGCACCCGCGCCACCATGGGCCCCGAGTACAGCGAGCTCAAGGGCCTGGTGAAACGCGAAGGCCTGCATACCGTCTGCGAGGAAGCGGGCTGCCCCAACATCTTCGAATGCTGGGAAGACCGTGAGGCCACCTTCCTCATCGGCGGCGAACAGTGCACCCGCCGCTGCGACTTCTGCCAGATCGACACCGGCAAACCCGCTGCCCTCGACCGCGACGAACCCCGCCGCGTCGCCGAGAGCGTGCAGGCCATGGGTCTGCGCTACTCCACCATCACCGGTGTGGCCCGCGACGACCTCGACGACGGCGGCGCCTGGCTCTACGCCGAAACCGTGCGCGCCATCAAGGCCCTCAACCCCGGCACCGGTGTCGAGCTGCTGATCCCCGACTTCAACGCCGACCCCGACCAGCTCGCCGAGGTGTTCTCCACTCGCCCCGAGGTGCTCGCCCACAATCTGGAAACGGTGCCGCGCATCTTCAAGCGCATCCGCCCCGCCTTCCGCTACGAGCGTTCCCTCGCGGTGATCACCGCGGCCCGCGAGGCAGGTTTGGTCACCAAGTCCAACCTCATCCTCGGCATGGGCGAAACCCCCGAAGAGGTCACCGAAGCGATGCGCGACCTGCACGAAGCCGGCTGCGACATCCTCACCATCACCCAGTACCTTCGCCCGTCCCCACGCCACCACCCCGTGGACCGCTGGGTGAAGCCCGAGGAATTCGTCGAACACTCCAAGGTCGCCGAACAACTCGGCTTCGCAGGCGTCATGGCAGGCCCCCTCGTCCGCTCCTCCTACCGAGCCGGCCGCCTCTACGCCCAGGCCATGACCCACCACGGCCGCGAAATCCCCGAAGCCATGGCCCACCTGGCCCAGGAAGGCACCGCCTCCCAGGAAGCCAGCTCGGTCCTGGCCCGCTACGGCAGCTAGTTAGACTGAGGCTTCCCTAAGTTTCCGGAAGGACCCATGTCGAAGTTCGAGAACGTCTCCGTCACTACCAAGGCCAATGTCTACTTCGACGGCAAATGCGTCAGCTACAGCCTCGAGTTGCCCGACGGCACCTCGAAGTCCGTCGGTGTGATCCAGCCGTCGAAGCTCACCTTCGGCACCAGCGCCCCGGAGATCATGGAACTGGTCGCGGGCGAGGCGAAGGTGACGCTGGCCGGCGATACCCAGCCCATCACCTACCGCGCGGGCGAGTCGTTCAAGGTCCCCGGCGACAGCTCGTTCGACATCGAGGTCGTCGACACCATGCACTACATCTGCCACTACGGCTGATCCACCGGGGTGCCGTCTCCACGACGGCACCCCGGCTTCCAGGTCAGAAGCTCTTGTGCGGCACGCCGACGGTGAGCCCGCCGTCGACCACGAACTCCGCGCCCGTCGAATACGAGGACTCGTCGGAGGCCAGGTAGGCGACCAGCGCCGACACCTCGTCGGGCTGGGCCGCGCGAGCCAGCGGAATCTGCAGGAAGTCGGCCGGGATTCCCTCGGTCATCGGGGTGCTGATGAGACCGGGATGGACCGAGTTGACGCGGATCCCCTGCGGCGCGAGTTCCAGCGCCGCCGACTTGGTGAGCCCACGGACCGCGAACTTCGTCGCCGTGTACCCGTGCAGCCCAGGGCTTCCCCGCATCCCCTCCACGGAAGAGATGTTGACGATCGACCCGCCGCTGGTCATCGCGGGGACCGCCGCCTGCATCCCGAGGAAGGTGCCGGTGAGGTTGATGTCGATGATGCGCTGCCATTCCTCGAGCGCGAAGTCGACGAGCAGGTTGCCGTTGACGATCCCGGCGTTGTTCACCAGCACATGCAGCCCGCCGAACTCCTCGACCGCCGTGCGCACCACCGCCTGCCACTGCTCGGGCTCGCGCACATCGAGGTGCTGATACCGCACCCCGAGTTCGCTTGCGAGAGCGGCACCTTCGTCGTCGAGCACGTCGCCGATCACCACCGACGCACCCTCGTCGACGAACCGGCGCGCGTGCGCGGCACCCATGCCCCGCGCACCGCCGCTGATCACCGCGACCTTGCCTGTCAACCGTCCCATACCACGAATCCTTCTGCCGACCCCTGCCGTTTACACCGTACGAGCGCAGAAGCGATTCGGGGCTATTTCACAAGGAACTCGTCCTTGTACAGCCGGTTCGGCCGGGGCGCCGTCGCTTCGCTGAGCTCGACCTGGTAGTCGCTCTGACGCATCGTCTTCGGCCGATAGCTGCCGCCGAAGGTCACCATCACCGACCCGCCGACCCCGTTCACGCCGCGCTCGGAGGTCGCTTCACGGCCCGCGTTGAACACCGTCGCCACATCGCGCCCGTCGTTACCGACCGCGATGGTCCCGTCGTGAAAGAACTGTACGAACGTCCCGTTGTCTGCCGCCACCGTCGCGGCGACCGTGTGTCCGAGCTCGGGTGTCAGGGCGAATTCGGCATCGCAGGCCTGGCGCCGGTCACCCGGTCCCGGTACGTCGAGTGTGCGCCCGATCCCGAGCAGTACCGTCTCGCCCAACGCGTTGTGCCGTTCGCGGCCCATTTCGGACCAGAGATGAGTGGTCGACCAGACCTTCACACGCCCGTCGTCGAAAAGCGACACCCGGTCGTCGGTGCCGTTGCTGAACAAGAATTTCGCGCTGTTGGGGGCCATCTATCGATCATGGTCGATGCAGCACGCCCCTGTCGCCCGGTTCGGCCGATACGGCACGATTCCACGGCGATGCAAATCCGCGAAACCGCTGGTACCAGCCGATTTCAGCAGGAAATATTCGTCGCACCCGAAGATTCGAACGAGATGTGCACGTGGTCATAGTGATTCTGGGTGGGGCTGCCACGGTCTTCCATGAACGACCAACCGCCGCCGTCGTTGTAGCGCTGCTTCCAGATCACGTAGGTGACGCCGAAGCGCTCCTTGTTGGCCAGCACGAATTCGGCGATCGCGTCGCCCACGCCGCCGCTGGTCATCACGTCGAGCGCGAGCCCGGCACCGTGGTCACCGTCGTAGCGGCCGTGCGCCCCGCCGATATCGCTGATACCGAACATCTTCTGCAGCAGGTGGCTCACCTGCGCCACGTGCGGCTGCACGCCCTTCCACTCGGTGTCACACGGGGTGGTGGCATGCATCAGTGACAGCGTGGCCGACTCGTCGAGGGCGGAAACCGGCGCCGGCTCGGGTTCCACGAACGCGGCCGCGGCGGCGATCGGGTCGGGGTCGACTGTCGAGGTGGTCTGCGGTTCTACCGCGGCGGCCTCCTGGACCGCAGGCCCCGGCCGGATCGTCATCCACAGCATGGCCGGGACTGTCGCAGCGACACTCCACACGGCAAGCTGAGCGCGCCCACGCGGCGGCGCCGGTTTGCGATGTTGACCACGCACGATGTCGATCACCAGCTACTCGTAGAGGACAAGGTCACCGCTACATTACGAAATGGTCGCGGAAATGTCACGCCGCACGTATGACGTGCGGTCGGAAAAGCATCCCGCATGCCGGACGATCGCGCAACCAGCACGCTGTGATCTCGATCCGAGGGCTTTGTCGGCACCTCACCGTTGCACCGGTTTCGTGCGGCGACGAAATCAGGAGACCTGCCCAGCCTTGCCGACGGCCTGGGTCCGCGTCAGCTCGACCCGCACCGTCTGCGCCAGGCGCAACAGGTCTTTCACCAAGCCGGGGCGGTCCGCCTCTTCCAGCCATGGTTGAGCGAATTTCACACTGCGCGAATCATTTTCGAATCTTTCACAAATGCCGATCTTTTCCACTCCCCAGTATCGTCACCCGCACCGACATCCGTACCGCATCGAATGGAGACGGCCCGTGCCGGACACCCTGCACCAGCTCACCACCACGCTCGGCACCCCGCCCCCACCCGAGTTCGCCGCCCTCACACCCGACGAACTCGCCACCCTGAACACCTATGTCCAGGCCGCCCTCGACCAGCGCAAAGCCGCCCTCGACGACGCGCTCGACTCCGGCCTGCGCCTCATTCCCCGCCTGGCCCGCCCCGCCGTGAAGAAGGTGCTCGGACTATGACCGCGTCCCACCACACCGCCGCCGAGATCGCCCGCCTGTCCGCCACCCTCGGCCGTCCCACCGCCGACCTCGAATTCCTCGCCGCCCTCCCCCCGACCGCCCTGCGCGCCTTCCGCGACCAGATCAGCGACCGCATCTCGGCCCGCGAGGCCCGGCGCATGCAAAAGACCGCCGCCGCAGCGAAATTGGTGCCGCCGACCATCGCCGCCAAGATCACCGAAGCCGCCTTCGGCCCCGTCCTCGCCGCCGCGATCGCCGGTTCCGTCGACCCGGCCCGCGCCGTCGCCATCGCGAGCGCCCTGTCCCCGGTGTTCCTCGCCGACGTCGCCGTCACCCTCGACCCCCGCCGCGCCGCCGAGGTGATCGCCGAGATCCCCGACCGCATGGCCGCCGACGTCGCCCGCGAATTGCTCAGCCGCCGCGACTACCTCACCATGGGCCGCCTGGCCACCTCGGTCCCCGACGACGTCCTGCGCGTAGCCCTGCCCCACGCCGCCGACATCGACCTCCTCCACGTCGGCTACCACCTCGAAGACCCCAGCGCCGCCGACCGCCTCCTGTCGCTCATCACCGACCGCCTCCCCGGCCTCATCCACGCCACCAACGCCGAGGGCCACTGGCCCGAAGCCATCGCCCTGCTCGACACTCTCGGCCCCACCCAACGCTCCCACCTGGCCGACGAAGTCGCCGCCCAGCACGTCGAAATTCTCGACGGTCTACTCACCACCGTCACGGCTGTCGGCGCCTGGGACACCTTGCTCCCGGTAGCCGCAGGCATGCAGACAAGCGGCCTGAAGCGACTGGCAGCGCGCCCGATCATGCAGGACCCGACCGTCCTCACCACCATCGCCGACCTGGCCCTCACCCACAATCTCTGGCTGGACCTGCTCCCTCTCGCCAACCACCTGTCCGACACCCAGCTCCGAACCGTCGCCGAGCGGATAGCCGCCGAATCCGACGATTCCCTCACCACCCTGATAGATCAGGCGCATCACGAAAACCATTGGGACACCCTGATTCCCGTCGCCCTGGCCCTCGACGAAGCAGCCCGCGCCCGCTTGGCCGCCCTCCCCGTCATGCACCGCCCCGACACCCTCACCGCCGCGATCACCACCACCGCCGCCCACAACCTGTGGCCCGAAGCCCTTCCCCTACTGCACGTCCTGCCCGACACCACCCACCCCTTGCTCGCCATCGCGATCAGCGATCTGTCCGACGACAGCTTCCTCGCCGCCGTCGAAGCCGCACCTGCCGCGGGCTGCACCACCACAATGGTGAAAATCGCACTCCGCCAGGACAGCCCGGCACGATCGCGATCCTTCGCCCTGCTCGACGAGGTCGAGAACCTGGACGACCTCGTCGGCACTTTCACGCCGACGGATTCCGCCGTGTGGGACGACCTGCACACGATCCGCACCGAGCTCCCGCCAAGAATCCGGCAATCGCTGGCCGTCCAGGCGAAACAATGCGGGCACAACGCCCTCGCCGAGGATCTACCTGTATAGGCTGTCGGCTGCGATCGCGCGTAGGCCGGGAGGGGGCACCGTGGGGGACATCGAGGCGACAGAACGATCCGACACGGAAGTGGGCGGCGGTACATCCAGTCCACTACCGACACTGCACCGTGAACTCGGCCGCACGGCCCGATACCAGGCGCTGGCTGCCGCATTCGCCACAGGGCTCCTGACCGGCGGGACCACGCTCTCGCTCTACAGCTTGTTCGGCACAGCACAGGTCACGGTCAGCACGACGTACGCGCAGGCCGGACACTTCGCGGCGCTCGCAGGCATCCTCGGTGGGGTTGTGCTGGCGATCACTGTCGCGGCATGGGTCGCCGGCCGCGCGCGGAATGCCGACCTGTGGAGCACCCACCACCGGTGGGAACTGGCCGCGACCGGGACCGTCGCACTCGTCCTCGCCTTTCTCACCGTGAGGTCGTGGAGCGAGCATCTACCGAGCAGCTACACCGCCCTACGCGCCGAAATGCCTTACTTCGCACAACTTCCCACGGCGGTCGGCGCCACAGCGCTGGTCACCCTCGGCTCGATCCTGGTGCTGCCCCTGGTTTTTCACATGGGTGTCGCCAGAACACTCGCCCGCGGCACCATGACGACCGCGGTAGCGGTCGGACTGGTCCTCGCGGCGACGCTCGGTGTGCTCACCGTGCGCGCCGGCGACGACAGCCTCAACGTCGACCATCGCACCGCGGCCCCGGCCGAGATCCCTTCCACACCAGAGGAGTTCGGTGCCGAAGCCTTCCGGCTTCAGCTGCCGCCATTGAACAACCGACCGGAGGCGACCGGCCGCGAAGTCCTCGCGGCGGGCAGCGGATTTCTCGTGATCGGTGTCGACGGACTCCGCGCTTACGACGGCGCGACCGGCGCACCCCGCTGGCACTACCTGCGCCGACCCCAATCGGGAAAGCGCGCGATGGCATACGACCGCGGCTCAGCCGTCGTCACCGCCGACCACTCCGTAGTCACCACCCGCTGGACGAATCGCTACGACGATCCCAGCCGAATCACCTTCGATGCCATCACCGGCGAGGTCCTGTGGACCTCCGACGACACCAACGACTTCACCACGACCTCCACCGGCCGCCTTCTCGGCGCGTCATCGACCACCTTGATCGTGGAAACCGAAACCACCGTCGCGGGCTACGACGCCCGCACCGGCGCTCACCGGTGGACAGCACAGACCGACGGTAACTGCCGATCCACCCGAATCTCCCCCGGGGTCACCGCGAACGCCGTCTACCGCGTCCTCCGATGCGGCGGCTCGACCTGGCGAATCATCGCGCTGGATCCCGGCACCGGCCGGGCCGTGAGCCACCGCGACCTGCTCGCTCCGGCATCGGCCGAGCCAATGCTCACCCTGCGAGGCAACACCGTGGTCGTCAGCTCCCGCAGCTCCGAGGGTAACCAATATCTTCTGATCAGCGACCCGGCCAGCCTGTCGACCACCCCCGTCCACACCTCCGACGACCCCGTCGCGACAGCCCCCACCGGGCCCACCACCGTCGACAACATCTGTAAACCCCGTGCCTCCGAGCGAATTCTCCCCGTACCGTCATCGAACCTGGTGGTCTGCCAGAACGACGAGTCCATAGGAAACGCCACCCTCGACATCATCGGGTTCCGCTGAACCCCCTGCCGACAGCTCATCTCGCACAAGCAGCCGAGTTCGCCGCACCATGCCCCTGAAGCGTCGGCCCGGCGAGTCCCTCGCCACACACAGCGACTCCAATGCCGGTGTGGCCCACCAAATATCTTCGGACGATCCCCCACTCGCAGCTAAGATCGGTCATCCGGGAGTCATTCTCCGGGGGATACACCGAAGTAGGGGTAGAGAATGAAATCGACACTCGTCATCGCCATCGCGGCACTGTCCGCCCTCACACTCACCGGTTGCTCGTCGGACGCCGATGTGGTCTCCGAGAACCTGTCCAAGGAATCCGACCAGTTCAAGATCAACCGCCGCGTGGTCTTCTTCAACGGCATCACCGACAAATACCTGCTCTCGGTTGAGGGCAAGTGCTCGATCAAGGACGAGAACAACCAACTAGAGGTCACCTGCAAAACCGGCGACGACGAATACAAGAAGCACTTCCTCGGCCTATCCGACAACGTCAGCTATTTCGTAGAACAACTAGAACCCGCCGAGGTAGACCGCTACCACTACAAGGTGATCTTCAAGCCCGAAGTAATCCTCCCCGACGTCGACCGCCCCTGACCGAGCGACGTTCTGCCGACTACGACAGACTGCCGATCTCCGCGTCGAGATCCGCTGCGAGCCGCAGCATCTGCTCCCCCGCCTCGAGCACCACGGTGGTCGAGGCGGTCCAGTTGCCGTCGTCATGCCGCCAGGGCCGCACTGTCCATGTCAGTCCGACGTGCCCCCGAGACGCGAAGACCGCATCGATCCGCAAGTCGCGGTCGATGCTCTCCCACACCCGGACGCCGTCCCATCCCGCGAAGTCATCGATGAGACTCTCGATGAACGCGACCAGATTGCGGTCGCCCATGAGTGACACCGTCACTCGGTGCAGCACGGCGGCCATTCCAGGCCCGCCGACCTGAACACAAACCCGGGCCGAGGTGTCACCCCAGGGATCGACTCGATTCCACAGCCGAACCCATGTCCCGTAACCAGGTTCGCCCAGGCAAACACCTCGGTCCGAGTCCGAATTCTGGTCGCAGTCACAGTCCATCGCCGCATGCTAACCGCGACGATAGGTGCGGCGTCGTTCGCAACGACCCCCTGCCGAGCGAGCTGAATTGCCCACCCGATAGCCAGGCCGCAGGACTCGATCATCAATTACTGGAAAATACTGGACATCACTGGAAGTTCCACTTACCCTCGGCCCCATGTCAGAAGCTGCGGAGCTGCTGGAAGCCCGCATCAACGAACTGCGCGCGGCCGTCAGGCGCGCTGTCTCCGCCGGCGACCGCCTCGCTGCCCGCCAGTTGCGCAATGAGCTGCGTGCGGTCGAAACCGAGTGGGACGAAGCAGTTCTCGGTACCGGAGAAACACCTGCCCCGGATCCGAATGTTCCGGTGCGGGAGCATGTTCACCGCGCACTCACCCTGCTCGGCGCACCGTCGGCACCGAAATTGGTAATGCAGGTCCACACCGCGTTCTTCTCCGGCGATCTGGCCCCCGCAAGGCTGACGAGCTTGCGCCGCGACGAGGAACGTTCCTTCCGCGCCGCACCTTTCGCGCGCCCGTACTACATCTGCGCAGCACTCACCACCGACCTCCTCGCTCCCGCCCGCGGACTCCTCGCCCTGAGCAGCTGGGCACTCCCCCAACGCATGATCGGACCCCTCAGCCCCCGGGTGAACCTGCTGACGTCGGCGATCCGACTAGCCGACCACGTCAGAGGCCAGCCGGACATTTCACCGGACGGCATCCGCTTGATGTGGCGCCTGGCGAACTCCATCCCGGGCGTAACAGGCACCCCCGATTCCATCGATGCCGAGGACGTGAAGAGCGCCGCACAGCGCGAGCTCGCGGTCCATGAAGAAGACGACGCGTTCCAGCGGCACCAGGCCGCGACCAGGGCGGCACAGCAGCTCGATCAGCCCGCCCAACTGTTCGGCACCCGGCTGAGCCTGGCCGCCTCACGAAAAGAGATGGGATGAAAGAACTTTCGGCCCGCCTGCAGGAGCTGCGCGGTGGTGCCCCGTCGATCCGTCACAATGCCCGCACCATCGCCGCGCTCACGGCGAACCCCGGTTGCGCCCGTCGCGCACTGCTCGACGCCGCCGCCGTCGACAAGGCTGTTGTCGCCCGGGAACTCGGTCATCCGCCGCAGTACGGCCAGTCGTCGTTCGCCATCACGCGCGGCAATGCCTTCGAATCGATGGTCAAGGCGAACGGTTGCGCCGACCTGCTCGCCCTCCTGCGCGACGTCCTCGACCTGACCATCCCCGAAGTGGCCTATCACAACCTCGAGGCGGTCGCCGAGAACGCCGGAAACGCGGTGCGCTACCAGCGAACCCGCCAACTGCTCGGGCAGGCGCTCGACACCGGTGAAGGCACCCTGTTCGACCATCCGATGCTGCGCCTGGACATCGCCGGCGCACTCGCCTACCTCGAACCGGACCTGGTCGCCCTCCAGATCGAGGGCAAGTTCCACATCGTCGAGATCAAGTCGTTCCCCATGATCGACGGTCAAGCCGACCCCGCCCAGGTCGCGGCCGCGGCCCGCCAGTCCGCGGTCTACGTGATCGCATTGCGGCGTCTGCTCGAGGAATTGGGCGCCGACCCCGAAAAACTCGTGTCGCACAACGCGATCCTGGTCTGCACCAAGGACTTCTCGAACCGACCCACCGCGACGTTCGTCGATCTGCGCAATCAGATCGCCGTGGTCTCACGCCAGTTGTCCCGCCTGACCTCGATCGAGTCGCTGATCGAATTGGTCCCGCCCGGAGCGACTTTCGAGCCCGGCCCGCAGCTGGACGAGGTGATCTCCGCGCTCCCGGCTCGCTTCGCCCCCGAGTGCATTTCGACGTGCGAACTCGGCTTCGTCTGCCGCTCCGAAGCCCGTGCGTGCGGCTCGGTCGACGCCCTCGGCCGCGGCGTCCGCGACGAGCTCGGCGGGCTGCACAACATCGACGACGTCCTCGCCCTCGCCCGTGGTTCGCGCCCGCCGACCGAGGACCAGGCCGACATCGCCGACCTGCTCCGCACCGCCCACCGCCTGCGTCAGGAGATCGCGTGAGCGTGCTGTCGGCCCTCGCCAAGGTGGAGGCGGTCGACGCGGGCCGCGCTGTCCGAACCGCGACCGTCCGGCATTGTCACCTCGCCGAACAGCCCCTTGTTCTCATCCCGCTGCATCTGGCGGGCGAAGCGGCGGCACCGCTGGCAGTGCTCGTCGGCACCGACCCCGACAATCCGCGGCTCCTCGTGGTCCCGCAGCCACGCGACCGCGTCCTGCGCCTGCGATTCGCCGAGGAACTGGCGGAAATCCTGCTGCCCCACATCGGCCGATATGCCGACGACACCGAACCCGTGGTGATCGACAAGAAGACCAACGAGACCATCGACCGCTGCGTCGACGCCCCGCAGATCTGGGTCCCCAACCAGGCCGCCGTCACCTTCTTGAAGCTCCTCGGGCGGTCCCTGCGTTTCCGCCGCACCGAGAGCGAAGGCGCTGTCTCCCCGGCCATCCCGCTCGTCGGCCGGTGGCTCACCTGGTATTGCGACCGCGCCGAACATCCCGGTTCCACCGCGCTGGCACCCCTCACCGCACACCTGACCACGCACTGGACCACCGGCCAATCCGCCCTGGAAGACGCCAACCTCACCGCCCTCCTCGGCTGGATCGCACCGCCCGACAACCTGACCGGCCCCCAAGCCGCGGCCCGCGCCGAAGACCCGACCATCTGTCCCCCGGCCGGTCCCGCCACCGACCCCGGCTTCGACAACGTCGTCCTCGCCCCGCTCATCAACGCCTACGACACAGCTGCCGACGACATCGCCCGCACCCGTGCCGTCCAGCGACTCGAACAGGCGCTGCGAACCCAGCTGGAGCCGACGTGGGAGCTGATGTGGCAGGGCATTTCGCTCCTGCGCGCCCTCCCCGAGGGTTCGAGCGTGGCCACCCGCTGGGCCGAGGACGTGCGTTCCTTCTCCTACTACGCCGAAATCGCCGAAACCCAAGCCCAGTCACGCCGCGATTCCCCCACCTCAGCGGTCCGCCGCTTACTCGCCCGTGAACAGGCACTCGAACGCCTCACCGCCGCAATGGCTTACGACGACCCCTATGTCATGCTCGAACGCCGACTGGGCGGCGAGGCGTGCCTGGCCACCGTCATAGACTCCGAACCCACCCGGACCACGGTGAGCGACAAGGGCAAAAGCGTCCTGCGCCCCTTGCTCCGCGTGACAACGACAGACCCATTCACTCCTATCCCCGGCGAATCTCTGCACAACGCTGCGGTCAAGAACCAGCAAGGCAAGGTTCTCGAGGTCGACGACGACGTCATCGTGCTCGAACTCAGCGGCGGAATGGGCCGCAGCACAAAGGTTCCCCCCGAAGGCACGGTAAACGTCGACGGCGACCGCATCGTCCTGGCCCGGTTCGGCCCGAACGGCAATTTCCGCGCAGCCACCCTCCCGCCCCCGGAGGAAACTCCCTGGACCCACGGCGGCCCACCGGAAACCGATGAGGAGAACTGATGTCCGCCGCCCACGCCGCTGATACCACCGTCACCAACATCCTCACCGACTTGGCCGACACCTCCCACAAGGCGATCGTCGTCGACTCACCACCCGGCGCAGGCAAGTCAACCCTCGTCGTCAAAGCCGCAGGTCAGCTCGCCCAAGACGGCACCCAACGCATGATCGTCGCCCAAACCAACGAACAGGTCGACGACCTCATCGCCCGCCTGGCCGCCGCCCACCCCGACCTCCCCATCGGCCGCCTCTCCGCCCAGGACTACCGCCCCAGCGACCGCATCGACCTCCCGAACGTCCGCGCCGCCGCCAAAGTCGACGACCTCGCCGACCGCACCATCCTCATCGGCACCGCCGCCAAATGGGCCACCCTCACCGAGGGCACCTGGGAACACGCCATCGTCGACGAGGCCTACCAAATGCGCTCCGAAATGCTCCTACGAATCGCAGGCCGCTTCGACCGCGGCCTCTTCGTCGGCGACCCCGGCCAACTAGACCCCTTCGCCACCGTCGAATCCGACCGCTGGGCAGGCCTGGACTGGGACCCCACCCGCAGCGCCGTCCCCGTCATGCTCGCCAACAACCGAGACCGCCACATCCCCATCCACCGCCTCCCCGTCTCCTGGCGCCTCCCCACCACCGCCGCCCCCGTAATTTCCGCCGCCTTCTACCCCTTCACCCCCTTCACCGCAGGCACCACCCCCGGCACCCGCCAACTCTCCTACGTCACCCACGGCCTGCGCACTCCCCTGGACCGCTGCCTGGACGAAGCCGCCGACCACGGCTGGGCCCTCTACGAACTCCCCGCCCGCAACACCCTCCGCACCGACCGAGAAGCCGTCTCCGCCATCGCCTCCCTCGCCGTCCGCATCCTCGAACGCGGCGCCACCGCCACCTCCGAACAAGGCACCCACCCCGTCACAGCCGCCCGCCTAGCCATCGGCACCGCCCACCGAGACCAAGCCGAAGCCATCCGCCTGGCCCTGCGCGGCACCCTCGCCGAACCGGTCACAGTCGACACCGCCAACCGCCTCCAGGGCCGCGAATACGACATCACCATCGTCCTCCACCCCCTCTCCGGCCGCCGCGACGCCAGCTCCTTCCACCTCGAAGCCGGCCGGTTGTGCGTGTTGACATCGCGCCACCGTCATGCCTGCATCGTCGTCGCCCGAGCGGGGATTGCCGAGCTGCTCGATGCATATCCGTCCACGGAACCGGTCCACTTAGGCGTTCCGGTCAAGTTCCCCGATGGCTGGGAAGCCAACCAATCAATCCTCAGCCATCTCGCGTCCCATCGCATCGGTGCGTGAGTCTTGGGCAGGGTGATGCTCTACGGCCTGATCGATTCGCAATACGGCTGCCTGCCTAACCATCAACGCCCGGCCTCGCACCACAACAGTTCAGGGCCAGAGAATTCGCCTGGATCTTGTGAATGACCAAATGAACTCACGGTGCCGTCAGTAGCTGCAGAAATTCCCAGTTGATGAAGACCCGGTCGCGGCCGATCTTCATGTCGTGAAGCATTCCTGCCGCCGCGAGCCCGCTCAGCCAGCTGGTTGTCGTCGGTCGCGATACGTCACAGCGTTCCATCACCGTCGCGATCCGGCAGTACGGCTGCTCGAACAACACGGCCTGGAACTCGGAGTGTGATCCTCCCTTACACACGGCGCGGGCCCGTTGCGCGAAATCCTCTTGAAGCGACCGAATGTTGTTGATCTTGGTGACGGTGGCTTCCGAGGTCTGCGTAACACCGGCCAGCACGTACAGCAACCACGATTCCCACGCCGACTCGGCGGTCACCGCACGCAAGTGATGGTAGTACCGATGCTTGGTGTCAATGATGTAGCGAGACAGGTACAGCACCGGCAGGCGAAGCAGACCTGCCTCGACCAGCATCAGCACGTTGAGGATGCGACCAGTTCGCCCATTGCCGTCGGCAAACGGATGGATCGCCTCGAACTGATAGTGCGTGGCAGCCATCACAATGAGCGGATCGACACCGTTCTCCGCATGAATGAACCGCTCCCACTCGGTGAGCTTGTCCGCGATGACATCCGCGCCCTCCGGCGGGCTGTAGACGACCTCACTGGTCGTAGGGTTGCCGATCCGGGTCCCGGGGAGGTCCCGCAAACGCATCTGACGCCCCTTGATCGTGCTGCAGACCTCGATCGGGGTCGACGTGGTCAGCCCTCGTTCGAGGGTGTGCTTGTATCCGATCCTCAGCGCATGTCGATACGCAGCGTTTCTCGCGTCGCCGCATCCGCATGCGCATCGTCGTCGACGTGACGGAACAAGGCGTCGGTTGTCGTCACGATGTTCTCGATCGCCGAGCTGGCCTCGGCTTCGAGCAGCGGATCGTATTGATCAGCACGGTCGGGTTCGGCATGGCCAAGGCGGCCTGGTCCAGCTGCGCCAGTGCTCTGTTTGCCGAGATCGCAGCCTTGAGCACTTTACGGGTCTCGAGCTCCTCGCCTGGGAACCCGAGCCACCCCAGCCCGAGCCCACACAATGGTCACCACCGAATAGCCCGTCGGCACGTCCGGGAGAGAAAGTCGTCGGCCCAACGGACTGGTCAGATGATTTCGACGATTTCCCGGCACAGAAGTCATGGCTGGTCTGACCCGTCCCCGCGCGTGAACCGCCTGAGTTCAGCTGTCCTGAGCTCGAGCAACACGCCTCGATCCTGCCCGCAGGCGGTTGCCACATCGAAGCCCACGCCCGCCCAGCACTCGGCGGGCGAGGCATGTGCGCGAACCCGGCTGGGAATCAACCGGTTCGGAGTCGGACGGTCGGCTTCGTTCTGTAATGCTGACGCCGCGAAAAGCGATCGGTTTCGCGAATGGCTTTGGCGTGACGGTACGGGAAGTGGGAGTGAGTATGAGCGAGCCCTTGGCGGCACTCGGTGTCGTCCTGCGGAAGGTCTTGGAGCGAGAACTCCCGTCCGCCGGCCCCCGATGGTGGGACCAGTGCGTCCTGTCCGAGCTCTCCTACCAGCAACGAGCAACAGCCGAGGACAACGGCTGGTCGCACCTGGGCGACTTGGATGTTGCAGCGCTCCTCCGGGTCACCGACTCCAACTGGGAGCTGCTCAGGCGACGAAATATCGTCAAGTGGGAGGCACGCAACTGGCTCAAGGAAGCGTTCAGCGTCCGAAACAGGTTGGCCCATGCAGTACCTGGTCGCGCGCCGAGCCCCGAACGCGCCTACCGAGACCTCGACACTCTCGCTCTCCTTGCCGAGGCGCTGCTGCCCGACAGCGCCGAGACCGCGTGGCTCGTCAGCGCTCGCGCCGAGGCACGAGCTCTGCTCGCTCCCGCGCTGCCGACGACCGTCGCGGCGCCGCCACCACCCACGCCCGCAACCGAATTCAATTCCGGTGTCATGGTTCGAGTCAAGGCCCGACCCGAATTCACCGGTGTCGTCATGCAGGTCGTCAAATCGGGCGAGCGCGCGCGAGTGACAGTGTTCCACGGTCACCTGACGCAGACGTATTACGCGTCGCAGCTCGAGGTCGTCCAGGTCGAGAACGGCGAACACCTGAGCGCCGAGGACCTCAAGACACGACTGTCGGCCGCTCATGTCCTGCATCCGTCTGTCAGTCGACTGTATTCGCTCAACAGCGGGCGGATCGACTACGAGCCGTACCAGTACCGGCCTGTCATGAAACTCATCAATGCCGACCGCCCCCGCATACTCATCGCCGATGACGTCGGAGTCGGCAAGACGATCGAAGCCGGGCTGATCATCAAAGAACTCGAGGCGCGCCAGCGGCTCGAGTCCGTCTTGGTGATCTGCCCCAAACCACTTGTTGTCGAGAGCAAGTGGCGCACAGAGCTCAAGCGTTTCGATGAGGACTTCGCCCACCTCGACAGTGCGACGCTTCGCCACTGTGTCGATGAGTCACGGGCTGAAGGCAGGTGGCCTGCACGCTATCGGAAGGCGATTCTGCCCTACTCACTCCTCGATGAGAAACTGCTGTTGGGCGAGGCGTCCGGGCGCCGATCACGGGCAGGATTGATCTCGCTGATGCCGCCGATCAAATTCGATCTGGTGATCGTCGATGAGGCGCATCACGTCCGCAACAGCAACACGTGGAGCCATCGGGTGGTGAAGCACTTTCTCGACTCCGCCGAGGCCGCCATTCTGATCTCCGCGACGCCGATTCAGACCGGCAGCGAAGATCTTCAGACGCTGCTGCGGTTGCTCCGTCCCGATATCTTCGCCGACAATCAGGCATTCGACCTCATGCGAGAGCCGAACGGACATTTGGCCGATGTCGAGAGCACCATACGGATCGCCGCCAACGGGTGGCAGGCCGCAGCACTCGATTCCTTGACTGCCGCGCTGAACACCCCGTTCGGCAGTCGGGTCCTACGCGCTGACCCACGGACGCAGCAGGTGCGCGATATCCTCCACGAGGATGCTGTCACCGACCGAGATCGAGTCAAGGTCCTCAGACTCGCACAGTCGCTCAACACGTTCTCCAGCCTGATCAACCGCACTCGGCGCCGAGACATCGGTGAGTTCACGACTCGCAAGCCGGAGACGTTTCAGGTCGACTTCACTTCCGAGCAGGCCGCAGTTCACGACGACCTGCTGGATCTCGCCGGGCGGATCTCGACCAGCAAAGGGCACGGCCAGGCGCTCGACTTCGTGCTCTCAACGCTGCAACGCCAAGCCGCGAGTTGCCTGAATGGTCTGGCACCCTTCGTCGAAGATCTCCTGCGACACAAGCTCACACCTGAGGAACTGAGTGAAGCAGATATCCAAGTCGACGCGCTGGAGACCACTGC
The DNA here is from genome assembly GCF_040655675.1 of Nocardia sp. NPDC050378. Taxonomy (NCBI): domain Bacteria; kingdom Bacillati; phylum Actinomycetota; class Actinomycetes; order Mycobacteriales; family Nocardiaceae; genus Nocardia; species Nocardia sp. NPDC050378. Next base: position 200,694 of record NZ_JBFAKI010000010.1, read on the forward strand.
TCTGGAGACTTTCGCCGACGAGATCCAGGAGATCGCTGTTCGCGCGGGCAATCTGCGGGAAGACCCCAAGCTGGATCGCTTGCTCAGCTACGTCGAGGAAAAGCAACAACTGCCCAACAACAAGCTTCTGTTGTTCAGTACCTTTCGCCACACGCTCGGCTACGTTCTCGAACATCTGGAAGCGGCGGGTGTCCGCGTCGGTCTGGTACACGGAGGTATACCGGACGACCAGCGCCGTGACCTGCGGGCACGGTTCGCCAAGGACAAAAACGCGACCGATGCCATCGATGTCTTCCTGTCCTCGGAAGTCGGCACCGAGGGCCTCGACTATCAATTCTGTGATGCCCTGGTGAATTACGACCTGCCGTGGAACCCGATGCGCATCGAGCAGCGCATCGGTCGCATTGATCGGCGCGGGCAGAAGAGCGAATCGATCGCGATCAAGAATCTGGTTGTCAGCGGAACCGTCGACGCCGTCATCTTCGAGCGTTGTCTGTCGCGCATCGGTGTCTTCCGTCGTGCGCTCGGCGGTAGCGAAGCGATCCTCGGTGAGCTCACCCGGGATATCCGCAAGATCGGTGAGGACCTCACGCTCAGCGAGACTGAGCGCGAGCAGCGTTTGCAGAAACTCGCCGACAACAAGATCGGGCGCATTCAGGAGCAGGAGGAACTCGAGGAACGAGAAGCCGCACTCTTCGGCTTGCCGCTGATGAAGCTCGACGAAGAGGGTGTCGAACAGGTCGCCAGCCAGTGGCTTGCCCCGGGACAGCTGGCCCGCCTCGTGAAGCGCTACCTCGCCGACACCGGCCACGAACGTGACGCGCTGTTCGACCGTCCTGTGTCGGTGCTGCGGCCGAGCAAGGAGGTCCGCGCGACGCTTGCCGAGGACAACCGTGCGGTAGCACCAGGCAGTGTTTCGGCGTGGAGCCGGTGGTTGAGCGACGGCGTTGAGCCTTCCCGTCGGCTCACTTTCGATCCTGCTGAGGCTGTAGAGGGTGACATCGAGCTGTTGTCCCCAGTCCACGAGCTGGTTCGTGCGGCAGCTGCGCGCCAAGAAGGCTTCGCCGCCGAATCCACCGTGGCACTGCGGGTCGAGTCCAGTGCGGTACCGCCGGGCCGGTACCCGTTCGCTGTCCATGCCTGGACGTATTTGGGCGCCAACGATGACTTCGAAATTGTCGTCACCTCCGGCGACGAACTGCTCAGCAGCGAGATCGCCGCGATGCTCGTGGATACGAGCGACTCGACGGAATCGCCGGAAGACCTTGGCGAAGATCTGGACGAGCGCCACTTCGCCGCCTGGGCCGACGCTCGGGCAGCGCACATCGAGCGGGCTCGTGCCCAGGTGCAGAGCCAGTTGGCCTCACTCAACACCACCCATCAGGCAAGGGTTGAACTCCTCAGAGACCAGATAGCCGAGGCATCGCACGAGAATATCCGCCGAATGCGTGAGTCCGAGCTTCGCTCGGTCGAGGACGACTTCGCGACTCGGAGCCGAAACCTCGCATCCACCATCGAGCGCAGCGACGTCACGACGACGCTGCTGTGCTCGGGCGTTATCGAGGTCGTCCGATGACAAATTCCCAAGACTTCGAACAACTTCGACGCAAGCGCCTTCGCTATATCGAATCCGCTCGGGAGAACGGCTTCGAAGAGGGCTTGCGCTCGCTGCTCGCCGAGCTCTATCCCGACAACGCCCACTTCATCTACGAACTCCTGCAGAACGCCGAAGATGCCCGCGCCACGGTGGTCGAGTTCGTACTTGCCGAGGACGGACTGACGGTCAACCACAACGGTGTTCGAGCGTTCTCACTGGCCGACATCGAGTCGATCACCGGCATCGGCAAGTCGACCAAGAAGGACGACGAGACGCAGATCGGTAAGTTCGGAGTCGGTTTCAAAGCGGTCTTCGCCTACACCACCCGCCCGGCGATCCGCTCCGGCGAGTTCTCCTTCGAAATCGCCGATCTCTTCGTCCCGGAGCTGATCGGTGGCACGGCTGCGCCCGGCCATACCACGTTCACGTTTCCGTTCAACCGTCCGGAGAAGCCGGCCGATGTCGCCCGCGGCGAAGTGGAACGGGGGCTGCGCGCACTCGACGAGAAGACACTGCTTTTCCTCAACAGCATCCAGGAGATCACCTACGCGCTGCCCGACGGCGATATCGGGTTCGTGAAACGCACCGATGTGGACGAGATCACGATCCAGGTGGAGGCCTCGCGAGACGAAGGCTTCGTGGAATCGACTTGGCTCCGGTTGGTCGGCCCCGCCAGCACCGCTCATCACGGGCCGAAACCGTTGACCGTCGCGGCCGCGTTCAAGGTGGAACCGAAGGAGGTCGGCAAGAGCCCGTCCCCCGGGCACCCGGGTCTCCCCGCGCAGGCGCCGTATCGCATTGTGCCGCTCTCGTCCGGCGATGTATCGATCTACTTCCCCGCGGTGAAGGAGAGCTCGCAACTCCGATTCCACATTCATGCCCCGTTCGCATCGACGGTCGCCCGGGACTCCGTCCGAGACACCGAGGAGAACGCCCAGCTGGTCGCTGATATCGGCGACCTCATCGTCCGAAACCTCGAGGGTTTCCGGGACCGCGGGCTCATCGACGACGGTTTCCTGGCTGCGCTGCCGAACACCGAAGACAACTTGCCGCCGATCTACGGGCAGATACGCAGCGCGGTGGTCGAGGCTTTCAACAGCGAGGCCGTGACGCCGGTACGGCGGGGTGGCTATGGCGCCGCACGTTCTCTGGTTTCCAGTCCCAGTGAGTTCCGTAGCGGGCTCGATCAGGCCGACCTCGGTTATCTGATGAAACTCGCGGGGATCGACTGCGGTGATCAGCCGCAATGGATCATGGATCGTGACGGACGCACGGGGCGATTCCTGAGAGATCTCGACAGCATTCCCTTCGGTTGGGAAGAACTCGACAAAGCCTTCGGGGTTATCGCGCCTCGATGGGCCTGGCCTAAACCGGCAGTAGCGACGGTCTCGACCTGGCACCGGTGGCTGCAAGACAAAAACGACGACAGCCTGCTCAACCTCTACGATCTCCTCGGCCATCGCATCAGCAGCCGGCAGAGCCCGCGTGATCTCAGCAGCGTTCATCACGGGTGTGCCTTGAAACACCTTCCGATCGTCCGGCTCCGAGAGCCCGCACCTGGTGTGCACGTCAAGGGCACCACGACCCACCTCCCTTCGGACCGGCGCGATCGCGATAAGTCGCGTGTGCCGGTCGAACTCGCCTACTTCGACGACGACCTGGATGCGAAGCGGTCGAAAAGCCTGCAATCCTTCTATCAAGCCGCTGGGGTCAAACGCTGGGACGAGCGAACCAAGATCGACAGCCAGCTCGCGCCATACCGCGCCCATCGGTTTCCCGCTGACGATGCCGAACATCTCGAGACTATGAAGGACTTCGTGCGGTTCGGCCTGTCGAACCAGAGTTCAGCCCGCTCGATGTTCGACGGTGTTCCTTTCATTCTGGTAGCAGACGAGGGCGGCCGCCGTAAGTGGGCTCAGCCGAGCGCTGTCTTCATCGACGAGCCCTTCCGCGCCACAGGCTTGAACCTCATCTATGCCGATGAAGATGACAAGTACCCACTGCCGGGGTTCTATCTAGAAATCGACGGACTTGCCGAATTTCTGGCCACTGTCGGCGCTGCCGATAAGGTTCAGATCGTCGGCAGCGAGGTATCTCTAAACCCGAAGTACGATCACGCGTGGGCAGCCGGAAAAAACGAGAATTTCAACACCATCAAGCAGGACTACGACATCATCGATTTCGATGCTGTCGTAGCAGCCGGTGACGACACACTCCTACGTTCGCTGTGGGACGCAGTCTCAGCCGCACCCAAGGAGTGGTCGACCGCGAAATATCGACCCAACGCGAGCTATACCGCACACGAGTTCGCCTCGCGCGCGGTCCAGCGCCTCACCTCCACCGCCTGGATCCCCAGTAATAGCGGGCAACTGAGACACCCGCAGAACATCACGCTGGACCACCTCCCGTCCGGTTGGCCGAAACCGACAAGTGGATCACTGGCCGCGACACTGCCTTTCGGTACCGATGCGGCGCGACACGCGGAACAGGCGGCCGACAAGCCGACTTACGCCTCGAAGCTCGGGATCGACCTCGAGGACGTCGAACTGCTCCGTGAAGCCCGTGCGGCGGGGATCGGCAGCGCGGAACTCCAAGGCGAGGTCCGCGAGCTCATAGCTCGAAAGAATCAATCGAAGGACTTTCCCGCCGCGGCATCCGAGAACCCGGATCGACGTGCAGCTGTCGCGGCATCGGACGCGCGCACGGCGACCAGCCACCAAACCAGCCTCCGGTCTCGCAGCGTGGTCACCGGCCATGCTCAATTCTCGGAGGAGTCCAAATCCTATCTGCGGGAGCAGTACACGAATTCCGGCGGCGACATGTACTGCCAAGCGTGCCACGAAATATTGCCCTTCAAGGTGAAGGACCAGTGGTACTTCGAGACGATCAGATTCATACGCGATAGACAGCAAGTCCACCGCCAGAATGCGCTGGCCCTCTGCCCATTATGCGCCGCCCTGTACCAGTACGTTCGCGAGACTACCGATGACGCACTACTGGACGCGCTGTCGAAACTCGACATCGCGCCGGGCTTGGGGACGATTGATCTACCGGTACGCGTCCACGGACGCATACGCCGCCTCCGGTTCACGGGCAAGCACGCACTCGACCTTCGAGCCGCCATGGCGGTGGCGGGCGAACAGCGCATAGCGGACTGAGACGCCGTAGCGCGCAGGCACTAGCTGCGCCCCTTATCGACTCGCCGCGGAGGAGCTTTTTTCACGGGCCGCTTCACCGGCGCGGCCTGACCGGCGAACACTTGCTGGGCAAGCGCCCGCCACTGCGGCACATCGACCCCGCCCCGGTCGTCGGTCCACACGAGCGAGCCATTCGGCCCACCGCCGGCGCTCCACGGCAGGATGCCGTTGCGCGCATACCACTCGCGCTTGGCTTCCCACTTCGCCGCATAGCTCGGTTGGTCGAGCATACCGAGATGTTCCCAGTACACGGTATGCCCAAGCATCGTCTGAATAGTGAAATCCGGGGAACGCACCGATCCGTCGGCACCCACCAGCTGTTGTTCGTATTTCCATTGACCTGGAACGACGGTATTCAGGATGTCTGCGAGAATCACCTCGTTCTTGCTGCGCACGAGCACTCCGGTCCCGGTGACATGCACCAGGTTCGCGTCGACGCGATGAGCCTGCCCGGCGATGGTCACTTCCTCGGGCATCGGTGCGCGGAACAGATCGGTGAGTCGAGCAGCGGTCTCGGAGGCGGATGGCCGTGCCAGCTCCCGCAGTTCGGCCAGCGACCCGTCGTGCAGAATGACGACACGGTCGGTGTGCCGGGTCAACGCGGTATAGAGCAGCTCTCGTGAGACGCCCGCACGCGAAGGCAGCACGACGAACGTGGTGGCGAACTCCGACCCCTGTGACTTGTGCACGGTGACGGCCCAAGCGAGTTCGAGAGCCGGGTCGTCCGCCGACGAGGGCCAGTAGCTGTAGGTGAAGCCGCGTTGCGAGGAAAACTCCACGCGCACATACTTTTCCTTGAACGGCTTGAGACGACCGATGACTACACCGATCTCGCCGTTCGCGACATAATCGATGCCACCGTTCTTCGGCCATCCCGACATCTTGGCGTTGCGCGTGTTCATCACTTTGTCGCCGCGGACGATCATCTCGGGCCCGACCGGATACGGGATGTTGGACCGGTTTGTCCTCCCGGCGAATTTCGTATCCGAAGCGCGGAATGCCCGTTTGATGTGCCGATTGAGCTCCACACTGCCGAACTGGCGCGACCTGGTAGGAGTCAGGATCTGCCAGTTTTCTGCAGCCACGCCGGCGCCGAGCTCCCAGTTCAGATACGGATCATTCCACGATCCCCCATAAGTCAGCGCGAAGGCCTTCTCCAGGTCAGGGTTCGCGGTGAGGTCGAGTTCCTCGTGAAGCACGTCCGTGAGCACCTCTGCCGGACTTCTCTTGTTCCACTGCACATATCGGACTCGTTCCAGGTTCGGATCCGTGGCGAGTTGCTGCCAGATCATGTCGTCGTCGGGCCCCAGCTCGCCACCGCCGAACCATTTCGCCAGGGTTAGGTCCGCGCCGTTCTGGTCCTGTTGCCTGCGGGTCACCTGAAGTTCCACGTAACCACGATGTACTCGCACCGACGATTCGAATACATCGGGCCGCAACCGCTCCACCAGGTCGACGAACGGGCGCCCAGCGCCGATCGGCGGGAGCTGTCGCGGGTCACCGACCAGTACGAGCCGTTTGATGCCGGCGAACGAATCCAGCGTCGCAGCGAGCATCTCCTCGGTCAACATCGATGCCTCGTCGATCACCACAAGGTCGGCCTGTTGCCGTTCCGCCGACTCGTCGGTTCGGTACTGTCCGGTCGTGCCGTCGAATCGTCCACTGCGACTGAGATAACTGGCCAAGGTATGGGCGGCGAACCCGACCTTCTGCTGCAACTGCACGCGCGCCTTGCCGGTCGGTGCCAGGAGAACAGGAGCGATACCTGCCACGTCGGGCAGCGCGACGAGGGCACGCAGCAGCGTCGTCTTTCCGGTCCCCGCCGGGCCGATCAACACAGACAGCGGTGCGGCATACAGTTCGGCCAAACCCGCGGCCTTCTCTGTTCGGGCGGCTTCCTCATCGAGATCTCCGGGCGAGAGAGGCTGCTCGATCGCCGCGTCTATCGCTTCCCGCGCTGTCGACAGCGCCCCGAAACGTGGTGCCGCGCAGCGTAGGTCGACTTGATGGCGAATCACTCCCGCAACGAGAAACATACGCCGTAACTTGTACGCCGACGTGTCTCCGCCGACCGTCGTCCCGACCAGCGCCGTCCAGTATTCCTCCGGATCGGGCAGACTCTCCGGGTCCAGCTCCAGCCCGACCAGGATCTGTTCGTTCAGCGGGCACGGCGCCGCCACCGGAATTCGCTCGACTCCCGCGAGTACCTCCGACAGCGGAAGTACCGTATTGCCCTGCGCGGCAGCGTGTTCGAGGCTGTCGACCAGCAAGGCCTCGACTCTGCGCGCGTCATGGGCGTCCACCATGTGCGCAGACTCCGGCATCGGCGAATCCCATGTCACGTGGGCTGGTGGGAAGCATGCTCTATCGATGGTGGTGACCGGAATGTGACGCGGGTCGGTATAGCTACAGATCGCCGCGTAGTACGGGTTCTCCAGAAATTCCGCCAATGGCAAGGGCTCGACCGTGTCGCCGTCCATGATCATCGCGACCTGGTCCGTGGTGATGTCGAGTGCCGACAACGTCTTCAGTGCGTCACGGAATTCGTCGGTCTGACGCTGCCAGATCCGCGCGGTGGAGCGGCCGAGCACCTGTCGCAGTTCGGGAGTGAACCGGGACGAGTCGGCGAAACCGTCTTCGAGATAGTCCCACGGATTCTCGGCGTCTTCCACCGTCGCCGAGATCATCCGCGCTACCCCGAATGCCCCCTGAACTCCGAGGTGGGCCAGGACCGCACCCAAGCCGGGGGTCGGGCCTCGTTGCTGCCACAGGAGCCCGACCTGCCGATCCACCCACTCGATCGCTTGGGCAGGTACCTCAACTCCGAGCGATCCAGCACCGCGGGCCGCCGCTGCCAAGGCGAGCAGCGCCTCGATCGCCGCGTCGTCGGAGACATGTTCGGTGACATAAGAGAACTCGAGTGCACGACCTTCCGGCTCCCACGCGAGCGCGTCGTCGACGTCTATCCCATTCTCCAAGAGAGGAATCAGCTGTTGGTACGGCAACAGAATCCCGTCGCGCATATCGGGACGCAAACTGTGCGATACCGCGGTCTCCCACATCGACGACTCGAACGGGGGCGTGCCCTGCATATTCCACATACCGGGCAATCGCACATCGGTCACCCTCGCCGCTCCCACCAAGAGCTTGCGCGATGTGCCTTCTTGGAAGGGTGAGTGCTTGAGGTAGGCGAACACCAGCGAGTTGTGCGGCACCACCGGTTCGAAGAACGCGCGGATCACCGCCTGCTGATTCGCACCGTCCATGATCCATTTCGGATCGAACGTCAGCGTCTCGACAGCCTGAACCTCCGCTTCACCTTCGTAGTCGCTCGACCAGTCGGGTGCGATATCCGACTCGAACGGCTCCCTGCTCATCCACCGAAAGGGCACTGCTTCGAAGGCGTACCCAGGGATCGAAACCGCTGTCGGCGACAACGTCCCCTTCAGCACCTTGTTCTTCGCGTAGGGATGGTTCTTCACCACCGTGTACCCCTGCGCCGACATGAACGTTGCCCGCTCGTTGAGGCACGGCAGCTGCTCCGGCACCAGACTCATGACCGGCAGGCCCGCATTGTCGCGTTCGTACTCGTCGTCACGCTTCTCCCCGATGCCCTTGAGCAGGACACACGACGAGTTGTCCAGCGGGCGATCACAAACCCGACCATCCCACGGCCGATCCCGCCACGGAACACGCATCGACAGGTGCTGGGTTCGCGTCATGCGGAAATCTTGGCACGCACGTGTGACACGTACAGTCAATTGATCTCGATAGCTCTGATCTCCGCCGCCAGTTCGATGACGCGCCGATCTTGCTCGCCGTATCGAATCGCCATCTGCGTGTGGAGTTTTCGCAGACGACCGAGGGCACCGCTGGTATCGCCGATACGCACGTCGCAGGCTGCCAGTCGCCGTTGACAATTCAACACCGCATCGTCGTAGGGGCCTCGTTCTGCGGTCAACTCGGTGACCAGCGTGCGATACAGCTCGGCGGCACCGAGGTCGTCGCCGGCGGCAGCCCGGAGCTCCGCGAGCCTGGTCCGCGCCTCCACCACTTCCGGATCCTCCGCACCGAGCACAGACGAGGCTGCCTCGACCACCGTGTTCAGTTGAGTCACGGCATCTACCGCTGGCAGCACGTGAGTGCGATCCATCGCCTTGCGCAGGCTGTCTCGATCTTCGACCACGACGGTCACCGCGAGGTCTTCGGCGGTGACCAGCCGCGATTCAACCGCCACCTGCGCCTGGCCGTCGGCGCTGACTGCCGAGGCGTACATCCGTGCCGGCCCGTAAAGTCCGTTCACCTGCGGCAATGCATCCAAGCCCGCCGCATGCGGAAGGAGAACACCGTGTACCTCCGAGGCATCCCTCGGACGTCGGCTCGGCGACTTGGCCAACATGCTCATCAGCAGTGCGGCCATGTCGGCCGGCACGTCCGCGCACAGCGTCTCGATATCCGGTGCGGGACGGTGGATCTGGTTCTGCCACACGACGAAGGGCGTACCACCGGTCATGACACGCGTTCCGGTGAGCAGTTCGTGCAGTACCAGCCCGAGTGAGTACAGGTCTGTTTGCGCCACAACGGGTTTGCCTTCGACCTGCTCGGGCGCCATGAACGCGGGTGTGCCCAGCGTCGCTCCGGTCGAGGTGTAGCGCGTCAGCTCACCGTCTAGAACGACAGCGAGCCCGAAATCCAGAACTTTGACAGTCCCGTCGGAGCAGAGCATGAGATTCGACGGCTTCAGGTCGCGGTGGTAGATGTGATGCCCGTGCGTCGCGGCCAATACCGCGGCCGTTTGCGCCCCGAGCGAGGCCACGACGCCGACGGGTAGCGATCCGTGGTCGGCGAGTAGGTCCTCGAAGGTGACGCCTTCGACGAATTCCATGACCAGATAGGGCCGTTCGGGTTTGCCGGCGATGACACCCGCATCGTGGATGGCGGGTAGTCCGGGATGGCTCAGCCGCGCCATCACCTCCGCTTCCCTGAAGAAGCGCTTGGTCCACCCAGGATCGCTGTGCAAGCTCGGCTGCGTGAACTTCACGGCGATCCGACGTTTCAGGTGGCGATCGAAACCCGCGTAGACCAAGCCCATCCCGCCTGAGCCGACCTGTTCGAGGAGTTCGTAACGATCCCCGACAACCTGGGGTTGCACGGCAACTACCTCCGTCAGTTCGACCACGATGCCGCGCTGGCAGCCTGCGCAACGGCTTCATCTTCCCATCTCGGGTGGCGCATCGTCCGGCGGCACGATAAAACCGATAAGGCACATAAGCATCGCGTTCTATCGATTGACAATGCTTTCATTCGCTGTCATGGTTGACATCAACACACCGGATTGCCAGCCCTCCTGGCCATTCATTTCACCTAGCACCAACCAAGGAACACGTATGCGCACTCTCCGGCCCCTGTCGACCCTGCTCGTCGTCGGCTCTGCCGCTCTCACGCTGACCGCCTTCGCTCCCACGGCGGTCGCAGCACCCGACACCGGGTCATCCAGTGGTTCCTCGAGCAGCGGCTGCGGTCCCCGCAGCGACGCGGATCTCCTGTTCCTGCGTGAGTCCTACTTCGACGACGAGGAATGCGACGTTCAGGACGCCGGCATCCGCTTGGCGCAGTCGGAATGCCGATGGCTCGACGCTCACGGAAACTCGGCCGCGAACCGGATCGAGCTTGCCGAGAGCACGAGTGACACCCTGGAGTATCCGTACATTTTCCTGCACGCCGCGATCGAGGCCTACTGCCCGCAATACAAGGACTGACGGTCGCTCACAGCGTTGCCTCGCGCTGTCATCCCAACAGCTAGGGTGGACATCTCGGCGGCGGGGCCGGGTGATGCAGGACGACGAGAACAGGATGCGCGCGTATGGACGAGGGTCGGTGGACGACAGTCACCGAGTCGAGTTTCGAGCATGAGCGTCGGGGGCTGGAAGCGATCCGAACGCAATTGCCGAATGTCGATCCGTGGTTCGCCTGGTCGAACTTCACCTTTACCGCCGATACCGGGCATGTGCGCGAGGTCGATCTGCTGGTGATCGCCCCCAACGGGGTGCACATGATCGAGCTCAAGGACTGGAGTGGCCGGCTCTCCATCGAGAGTGGCGACTGGGTTCAGACGAACAAGCGCGGCGACCGCAGGGTATTCCGTAGCCCGCTGCATCTGGTGAACCAGAAGAGCAAGGAGCTGGCGGGTCTGCTGGGTAACCGCGGTGCGCGGGTCTTCGTGAGCTCGGCGGTGTGTCTCACCAATCCGGGACTGAGGTTCGACCTCTCACCCGGCGACCGCGCCAACACCCACACGGTCAAGGAGTTGATCGACCGCCTCAGCGCACCGGTCCAAGATGCCCGTCGCCTGATCGATGCGCGCTTGGCCAAGAAGATCAAGAAGGCGTTCGAGGAGGCGGGCGTTCGGCGCAGCGACGCGGAGTTCACCGTCGGCCCCTATGTGCTGCAACGCAAACCGATCGATGCAGGCCAGACCTGGCAGGACTTCCTCGCCGTGCACACCGAGTTGCGGGAGCCGGTCCGAGTTCGGATCTATCTGCGCGAGCGCGGTGCCGACGAGGAGGCTCGCAAGTCGGTCGATGCGGCCGCGCGCCGGGAAGCCGCCGTCTTGCGGAGGTTCCGGCATCCCGGGGCGGTCCAGCTGGAGCATTTCGATTCCTCCGCCCATTCGGCCGGGCCCGCGCTCATCTTCCGCTATCACCCCGACACGCTGCATCTGGACGAATACCTCGCTCAGCACGGTGAGTCGCTCGATATCGGTGACCGCATCAGCCTGGTACGGCAACTGGCCGAAACGCTCGACTCGGCGCACTCCTCACGCTTATACCACCGCGCTTTGGCCGCCCGGTCGATTCATGTGATACCCCAGCGGGCGCCGGCCGAATCCGGGAGGTGGCGCGCGCCACTGTTGCAGATCTCCGATTGGCAGGTCGCGACCCAGCGCCCGGCGGGTTCGGCATCGACGATGACCCGCCACGCGCCGACTCTGCTGTCGACCCACCATCTTTCGACGGGCTCGGACGCCTACCTGGCTCCCGAGGTAGCCGCGACCTCACCCGACCCCATCGCCATGGATGTCTACGGTCTCGGCATGCTCACCTACCTGCTGGTGACCGGCCGGGCCCCCGCCACCAGTCAGGCCGAGCTCCTGGCGCGATTCGAAGCGGGCGAGGACCTCCGGCCGGGCGCACTGGTCGATGATCTCCCCCCGGACGTCGACCTGCTGGTGGCGGCGGCGACGGATTACCGCCCCACTCGACGGCTCACGTCGATCGCCGAGTTCATCGAGTTGCTCGAGGATGTCGAGGAGGCGCTGACCACCCCCGAGGAAGAACCGGAGACACCGGACAAGGACCCACTGGAGGCAGTTCGCGACGACGTGCTTGCTGGTCGGTGGCAGGTGCGTCGCCGCCTCGGTACCGGCTCCACGAGCCGCGCACTGCTCGTGCGCGATCTGCAGGCCGACCCAGATAGCCGCAAACCGTATGCGGTGCTCAAGGTCGCCTTGGCCGACGACCGCAGGGAGGTACTGCTGCGCGAGGCAGGCGTGCTGCGGGGTCTGCGCCGCCATTCCGGCATCATCGACCTGGTCGATCCCGGCGTGCTCACCATCGCCGAGCGCACCGCCCTCGTGCTCGAGTACGTCGGCGACGAGCATGGGCTGGACCAGGACTCCAAGCATCGCACCGAGGAGACCGTCGCCCGCGAGCTGCGCGACAACGGTCGCCTGCAGGTGGGCCGTCTGGAGACCTACAGCGACTACCTCTTCGGCGCGCTCGACTTCCTCGAGGGCGAAGGCGTCTGGCACCGCGACCTGAAACCGGACAACATCGCGATTCGGGTGCGCCCCAACAGAACTCGCGAACTCGTCTTGATCGACTTCTCGTTGGCCGGCTACCCGGTGCAGAACACCGAGGCGGGCACCGAGGGCTACCTCGACCCCTTCATCACCACATTGACCCGCGGTGTCTACGACGCTCATGCCGAGCGTTACGCCCTGGCGGTGACGCTGCACGAAATGGCTTCGGGCGAGCTACCGCGCTGGGGTGACGGCAGTGTGCTGCCCCGGCAGCTCGATGCCAAAGAGTTCCCCTACCCCGAGATCGCCGCCGACGCGTTCGACGCCTCGGTGCGCGACGGTTTGGTGGAGTTCTTCCGCAAGGCACTCCATCGCGATGTGGCCCAACGTTTTTCCGATCTCAAGCCGATGCGTGACGCGTGGCGCAAGATCTTCCTGGACATGACCCGCGCGGTGCCGTCGCGACCGCTGAGCGTGCACCCCGAGCCGTCGGCCGACGTGGACGACGTGGCACCGGAGGAACAGCGACGCCAGATCGCCGACCAGGCCACCGTCGACACCCACCTGTCGCAAGCGGGCATGACGGCGGCGACCGAACAATTCCTCTACGGCCTCGGTGTGAGCACCGTCGGCGAACTGCTCGACTACGGCCGCGGCAAACTCATCAACGCGCCCGGCCTCGGTGCCCGCTCACGACGCGAGATCCAGGAACGACTCAAGGAGTGGGGTAGGAGGCTCGGCAAGGAAGAGCCCGCCCCGCTCACTTCGGAGGCCAGGAAGGAAGCCAAAGCCGAACTCGCGGCGGCCGGTGCCGATCTCAGCGCCGGACTGCTGCGCACGCTCAGCCTCGATACCCTCGCGGTCGGTTTCGTGCCCAACAAGACCGCGACCAACGCCAACAAGGTCGACGCGGTGGCTCGTTTGCTCCGCATCCCCGGTACTGGCGACGTGGCTGAGCTCGACGCGTGGCCGACTCAGACTGCGGTGGCCGAGACACTGGGACTGACCTCCGGCCGGGTAGCCCAGTTACTGAAAGCCCAACGCACGCAATGGAAGAAGGATCCCGCGGTTCACGCCCTCCGGCAGCAGGTGCTGGAGCTGCTCGCCAGTTTCGGTCGCGTCGCCGCGGCGACCGAGCTGGCCGACGCGCTGATCGCCCGCCGCGGCACCCGTCTGCACGATCGCGCCCAGCGGCGTGCGCTGGGACTCGCCGCGGTGCGGGTCGTGGCCGAGGTCGAACAGCTCGCGCCCGACGAAGCCGCGATCTACGTTGCGCAGAAGCGGGATCCGGGGGGTGATCCCGTGGTCGTGTTGGCACTGGAAGCCAACGACGAGCTGGATACGCCAGCGGGACCAGCGCTCGCGCACTTCGCGCTGCGCCTGGGCAAGGCCGCCGACGCGCTCGCCGCGCAGGAAACCCTGCCCACCGCCGCGACAGTGCTCGACCGGCTCGGTGCGATCGACCTGCCCGAGGGCACCTTCGCCCTGGATGAGCGGCGTCTCGTCCAGGTGGCGGTGAGCGCGTCGCGCAACGCGGCGGTCACTCCTCGCCTGGAGATCTACCCCCGCGACCTGCCATTGGTGCGGGCTGTCCGGTTGACGCAGGCGGGCCTGGTCACTCTCATTCCGGGAATGCCGCTGGCGCAACAACCCGGGCTGCTGCCCAGCACCGTGTTCGCCCGCATCCTGGCCCGTTTCCCCGAGCTGTCCATCGCCGGAAGCGACGGCGAACTACCCACCCCGCACTTGACGAAGGCACTGCACGACGCCGGTTTCGGCTTGGTCGTCGCCACACACCCGACCTCGCGGGTGCAGCGCTACCTGCCCGAACACGCGGACCAGACCTCCAGCTACACCGCGCACGCCCCGCGCTGGACGACCTCGGTCAATTCCCATGCGCTCGGCCGCTACTCCGACGACCCGAACCTCGCCAAGGCCGCCCGCGCCGAGGAACTGCTCGTCGGCGCGTCCCTGCGTGACGGTTTCCGGGTGATCACCGCGCCGATCATGCGCAACGACGACCGCAATCGCCCGAACGCCGCGGCCGAACTGCGCGAGCGTTTCTCCGCGCGCCCGATGTCGGCCACAGCCTTGTTCCTGGCGACCATGCACGACCTGGTGACCCCTGACAAGAAGCCCACCTGGGAAACCATCCTTCGAGCCGACGTGGCCCCCGCGGGCTCCCGGCCCGCGCTGAAGTTCTCCGAGTACACGCGCACCGCGTGGAGCCGAATCGAAGCCGAGATCGCCGACAACATCGCGGGTAACGGCCCACTGCTGCTCACCGACACCTTGGTGTTCGCCCGTTACGACGCGATGGGCGTGCTCGGCCGTCTGGCCGAGCAGGCCCGCCGCGGCAGGGGCGGACTGTGGTTGTTGTGTCCGCAGCCCGACCCCGCACGGCCGCCGCACCTCGGCGCGGTCACCGTGCCGTACCAGTCCGCCCTCAACGAGTGGATCCAATTGCCCACCTCGTGGATCAACAACCTCCACCGCGCCAGCCCCGTCACCGATACAGGAGTCACCGCATGATCGACCGCGCAGCACTGCTCGCCGACCTGAAGAAGCAGGTCACCGCGGTCGAGGCCGACTTGAATCAGCAGTTGCGCGCCCTCCCCGAGGTGAAAGCGCGCCTGCACGACGAGTGGGCCCACGCCCGCAAACTCAACCGCACCGCGGCCACTGAAACCTCCTGGCTCGACGAACGCATCACCCAAGTCGCCGTCGCCTGGGTTCTGGGCACCGTCTTCGTCCGCTTCTGCGAAGACAACCGCCTCATCCCCGAGCCCTACCTCACCGGTCCCACCGACGACCGCCGCGAACTCGCCCAGGCACGCTACGACGCCTACGTCGAATCCGACCCCGACCCCACCTACCGAGGTTGGCTCGAACAGTCCTTCGCCGAACTCGGCGCAGGCCAAGCAGGCAAACTTCTCTTCGACCGCGCCCACAACGCCCTCTACCAGATCCCGGTCTCCCACGAGGGCGCCCGCGACCTCATCGACTTCTGGCGCACCCGCGACGAACACGGCACCCTGGTCCACAACTTCACCGACCCCCTCGACGAAGAGGGCCTCAACGGCTGGGACACCCGCTTCCTCGGCGACCTCTACCAAGACCTCTCCGAAGACATCCGCAAAAACTATGCCCTCCTCCAAACCCCCGAATTCGTCGAAGAATTCATCCTCGACCGCACCCTCGAACCCGCCATCCGCGAATTCGGTTACGCGGACATCAAACTCATCGACCCGACGTGCGGGTCGGGCCACTTCGTCCTCGGTGCGTTCAAACGATTGAACGAGCGCTGGGCAACCGATCAGCCCACCAAGGACCGCCACGAACGCGTCAAAGCGGCCCTCGAATCCGTCCACGGCGTCGACCTCAACCCCTTCGCCATCGCCATCGCCCGCTTCCGTCTCCTCGTCGCCGCCATGGCTGCTGCTAACGTGCGCACCCTGGCTGATGCTGCTCGTTATGAGTGGCCGATCAAACTGGCGGTGGGAGACTCCTTGATCAAGGCGCGGCAGTTGGAACTCAGCCTTGAAGGGGACAGTAGTGACCCGCTTGCGGATTTCTCCTACGCTACAGAGGATGTGCAGAACTATCCTGGAATCCTCGATACGGGTCGATACCACGTTGTAGTCGGCAATCCGCCATACATCACTGTCAAAGACAAAAATCTTAACGAGATATACCGGAATCTTTACGATGCTTGCTCCGGAAAATACGCGCTCTCAGTCCCTTTTGCTCAGAGGTTCTTTGAGCTCGCCAAGCTCGGCAGCCCTGACGGCAATGGCTACGGTAGGATCGGCCAGATTACGGCGAACTCTTTCATGAAGCGAGAGTTCGGAAGAAAACTCATCGAGGATTTTTTCGGGCACGACGTCGAATTAACCGAGGTCATCGACACATCCGGCGCATATATACCCGGCCATGGGACTCCAACAGTGATCCTAGTCGGCACCCGGCGAGCCGGAAACGGTCGAGGGTCTACCATTCGCACAGTCCGAAGTGTGCAAGGAGAACCTTGCGCGCCTGCAGACCCCGAAAAGGGGTTGGTGTGGCGCGCAATAGTAGATCAAATAGACGATTCTCCTAGCGCCAGCCAATGGGTATCCGTAGACGATCTTGACCGCAAAAGGCATTTCGGCAGACAGCCCTGGATACTTTCGGACGGCGGCACTGAGATGATCGAAATAATCAACGAGATCGCAGTTACAAGGATGCTGCAAAAGATTACACGAATCGGGTTCTACGGCGTAGTTGGCTCGGACGATGCAATGATCGCCAATTATCGGTACTTCGCACGGAATCACGCGGAGGATGACTACATCCGTCGCCTGGTTGTAGGTGACGAGGTCCGCGATTTCACTTTCTCTGAAGGTGACTATGTATTTCATCCGTACAACGAGAACCGGGAGCTGCAACCGCTAGCCCATTACCCTGGGCTCGCAAAGCACTTGTGGGCGTTCCGAACTGAGCTCGGAAATCGGGCCACATTCACGCGAGGAACATATTTTAGCGATCACCGCCCATGGCAAGAGTGGCATCAAATCCCTAGGGATCAGAACACCAACCGATGGTCAATTACTTTCGCAGAAGTCGCTACGCATAACCATTTCGTCCTCGACCGCGGAGGCAAGGTTTTCAAGCAGACAGCACCGGTAATCAAGTTGCCGGAAGATGCGACCGAGGATGAGCACCTGCAGCTACTGGGACTACTGAACAGCTCGACCGCCTGCTTCTGGCTCAAAATGAATTGCTTCGACAAGGGAAATGGAGGAATTGGCGGTGGAATTTCTGATGAATTTTGGGAACATCGGTTCGCATTCAATGCCTCGAACCTTGAGAAGCTACCTATTCCAGCGATTATAGACGCAAGTCTCGCGAAGCGGATTGACACTCTTGCTCAGAAACTTTCCGCCGCGACACCTCAGTCAGTTGCCAGTCGCAGCACACCCAGCATGACCATACTTCGCAATGAGCGAACTATTTGGGAGTCAACATTTAAACAGCTCATTGCGCTTCAGGAAGAACTCGACTGGCAAACGTATTTCGCATACGGACTGCAAGACTCCCCCCTTACCGTTCCAGCCGAATCCGTGCCTGAGATAAATTGCGGTGAGCGGGCATTCGAGATCGTACTTGCTCGTCGTGTTGAGCGAGGTGAAGCCTCACCTGAGTGGTTTGTCCGAAATGGCGCATCTCCTACGACTGATATTCCAAGCGCGTGGCCGGAGGATTACCAACAGATCGTTCAACGTAGAATTGAAACGATTGAAACGAACCGCGCTATCGGCATGATCGAACGACCCGAGTACAAGCGCCGCTGGAAATCGCCGAGTTGGGACACGTTGCAAGAAAAGGCGCTTCGCGAATGGCTTCTGGATCGTATCGAATTCCGCGACCTCTGGTTCAGCGACAACGCACAACCCCAAATTCTCACACTGTCGCGTCTCACTGACCGGCTCGCAGCAGAAGAGGGCTTCGCCTCCATCGCTGCGATCTACGCTCCGCGTACAGAACTGTCCAAGGTCGTCGCCGATCTGATCACCGACCAGCACGTCCCCTTCGTATCCGCCTTGCGCTACAAGCCCTCCGGCCTGAAGAAGCGCAAGGACTGGGAGCAGGTTTGGGACATGCAGCGCCAAGAAGACGCCATGCCTGATGGCCCCGCCAAGAACGACTTCCGCAAGACCATCCCGGTCCCACCCAAATACACCTCGGCAGACTTCCTGCGCACATCCTTCTGGCAGGCCCGAGGCAAACTCGATGTCCCCAAGGAACGCTTCATCTCCTACGGCTCGACGAACACCGCCACCCCCGACCTCTACGGCTGGGCCGGCTGGGACCACCGCGAACAAGCCATGGCCATCGCCATCTACCTGGCCGAGCACAGCCTCAACACCGAAGAGATCACCCCGTTCCTGGCCGGCCTGCTCGAACTGCAGCCATGGCTCGACCAGTGGCACAACGAGATCGACCCGGACTTCGGCATCGCCCCTTCGACCTTCCTCGCAGGCGACCGTCACGACCGGCAGAACGAACACGGCCTGACCGACGACGATCTGCGTAACTGGCGCCCACAACCCGCCACTCGCGGCCGCCGCGGACCCACCAAGCGCACCACGAAGAAAACTGAAGCACCCCAGGGGGATAACTGATGGACCAGCGCCCACTTCTGCGCGACCTCATCGAGATCAAGGAGAACATCTCCGGTTCGGATTATGTGCTCACCCTTGCCGACGCGGTCACCGAGGAAGGTTCGACCAAGGCCGTCGAGGACTATGTACTCACCGAGCGTCTGCTCGGCAACTTCGATGAGGCGCTGGCACTGATCAAGTCCGCGCTCGACGGCAATACCTCCAAGCCCGCGTTCCTGCACGGCTCTTTCGGTGCCGGTAAGTCGCACTTCATGTCGGTGCTCTACGCCCTGCTCTCGGGTAACCCGGTTGCCCGTTCCCGCAGCGAGTTCGACCCGTTGCTCACCAAGCACGAGTGGCTGCTGTCGGACGGCAAGAAGTTCCTGATGGTGCCGTACCACATGATCGATGCCAAGGCGATGGAGCAGCGGGTGCTCGGCGGTTACGTCGACTTCGTGCGCAAACTGCATCCCGAGGCGATCATCCCGCCGGTGTACCGCACCGACGCGCTGTTCACGAACCTGCGCTCGCTGCGCACCACGATGGGCGAGGACGCGTTCCTCACCGCCCTCAACCGTGATCACGCCGCCGAAGGCGACGACGAATGGGGTGACCCCAAAGCCTTCTGGACCACCGAGAAGCTCGATACCGCCCTGGCCGCGGCCGAGGTCCACGACGGCGGACGCATCAACCTGATCGACCCCACCACCCCGCAGGAGCTGCGCGCCAAGCTGGTCAGCGACGCGAGCAACACCCTGCTGCCCGGATTCATGCAGCAGGCCGCCGAGGACGAGACCGGTTTCATCTCCCTCGACAAGGGCCTCAGTGTCATTGCCGCGCACGCGAAGTCGCTCGGCTACGACGGCATCATCCTGTTCCTCGACGAGCTGATCCTCTGGCTGGCCAGCCTCATCCACGACGAGAAGCGCGTCGCCCGCGAGGCAAGCAAGATCACCAACTTCCGTGAAGGCGGCGACGCCCGCCGGGCCATCCCGATCATCTCGTTCATCGCCCGCCAGCGCGACCTCCGTGAACTCGTGGGCGAAGAACTCGCGGGCGCGGCCGAATCCGCGATTCAGGACGCCCTCAACCACGCGTCCGGCCGCTTCGACCTGATCAGCCTCGAAGACCGCAACCTGCCCCAGATCGCCCACGCGCGTCTGCTCAAGCCTCGCGATGAGGCGGCGATCGCCCAGTTCGACGCGGCGTTCGAACGGACCAGAAAGCTCAGCCCAAAGGTATGGGACACCCTGCTGGGGTCCGACGAGTCCACCACCGGTGCCGACGAGGCATCGTTCCGGCTGAGCTACCCGTTCTCCCCCGCTTTCCTCGACACCCTGGTCCACATCTCCGCAGCCCTGCAGCGCTCCCGCACCGGCCTGAAGCTCATGGGCCAGCTGCTGGCCGACCACCGCAACGAGCTGCGCCTCGGTGACCTGGTTCCCCTCGGGGACCTCTACGAGCAGCTCACCCGCGGTGGCGACCGTCCGTTCGTCGCCGACAAGAAGGTGCTGTTCGACGCCGCCGACAAGCTGTACAAGACAAGACTGCGTCCGTACCTGCTCAGCACGTGCGAGGTCACCGAGGACGACGTCGACGCCTACATCAACCGGCGCGACACCATCACCGACGCCAAACTCCTCGGCAATTGCAAGAAGTTCGTCGGCCAGAATCGACTCGCCTGCACGGTGCTGCTCGCCGCCCTCGCGCCCAGCGTTCCCGCCCTGCGGGACTTGACCATTCGCCGCCTCGGCGCCCTCAACTACGGCTCGATCACCACCATGATCCCGGGCCGCGAAGAGGGCGTGATCAAGGACATGATCAGCGAATGGGCCGGTCGCTTCCCGGAGATCAAGCCCACCGGCACCGACGCCAATCCAGGTGTGCGCTTGGAGCTTTCGGGCGTCGATGTGGAGTCGGTGATCGCGAACGCCCAGGTCAATGACAATCCGGCGAACCGGCTCGCCCTCGCCCGCGACTTGCTCGCCGAAGAGTTCGGTCTCGACCGCGCCAGCGCCCGCCTCGACGCCGACGAACTACGTTTCGTCTGGCGCGGTTCTCAGCGCACCGCGGAAGTGATCTTCGGCAATGTCAGCGACGACGACGCCATGCCCAACCACGATCTGCAGCCGGTCTACCCGGGCCGGTGGCGCATCGTCATCGACCTGCCCTACGACGAGGGAGCGCACACCCCGATCGAAGACGCCCACCGGATCCGGCTCCTCAAGGAAGAGCAGGGCGATAACCATCCCAACACCGTCGCGTGGCTGCCCACCCACCTGACCAAACCCCGCTGGGAGGATTTCCGGCGCCTGCTCGTCATCACCAAGGCCCTCGCCGACCCGTACCGGTTCGACACCCAGTACGCCCAGCACCTCAACCCCGACAACCGAGCCAGCGCCAAACAGCTGCTGGAGTCGCAGCGCGAGGTCCTGCGTCAGCGCGTGCTCGCCACGTTCAAACAGGCCTACGGCCTTGCTGAACGCAAACCCGAGGACGTGACCAACGACCTGGGTGAGCTGTTCCATCCGCTGCCCGACATCGACGGTCTCACCGTCTCGATCGGTCAGTCGCTGCACGACGCCATCCGCAACCTCGCGGGCAAGCTCCTGGCCCACCAGTTCCCCGAACACCCCGACCTCGACCCGGACCACACCGGCATCGCCGTGAAACCGAGCGATGCGAAAACCGTACTCGCCCAGGTGAAGGGCGCCGCTGAAGCGCGTGACGGGCGCTTCGAGGTACCGGCCAAGGAGCGCACACTCATGCGCCGCATCGCCGAGCCGCTCGGCTTGGGTCAGCAGAAAGAGGCCTACTTCGAGCTGTCCAAGCGCTGGGCCGACCACTTCCGTCGTCTCGCCCAGAACGCGGGCAGCACCGGTGACCTCTCGGTCATTTCCCTCAACGGCTGGATCGACAAGCCTCAGCCGCGTGGCCTCGAACCCCATATCGCCAACTTGGTGATCGCGTCGTTCGCCGAGATGGACGACCGCATCTGGGTGCGCGGCGGGGTACCGATCGACACCCCCGAACTCACCAAGATCCAGAACGGCGACGCGTTGCGCACGCAGCCACTGCCGAGCGAATCGGATTTCGCGGCCGCCCGTCAGCGGTTCGAGATCATCTTCGGCGAGAAGGCGCCGACGCTGCTGCGCGGCGGACCGGTGCAGCAGTTCGCGCGTCAGATCAACAGCGCCGCAACCAAATACCACGACTCGGCCGCTCGTCTGGTCGAACAATTGGAGAAGCGCGCGGAGTTCCTCCAGCTCGACGACAGTGTCGCCGGTGAACGACTGCCGCTGGCTCGACGCTCGCTCGAACTGCTCGCCACGCTCGCCGGCGCGGGCACCGGCGGGTCCGCCGGTGCCAAGAAGGCGGTCGAGGCGCTCGCCCAGTTCGACCTGGGCGAGGTCAATGCCGATCGCTATGCGACGTCGATCAAGTCGGCCGATCAGGTGATCTCCGCCCTGGCGAATGCCGCATGGCACAGCCTGGAGGACGCGACCCTGCTCGGCCCCGAAGGCGCCGCGCTGCTCGACTCACTGCGCACCGCGGCCCGCGCCGATCAGCGCTCGGCCAACCTGGTCGACGCCCTGCGCACCGCGGCCACGGGGGTCACCGCGCTGAACCGGCGAATCCTCGAACAACGCAGAGCCGAACAGCGTCGGGACGAACAGCGGATCGCCGAACAGGCCACAGCCGCGAACCCGGCCACCCCGGAGAAGCCGGTCACGGTGGCGCCGGAACTGCTCGATGACATCCAGCTGACCAAACCGCACATCGATCACACCAAGCAGCGCTCGGGCATCTACACCACAACGGCAAGCGAAGCCGTCGGTCGTTTCGCCGATCAGCTGAGTGAGCTGGTGGCGCTCGAACCCACAGCCCGCATCGAGATCAGCTGGCGGATCGTCGAATGACCACTACCACCGAACCCACTACCTTGCGCCTGTCGAAGGCGACTGTGGCCCAATACCTTTCGGCCCACAAAAGGCTACAGACCGAGCTCACCACGCCGGGCGGACCGGTCATCGTTCTGCTACGTGGTGAACCGTCCTGGAGCGGCGATGACGTTCTTCCACTCGCCGAGGGACGTCGAGCCCGAATCTCTTTCGCCGCATCGCCACTGGCGGTGCACGAAATCGTCCTCGCACACGCCCGCGAGATCGCTCCCGACCCCCGAGTCCTAGTGGTGCTCACCGATGTCGAGGAACACGACCTCGACCCGGCGATCCTCGCGCGCACCTACCGTGGCCGTGTGCACACGGTCGACCGCTGGGACATCGTCCGCGAATCGTTCGGCGCCACCGCCGTCGACCCACTGCTCAAGCGTGCGAGCTGGGCTTGCGAAGCACTACTCGACGCGGCGGGCCCCAGCGGGTGGCCTGCCTCGACGACAGGGCGGGTACTGTCTCGCGTCGCCGCGCTCACCGCGCTGACCAGCCGACGCCTGCGCATCCAATCCGGTTCCGATCGCATCGACCCCGTCAGCCTGCTGCAGTGGACCCAACAACCGGGCGCGGCCGAACAGCTACTCGACCTACGAGCTCCCGAGCGTGCCGGCATCATCGAATTCCTCAGCAGTCCCGAACAATCCGGCGGCACGGGCACGGCCGTCGCCGCGCTCACGATGGCCGGGCACGGTCCCGAAGCGCTCGCCTACGGCCTCGTTTGCGCGGCCCTGTGGCAACACGCCACCCCTGACCACACGGTCTACCAGGCCCGGGGCCGCGTCGAGCGCTGGCTCGGCGACCGCCCTCCGGTCCAAGGCGAAGCCCTCGATCGTCTGCTCGCGAGTTACGGCCGTACCTGCGAGGACTACATTCGCGATCTCCTGGTTAAGGCACGTACCGCCACCGAACTCCACGACGAGGCCGACGACATCGCCCTGGCCGCCCACAAAGCCGCGAAAACTGTACTCGCACAGTCTGATCAACTGGTTCGCCAGTTCGGCGCACATGAAGCCGCGGCCCAGAGCCCGTTGCTCGCTGCCGGACTCGAAGCCAGGTTCACCGCAGCCGGCCATGCGCTCGGTCGCGGCGATGCCGCCGAAATCGATCGGGCTGTCGCGGCGTTGCGCGACCACGACCTCGCCGCCGACCACCGAGTGCGCATCACTCGAGTCCGGATGGCCCAACGTCTCAGCCGGTGGCTGGCCACCGACCCGGACCCCACCGTCGACGACAGTGTCGGCGCGGCCCTGAATCGGCAGATGCGCAGCACGGCCTGGGCCGATCGGGCCCTGGACTACCTCGACGCGGGCGGTGACGACGACCCTGCCCTGCGCGTCGCCTACGACAGCATCACCACCCGAGCCCGGGCCCTCCGCCGTGAATTCGATCGCGAGTTCGCCAAGAACCTGGCGGTGTGGACCGAATCGGGAACCGCACCGCAATCGTTGTTGACGGTGGAGACCTTTCTCCACCGTGTCGTTCGTCCTCTGGCCGCGTCACACCGCGTGCTACTGATCGTCGTCGACGGCATGAGCGCGTCCATCGCCACCGAACTGGCAGGCGAACTGCGCGCCAGCTTCGCCGAACACGATCCGCTGCCGGACGGTGACGACCGCCGCCGGTGCATGGTCGCCGCGCTGCCGAGTCTGACCGCCGTCTCGCGGACCTCGTTGTTCGCCGGGAAACTCATGAAGGGCGATCAGAAGACCGAGCAGAAACTCTTCCCCGCGCATTCGTTCTGGGGCGCGAAGCGCGCGGCCGTCTTCCACAAGGCCGATCTGCGTAGCAAGCCGGGCGAACGCTTCGGCGCCGAGCTCAGCGCCGCGCTCGTGGACCCGGACTGCCATGTCGCGGTCGTGCTCAACACCATCGACGACCGCCTCGGCAAGGAAGCCAAGCTCGATGACTCCGGGTGGGAAGCCCGCGAGATCGGTGACCTGCGGGCGCTGGCCTCGGCGGCGACCGCTCAGGGCATGGCCGTCCTGATCACCAGCGACCACGGGCACGTCATCGACCGGCACAGCTCGACCATCGCGGCGACCGACATCGAATCGGCCCGTCATCGCCTGCCCGGCGCGGAATTCGACCGACGCGACGAGTCCGAGATCCTGCTGCGCGGTCCACGCGTGGTCTGGCCGGAGCCGGGTGCGTCGATCGTCGCCCTGTGGGACAACGACACCCGCTACACCGCCCAGAAAGCCGGTTATCACGGCGGCGCCTCGCTGGCCGAGATGACGATCCCAGTCCTGGCTTTCCTCCCCTACGGCGCCGAACGCCCGCAGGGCTGGCACGAACTCGGTGACCAGCGCCCGACCTGGTGGACCGGCGAGACCGACGTCCTGACCGCGCCACCAACCCCGACGGTCGTCAAGAAGGCGACCAAACGTGTCACCACCCGTATCGCCGAAGACGCCCAGGCGCAGATCAGCCTGGACATCCCCCTGCCCGCAAGCGGACCGCTCGTCCGCTCCGCCACGCCCGCGGCGGATCTGGTGACCAGCCTGCTCGCCTCGGACGTGTTCGCTGCCCAGCTCGAACAGCTCGCGCGCAAACCGACCAACGCGAAGCTGGAGAAGGCGATCCGGGCGCTGCTCGACAGCCCGCAATCAACCACCGCGCTGGCGCAACGGGTCGGCGACCCGCCGAACCGGGCGAACGGTTTCGCGGCGATCCTCGGCCAACTGCTCAACGTCGACGGCATCCAGGTCCTGGAAACCCTGGCCGACGGCCGCACCCTACGCCTGAATGTCGGATTGCTTCGCGCTCAGTTCGGCGTGCGGTGACGTGCGTCCCGACGCCGCACGTCACCGCGTTTCAGTCATAGCTCGACGACGCTACCCGACGCCCGTCGTCGCGGACCGACCTTGACCAGCTCGTGCAACAGATCTCGAAGGTCGGGGTCGGTCGCGTAGATCACCACGCCGCGCAGGCCTCGGGTCAACAGCACGTAGTAGGCGTTGCGGATGAGTCGCTCGGCGTCCTCGTCGAAGACCGGCTTGTTCTTGGTTCCCTTGAGCGGCTTGTCGCAGTTCTTCGTGGCGTCGACGTCCAACCGGCCATCGACGCCGAGGGCGATATCGGGCCCGAGAATCACTCCGGCCCAGTCGAACTCGAAGCCCTGCGCGGTATAAGTGCAGCCGATCTGCCCGAATCCGCGCGGATCCGTCGCCCAGTACTCCGAGTGCGGCGCCGAGGGCACCACCGTGGGCCCCTTCTTGTTCCAGGGTCGCGCCCAGCTACCGATCACGACGTCAGCGGGCAGTGTCCGGTCATCCAGCGGCTCGTTCCACTCCCAGCAGAAACCCGCCGTGATGCGCGCGGTCTCACCGGCGGCGACTCGCGACTTCAGGAAGTCCTCCATCTTCTGTGGTGTCGACGCGATGCGCACATCGAAGCCGTCGCCACGCCACGACGTCGGATAGGCGCCCGCGCGTAGTCCCAGCAGACTGCTCACCCAGTCGAGGTAGTCCGCGCTCGCACCACAACGAAACTGGTCCTCCAGCTCGACATGACGGACTTGAATGCCGTGATGGTCGGCGTACTCCCTGATCATCTTCATCGTGCCGACCTCGTCGGGACGCACAGCCTGTTGTTCGTCGAGAAAGAACACCGGCACGCGCGCACAACTGACCAGTTCGTCGATCTGTGACAGACCGGACTTCTTGACGCGCGGACCATCCGAGACACGGCGCACCCGGTGCGCCTCGTCGCAGATCAGTACCTCGACTCCGGTGGCCCTGTGGTTGTTGTAGATCCGCATGAAGTAGGTGAACAGCGCGTTCACCTCTGCACCTCGTTTGTCCGAGTACTTGCGTAACGTGGTGGTGAACGCGCCCGACCCGGTCGCGTGGACCACACTATGGCGCGTATCCCGCAACCTGTTCATGATGTCGAGCGCGATCGCGCTCTTCCCGCTTCCGGGCCCACCGGTGACAACCACCAGCCGCTTCCTGGTATTCGATGGCGCGGCAGCCTGTTCGATCTCGTTCAGGACAGCCGCGACGGCGAGTCGCTGATTGTCCAACAGCGCGATCGTGGAACGACCGCGAAGTATCTCGCCAGCGGTATCGAAGAATCCGCCACAACGGCGGATATCGCTGCTCAACAGCTCGTCGACAACCTCCGGTGCTGGCGCGATCCGCTCACGGAGGTAGGCGACGAGCGCCGCATCCTCACTCGAGGTGAACAGCTGACCGGACCTGTCAGGTGCCCGGTCGAAGAGATTGCGCACGCTCGCCCGCGTCGCGTTGTGCAGGTATACCAACCCGTGAATCGACTCCGATCGCCCGTGCAGTACGGCGACGTAGTTCGTCAGGAACTCGCAGTAGCCGCGCACCTGATCGATGGGATGATTCTGGACCGGTAAGCCCGCCACCTCGACGAACTGAGCACTTTCCCAAGCCGGCCGCGTAATGCTCCACTGCTTGAGCTCGACGACGAAGTAGATCCGAGTGCCGTCGCGTGGGTCGATCCCGGCGAGTACGACGTCGGCCGCCGACTTGGCGGTCTCCGGCATCGGATACTCGATCAGCATGTCGATGTCGCCGAGGCCGGCGTCAACGAGCCGTTGCGCGAACACCGGCAGGCTGGCGTCCCACGACCGCTTCATCGACTTTCCGCCACCGAGATGCTCGGCGAGCATCGTCGAAAGCAAAACTTCTGCCCGCGAACCATGCGGCTTGTACTTGGCGATCTCATCGGCTGTCGCACGAAACGATTCCCTCACGACAAGAATCTACGTGAACATGAAATGCTCTGCCTAGCAAGACTTTTCAGTCACCGCAACGCCCTGACGTCCACACTGCGACACGAAGCCTCCGCAGCGTTGGGCAGTTCATCACGCGACTACGCGCCCGGCGCGGGAC
This sequence comes from Nocardia sp. NPDC050378, assembly GCF_040655675.1. Classification (NCBI taxonomy): domain Bacteria; kingdom Bacillati; phylum Actinomycetota; class Actinomycetes; order Mycobacteriales; family Nocardiaceae; genus Nocardia; species Nocardia sp. NPDC050378. The sequence goes on from NZ_JBFAKI010000010.1 coordinate 228,250, forward strand.
GCGGACGTAGCCGGTCTATTTCGGCTCGTGGCAAGATCACCGTGGTGAGCAGCGTCCCCACCCCGGTCAGCGCAGTCCGCCGCCGTGACGTCATCGATGCCTTGCGTCGTGGCGCCGTACCCGGCAACGGACTGGACCTGCTGGCGACCGGACTCGACCGGTTCGAAGCCGCGCTCGATGTCGAATTGGATACGGTCGCTTCCGGCGGCGCGGTATTCAAGGCCGTCCGTGGTGAATACGGCTCGGGCAAGACGTTCTTCTCGCGATGGCTGGGAGAACGTGCCCGCAAGAAGAGCTTCGCGGTCGCCGAGGTCCAGATCTCGGAAACAGAGACTCCACTGCACAAGCTGGAAACCGTCTATCGCCGAGTCACCGAACAACTCGCCACCGCGAGCTTTCCCCCTAGCGCGCTGCGCCCCGTCGTCGACGCCTGGTTCTATGCCCTGGAAGAAGACGCGCTCGCCGCCGGTACCGAAGAGGACGCTCTTCCCGAGGCCGTCGGCGAATTGATGACCGCACGCCTGATCGAGGTTTCGCGGCACGCCCCCGCCTTCGCGACCGCGCTCCGCGGCTATCACCGGGCTGCCATTGACAACGATGAAGCGACCGCCGCGGCGATTCTGGCATGGCTGGGTGGTCAACCGAATGTCGCCGCGGCCGCACGCCGCGCCGCGGGTGTCCGCGGCGAACTCGATCATTTCGGGGCCCTCGGTTTCCTTCAGGGCTTGCTCACCGTGCTGCGCGACAGCGGCCATCGCGGACTGCTCCTCGTCCTCGACGAAGTGGAGACTCTGCAGCGCGTGCGCTCGGACGCGCGCGACAAGGCGCTCAACGCGCTCCGACAACTCATCGACGAAGTCCATTCCGGCCGGTTCCCCGGCCTCTACCTACTCATCACCGGGACACCGGCGTTCTACGACGGCCAACAGGGCGTGCAGCGTCTCGCGCCCCTCGCCCAGCGCCTCGCCACCGACTTCACCACCGACCCCCGTTTCGACAACCCCAGAGCCGTGCAATTGCGACTGCCCGGGTTCACCATGGAATCGCTTGTCGCACTGGGAATCACCATTCGCGATCTCTATGCCGAGGGCAGCTCCCACCCCGACCGAATCCGTGAAGTCGCCGACAACGCCTATATCGCGGATCTGGCCCATGCTGTCGGCGGAACCCTCGGCGGCAAAGTCGGGATCGCACCTCGCCTGTTTCTGAAGAAACTGGTTGGGGATGTGTTGGACCGTATCGACCAGTTCCCCGACTTCGACCCGCGCGCACACTACAAGCTGACCGTCAACGCCGCCGAGTTGACCGACAGCGAGCGCAACCTGGTCAGCGCCGACGACATCGACCTCGACCTGTGACCGAGGAAGTATGGGATCGGCTCGATCCTGTTGTCCTACACCACATCGTCAACACCCTCGGTTGGCCCGGGTTACGGCCCCTGCAACGCGACGCGATCGCTCCGGTGCTCGACGGTGACGATGTCGTCCTGCTCGCACCGACAGCGGGCGGCAAAACAGAAGCAGCTTGCTTTCCGCTGCTCAGCGCCATGGCCAAGCAGCGATGGACCGGCGTATCGATCCTGTACTTGTGCCCGCTGAAAGCCCTGCTGAACAATCTCGTCACGCGGGTCGACGGCTACGCGCAGTGGCTCGGGCGCCGCGCGGAACTCTGGCATGGGGATGTGACGAACTCTCGGCGCGACCGGATCCGACGTGAGCACCCCGACATCCTGCTCACCACGCCGGAGTCGTTGGAAGCCATGCTGATCGGTACAAAGACCGACCACAACCAGCTACTCGGCAATGTCCGTGCCGTCGTCATCGATGAAGTGCACGCCTTTGCCGGCGACGATCGTGGCTGGCACCTGCTCGCAGTTCTGGAACGATTGCAACGAGTGACAGGTAGGCCGATCCAACGAGTCGGGCTGTCCGCCACGGTGGGCAATCCGGACGAACTCCTGACCTGGCTGCAGGGCTCAGGTGCCGGCCGACGGCCCGGCAGGGTGATAGCGCCCGGCGTCACCTTGCCAGTTCCCGGACAGACCGCAACACCCCCGCCCGGCGATGTCGAACTCGATTATGTCGGGTCACTGGAGAACGCGGCGAAAGTGATCGCCTCTCTGCACCGCGGCGAGAAGAGGCTGGTTTTCTGCGACTCGCGACGCCAAGTCGAAGAACTAGGTGCGGCACTACGCACCCGTGGCGTGACCGTGTTCCTCTCTCACGCCTCACTGTCCGTGGATGAACGGGCCCGAGCCGAACAAGCCTTCGCGGAAGCGCGCGATTGCGTGATCGTGTCCACCTCCACCCTGGAATTGGGGATCGACGTCGGCGACCTGGACCGAGTCATTCAGATCGATTCACCGAGCACTGTCGCATCGTTTCTGCAACGCATCGGGCGTACCGGACGTCGAGCGGGAAGCACACGTAACTGCCTGTTCCTCACAACGACCGACGACGCGCTCGTCCAAGCCGCCGGGCTGCTGCTGCTCTGGAGCCGGGGCTGGGTCGAGCCGATCATCCCGCCACCGGAGCCGCGCCACCTGGTTGCACAGCAACTCCTCGCTGTGACGCTGCAGCAGCACTCCATCGGGGACCGGATCTGGTCCCGGGAATGGAACGGACTCCACCCGTTCGACACCACTGCGGCGCCGATCCTGCACCACCTGGTGGAACAGGGCCATCTCGACGAGGACGGCGGCCTGCTCCATATCGGCCCCGAAGCCGAAAAGCGTTTCGGCAAAAGGCATTTCCTCGAACTCACCGCGGCCTTCACCGCCCCCCCACAATTCACCGTTCTCGCGGGCCGTCAGGAAATCGGCCATACCGACCCCTCGGTTCTGACCGACGACCGCCCCGGCCCCCGTCTCCTGCTCCTGGCAGGCCGAAGCTGGCACGTCACCTACATCGACTGGTCACGCCGTCGGGCGTTCGTCGAACCCGCGGAATCCGGTGGCGTGGCGAAATGGTCGAACATCGGCCTCCGTGGCCTCTCGTTCGAACTGACACGTGCGATCCGCGACACCCTCCTCACCACCGACCCCCCGGTCACTCTGACCAAACGCGCCCGCGCCCAACTCGCCGACATCCGCGCCACCGAAGCCGTCCACGTCACCACCGGCGAATCCACCGTGATCGAACGTGACGGCGACGCCGTGCGCTGGTGGACCTGGGCCGGATTCCGCGCCAACGCCACCCTCGCAGCCTCCCTACCCACCGTCGTCGATCCCACCCAGCGCCCCAACGACTTCAGCATCCGCCTACGCCCCGACCTGACGCCCGGCCTGTGGCGTGACGCCGTAGCCGAGCGCCGCGCCCCGAACGCGACCCTGATCCTCCCCGCTTCCGACGAACGAGCCGCCCGCGGACTGAAGTTCTCAGAAGTCCTCCCCGCCACACTGGCCGCCGCAACGGTCTCCGCCCGGCTCGCCGATCTCGACGGCGCTCGCCGAGTACTCGACGGCAAGATTTCGATCCACGTCTCCTGATCATTCGGTCTGGTTCCATCGAGGACCTCCCTTCGCCGCGATCCACCGGAATATCTCCTTGCCGAATAACTTCTAACAAGTTCGGCCCACTGACGGCGAGACCTCTTGTCGTGCAATATGTTTGTCCTGGCAGCGTCGTGGATCATGGACGATACGCTCTGGGCCGTTATCGAGCCGCTACTCTCAGCAAAGCCAGCGGAAACACTGATGTGTTGGCGTAGATTAGGGGACTGACAAGCCGCCCGGGGGCTCGAGGTGATGCACCAGGTGGCCCGTGATCGCAGCAACGCCGCCAGGTTGATCGACTTCGACCGGGTCATGATCGACGGCCTGGATCGGCCGGGAACGGTGCCAGCGCCCGCATGTGTAGACCGCGTTAAAACAGGTTCCAAACACCACACCGGCCCCCTACCCATGCGTCCCAGTCGGAATCGAAGCAACACGTCGGATCGACTCGTTAAGGTACGCCTATGACACACAGCCATGGCTGCCGATACTTCACCCTCCCGGAGGAATCTGCCTGTCTATCCCGCGCAAGGTCCCGACGTTCATGACCTCACCAACCTCCACTAGTTTGGACGGCGCGCAATGACTCCTATTCCTGGCCACGTCGGTCGCTTCCTCTACTGGCCGGAGCGGTCGATCCTGAAGGCCGCTGCGGACAACGGTGTAACACTGGACAACCGTAGACCCGGTTCCTTGACGATCGGCGTACCGAAGGTCGTTTCTGGAACGGTGAACTCTCCTTCCACTCCGTCCAGAAATTTCATTTTCGAGGCGAATAATCTCATAAAGGGTCTGAGTCCCGCCTCAATCACCCAAGGGCACCCACCCAAACAATTCGCATACGGATCAGGGAAAGTCGAGTTCGCAGATTTCATCGTTCCAGGAGCGAACAACAATGGAGTCCTCATGCACACGACATCGAGGTCATATACAGGCATGCGGGTCGACGTTTGTATGTTTGGAAGCCAGGACAACGTCCACGGATTCCACACGGATAGCTCACGCCTGGATCCGGGGTGGACTTCCTCGTCGGCAAGCATGATCGAAGGTGTTTCAGGCGCCGATTGATGCCGCTTGGCGTTTGCGCGCGTTGCGCTGTCTCGGCGAACCTCTGGACGCGGCAGAAGTTGTCGCTTCACGGGGCGCATTGCTCGGTTCGCAGGACGAAGGGACTGGCGGCTGGGCACTGTCGGAGGGAGTTGCGCCGATATCAGTGACAGCTACGACGGCGGCCGTGCAAGCGCTCATAGAGTTTCCCGCGTCGGATGCCGTAGCGACAGCAGCGTCGGCCCGCGCGATCTCGTTCCTCGTCGCTGCGGTGTTGGACGATGATTCGCGAGCCACGTCGAACCATGCCGCCGCGCACATTGCACAACTTCTCGGTAACCCTGCGGTCGCCGCGCTAGGCGGCGCCCGACTCGAGCGTGCTCACAAAATGACCATCGACCGAATCCTCGACTACCTGGAAACTTCGCCCGGAACCCTCGAGGAGGAGAACATCCACCGCGGCTCAGTAGGTCAAACCTGGTATCACTCGACCCTCCAGCAGCCCGTCGCTGCTCTCGCAACCGCGAATGATCGACTCATATTTCACCAAACATTTCAGGAACGCCCTCGTCGAGTTGCTCGACTTTCAGCAGTCGTCTCGAACCCACAAAGACTATGGTGCCTTTCGGACTTGCCGTGAAGGCATTGTCACCACCTACGCAACCGCGCAGGCCGTCGAAGCTCTGGTCCGCGTGCAGAACGAGGTCCGACATTGGGTCAACCCGGCGACAGTTTTCGACATGCTGTGTCACGGGGCCGGGTCGCATCACACGGATCCACAGAAGATCATCACAGCACCCTCGGCACCGATATCCATGAACAGTTCGGCGGGTGCCGCAGTTTTCGCACTGGGATCAGCGGCCGGGCTCACCGTGATAATCCTTGCCCTGATGTTCGACGAAGGGCAGCTCACCGAGCTTGGTGAAGTCAGGAGCAGGGCGCTTGTCGTCTGGGGCTCCTTGATGATTTCCTTCGGCCTCTACTGCTGGGCCGCAACAGTATTCACCAAGCTCCCTACGAACCGAGTCGGGACGTTCATCTTTGCGGGAGCCACCACTATCGCGTTCCCTACCATGACGTTCCTGCTCGGCTGAGTTGCCGAGCCTCAGCAGCAGTTCGGATTACCGAGGCCTAGGTCAGGCCAGCTGCTTGCGGATCTGTCCCGCCGGGCGGTCCACAAGCCGTCGGGTTTGATGCGGGCGGGAGTTGAACCGGACGGACCCTGTCACCGGCTGACGAGCGGACCGATCAGCACGGCAGGGTCGACGGTTGAGGGTAGGTCGCTGACCTGGGCGTCGCCTACTTCGATCACCCGCCACATCCCGTCGACACGACGGGCGACGTCGGTGGTGATGAAGCGGCGACCGAAGCGGGAGACGGTCGGCGCTATTGCGGTCAGGTCCGGTTCGACGTGGACTGCCGGGTTGTCGGGGTGCGGGCCGATGAGGATGGGTTCGGCGTCGAGCCACCAGACTCGGGCCTCCGATGCGGGGCCGCCCGTCGTGTCTGAGAAGTCTTCGAACTCTCGCACCACGAGGCCACCTGCCAAGAACTCTCCCTGCAGTTCGACGAATTTTTCGACGACCCGTCTCAGGTTCGCGGAATCCCGCAGGTCGGGAATGAAGCAGGCGGTGTCCCACTCGTGCTTGCGTGACTTCACATAGTCCTTGACGACCCCCGCGCCGTCCCTGAGCGGCGCGACCAACTGTGCGAGTGCCGATTCATCGGGGATCTCGCCGGGGCTTGACGCCGACCAGACAGTTCGCGGCGTCAACTCCTCGAACGAGGGATACCAACCAGGCAGTTCGTGGGCTGAGGCGTACTGGTCCGGTGAGACGGCCAGGCTGCAGCCGCGGGATGAAAGCGCTTGGGCCAGTTCGCGATATCGCTGCGTTGGGATCATCCAGCCCCGATACCACAGCTCTCCGCTGTCTCGAGCCACACGGCGGACGGCAGCATCGACGTCACCGGTGAGCAGCGCGTCGTGGTCCAGCAGTGCGACAGCTGCACCCGCGGCTCGTGCGCTCACGGCTTGCTCGGCGAAGTGGTCGTCGACCTTTCGCGGGTTCAGCGGGTCGCAGCAGAACAGCAAGGTGGCGGTCACTCTCGCACAATAGTCGGCGGGGTAATCGCGCAGTCAGGCATTTCAGGCGGGCTGAGCCTCTGCACTTTCCAGCGCCGGACGAGCACTGAACGGGCATTGCCAGTCGAGAGGCTTGGGGCGGCCGGAGTAGCGGCGGGCTTCGGAGAGGGTTTCGTACTCCATGAGGTTCGGGTTGATGTCGCCCTGGAGCATGATGTCTTGTTTGCGGATCTTGTCCGCCAGGCGGTCCCACATACCGTCGGCCTTGATTCGCGCGAACTGATCGTGGGAGTTGAAGGCCAGCATGGGGAAGGGTGGGCGGCGGCCGAGGCGGCGGTGGGTTTCGTGGAGGCCGATCACGAAGAATTTGTGGCCGGCGACGCTGTATTTGAATTCTTCGGACTGGGGGTCGGAGGAGCAGCCGTCTGCCCAGGCGAAGCGTTGCGCGTCGGCCTCGTGGAGGAGCTGCAGGTGCTGCCACAGGAGCTCTTCGAAGCGGAGTTCGTCGACGCCGCGGGGCTGTTCGAAGGTGGCGATGAAGCTGGTGAACTTTCGTGAGCTCCAGTCCGCGGCACCGACGAATTCCGCGAGGTCAGCTGCCATCAGGCGGGCGGATTCTTCGCCGCCGAGCACGTCGTAGTGGCAATGGGTGATTCCGCCCTGGCGCCAGGCGGAGCGACCCGCCAAACAAGCGAACCGGTCTCCGAGAAGGAAGTTTCCCACTTCGGCTCGCGCATCCGTCGTCAACCCCGGCGTTCCTTTCCGACCACATCTCTACCCGGGCCGGAGTGCGAGCCATTCGGCGAATGCAGCCACCTGGCCCATATTGCGAGGCTGATCCTGTCAGCCGACCAGCCGGTGCGCGAATCGATCGAATCGATGCCGACAATCATTCGCCCCGCTCGAGGGCACAATCGGGCAGGTGAGCGTGTCGCGTATCACCTCCGGCGGTGCGGGTCGGAACACTCGTAGAGCAATTCGGACCGCTCTACGCGATCTCTTCGGCTTGTCGGTGTCGAGGAGTAACGTCGGGATCCGTCAGCGTTGCGGTGACCACCTGGAGGTCTGCGATGGACGTGTTGCTCGGGATAGGGACTCGTAAGGGGCTGTTTCTGGCACGGAGCCGGGACGGGCGCAAGACCTGGGAGGTGTCGCCGCCGCAGTTTCCGGTTGCCGATGTGAAGGCGTTGGCGATCGACACGCGATCGGGGACGCCGCGAGTGCTGGCGGGAGTGTTGAACAGTCACTTCGGTCCGACGATGGTGGTCAGCGACGATCTCGGGCAGACGTGGAGTGAGCCGGACGACGCGCCGCTGGCGTTTCCGGACGACACAGATGCTGCGCTGCAAGGGGTTTGGCAGATCAAGCCGGCGACCGAGGCGGAGCCGGATGTGGTGTACGCGGGCGTCGAGCCGTCGGCATTGTTCCGTTCCGAGGACGGCGGGCGCAATTTCGAGCTGGTGCGCGGACTGTGGGACCACCCGCATCGGACGCAATGGCAACCGGGGGGCGGCGGGCTCGCACTGCATACGATCCTTCCGCATCCTGCGGATACCCAGCGGATGGCTGTCGCGATGTCGACCGGCGGGGTGTATCAGACCACCGACGGCGGGGAATCGTGGCGACCCACGAACAAGGGGGTCACAGCGGACTTCATGCCGGGAGAGTTACCGGAATGGGGGCAGTGCGTGCACAAGGTGGCGCTCGATGCCGCGGATCCCGACACGATGTATCTGCAGAACCACGGTGGGGTGTTCCGTAGTACCGATGCCGGGAAGCGCTGGCAATCGATCGATGGTGGGCTGCCGCCGTCGAATTTCGGATTCCCGATCGTCGCGCATCCTCGGCGGCCCGGCGTGATCTACACGTTTCCGCTGGTCGCGGACATGGATCGCTTTCGATTTCCGCCAGACGCGAAGTGCGCCGTGTACCGCAGTGAGGACGGTGGGCAGACCTGGTCGGCGCTCAGCGATGGGCTGCCGGAGGTCCCGTTCTGGGCGGCGGTGATGCGTGATGCCATGTGTGCTGACGATGCCGACCCGACCGGCATCTACTTCGGCACCCGCAACGGCGAGGTGTACTGCAGTGCGGACGAAGGCGATCACTGGCGGCTGGTGGCCGACAAGCTGCCGGACGTGCTCTGTGTGCGCGCCGCGGTGATCGGATAAGGCCGTGGCGCGCGTCTGTCTGCCGTCGGTGCTTCGCACATACGTCGACGGCGCAAGGGAACTCGACATCGACGGGGCCGATCTGCGCCAGGTGCTCGATGTGCTGCGCGAGCAGTATCCGGGGCTGGAACGGCGCTTGCGCGATGAACGCGGAGTGCTGCGCCGGTATGTGAACTTCTATGTCGACGGTGACGAATGCCGGACTCTCAACGGCCAGGAAACTGCGGTCCAGAAAGGAACCGAGGTAATGATTATTCCGGCCGTTGCAGGCGGCTGAATTCGGTCCAGATACGACGAAAGCCCCCTGACCGTAGTCAGAGGGCTTTCGTGAATGATTGTCCGGCGGTGTCCTACTCTCCCACACCCTGTCGAGTGCAGTACCATCGGCGCAGGTGGCCTTAGCTTCCGGGTTCGGAATGGGACCGGGCGTTTCCCCACCGCTATAACCGCCGTAACACTATGAAACTATCCACACAGAGAGCCACAACCCACACACCCCACAGGGCTCATGAATTGTTGTCTCGGTGATCTGTGTGTTGTTTCAGATACCGCACAGTGGACGCGTAACACCTTCGATAGTAAGCCCTCGGCCTATTAGTACCGGTCACCTCCACACGTTACCGTGCTTCCA
>NZ_JBFAKI010000011.1:0-234320 GCF_040655675.1 Nocardia sp. NPDC050378
CCGGAATTCCGGTACTGCTCGCACGAGATGATCGAAGAGCACAACCACACCCTGATGTTCCAGGAGATGGTGAACCGGGTCGCCGACGTGCCGGGTATGAACCCGCTCGTGCGTCAGCTGCGTCACCTGGCCGCCCCGGCCGGTGCGTTGTTGCCGAACTTCTTCTTCATGGCCGTGCTCGCCGGTGAGGAGCCGATCGACCACATCCAGAAGGACATCCTGCGTTCGGGTGACGACATCCACCCGATCATGCGCGGCGTGATGGCGATCCATGTGGCCGAGGAAGCTCGCCACATCTCCTTCGCCCATGAGTTCTTGAAGAAGAACGTGCCCGCCCAGCCCGCGGTCAACAAGTTCGTGCTGTCGATCGCGATGCCGATCGTCATGTTCGTGCTCGGCCGTGCTATCGCGACCCCGCCGAAGACCTTCTTCAAGCAGTTCGAGATGCCCACGGCGGTCCGCAAGGAACTGTTCTACGGCTCCAAGGAGGCCAAGCAGGTCTTCGCGGACTATTTCATCGATGTGCGCGCCCTGGCCGAGGAGATCGGTCTGATGAACCCGGTCGCCAAGAAGGTCTGGAAGCTGCTCGGCATCGATGGTCCGTCGAGCCGCTACCGGTCCGAGCCCAAGCGCTCCGCGAAGCACGCTGCCTGAGACGATAAATAGATGCCCTACGTTGTAACCCAGTCGTGCTGTAGCGACGCCTCGTGCGTCTACGCATGCCCGGTGAACTGCATTCATCCGACTCCGGATGAGCCGGACTTCCGTACGGCGGAGATGCTCTACGTCGACCCGGCCGCGTGTGTGGACTGCGGCGCCTGTGCCACCGCGTGCCCGGTCGACGCGATCACCTCCTCGAAGAAACTCACCGAAGAGCAGAAGCCCTTCATCGAGATCAACGCCGACTTCTACCGGGTACAGCGCTCGCGTCCCACGCTGGCCGCCCCGGTGATGCCGCCCGCCATCGACACCGAGCGCTCGCCGCTGCGGGTGGCGATCGTCGGGTCGGGACCGTCGGCGATGTACGCCGCCGACGAGCTGCTCACCCAGCCCCGGGTGGCGGTGACCATGTTCGACCGGTTGCCGCAGGCCTACGGCCTGGCCCGTCTCGGCGTCGCCCCCGACCACAAACGCACCCGCAAGGTGGCCGACCTGTTCGACGTGATGTCGAAACAGGACGACTTCGGCACCTACCTCGATGTCGAGATCGGCACGCACATCAGCCACGCCGAACTGCTCGAGCACTTCCACGCGGTGATCTACGCGGTCGGCGCGTCGGCGGATCGCAAGCTGAACATCCCCGGTGAGGGGCTGCCCGGCAACGTGTCGGCCACCGACTTCGTCGCCTGGTACAACGGTCATCCCGACCACGCCGAGGATCGGTTCGATCTGAACCAGAAGCGCGTCGTGATCGTCGGCAACGGCAACGTCGCCCTCGACGTGGCTCGCATCCTGACCGTCGACCCGGCCACCCTCGCCGATACCGACATCGCGCCCTACGCCCTGAAGGCGTTGCGCGAGAGCAAGATCGAAGAGGTCGTCGTGCTCGGCCGCCGTGGTCCGGCCGAGTCGGCGTTCACGGTGCCCGAGTTCGTGGGTCTGCTGGCCGCCGATATCGACATCGCGATCGAGGGCGAGCTGCCCCCGGTGACGCCGGAACTGCCCTACAAGGTGGAGCAGAAACTGCGTCTGCTGCACAGCGTGGCGCAGCGCCCGTTCGGTGACCGCAAGCGCATCGTGTTCCGGTACCTGTCCTCGCCGGTGGAGATCCTCGGCGCCGAGACGGTGACCGGCGTGCGGGTCGAGCGCAACGAGCTGGTCACCGACGCCGAAGGTCGCACCAGCGCGGTGCCGACCGGCGACACCGAACTGCTGGAAGCGGGCGTCGTGCTCACCTCGGTGGGTTATCGAGGTGTGCCGACCAAGGACCTGCCGTTCGACGACGCGCGCGGCGTGATCCCGAACGAGGCGGGCCGGGTGCTCGACGCTCCCGGTGGCGATGTCGTGCCGGGAACGTATGTGACCGGTTGGATCAAGCGCGGTCCCACCGGGTTCATCGGCACCAACAAGTCCTGTGCACAGGAAACCGTGCAGCAGCTCGCGGACGACTTCAACCGGGGGGCGCTGCGTGATCCGGCGCGTGCTGCGGGCGAGTTCGACAAGCTGGTGCGTTCGCGTCGTCCGCAGGCGGTGGCCGGTGGGGCCGCCGCACCGCGCGCGGCGAGCGGCGGCATCAAGCGCCTGCTCGCTCGCGGCTGATCGAACAGCCGAAGGCCCGTTACACCGACTGCGCGGTGTGGCGGGCCTTCGGCGTTCTCACCGAGCGGTGCTCACTGTGCGGTGAAGCCGCCGTCGACGGTCACCGCGGCGCCCGTGACGAACGAGGCCTCGGCGCTGAGCAGGAACGCGCACAGCGCCGCGATCTCGGCGGGCTGCGCGATGCGTCCGATCGGGTGCAACGCCGCGATCGCCGCCTCTCCCTCGGGAGTGGCGCCCATCGACGCGCGGAACGCCGGGGTGTCGACCGCGCCGGAGACCAACGCGTTCACCCGCACACCGGCAGCCGCGGTTTCCAGCGCCACCGATTTCGTCAGCCCGACGACGCCGTGCTTGGCCGCCACATAGGGTGCCACCGAGGCCATCCCGACCACGCCGAGGTTGGAGGCGTTGTTCAGGATGGCGCCTCCGCCGGAGGCGACGATCGCGGGGACCTGGTGCCGCAAGCCGTAGAACACGCCGGTGAGGTTCAGTTCCAGGTCGGCGCGCCAGGCATCGTCGCCGATCTCGGCGACCGGCCCGAAGGCGTTCACCGCGCCCGCGTTGTTGAAGGCGGCGTCGAGCCTGCCGTACTCGGTGAGCGCGGCCTGGGTGAGCCGCTCGACATCGGCGTCGACGGTGACGTCGGTCGGCACGAACAGCGCGCGCCCGCCCTCGGCCCGGATCTGCTCGGCGACCTGCTCGCCTTGGTCCTTGCCACGGGCGCCGAGCACGACGGCCGCACCCTCGGCCGCGACCCGCAGCGCCACCGCCTTGCCGACGCCGGAGCTGGCGCCGGTGACGAGGACGACCTGGTCGGCGAAACGAGTGGACATGCGTAGTACCTTCTCTCCCTTGATGTTTCGGAGCCCGTGTGGATCGGCCTCCCGGACTTCGAGTCAACCGTCGGGGAGCGGTGCGTGCTGGCGGGTTTCGGCCGTTGCGTTGACATGTCACGCTTTCCGGGGGTTATACAAATCGAGCTTTTGGTTTTCTCGGTACGTGTATGCGAACTCGCAGTAAATGAATTGATTACCGGTCGGTAATTACTGTCATTGCCGTGATAACAAACCGGAAGAATGTATTTTCGGACGCCTTCGGGCGATTACTCCCGGGTAGCTGCTTCTCGGAGTCTGTAAGCGCTCGCGCGGACGTTCAGGGGACTGGACGTTCAAGCGCATAGGGTTCTACCTGGGAATATGCGGCCCTTTGCATCCGAGGTGGAGTGTCGGGTATCAATCTCACAGCAATTCGGCCATGTTGCCGTTAATCTAGGCGAGCTGTTTGGAAGACGACCGCGGCCACATGAGTGCGCTCGCGTGCTGGACGTGGTCACGGTGCGTTGACGGGATAGCAAAACAATGACCAGAGGTCTGGGTTTGAGCATCGGCACGGTCAATGCGATTTCGGCGGTTGTCGCCGAGGATCCGGCCAAGCCGACGGTACGCACACGCCGTACCGCCCTCACATTCGACGAAGCGGGCCGCCCCCGCATCGGCGCGATCAACGAATTCTCCTCGGCGATCACGGATTTCGCGGACCTGAGCCGCGAACCGGAGCCGATGGTGATCGCGGGGCGCTTCTACTCCGCCACCAACCTGATCGCCGCCGTTGCCACGGGGCTCATCGAACTGGCCGAGCCGACCGCCGGGGTGGTGCTCACCTACCCGGCCACCTACACCGAGAAGCAGGTCGCCCTGCTCGGGCAGGCATTACACCTGGCGGGTGCCGGTCAGGTGCTGCTCGTGCCCGAACCGGTGGCCGCCGCCGAATGGCTCGAAGTCGAACACGGGCCGCTCGCACGGGGTTTCGTACTCGTTTACGACCTGGGCGCCAACAGCCTCGACCTGACCGTGCTGCGCGTCGGTCCCGACTGGCCGCACCACCCGATGGTCGGCACGCCCGCGCGCTCCACCGACTTCGGCGGAAAGCCGCTGGGCGAGATGGTCGCCCGGTACGCCGTCGAGTCACGCAACGGCCGCGCTACGGCGACACTCACCTCGATGGTGAACACCGACAGCCTGCGCGCCGAACACATTCGCGACACCTTCCCGCTGGTCAGCAAAACCGTTGCCGCCGCGGGCCTGCGGCTGGCCGATATCTCGCGCATCCTGCTCGTCGGTGGGGCCACGCGGCCGCCGGAGGTGGCGCGCACCCTCGCCGAGCTCGGCGTGCCCCTGGTGACCGTGGCCGATCCGGGGCAGGTCGTCGCGGCGGGCGCGGCCGCCTTGGCCGCCCGCACCTTCGCGCCGGTGCAGCAGAGCGGCAACTCGGCGCCGCACGTAGCCGTCTTCTCCAGCGCCGCCGTGGTTTCCGCGCTCGCGATGTCGGCGATGACGGTGTTCGGCAGCCCGTTCGATCCCGGCCTGACACCCGTCCTCGAACGGTTCCCCGCCCTCGGCGCCCCCGCCGACGCCCTGCTCTACGACATGAGCGCCGACCTGCTTGCCGCCCAGACCACGGGACTGGTCAACACCATCGACCCGGTCACCGGCAAGGTGCGCGTCGTCAGCGCGGCCGCACGCACCGCGTACGAAATGATCGTCGGTGCGGCGTCGGGGGCACCCGAGCGTGGGGCATCGCAGGCGGAATCCGAGGGCGGCGAACGGTTCCGGGCCGGCGGCGGCGACTGCCGTTCCCCGGTCCTGGCCCGCACGTCCTACGGCGACCCCGCCCACTTCGTCAACCCGCTGCCGTTCGACAAGCCTTCTGCCGAGTCGCCGACCAACCCCGGCTCCGGCCCCGGGCCCATCACCAACCCCGGCCCCGGCCCGATCACCGACCCAGGCCCGATCGCCGGTGTCCCCTCGGCGGGATCGCCCGATTCCGGAATTCCCTCCACCGGGGCTCCGACCATTCCCGGTGACACCTCCCTTCCGGCTCCCGGCACCAGTGCTCCCGACATCTCGCCTCCCGCCACGGGTGGCATCGATATCGGCGTGTCCGACGGAATCGGCAGCGGTGCGGGGACTTCCGACAACCCGTACAACCCCGGTGGTACCGGCGGCATCCCGTCCGGCGGCACGTCCGGCGGTTATCCGGGTGGCACCGGCGGCACCGATTCGGGTGCGTCGACGGGCGGCACGACCGGCGGCACGTCGGGCGGGGTCTCCGGCGGGACATCCGGTGGCGCGTCGGGTGGGACTGCCGGCGGAACATCCGGTGGGACCTCCGGCGGTTCGGACGCAGGCGGTTCCACGGGTGGCGCCTCGGGTGGTGACTCCGGCGGCTCCAGCTCCGGGGGCACGTCCGGTGACAGCAGCTCCGGCGGATCCACATCGGGCGGAACTTCCGGTGGCTCCACATCCGGTGGCTCGACGTCGGGCGGCACGTCGGGTGGTTCGACTTCGGGTGGCACCTCAGGTGGTTCGACTTCGGGTGGTACCTCCGGTGGTTCGACTTCGGGTGGTACCTCCGGCGGCAGCGACTCCGGTGGCTCGTCCGGCGGCGACGGCGGTGGAGACGGCGGCGGTTCGCGCCGCTGAGGTCGACGTCGGGCTGCGGCAGACATTACGTCGAGCGGCAGACGCCGCGCGGAGGGAGGCGTTACGTCGAGCGGCGGCAGGCATTACGTCGAGCGGCGCAGGCATTGAGCGGTGGCGGAATACTCGATCTGCGTAGCACGTGGTTGAAAGCCCTTGGGCTGTAACGCATTGCGCTCAGACGTTATACGCGCCTGTTGCCGCGCACCGACACCGGTGACCCTCTCGGCAAACTTCTGGGCCGAGCGTCTAGGTGATCCGACGCTGTACGGATCTGCGTCCGGGTTCCGCTACGGCTGCCAGATGTACCGTTGGGCGCGCGCCGAGCTGCTGAGAGGCCAAGGGGTAGAGAGGATTCGGCTGCGCGGGCTGGAGCAAGGGTGCGTCAAGGGCAGTGAATTCCTGGGCGGATCGGGGTGGCAGCGGGGCAGAATGGGTGAATGGCTGCACTCGGGGGAGCGCCGAAACTGATCGCGCTCGATATCGACGGGACTTTGCTGGAGTCCGGTTGCCCCATCAGCGGGCGGGTGGTCGCGGCAGTGCGGGCGGCGGTGGCCGCGGGGTCGCATGTGGTGGTGACGACCGGGCGGACTGTGCTCACCACCCGGCCGGTATTGCGCGAACTCGGGCTCATCGAGGGGCACGCGCTGTGTTCCAACGGTGCGGTGCAGATCGACGTGGCATGTGGTGAACCCGTCGCGGTGGAACTGTTCGACCCGGCACCCGCCGTCGGCGCGTTGCGCGCGCTGTTTCCCGAGATGATCTTCGCCGCCGAGCGGGTCGGCGTCGGTATCTGGGCAACGGGCCACAGTCCGGGGGAGTACTCGATCGGCGATTTCCAGCTCGTCGACCACCACATGCTCAGCAGCGAACCCACGCCCCGTCTCAACGGATGGTGGCCCGGTGGCGACGTCGCGGAGATGGTGCGCCAGCTCGACAGCCTCGTGGTGCCCGAGACCTCCTGGGTCCACGGTGAATTCGGGCCGTGGCTCACCGTCTCACGTCGTGGCGTGTCGAAGGGCTGGGCGCTGGAACGCCTCCGGTGCGCTCTCGGCGTCGAGGCCTCGGCGACTCTCGCCATCGGCGACGGCTTCAACGATCGCGAAATGCTGCGTTGGGCGGCACATTCGGTTGCCATGACGGGCTCACCCGACGACGTGCTCGCCATGGCCGACGAGGTCACCGGTCACGTCACCGAGGACGGTGTCGCCACCGTCCTCGAGCGCTGGTTCTGAGCTCAGGAGCTCGGCGCCGCCGCCCGTGCGGCCGTCATCGCCACGAAATGCGGGTTGTACATGATGCCGAGGACGTTGCCGAAAGGATCGAGGACCGACGCCGTCACGAAACCCGCTCCGTCACCGTGCTCGGTGACGGGTTCGTATTCGGTGGCGCCGAGTTCCAGCAGCCGGGTGAGGGTGGCGGCGAGATCGTCGACGTGCCAGTACACGATTCCGCCGCCACCGGGCGCATTGCGGGCACCGGCCGGCGCGTAGGCCCGGTTGATGATGCCGAGTTCGTCCTGCCCCGGGCCGAGCCGGAACTCGTAGTAGCCGCCCGGCACCTCGTAATACGGTGCGAGGCCGAGGAATTCGGTGTACCAGTCCTTGGCGGCGGTGAGGTCGTCGGCGTAGTAGGTGGTGGTGGCCATTCCGCGCAACATGTCTGCTCCTGGGTCGGTGTTCTGGTGTTTCCCTGAACTCTGCCAGGCAAAGTGCTCACCGAATGAGCACTTTCTTCGGCAGAATCGTGGGTATGCGAGCGGACCGATTGGTAGCGACCCTGTTGTTCATGCAGGCGCGAGGCCGGGTGACGGCGGCCGAGGTCGCCGCCGAACTCGAGGTGTCGGTGGCGACGGCTCGCCGCGACCTCGAGGCCCTCTCGGCGGCGGGCATTCCGGTGTATCCGCAAGCCGGACGCGGAGGTGGGTGGTCGCTGATCGGTGGCGCGCGCACCGACCTGTCCGGACTCACGGCCGGGGAGACCAGGGCGCTGTTCCTGCTCGCGGGCCCGGCGGCCGCCGCGGCTCCCGAGGTGAAGTCCGCATTGCGCAAACTGGTCCGGGCCTTGCCGCAGACCTTCCGTGCCGACGCCGCGGCAGCCGCCGACGCGGTGGTCGTCGACCCGGCGCGCTGGGGAAGGCCCGAGCCGCAACCACCCGCCGTCCTCGACACGTTGCAGCGCGCCGTGGTGGATCGACGACGTGTCCGCATCGAATACGCGCGGGCAGGGCAGCGCACGATGCGCACCGTCGACCCGTGGGGCCTGGTCGAGAAGGAAACGATCTGGTACCTGCTCGCGGGGACCGAGCGAGGGCAGCGCACCTTCCGTCTCGACCGCATCGGCGCGGTGACCGTCCTGGACGAACCCGCCGAGCGACCAGCCGACTTCGACCTGCACGCCGTGTGGTCCCGGGTGGTCGACCGGATGGAGCAACGCCGCTCGGCCGTCGCCGCCCGGGTGGCGGTGTCCGAGCGGCTGGCTCCTATCCTCGCCGATCAGCAGGGCCGCAACTGCACCCTGGTCGGCAGCACCGACGACGGTCGCGTGCTGGCCGAGATCACCGCCGACACCCCCGAGATGGTCGCCCGCCAGCTCGCGGGCTGGGCGGGCGACGTGGAGGTACTCGATCCCGCCGAGGTGAAAGCCGAATTGGCGGCTATCGGTGCGGAACTGGTGCGCGCCAACAGCTCACAACCTGGTGAACCCGGTCAATAGCGGTCGCACGGTCACCGCTCCGACCGGACCCGACCGCAATCCCTCGAGTACGGCGTCCGACATCTCCCCGAAAGTCTCGAACGACTCGATGGTGCAGTGCGCCATCACGTCCTGAATGTAAGGGTCCGACATCTGCCAGTGCGCGAGAACCGCTTCCGAGTCGGGATAGAGCTGGAAGCTGTGCGCCATCCCGGCCTCGGCATCGAGAAAGACCTGCACCATCAGCTGCGGTCCGTGCTCTCGGACGAAGGCCACAGCGCGCCGCACCGCCGCGCCGAACTCCTCGGTGTGCCCTTCGGTGATCCGCATGGTGTTGTGAAACAGGATGCTCATGAGGTCATCGTGAAACCTCGAGCGTGGTTGATGTCAAGGCTGTCGTCCGATGGTTCGCCGGTGGCTTCGAGCAGGATCGGCGAGGGTGGAAAACGCGACGAGCCGGTACCGAGCCCGGCACATGGGGAGGTCGTGTGACGGCAGTTCGCCCGACGCGGTATGTCGCGCCCCGGGCGTCGAAGCAGCTCTCAGTGGTGCTGAGCGGTGAGGGTGAAAGCGGCGGTCCGCACCGTGTCGTCGTGCTTGAAATCGAGGAACAGGCGGTAGGTGCCCGGCCCGGGGACGGCGGTGTGAAAGGAGATTTCGGGTCCGGAAGGCGTGATGCCGTCGTTGGGCTCACCGTTGGGGTGCACGTGGACGTAGGCGAGGTCGCCCGCCCGCAGGATCACCAGGTGACCGAAAGCTGCCAGGTAGGGCTGCAGATCGGTGACCGGCGCACCGTCCTTGTGCACCGTGAGGGTGAGCAGATCTCCCTCGGCGCGCAATTCGCCGTCGACGGTCACGGTGTACCCGTCGACCTCCGTGCTGCGATTCACCGCCGGGACCTGCTGCGGTGCGTAGTGACCGGCGATGGCCAGGTCCGCTCCGAGAGTGATGGTGCGGCCGAGAGCGCGCGGCGCGATATCGGTGAACACCCGGTAGGCGCCCGCCTCCGGCAGTTCCAGCTGGATCGTCCAGGTGCCGTCGGTCTCCCGGCGCGGATGCACATGCCAGAACCCGGTCAGCTCACGCCGCGCCACGATCAGGTGCAGTTCGCGATCGTGGATGGGATCGAACTCGGTCACCGCCGATCCGTCGGGCCCGAGAATCCGGAACCGGAAGTCGATCACGCCCGGCCGAGCAACGGTGGTCTCCAGATCGAGGGTGTACCCGTCCTGGGTGATCCGCAGCCCGCCGGGAAGTCCGGCAGCGTGCGCCCCGTGGTCGCCGTGAGCGGCATGATTCCCCTGCGGTGCTGCGACTGCGTCGGTGCCATGTCCACCATGGCCGGAATGCGCACCGGTTGGCGCGAGGTTGCCGTGGCTGCTGTGTGCCGCGTGGTCGACGTGATCCGCGTGGGCCGGCTGCGCCGCATGTGCGCGGTCCCCGTGTCCTGCGTGCGATTCACGTTGCACCTGAGTGCGGTGTTCGGCATGGCCGTGGGCGCTGTGGGCGGCGTGTTCGCCGTGCGAACCGAGGTGTGAGGTGTGTTGTGCCGCAGCGCTTTCGGGAGTGGTGCCGAGAGCGTTCGTGTTGTGGGCGGTGTGGGAGTTGATGGTCATCGTCTTGCCTCTCTGATCCCTGGTGCGTTGACACGAATTTATACCCCCCAGGGGTATATGGCAAAGGGATGAGAGTGTGATCTGGCGCACTAGCGCAGCTGGCTTCGGGAGCCCTTCGGGAGATGCAGGCGAGGTGTCGATGGCGCGAGGTATGCGCAGGCGAGAGTGCCCGGAGGTGTCTGCGGACGCTGTGCGCCCAAGGTCGGCGCGGAAATCGTGCGTGACCAGCTCCGTCGGCGGTGCGCCGGGGGATTCGTCAGGCGGAGAGTTCGAGATCTGTCGCGATCGCCGCGTCGTAGCGGGACCAGATCACCTCGGTGAGCGCGGGGTGCGGGCCGATGACATCGGCGTGCACGAGGCGCGGCGCATGGTGGAGCAGGCGGTCGGTGAGCAGCCCCGGTGCAAGGAACCACGGCGCGACGACGACCTGTTCGACTCCGCACGCGTGTAAGCGGTCGACCGCCACGCTGATGCTGGGTGCGACTGTCGCAAAGCACATTTCGGTGCGAAGCCCGGTCGTCACGGCAAGTCGTCGAGCCACGGCGGCGGTCCGGCGATTCGCCGATTCGTCACGAGATCCGACAGCGGCAACCGCGACCCCCACGGCGGCACGGCCGCTTTCGCGCGAAAGAGCTGCCGGTGTCGTCCGCAGGTGCATCGAAACAGGCTCTGGCACAGGGAAACCCACCGACACCCCGGCGACCCTGTCGGCAAGCGCCGCGATCAATCGCGAATCCGCCCCGAGCACATCGGTCTGGGTCAGGCGCACCAGCGGGTGCCTGTTCGCGGACTCCGCCAGGAGGGCGGGCAGATCGACTCGTGCGTGAAAAGCGTTGCCCAGCAACAGCGGAACAACGACCACATCGCGATGTCCGAGCGCGGCGAGCTCGTCGACGACCTGGTCGAGCGAGGGCGCGCTGAGGTCGAGGAAAGCCAACCGGACCGTCAGATCCGGTCGGGATGCGGCGACCGAGGCGACCACCGCCGCCATCGTCGTCGCCGAACGCGGATCACGGCTGCCGTGGGCCACCGCGATCAGTGCGGGCCCGCCTCCGCCGCGCGGCACCGGAACGGCACCGCGCGGCGGGACGAGCGAGCGTGTCATCAGACCGTGGTACCGACCTCGACCGAGGTCAGCACATCGCCGACCAGGCCGGCCGCGAGGGTGTTGCCACCGGCGGGATCGATCAGCAGGAACGAACCGGTGTGCCGGTTGGTGCGGTAGTCGTCGGCCGGGATCGGTTCGGCCAGCCGCAGCGACACCCGTCCGATGTCGTTGAGCTCCAACGTCTCCGGGCTCGGCTGTGCGGTGAGCGTTTGCTCGTCGAATCGCTCCACCAGCGCGCCGACGATCGCCTGCGTGGTCTTGGCGCCGTGCTTGAGCAGCAGTCGCGCGCCGGGACGCAGCGGCTTGTCGCCGAGCCAGCAGACGGTGGCGTCGAAGGTGTCGATCGCCTCCGGGGCGTCGGCGACCGAGGCGATGATGTCGCCACGCGAGATGTCGACCTCGTCGGCCAGGATCAGCGTCACACTGCGCCCCACCTGCGCGACGGCCAGCTCACCGTCGGGGGTATCGATGCGCTCGACGGTAGTCCGGATGCCCGAGGGGAGCACCACGATCTCGTCGCCGGGCGACACCGAACCGGCCGCGATCTGACCGGCGTACCCACGGTAATCGGGGTACTCGGCGGTGCGCGGACGGATCACGTACTGCACCGGGAACCGCAGCCCCAGCGCGTGCGTGCCCGTCGAATCCGCGTCCACCGGAACCGATTCCAGGTGCTCGATCAGCGAGGGACCGTCGTAGTACGGGGTGTTCTCGGAGCGGCTGGCGATATTGTCGCCGTGCAGCGCCGACACCGGGATCTCGAGGACGTCCTCGTCGGCCCAGCCCAGCTTCGAGGTCAGCGAGTTGAACTCCGCGGAGATCTCGGCGAACACCTCGGCCGGATTGTCGACCAGGTCGATCTTGTTCACCGCCAGCACCAGCTTCGGCACCCCGAGCAGCGCCAGCACCGCGGCGTGGCGACGGGTCTGCTCGATGACGCCCTTGCGCGCGTCGGTCAGCAGGATCACCAGCTGCGCGGTGGACGCGCCCGACACGGTGTTGCGGGTGTACTGCACGTGGCCGGGGGTGTCGGCGAGCACGAACGAGCGCTTGGGCGTGGCGAAGTAGCGGTAGGCCACGTCGATGGTGATCCCCTGCTCACGCTCGGCACGCAGGCCGTCGACGAGCAGCGACAGGTCGGGGGTCGACAGACCCTTGTCGACCGAGGCGCGGGTCACGGCGTCGATCTGATCGGCCAGCACGGACTTCGTGTCGTAGAGCAGCCGTCCGACCAGGGTGGACTTGCCGTCGTCGACAGAACCGGCGGTGGCCAGCCTCAATAGGTCGGACATATCAGAAATAACCCTCTCGCTTGCGGTCTTCCATGGCGGCCTCGGAGACGCGGTCGTCGCCACGGGTGGCACCACGCTCGGTCAGCCGGGACGCGGCGACCTCGGCCAGGATGGCCTCGTTGTCGGCGGCGTCGGAGATGATGGCGCCGGTGGTCGAACCGTCACCGACGGTGCGGTAGCGCACGGAGCGGGTCTCGAGGACCTCGTTCTCGTTCGGGCCGCCCCATACGCCGGGGGTCATCCACATACCGTCGCGCTGGTACACCGGGCGCTGGTGGGCGTAGTAGATCGAGGCCAGGTCGATGTCCTCGCGGGCGATGTAGCGCCAGATGTCGAGCTCGGTCCAGTTGCTCAGCGGGAACACGCGCACGTGCTCACCCGGCGCGTGCTTGCCGTTGTAGAGGTTCCACAGCTCGGGACGCTGCCGCTTGGGATCCCACTGGCCGAAGGCGTTGCGCAGGGAGAAGATCCGCTCCTTGGCGCGCGAACGCTCCTCGTCGCGGCGACCACCGCCGAACACCGCGTCGAAGCGGTGTTCGGTGATGGCGTCGAGCAGCGGAACGGTCTGCAGCGGGTTGCGGATGCCGTCGGGGCGCTCGGTGAGGCGACCGTCGGCCAGGTACTCCTCGACCGAGGCCACGTGCAGGCGCAGGCCGTACTTCTCCACCACCTTGTCGCGGAACTCGAGCACCTCGTCGAGGTTGTGCCCGGTGTCGACGTGCAGCAGCGCGAACGGCAGCGGCGCGGGCCAGAAGGCCTTGAGCGCCAGGTGCAGCAGCACCGTGGAGTCCTTGCCGCCGGAGAACAGGATCACCGGCCGCTCGAACTCGCCCGCGACCTCACGGAAAATGTGGATCGCCTCGGATTCCAGCGCCGCGAGGGTGTCGAACTCGGTCAGGCCGAGGTCGCGTTCGGTGGTGTGGGTACTCACAGGCTCACTCCCAGAGGTGGTGACGGTCATGATTGGTGCAATCCGCACTCGGTCTTGGCCAGACCGGCCCAGCGGCCGCTGCGCGGATCGGACCCCGGCTCGGGCTTGCGCGTGCACGGTGCGCAGCCGATGGACGGGTAACCCTCCTCCACCAGGGGATTGACGAGGATGCCGTTGGCCTCGATGTAGGCCTGCATCTCGTCGTCGGACCACGGTGCGATCGGGTTGATCTTCACCAGGCCGAAGGCTTCGTCGAAGGAGATCAGCGGTGCGTTGGCGCGGGTGGGTGCCTCGACGCGGCGGATGCCGGTGACCCACGCGTTGTAGCCCGCCAGCGACTTCTTCAGCGGAACCACCTTGCGCAACCGGCAGCATTCGGCGGCGTCGCGGGCGAACAGGTCCTTGCCGAGCAGCTCGTCCTGTTCGGCGACACTGTGCTCGGGGCGCACGTTGATCACGTTCACCCCGTACACGGCCTCGACCGCGTCACGGGTGCCGATGGTCTCGGCGAAGTGGTAGCCGGTGTCGAGGAACAGCACATCGACGCCGGGGCGGGTCTGCGCGGCCAGGTGCACCAGCACGCCGTCCTGCATGTTGGAGGCGACGATGTAGTTGTTGCCGAAAGTGCGGTCGGTCCAGGCGATCAGGTCGGCGGCCGAGGCGTCGGGGCCCAATTCGGCCGCGCCCTGCTCGGCGAGCGCGCGCAGTTCGTCTTCGGACAGCTTGGCGGCGAGATTCGTTGTCACAGTTGAGATCTCCTCATCCACTAACGGAGGTCGGCCTCGTCGGCGCGAACCGCCCACACCGCGAAGCGTTCACCGTCTTCGCGGTTCTTGACGAAGTTGCGCACGACTCGCTCGATGTAGTCGCCGAGCTCGACACTGGTCACCTTGTGCTGACGCAGCTTGCGGCCGAACCCGCTGTCCAGGCCGAGGCTGCCACCCAGGTGAACCTGGAAGCCCTCGACCTGATTCCCGTTGCCGTCGTCGACGAGCTGACCCTTGAAGCCGATATCGGCGATCTGGGACCGGCCGCAGGAGTTCGGGCAGCCGTTGATGTTGATGGTGATCGGCACGTCGAGCTGCGCGTTGATGTCGGCCAGGCGCTGCTCGAGCTCGGGGGCGAGCACCTGGGAGCGCTTGCGGGTCTCGACGAACGACAGCTTGCAGAACTCGATGCCGCTGCACGCGAGCAGGTTTCGCCGCCAGACCGATGGACGTGCCTGCAGGCCGAGCGGTTCCAGTTCGTCGATCAGGGCGTCGACCTGGTCGTCGGCGATGTCGAGGACGATCAGCTTCTGGTACGGGGTGAACCGGATGCGGTCCGAGCCGTACTTCTCGGCGGCGTCGGCGACCTTGCTCAGGATGGTGCCCGAGACCCGACCGGCGATGGGGGAGAAGCCGACGGCATTGAGGCCGTTGCGCAGCTTCTGCACGCCCACGTGGTCGATCGGCTTGGCCGGCTGCTCCGGGGCGGGACCGTCGATCAGCTTGCGCTTCAGGTACTCGTCCTCGAGGACCTGGCGGAACTTCTCGATGCCCCAATCCTTGATCAGGAACTTCAGGCGCGCCTTGGTGCGCAGGCGGCGGTAACCGTAGTCGCGGAACAGCGACACCACGGCTTCCCAGACGTCGGGGACCTCGTCGAGCGGCACCCACGCGCCGACCCGCTTGGCCAGCATCGGGTTGGTCGACAGACCGCCGCCGACCCACAGGTCCAGGCCGGGCCCGTGCTCGGGGTGGTTCACACCGACGAACGCGACGTCGTTGATCTCGTGCACCACGTCCTGCTGACCCGAGATCGCGGTCTTGAACTTGCGGGGGAGGTTGGAGTACTCCTTCTTCCCGATGTAGCGCTTGACGATCTCGTCGATCGCTGGCGTCGGGTCGATGATCTCGTCGAGCGACTCA
The DNA here is from genome assembly GCF_040655675.1 of Nocardia sp. NPDC050378. Taxonomy (NCBI): domain Bacteria; kingdom Bacillati; phylum Actinomycetota; class Actinomycetes; order Mycobacteriales; family Nocardiaceae; genus Nocardia; species Nocardia sp. NPDC050378. The sequence goes on from NZ_JBFAKI010000011.1 coordinate 15,290, forward strand.
CCGGCCAGCGGCGAACCGAGGATCACGCGCGGGCAGTCGCCGCACGCCTCGGTGGTGTGCAAGCCGACCGATTCCAGCCGACGCCAGATCTCCGGGACGTTCTCGACCTCGATCCAGTGGTACTGGACGTTCTCGCGGTCCGACAGGTCGGCGGTGTCGCGACCGAACTCGGTGGAGATCTGGCCGATGGTGCGCAGCTGGGCGGCATTGAGCGCGCCACCGTCGCAGCGCACCCGCATCATGAAGTACTTGGCTTCGAGCAGGTCGATGTTGTCGTCGTCGGTCCAGGTGCCGTCGTAGCCCTCTTCACGCTGGGTGTAGAGACCCCACCAGCGGAAACGGCCACGCAGGTCGGCTTTGTCGATCGAGTCGAAGCCGCCCTTGGCGTAGATGTTCTCGATCCTGGCCCGCACATTGAGCGGATTGTCGTCCTTCTTGGACTGCTCGTTCGGGTTGAGCGGTTCGCGGTAACCGAGGGCCCACTGGCCTTCGGAGCGGCGGCGGACCGGCTTGCCGGTGCGCTCGCGCGGCGCGACCGCGCCTTCGGGGCGCGGACGGTCGGGCCGGACGCGGCGCTCGGTGACCGGGCGCTCGGGACGGGCCTGCGCCGTCGACTGTTCGGTCGAACCGGCGTCGGTGCTCGACGTCATGTGGGGTCGCTCCTGCGGGGGTGGGTGAACATCCGTGCTGAAGGCGCGAGGGGCTGGCTCGCGTCAGGTGGTCAGCGGGCCGATGAAAGTCGAAGGCACCGGGAGATTCCCGGGCGGACGCCGCTGCGCTACCGGTGGAAACCGGGCCGACAACAGGCGCTGCAGACACGCTGGAAGTCGACGTGGCGACGGGCCACGAGTCGTACTCCAGTTGCGTGCATGCGCCTATTGTGCCATGTCAGGGGGGTCGTTCCGACCGCAAGGAGATATTTCCCGCACTTTTGAGGGAAATCCCCTGGACGACCGTACCGTTCTGTGACAGGGGTCATACTTCGGGCGCGGGAAGTTACCGGCGATTCGCCCGATGGCATAGGTGTGTCAGGCGCCACAACGGTTGACCTCAACCGCCGTTGAGGGCGCACAGTGACCGCATGAGCAACGACGTCACCGTAGCGGGCCGGATTCCCGCCGATCTCGACACCGAACTCGCGGCCGTTCGCGCCGTCGTCGAGACCATCGCGCACGCGCAGGACAACGAACTGATCGACGAATTCGTCTCCGTCTTCCGCGAGGACGCGATCTGGACCACGGGACACGGCAAGCGGCTGTTCGGCCGCGCGGCCATCGCCGAGTTCACCGCCCAGGTGCTGCCCGGCGCGACCACCCATGGCAAGGCGACCTACGAGATCGAGCACGTGCTGTTCCTGCGGCCCGACGTGGCCGCGGTGAAGATCCGGCAGAGCTACTTCACGCTGGACGGCGAGCTGTCGGGGCAGGGCACACCCATGTACGTGATGACCAAGGAGGACGGCGACTGGGTGCTCACGGCCAACCAGAACACCCCCGTGGTGGACTGACCGCCCCGCCTTCGTGCACTGCCCGTCGCCGGGACCGTCACCGGGACCGGCGTCCGGGCGGGGTTCGGGCTTTCCGGCGGCATGCGCATAGCTGGGCCACGGGTCGCCGGCTCGGTCGGTCGAGCGGCCCGCGCGGTGCCGAGTCCAGTTGGGTCCCGCGTGGCGACGCGCGGGCGCGACGACCGGTGCCGGGGCCGGACGCGGCAGTTCGCCGAGGCCCGGCAGACTGTAGGGGTGAATATCAGCGCAACTCCCGTGGCTCCCGGGGCGACACCGGCCGACGCCGAGCGGCCGGTGCTGCGCGATTTCGGGGGCGGCGCGTTCGGCGTGTACGTGCATGTGCCCTTCTGTGCCACACGCTGCGGGTATTGCGACTTCAACACCTACACGGCGGGAGAGCTCGGCACCTCGGCGTCGCCGCAATCGTGGCTCGAGGCGTTGCGCGGCGAGCTCGCCACCGCGGCGACCGAGTTCGGTGCGCTGCCGAGCGCGACCCCCGAGGTCTCGACGATCTTCGTCGGCGGCGGGACACCGTCGCTGCTCGGCGGCGACGGGCTCGCCTCGGTGCTCGACGCGGTGCGCGCGAACTTCACCCTCGCCACCGATGCCGAAGTGACGACCGAATCCAACCCGGAATCGACTTCGCCGGAGTTCTTCGACCGCCTCCGCGCGGCCGGGTACACCCGGATCTCGCTCGGCATGCAGTCGGCCGCGGCGCACGTTCTGAAGGTGCTCGACCGCACCCACACGCCGGGCCGGGCGGTGGCCGCGGCGAAGGAAGCGCGCGCCGCCGGATTCGCGCACGTGAATCTCGACCTCATCTACGGCACACCCGGTGAGACCGACGCCGATCTGGACGCGAGCCTGGACGCGGTGCTGGCCGCCGGTGTGGATCATGTGTCCGCCTACTCCCTGATCGTCGAAGACGGAACCGCGCTGGCGCGCAAGGTCCGTCGTGGTGAACTGCCCGCACCCGACGACGATGTGCTCGCCGCCCGCTACGAGCGCATCGATGCCCGCCTGGCCGAGGCCGGTCTCGGCTGGTACGAGGTCTCCAATTGGGCCGCGAACGATTCCGCGCGGTGCCGGCACAACCTCGGCTACTGGGCCGGTGGTGACTGGCTCGGTGCGGGTCCCGGCGCGCACAGTCACGTGGGTGGGGTGCGCTGGTGGAACGTGAAGCACCCCGCCCGCTACGCCGACCGTGTCGCCCTCGGCGGTCTGCCCGCCGCGGGCTGGGAAGTCCTCACCGACGACGAGCGCTACACCGAACACCTCATGCTCACCGTTCGCCTGCGCACCGGCCTTCCCCTCGCCGACCTCGCCCCCTCCGCCCGGCCTGCCCTCGACCGTGTTCTCGCCGACGGCTTGGCCCAGGTCGTCGGCGACAACCTGGTCCTCACCGATCGTGGACGGCTGCTGGCCGACGGCATCGTCCGCGATCTCCTCGGCTGAGCGCCATCAACGCCCTTTTCGCCGAGAATTCGTTCGCTCGTTCGCGGGTGTCGTGGCACGATCCCGCCCGTGTCCACGTCACGAAGTGAGTTGCTGCGGTGGCAGTTCGATCTCGTCTGGTCGTTGTTCGAGTACCACCTCGAGCGGCTGCACGAGGAGGACTTCCTGTGGGAGCCGAGCGCGCTGTGCTGGACGATGCGCGAAGCTCCCGCGGGCGGGTGGATCGCGGACTGGGCGGATACCGAGCCCGATCCGATTCCGGTACCGACGATGGGTTGGCTCACCTGGCACATCGGGTGGTGGTGGAGCGTGGCCATCGATCATCTGCGGCAGCGAGTGCCACGTGAGCGGATGGATATCGCCTGGCCGGGACCCGGCGACAGCACCATCGAGTGGCTCCGCCGCCTACGGCAGGAGTGGCTCGACACGCTGAGCGAACTCGACGACGCAGACTTCGACCTCCCCTCCGGTTATCCATGGCCTGCCGACGCCGGCCTGACCGTCGCGCATCTGGTCGGCTGGGTCGATGCCGAACTGATGAAAAACGTGGCCGAGATCGGACAGTTGCGGTTGCAACGCGCGGCACGCGATGCCGTTTCGTGACGTCTTCTTCGGGGCGTGGTCGAGCTCACCGCGGCTTCGGCGATCCCCCGGTCATCGGGATGATGTGGTCTGATGCACACCCTCCGGCGAGGGCAGGCCACCGGGGTATCCGAAGCGATTCTTCGGTGGGTTCGGGGCCGAAGATAACGATTGAGGGCGTAGGCTTCGGGTCGAAACCTAGGGAGCTATATGTCCACCGAACGGCACATCACCCTCGTCCACGAGCAGAGCGAGTTCGCTGAAGCGCGCTCTGCTGAGAAGGCGGAGAACGCTCGTCAGTGCGCGGTCGCCGCGCGGACGGTCGCTTCGCATTCCAACGATGCCGAAGATTGCGTGTCACTGTTGGCCATGCTCGGCCTGGATGCTCTCGCGGGCAAAGAGGTGGGCGCCGCCCACTCACCCGCCCGCGTCGGCGCCGCCCGCCGCATCTGATCGGCTCACGGTCGCCCGCCCCGGGCGACCGTGACCCGACCCCTCGATCCGCGGACATCAACACCCCCGCGCCGTGGACCCGTGCCCGTCACCCCGCATCCCACCGATCACCCCATCGGTAATGGTCGGCGCCGGTCGACCGAGCAATACCTCGGTATTGGCCGAGGTAGTCAAATACTCCGGCACCCCGCGAGCGTGCTCCTCCTGCTCTGCGCCAGGCACACCCGGCGCCAGTGCGACGCAGTGGAACCACCGCGCGGCCACCTGTCCCTGCCCCGCGCCGGACGCCCTCGTCTCGACTCCCGCATCGCCCGCCGTCGGCGCATTTCCTCCCAGGGCCTTATCCGCCGCTAGTAGGTTGCCCGTTGGGGCGTTGTTCGTCCGGAGTGCGTTGTCTGCCGGGGCGTTGTCTGCGGTGACTGCATTGCCTACCGGAGCATCGTTTGCGGAGAACGCCATATTTGCGAGCGCGATGCGGTCTGCGAACGTGTGGCGGGCCGCCGCACCGGGGCTGTCAGTCGCTGTGTTCGCCTGGCCTGCATCGCGTTGCCCGCTGCTCGAGTTCGGGCCACCGCCGTGGTGGTTGCCGCTGCTTCCCGTAGGCCCGCCACCACCCGACCGAGTTGCCAGTGCCCTGTCGACCCGTTGCGTGCCACCCTCTCCGGCGGCCGTTCTCGCTACCGCACCCGAAGTTGTTGCGCTCCCAGTCCTCGCCTCCCCTCGAAATCCCGCACTCGACACTGCCGGTCCTCTCGACGGCCCAGCCGTCTCCGCGCCGCGAGCACTCGCCACATCGCCCTCGCTGCGGTGACGTCCCCGCTCGGCATCGTCGGATTGTTGTAGCCGATCAGCGTTCGACCCCGGGGATTCACCGCGCCTCCCATCGACCGCCGCCACGCCGACATCCGGTGCGCCTGCTGTTCCTTCGCCACCAGCTCCGATGCGGATACCCGTCACAGCTCCGCTCGCGCTGTCGAGCTTCGCGTCGAATCGTCTTGGGTCAGTACCCGGCAGACCGGCGAGAGAGCTTGGCGCCGCGCCGCTAACGACAGACCGATCCACATCAGGGCCCGAAGACACTGCGGGCCCGCGTGATTCGTCGCATGTTCGCTGCACGTTCGCGTCCATGGCGCGATCGGTCCCGATGGGTCGGTAGTGCTCGGCGCCCGGGACTGCGTCGACCAGCAAGGACGCGGACAGGTCATTACCGAGAGGGTCGCCGTTCCCAGCAGTTGTGTAGGGAGGAATTGGCTGCGGTATCAAAGGGATTCGGCTGAAGATCTCGCCGAAAGGCCGGATGTAGCGATCACGCATGGCTGCTCTCGCCTCTTCTTCCCGGATGCCCACCTCCCGCATACGACCCGGATCAGCGGACCACACCGGCACAGCGGACTCCTCGACGAGCTCGGGAAGCGCGTACTTGGTCGCGACTACCGCGTCGGCCGCCGCTTGGACCAGAGCGGGGATGGCATGGACAGCGGAGGCGAGTTCCCGTGCCTGATCGAGATATCGCCGGAGGGAGGACATCGCGGCCTGCGCCCCGACACCCGACCAGGCCGCAGGCAGCCTCACGCTGATCGCGTGATCGAAGGCATCCAGCCCCTCTTCCCAACACCGCGCCAACTGCTGGAACGCGTCCGCTTGTGCGACGGCATCGGTGACATCGAGGGATGACAACGCCTCGGTGATCTCTCGATGCCGCCAGTGGCGGACGTTCTCACCACCGCTCGGCATCATCGGGCACCGACCGCGAACGGATCACGCGTCCCCAGTGCGGCTTCCACGTCGGCCGAGCGCAGCGCCCACTCTTCGTCGACCGCCACGAGCCGGTCGCGCGCGATCCGATGCGCCTCGCGGATATCACCGACGATCCGGCGGTGCGTCTCCATCGCGGCACCCACCGCCTCCGCCGTCTCCCGGAACCGGCCGACCAGCGCGGGCCCGGAGATCAGCCGCCTGTCACCTTCCCCCAGACCCCAGTGCGTCTGCGAAGAGATCTGCCCGGCGAGCAGCGCGACGCTCTCGACTACCTCGAGAAACATCACACACGCCCGATCGATCCCGGCGAATTCCTCCGGACGCACCACGACCGCGGAGTCACCCGCGCCCCACTCGTCATCGAATCGCATCGCAAACCCCTCCCGCCCCGGAAAAGCGCTGGTAAAGCGCCTGATTCACGACCGAACGTACGCTGGGCGCGATAACGCGACAAGCCCCGATCCTCACCCTGTGGATAACTCCGCCCTGTGGAGAACTCACCGGAGAACGAGACAATTTAGACTGGACTGCAAGACGCCCCGAGCGCCCGCGTGCGAGTCTGTGCCCCAGCACTACGACAACGCGGGCCGACGACGTACCCGGCACGAGCGAGGAGGTGGGGTCGATGGCTTCGAGCACCGAAGATCGGCGATTCGAGGTCCTGCGAGCGATCGTCGCGGACTACGTCGCCACCAAGGAACCGATCGGCTCGAAGTCGCTGGTCGAACGGCACAATCTCGGAGTGTCCAGCGCCACGGTCCGCAACGACATGGCCGTGCTGGAGGCGGAGGGCTACATCACCCAGCCGCACACGAGTTCCGGGCGCGTGCCGACCGACAAGGGATACCGCGAATTCGTCGACCGGATCGCCGAGGTGAAGCCGCTCTCGGGCGCCGAACGCCGCGCGATCATGGAATTCCTCGAATCCGGTGTCGACCTCGACGACGTGTTGCGTCGAGGGGTGCGGCTGCTGGCCCAGCTCACCCGTCAGGTCGCCGTGGTGCAGTACCCGACGGTGTCGGCATCGACCGTGCGCCACATCGAGGTCGTCGCGCTCAATCCGGCCCGCCTGTTATTGGTCGTCATCACCGACACCGGCCGCGTCGATCAGCGCATCGTCGACCTGGGCGCGGTGATCTCCGAGGACGACCTCGCCGCCGTGCGCGGCCTGCTCGGCGGCGCGATGGACGGCAAACTGCTCTCGGTGGCCAGTGCGTCGGTGGCCGGACTGCCCGAGCGCGCGCCGGCCAAGATCCGCGATGTGCTGGTCCGGGTGTCGACCGTGCTGGTGGAAACCCTGGTCGAGCACCCGGAGGAGCGTTTGGTGCTCGGCGGCACCGCCAACCTCACCCGCAATGTCGCCGACTTCGGTTTCCCCGGCTCGCTGCGCACCGTGCTCGAGGCGCTCGAGGAGCAGGTCATCGTGCTGAAGCTGCTGGCCGCCGCCCAGCAGCCGGGTCAGGTGACCGTGCAGATCGGCGAGGAGACCCAGGTCGAGCAGATGCGCGGCACCTCCGTGGTGTCCACCGGGTACGGCGCGGCGGGCGCGGTGCTGGGCGGTATGGGCGTGCTCGGCCCGACCCGGATGGACTATCCCGGCACCATGGCGTCGGTGGCGACCGTTGCCCGCTATATCGGCGAGGTCCTGGCCGAAAGGTGACCGCCGGGTCGGCGGCGACCGTGCGGGCACTGTTATGGTCGGTACTTCGACCGGGGTAAAGTTGAGTCGAACAGACTAAAGGATGCGCCCGGCGTTCGGCTGGACCACAGCGACCAAGGACTAGAGAACTCAAGTGGCACGGGATTACTACGGACTGCTCGGCGTCGGCAAGAATGCCACCGACCAGGAGCTCAAGCGCGCGTACCGCAAACTGGCCCGCGAACTGCACCCCGACGTGAACCCGGACGAGGCCGCGCAGGCCAAGTTCAAGGAAGTCTCCACCGCCTACGAGGTGCTGACCGACCCGGAGAAGCGCCGGATCGTCGACCTCGGCGGTGACCCGCTCGAAAACGGCGGCGGCGGTGCGGGATTCAGCGGTGCCGGGTTCGGCGGTCTCGGTGATGTGTTCGAGGCGTTCTTCGGCGGGATGAGCGGCCAGGGCGGCGGTGCGCGCAAGCCGCGCGGCCGCGTGCAGCCCGGCGCCGACTCGCTGATCCGCACCCGGCTGAGCCTGGCCGAGTGTGCGGTGGGCGTCACCAAGCACCTCACCGTCGACACCGCCATCCTCTGCGACCTCTGCCACGGCGCGGGCACCAACGGCAACTCCAAGCCGGTGCGCTGCGAAACCTGTGGCGGCGCGGGCGAAGTGCAGTCGGTGCAGCGCTCGTTCCTCGGCCAGGTACTCACCTCGCGCCCCTGCCCGACCTGTCGTGGTGCGGGCGAGGTCATCCCCGACCCCTGCACCAAGTGTGGTGGCGACGGTCGCGTGCGTGCGCGCCGCGAGATCGCCGCGCCGATCCCGGCCGGTGTCGCCAACGGCATGCGGGTGCGCCTGGCCGCCCAAGGCGAGGTCGGCCCCGGCGGTGGCCATGCGGGCGACCTGTACGTCGAGGTCGTCGAGCAGCCGCACGACACGTTCGTCCGCGACGGCGACGACCTGCACTGCACCGTCCGGGTCCCGATGGTCGACGCGATCCTCGGCACCACCGTGGTCGTCGACACCATCCTCGACGGGCCCACCGAGCTCACCATCGCCCCGGGCACCCAGCCAGGCGAGGTCATCCACCTGCGCGGACACGGCATGCCCCGATTGCGTTCCGGTGCGCGCGGCGACCTGCTGGCCCACCTCGACATCGTGGTGCCGACCAAACTCGACGGCAAACAGACCGAACTGCTTCGCAAGTTCAAGGGCATGCGTGACAAGGATCGCGCCGAGGTGATGTCGTCGCAGTCCGAGCACAACAGCGGCCTGTTCGCCCGGCTGCGCGCGTCGTTCAGCGGTCGCTGACCGGCGATGGCCGCCACGGTCTTCTATCTCGACGACATCCCGGAGCCGGGCGCTGTCGCGGTGCTCGACGGCCCGGAGGGCAGACACGCCGCGACGGTGCGCCGGACCCGGGTGGGCGAGCTGATCACCCTGTCCGACGGACACGGTGTGCTCGCCGACTCCGAGGTGATCGCGGCGGCCAAGGACCGCCTCGAGCTCACGGTTCGCGACCGCAGGCTGGCCGAACCGGTCAACCCGCAGGTCACCGTGGTGCAGGCACTGCCGAAGTCGGATCGTTCCGAGCTGGCCGTCGAGCTGATGACCGAGGCGGGCGCCGACCTGATCGTGCCCTGGCAGGCCGCGCGCTGCGTCGCCAACTGGGAGGCCAAGGCCGCCAAGGGCATCGAGAAGTGGCGGGCGGCGGCGAAATCGGCGGCCCGGCAGTCGCGTCGCGCCTACATTCCTGAGGTCGCCGGCCTGCACCGCACCCGCGACCTGCTCGAGCTGGTCCGCGCGGCGAAGGCCGACGGCGCGGTGGTCGCCGCCCTGCACGAGTCGGGCACCGGCAAGTTCACCGAGCTTCCGCTGGCGCAGAGCAAGGAAGTGATTCTCATCGTCGGCCCGGAAGGCGGTCTCGACGACGCCGAGCTGACCGCGCTCGCCGACGCGGGTGCCGACATCGTGCTGCTCGGCCCGACCGTCCTGCGCACATCCACCGCCGCCGCGGTCGCGCTCGGCGCCCTCGGTGCGCTGACGAAGCGCTGGTGAGAGGGCGTGAAATCGCCCCGGAGGGGTACCCCGATCGGGTAGTGATGGGTCCTCTACCACGTCCCGGTTTTTAACTGCTGTGCGGTGTCGGTGGGCGGCGGTAAACTGGTCTCATCGAACACCAGGTCGAGACCGGAAGCAGGCTATAGCCACTTTTGAAGAACACAGGCGAGATCGGCGATCCCACCCTCCCCGTCCCAGGCGTCGGCACCGACGGCAACGGAGCATCCCCGGCGGCGCGAACCGTGCGTTCCAGCATCGAACTCGCCCCCGAATCCGTTTTCCCCTTCCTCGGCTCGGCCGACCAGAACCTCCGTCAGCTCGAGCAGTTGCTTCCGGCCGACATCCACGTGCGCGGTAGCACCGTCACCATCACGGGCAAGGCCGCCGATGTGGCCTTGGCCGAGCGGGTCGTCGAGCAGCTGGTCGCGTTGACCGGCCGCAACCGGGTGATCACCCCCGAAGCGGTCCGGCACACCGTGTCCATGCTCACCGACGCGGGCGTGTCCGAATCGCCCGCCGAGGTGCTGAGCCTGGACATCCTGTCGCGGCGCGGCAAGACCATCCGGCCCAAGACGCTGAACCAGAAGCGCTACGTCGACGCGATCGACGTGAACACCATCGTGTTCGGCATCGGCCCGGCCGGTACCGGCAAGACGTATCTGGCGATGGCCAAGGCGGTGCAGGCGCTGCAGACCAAGCAGGTCACCCGCATCATCCTGACCAGGCCCGCGGTCGAGGCCGGTGAGCGGCTCGGTTTCCTGCCCGGCACGCTCAACGACAAGATCGACCCGTATCTGCGCCCGCTCTACGACGCCCTGCACGACATGATGGACCCGGAAGCCATTCCGAAGCTGCTGGCCTCCGGTGTCATCGAGGTCGCGCCGCTGGCGTACATGCGTGGTCGCAGCCTCAACGATTCGTTCATCATTCTCGACGAGGCGCAGAACACCACGGCCGAGCAGATGAAGATGTTCCTCACCCGTCTCGGCTTCGGCTCGAAGATGGTGGTCACCGGCGACATCTCGCAGGTCGACCTGCCCAACGGGCAGCGTTCGGGTCTGCGGGCGGCCTCGGAGATCCTCACCGATATCGACGACATCCACTTCTCGGAGCTCACCAGTTCCGATGTGGTGCGGCACCGGCTGGTCTCCGACATCGTCGATGCCTACGACCGCTTCGAATCCGAGACCCGCGCGGTTCCCGCCCCGCACTACCCGGGCAACCGGGCCCAGCGCCGGGCGGCGGGCCGGGCAGATCGCCGGTAGTCACCAGCCACACGCTGCGACGATGCCCATCGATACGACGCGGCGTACTCGTGACGTCGCGTCGTAGGGCGGTGCACAGGACTCGGTCCATCGGCCCGTACCCTGAACACGTGAGCATCGAGATCGCCAACGAATCGGGTATGGACATCCCCGAAGAAGACCTGGTCAGCGTCGCGCGTTTCGTGATCGGACGGATGGACGTGCATCCGGCCGCCGAACTGTCGATGGTGCTCGTGGATCTCGACACCATGGCCGACCTGCATGTGCGCTGGATGGACCTGCCCGGCCCCACCGATGTGATGTCGTTCCCGATGGACGAACTCGAACCGGGCGGCCGCCCCGACAGCCCCGAGCCCGGCCCGTCCATGCTCGGCGACATCGTGCTGTGCCCGGAATTCGCCATGGGCCAAGCGCAGAAGGCCGGTCATTCGCTCGACCACGAGCTGGCCCTGCTCACCGTGCACGGCGTGCTCCACCTGCTCGGCTACGACCACGCCGAGCCGGAGGAGGAGAAGGAGATGTTCGCGCTGCAGGCCCAGCTGCTCGAGGAGTGGTACCAGAGCCTGCGCGAAGAACAGCTGCGCGCCGAACTGGCCGAACGTGACGCCCGCCTGCTCGGTAAGGCAGGGTTCACCGCACCGGGTGACGCACTGGGCCCCGCGTGACCTCGATGGTGCAGATCCTGCTCGCCATCGGGCTGATCGGCCTGGGTGGTGTGTTCGCGGGTGTCGACTCGGCGCTCAACACCGTTTCGCGCGCACGCCTCGACGACATGGTGCGCGAGGAACGGCCCGGTGCCGCGCGCTTGCGCAAGATCGTCGACGACCGTCCCCGCTACGTGAATCTGATGGTGCTGCTGCGCATTCTGTGCGAGATCAGCGCCACCGTACTGCTGGCCGCCGCGACGCTGGAGCTGTGGAGCCCGACGACGGCGCTGCTGGTCACCGCCGCCTCGATGGTCGTCGTCTCGTATGTGGTGATCGGGGTCGGCCCGCGCACCCTCGGCCGCCAGCACGCCTATTCGATCGCGCTGGCCGCGGCCGTCCCGATGCAGATCATCGGTGCGGTCCTGAGCCCGGTGAGCCGGCTGCTCATCCTGCTCGGGAACGCCATCACTCCCGGTAAGGGGTTCCGCAACGGTCCGTTCGCGTCGGAGATCGAGCTGCGCGAGGTGGTCGACATGGCGCGCGAGCGCGGCGTGGTCGCCGACGACGAACGCCGCATGATCCAGTCGGTCTTCGAACTGGGCGACACCGCCGCCCGTGCGGTGATGGTGCCGCGCACCGAGATGGTGTGGATCGAAAACGACAAGACCGCCGCCCAGGCGATGTCGCTCGCGGTGCGCTCCGGGCATTCGCGAATCCCGGTGATCGGCGAGAACGTCGACGACGTGCTCGGTGTGGTCTACCTGAAAGACCTTGTGCCCTATGCCGATCGAGCCCGCAAGGTGACGGTGCGCGAGGTGATGCGACCGGCCGTGTTCATCCCCGATTCCAAACCGCTCGACGCGCTGCTCGACGAGATGCAGCGCCGCCGCAACCACATGGCCCTGCTGGTCGACGAATACGGCGGCATCGCCGGGCTGGTCACCATCGAGGACGTGCTCGAGGAGATCGTCGGTGAGATCGCCGACGAGTACGACACCGACGAGACCCCGCCGGTGGAGGACCTCGGTGAGGGCCGCTACCGCGTGTCGGCCCGTTTGTCGGTGGAGGACCTCGGTGAGCTGTACGGCCTCGACATCGAGGACGAGGACGTCGACACCGTCGGTGGCCTGCTGGCCCACGAACTGGGCCGCGTCCCGCTGCCGGGTTCCAAGGTGACCGTGCACGGCCTGGTGTTGCGCGGCGAGGGTGGCGCCGACGCGCGTGGGCGGATGCGGGTGAACACCGTGCTGGTGCGCCGCGCGGCCGACAAAGAGAAGAAGACAGACAAGGCCCGCAACGGCAAGCCCGACGAGGCGCAGGCCGAGACCGACCCGGTGACGGTGCCCGCAGACAATGGAGAGACCGATGAGTGAACTCGACGCAGAGGACAACAAACTGCTGGTACTGGCGCGCGGCGCGCTCGGCCGTACCGGTGGCGCGAGCGGCGCGGCGGTGCGTGACACCGACGGCCGCACCTACGCCGCGGGCGAGGTGAACCTCGCCGCCCTTCGCCTGACCGCCTTGCAGGCCGCGGTGGCCGCCGCGATCTCCAGTGGCGCCGAGGGTTTCGAGGCGGCCGTGGTGGTCGGTGCGAGTGGAGCGGACGCGGGCATCGCGGCGATGCACGAGGTGTCGCCCGGTGCGACGGTGATCCACACCGATCGTTCGGGTGCCGTGCTGAGCGAGGTGCGCGGTGGCTGACACCGAATTCCGTTCCGGCTTCGTCTGTTTCGTCGGCCGCCCCAACACCGGCAAGTCGACGCTGACCAATGCCATGGTCGGGTCGAAGATCGCGATCACCTCCTCGCGCCCGCAGACCACCCGGCACACCATTCGCGGCATCGTGCACCGTGAGCACGCCCAGCTCATCCTGGTCGACACCCCCGGTCTGCACCGCCCGCGCACCCTACTCGGTCAGCGCCTCAACGATCTGGTGCGCGACACCTACTCCGAGGTCGACGTGATCGCCCTGTGCATCCCGGCCGACGAGAAGATCGGTCCCGGCGACCGCTGGATCGTCGAGCAGATCAAGCAGATGGCGCCCAAGACCACCGTGATCGGGGTGGTCACCAAGATCGACAAGGTGGGTCGCGACGAGATCGCCCACCAGCTGATGGCGCTGTCGAAGCTGCTCGGCCCCGAGAGCGAGGTCGTTCCGGTCTCGGCGGTGAAGGGCGAACAGGTCGAGGTGCTCATCGACGTGATCGCGTCGAAGATGCCCGAGGGACCGGCGTTCTACCCCGACGGCGAGATCACCGACGAGCCCGAGGAAACCCTCATGGCCGAGCTGATCCGCGAGGCCGCCCTCGAGGGGGTGCGCGACGAACTGCCGCATTCGCTGGCCGTGGTGATCGAGGAGATCGAGCCCTACGAGGCCAACGAGGACATGCTCGAGGTGCATGCCCTGCTGTATGTGGAACGGCCGAGCCAGAAGGCGATCGTCATCGGCAAGAACGGTTCTCGCCTCAAGGAGGTCGGTACCAATGCCCGCAAGCAGATCGAGCACATCCTCGGCACACGCATCTACCTGAATCTGCACGTGAAGGTGGCCAAGGACTGGCAGCGCGACCCCAAACAGCTGGGGAAGCTGGGTTTTTGACCGTTTGCGTGTCGGCGGTTCGGGGTATCGTTCGGCGAACACGCCGATTGTGATCGGCGTTGTTCGCTGATCACCCGGGGAGGCTGCGCACGTGCCCGATGCCAACGATGTCGGCAAGCTGCTGGAACTGCTGCGGGCGCTGGAGATTCCCGACACCCGCCCCCGGGTGTGGCGCACGCTGGTGCACGGCAGGCGTACGCTGCCGCGCCCGATCGTCGAGATGGTGGGCTTACAAGGCCACACCGCGTTGGTCAACGATCTCTACAGCTGGCTGGGGGAGTCCGGCGGCAGACGGGCCACACCACGCGCCAGGATCGACCTGCACGCTCCCGATCTGCCGCCGACCCGGCTGAGCCCGGATGTCAACGCGTTCAACGCCGGTCCGCACGCCGACGACCAGGAGATCCCGAACCACTGTCTGCCGATCATCCAGCAACTGGTCGCCGGTTTCGCCACCGACGACACCGCGATGGGCGCCATCAAGTTCCCGCACTACCGCACCGCCGACTGGCTGACCAGACAGCGCGTCACCTCCGACGAATCCGAGGCACCCGACGAACTGCGCAGGCGCCTGCCCAAACTGCTGCGCAGCGGTGGCCCGACGAGTCGTTCCGACACCGCCGAAGGTGTCGCGGGCGATATGTTCTCCCAGCTGATCTTCGGCATCTTCGCGCTGTGGCCGATCCTGCGCCTGTGGTTGTGGGTGTCGGGACGCATTCCCGGCATGTCGAAGGTGACCCGCTGGTTCCTGCACCAGCGCTACCTCGCACCCGAATTGTCGGGCAGTTTCCTGGGTTTCGCCGCCCGGCTCACCGCCTCGCACCGGGTGGACGAGAACGAGGAACAGGTCGCCAAACTCCTGATCCACGCCTTCCTGGAAGACCTGCGCGACGCGTATCGCCGCCGCATCTGGCGGCCGTCGAGCTGGCGGCGCACCGCCTACCCGGTTGCCCTGCTCGGTGGTCTCACCGAGGGCGGTGACGGTGCGCGCATCCTCACCTGGATCAACGAGATCCGCAACGAGACCGGCCTTTTCGATCCGCTGGTGGTCGTCGCCTTCCGCGACGAAGGGCCGACGCGTGAGGTGGGTGAGCTGTCCAACATCAGCGATCTGCGCACCCTGCGCACGCTGGAAAGCCTGGCCGATCAGCCGACCGCGCAGCCACCCGACCCGCTGCAGACCTGGATCAGGGAGATCGACAGCAGGCGCACACACCGCCAGGCCGACGCCTGGTTCCTGCCGCTGCGCGCGCTGATACCGCCGGATTCCACACCGCGCGTGGGTGATCCGCGCTTCCGCGGGCAGTCGTTACCGCCCGCCCCGCCGATGGCCTCGCGCAGCTGGTTCGTCGGCTTGTGCGTGCTGATCCCGATCGTGCTGGCGGTGGCCGCCGCGCTGGTGTACTTCCCACCACTGCGCGGCGCCTCGTGCTCGCACTGGCCGTGGACGGGCGGGGTGAGCGTCAGCATGGTCGACGGCGAATGTGTCGGCTACAGCGACAACGTCGCCCAGACCTTTGCCGACGATCCGGAACTGTCGGCCATGCAGCGCGAGGTGTTCCGCCTGAACGAGGCGGCCGTCGGTGCGCGCGAGAGCAACCCGAACCGGCCGTTGATCTCGCTGGTGTACTTCGCCGGGCTGAGTTATGTCGACACGAATGTGCGCTATCCGCACGCGCAGGTGGAAGAACTGGCCGGGCTCGCGGTGCAGCAGCGCCGTGCCCTGCTCGCCTCCGACGAGTCCGAGCCGTTGCTGCGGATCATCATCGCCAACGGCGGTTCGGATATGCGCCATGCGCGGTGGGTGGTGGAGCACCGGCTGCGTCCGCTCGTCGCCGACGACCCGAGCGTCCTCGGTGTGGTCGGCATCGACCGCAGCACCGACGAAACCCGCAAGGCCATCACGCGATTGGGCGAACTGGGCGTGCCCGCGGTGGCGACCACCCTGTCGGCCGACGGGCTGGAGCAGGCATCACCGCTGTATTTCCAAGCTGCGCCGAGCAATTCGGTCCAGGCTCGGTTGGTCGCCGACTACATGCAGGGCGCGCGCGCCGCCGACGGCACCCCGCGCTACGACAAAGTCACCATCTACCACCCCGAGGCACCCGACGACCTGTACGTGACGACCCTGGTCGAGGACCTTCAGCAGGAGCTCACCGAACGCGGTGTGACGCACCGGAGTACGAGCTGGCGCGCGCAGCAGGAGCTCTACGGTCTGCCCGCACCGTGCGAGGCGGCGTCCTTCGACCGGCGCGAACTGCTCTTCTTCGCGGGCCGCAACGACGACTTCCCGACCTTCGCCAAGGCCCTCAGTCGCGGTTGTATCAGCGGTGACGGACCGGCGCTGCTCGGCAACGACGCGGTGACGAGGCTGATCACCGATCCGCGCGCGACCATCGCCCTTCCGGCCAACCTGACGGTGCGCTACGTGGCCAAGGCGGCGCCGGTGATGCTCGGCGGAGCCGACTGCGTGAAGGGCGTCGGCAAACTCGGTGACCGGCCGGTCCCGTTCGAACACGAACAGTTGTGCGCCGAGCTCGCCGGTCTCATCGAGGACCTGCGCGCCTATCCAGACATGGCCGAGTACCAGCCGACTTGGGCGGGGGACAGGACCGGGCTCGCCTTCGACGTGAGCGGGTTGTTCCTGCAGGCGGTGCGCGCCAGCCGCGGCGTGCTCGGCGACCAGCCGCCGAACCGGACGGCGATCGCGGTGCAGTTGCGCGAGGCCGACTATCGCGGTGTCACCGGCACATTGGGCTTCTCCACCAAACGGGTCGCCGACGGATCGTCGATCGCGGTGCTCGTCACCACCGCGGTGGGCGGGGGCGGACCGCAGCGCTGCCTGATGATGTTCCCCCGCCAACCGGGGCAAGACGGGTGCCCGTCCGGAACCAAGAGCGATCTCGAAAGCTGGCGCGAACCGGGCCGGTAGCCCGTTCGCACCCGGAATTGCTGGACCGCACAGCCTGATCCGTGCTGTTATAGTCGCTCGGGCATGGTCGG
The DNA here is from genome assembly GCF_040655675.1 of Nocardia sp. NPDC050378. Classification (NCBI taxonomy): domain Bacteria; kingdom Bacillati; phylum Actinomycetota; class Actinomycetes; order Mycobacteriales; family Nocardiaceae; genus Nocardia; species Nocardia sp. NPDC050378. The sequence continues at coordinate 32,257 of NZ_JBFAKI010000011.1, forward strand.
GAACCGTTGATTTCCGGGGGCTGACCTGGTGCGGGCCGACCATTCCGGTCCTCGTGCCTGTTCTCTGCCGGAAGGGTCCCGGCAGTGTGGTGAACGTGGGAGACCGGGCGGGTGAGTATTGCCGAGGGCGCGGAGTTCGCCGGCTACCTGATCGAGCGGAAGCTGGGCTCCGGTGGCATGGGCACCGTGTACCTGGCGCGGCACCCGCGTCTGCCCCGCCACGACGCGATCAAGATCCTCGCCGACGACCACGCCGACGACGCGGAGTACCGGGCGCGGTTTTTGCGCGAAGCCGAATTCGCCGCCGGGCTGCAGCATCCGAACCTGGTCGCGGTGCGCGACCGCGGCGAAACCGAGGGCAAGCTCTGGATCGCCACCCAGTACGTCGCGGGTTCCGACGCCGCCGACCTGATCCGGCGCGCCCCCGGCGGGCTCGACCCGGCACGTGCGGTGCACATCATCGGTGAAACGGCCCGCGGCCTCGACGAGGTGCATCGTGCGGGACTGCTTCACCGCGACGTGAAACCGGCCAACATCCTCGTCGCCGAACAGTCGGGCCTGCCCGACAGGGTGCTGATCACCGACTTCGGCATCGCCCGGCACGCCGAGGACACCGCGACGCTGTCGGCCGGTGGTGGCTTCACCGCGACGCTGTCCTATGTCGCGCCCGAACGACTGGGCGGTGACCACGTCGATCGCCGTGCCGATGTCTACGCCCTCGGCTGCTCGCTGTTCCAATTGCTCACCGGCACTGTCCCGTTCCCGCGGCAGACGGCCGCCGCGGTGATGTATGCCCACCTGCACGAACCGCCGCCGCGGCCGTCCGCGTTGCGCCCCGGGCTCCCGGCGGGCTTCGACGCGGTGATCGCGCGGGCACTGGCCAAAGACCCGGCGCAGCGGTTCGATTCGTGTGGTGCGTTGGCCGCCGCGGCCCGCGAAGCGATGAACGGGTCCGCACCCGCATCGTCGGCACCACAGGTGCGCAGCCCTGCGGCACCCGCCTCCGCCGCTGTCTCGAACTCGGTACATCCATCCACCCCGCCTCCGCAGTACGTTGCGGGAGTCGCTGCGGCAGTGCCGGATCCACGAGCGCGCTTCGTCCACGAAGACCCGTTCACGGCGGTGCTGCTACCACGACGCACCCCGTTCGCCCGGCTCGTCCGCCGTCGTCGTTTCTGGATCGCGGCAGCGGCGGTGTTCATGGTCGGCGTCGTCACTGCCGCGATGCTCGGGACCGGTGGCGACACCGAGTCGCCGAGCGTGCAGGCCACCACCTCGCCGCCGCCCCTACCACCGGCGACCGCGTGGGGCGCCTACAGCTTCATCGCCGACCTGTTTCCCGACCTGCTGCCCGCCTTTCAGCTCGGCGTCGGATACCAGGAGTTGACGGCCTGCTACATGATCAATGACAACGGCGACCACGTTCCGACCGACACACTCGCGCCTTTCGCGCGGATGCGCTGTGAAGGCAACCGCGACCCGGCGGAGTCGGTCACCATCGAATGCAAGACCGACCGCTCGCTCATGTCGCCACCGCCGAGCACTGACACGGTGGAGGGCAGCGAACAGTGGCGGCGTACGTCCGGGACCGGGAATCTGCACTGGGGCAGGAACACCGATGTGGACGGGAATCCCCTCGGCAATCTGTCGATCTATTTCGACGAGCCCGCCCGGTCGTTCTGCCGGATCAGGGTCGTCGGCGGCGCCAACGGCGCCGAACTGCGCGAGAGGTGGTGGGCCGATGCGCCGCTGTGATTCCCGTGCGACTCCCGGCCTGCTCGGTGTCGTCCTGTTGACCGCCGCGGTGACCGGCTGCCGGGTATCCGGGACGGCGGAGCCGGTCCGGGTCGACCTCGCCACCTTGGATTATGGGCATTACCAGCATGTTCCGCTACAGGCCCCGCCGGGAACCGAATACTCGGGGCGGGTGATCGAGTCGCTGCGGATCGGCGAGGTCATGGTCAATCCGGCCGAAGCCGATTCCGCGCTGTCGGTCCCACCCTCCAGATGGGATGCCGTGCCGCTGCCGACTCCGGCGAAGGTGTCGGGTGTGCTGTCCGAACAGGCACGTGCCGTGCTCAGCGAACACGGCATGCTCGCCGGTTTCGTCGTCAGCGGGACCGACACGGCCCGCACCCGGCAGCTGACCGTGCTGGCCCTTCGCATGCCGAACGCGGCTGCGGCGACCGCGGCGGCGGCCGGCCTCGACGCCACCGACGCAGCGGTCAACGCCGACAACGTCGCGGTGCCGATCCCGAAGTTCCCTGCGGCCAAGGCGCATTGGCGTCCCACGGTGGCGAGCATGGCGGCCACCATCGCACACGGCGCGTTCGTGGTGAGCGTGTACGCCGTGCACACCACCCCCGATGCCGCGGCGCTGACCACTCTGATCGGCGCGGCGATCGACGCGCAATTGCCCGAACTCGACCGCTTCGTGCCGACGGCGCCCGAGCGGTTCGCCGACCTGCCGATCGACGGTGAGGGCATGCTGGCCCGGATGGTGCCGGAGAAGGTGGGTCGCTGGTCGTCGCCCGCGGTGGTGCTGGTCGACGCGGACAACATCGCGGGCGGAAAGGGCATGCTGCACGCCCGGGGCGTGGTGTACGGCCCCAACGCGACCTTTCTGATGAGTTCACGCCAGCACCGGAGTTCCGCGAATGCCCTGGCGTTGATGGGCTTCGACGGCCTCAAGCGCTACTTCGATGCCACCGAGGCGCGTCAGGCCTACGAGCGCGGCGCCACGGAGTGGCCGGCGGAACTGCGACCGCTGCCCGGTCCCGCGGGTATCGTGGACATCCGGTGCGGCGACTCCGGCGCGTCCGATAGCGAGCCGGAGGTTCGCTATGTGTGCGCACTGCTGCACGGCCGCTATATCGCCACGATCTTCGCGCCGACCGAACAGCAGATCCGGCAGAAGGCGGCCGCCCAGTACAGCCTGCTGGAACTGGCCGAATGACCGCGCAGCTGCGCCCGGGTGCGGTCTTCGCCGGGTATGTGATCGAGCGAGTGCTCGGCAGTGGTGGCATGGGCACCGTCTACGCCGCGCGTCATCCGCGACTCCCGCGCTGGGATGCGCTCAAAGTGCTCGGTGACGCGCACAGCGCCTCCGCCGAATTCCGGGCCAGGTTCATCAGGGAGGCCGAACTGGCAGCTCGGATCGACCACCCGAATGTGGTGGCGGTCCACGATCGCGGGATGGACCAGGGCGCGCTGTGGATCGCGATGCAGTACGTGGCGGGCACCGATGCCGCTTCCGTGCTGCGTCATGGCCTGCCCGATGCGCGGTTGGCGCTGCACATCGTCACCGAAGCCGCCGCCGGACTGGACGCGGCCCACCGCGCCGGACTGCTGCACCGCGACGTCAAGCCCGCCAACTTGATGCTGGAATCGCGTGCGGGGGAGCCGGACCGGGTGTTGGTCGCCGATTTCGGCATCGCCAAGTCCGGCACCGACGGCACCGCGCTGACCGAGTCCGGCGTTTTTCTTGCCACCCTCGCCTACGCCGCGCCGGAACTGATCCGGCTCGACGCCGTCGATCATCGCGCCGACCAATACTCGCTGGGCTGCACGCTTTTCGAGCTGCTCACCGGCCGCAAGCCGTTCCCCCGCGACACGCCCGCCGCCGTCATCAACGCCCACCTGACCGCGCCGCCACCCCGGCCCACCGAGCTGAATCCGCGCCTCCCACCCGCCGTCGACGCGGTGATCGCCCGCGCGCTGGCCAAGAACCCCGATGACCGGTACGCAAGCTGTGGCGCCCTGGCGGCGGCCGCGTCCGCGGCATTCGGCACCCCGGTGCCGCCAGCGGCGCGCACCGGGCAGCCCGAGGCGGTGCTGCCGCGGAACCCACCGATCGGACAACTCGGCGCGTCGCCGGGGGGCGGTGTGTCCAGTGGTGCGCCGGGAGTTTCGAGCGGCGTGCCGCCGATGCCGGGCGGAGCGCCGGGTACACAGGGCGCTTTGCACGGCGCACGCAGCGTGCAGGGTCGTGCGTCGGAGGCTCCGGGAGGGGTACACACACAGGCTATTTCGCAAGGTGCACAGCAGGGGTGGGTCGCCGGTGGCGGCTCGACCGTCTACCGACCGCGCAGGCGACGTTCGCTGGTGACCGGAGCGGCCGTCGTGGTCACCGTCGCCGCGCTCGCTGTGGGGATCGTCGCGCTGAACCGGGATGACGCGAAGACCCCCGAGACCGCTGCGACATCGGCGGCCCCGACGACGGCCGCCGAATCACCGTGGAAGGCCCACGAATACATTGTGCGGGCGTTTCCCGAGCTGCTCCCGAAATCTCCGTTCGCCAGTGGCTACCAGGGCACCCGGTGCGCCGCGATCGACAAGAACTACGACCCCGTACCGCTGGACCAACTCGGTGACATGGGCACCCTCAGCTGCAACGGCGATCGCGCTCCGGTCGAGCGGATGACGGTGGCCTGCAGAGGCAATCGCACACCGGGCACCGCCGGTAAGTTCGACGACGCCTTCGCGACCAGGGAAGAGTTGTGGGAGCGGCCGTCGGGCCGGGGGCGGATCGTCATCCAGGACATCCCCGGCCGCGTTCCCGGTACCGTCGCCGGTGCGCTGAGCATCCAATTCGACGACACCGCCCGCAACTTCTGCCTGATCGTCGTCCTCGGCGGGACGGACGGCACCGACCTCTACAACCGCTGGTGGGTGAACGCCCCGCTCTGACTCACCACCACGCTGTCGGCCGCTGACGCTCCCAGTGCAGCACCGATTCGAGCTGCGTCGCGACGGAGATGAGCAGCGGTTCGGTGTTCGCGGTGCCCATCAGTTGCGCGCCGATCGGTAGTCCGGTCTCGGTGATGCCCGCCGGCACGTTCACACTCGGCCAGCCGAGGACGTTCCACGGCCACGTATACGGGCAGGCGCCGGTGATGAGCGCATTGGTCGAGCCCACACCGATGCCGTCGATGTCCTCGGCGCGCGGTGCGGGAGTAGCGGTGGTGGGCGCGAGCACCAGGTCGTAGTCGTCGAAGAAGCCGCCGATCCGCTTGTGCAGCAATGGTTCCAGGCGGCGGGCGGCGAACAGAGCCGGACCGTCGAGCAGTCGTCCGATGCGTGCGTTGGCGGTGGTTCGTGGGTCGACGACGGCGCCGGGCATCGCACGATGTACCCGGCTGATCCCGGCCAGCGAACGCGGCAGGAACGACGCTCCGACCAGCAGACCGTAGTGCAGATCAGCCACGGTCACTGTGTGCCCGAGCCCGCGCAGGGTGCCCGCCATCGCGTGCACGGCGGCCGCGATCTCGGGATCGAGTGCGGTCTTGGTCGCGGTGAACGGAATGCTCAGCGACACAGCGATTCTCAGCTTGCCCGGATCGCGGCCGACGGCGCCGCGCGCGTCGATCGGGGCGGGGGTGTGCAGGTCACCGTCGTGCGCGCCGGCGGCCACGTCGAGCAGCAGGGCCGCGTCGGCCACCGTGCGCGCTAGCGGTCCGTTGACGGTGAGCCCGTGGAATGCCTCCGGCAGCGGCCAGGTGGAGATCCGGCCGCGCTGCGGTTTGATGCCGACCAGGTTGGTCCATGCCGCCGGGATCCGTACCGAACCCGCGCCGTCGGAACCCAATGCGGCAGGGACCATCCCGGCCGCGACCGCCGCCGCCGAACCGCCCGAGGAACCACCCGGCGTGCGGGTGCGATCCCACGGATTGCGGGTGTGCCCGAAGGCCGCGCCGCTGGTGAACGGCAGCTGGCCGAGTTCGCAGGTGTTGGCCTTGCCGACGATCACCGCACCCGCCGCACGCAACCGGCGCACCGATTCGGCGTCCTCGGTGGCGGGCGGGAACTCACCGCCGCATCCGAAGGCGGTGGGTTCGCCGGCCACATCGGTGTCGTCCTTGACCGCGACGGGCACCCCGAGCAGCGGCAGCCGGACACCGGCGGCCAGCCGCGCGTCGGCCTCGGCGGCCTCGCGCAGGGCGGCCGCCCTACGTACCACCCGGAAGGCGTTGAGCGTCGGCTGCGACGCCTCGATACGGTCGAGCGCGTCGGTGACGGCGGCGACCGAACTGGTCGTGCCGCCGGTCAGGGCCGAAGCGAGTTCGGCGAGGCCGAGTTCGGCCGGTGGCGGCGCGATGCGGTCGGGCGCGGACATGAGAACTCCGTCTCTGCAGGTAGTCGCCTCGACGCTAGCCCTCAACTGGTCACTCGTCCACATACCCTAGGTGGATATTCCAGCCTAGACATACATACGGTATGTATGTAATGGTGGTGAGGCCAAGCTTTCGAGCAGGGGAGGACCCCATGGGAATCAGCTCAGCACTCGGCCCGGCGCACGACCTCACGCTGTCGTCGGGCCGCATCCGCTATCACGACACCGGAACAGGATCACCGGTCGTCTTCGTCCACGGTCTGCTCGTCAACGCCGATCTGTGGCGCGGCGTCGTTCCAGGCCTCGTCGCGGCTGGACACCGCTGCCTCACACCCGACTGGCCGCTCGGCTCGCATTCGATTCCGATGCCCGACGCCGACCTCACACCCGTCGGCCTGGCCGATCTGATCGCGGAGTTCCTCGACGCGCTCGACCTCACCGATGTCACGATCGTCGCCAACGACACCGGCGGCGCGCTCACCCAGATCCTGATGACCCGCCACCCGGAACGGATCGGCCGCGTCGTCCTCGCCGCCGTCGACTGCTACGAGGTCTTCCCGCCGCAGCCCTTCACGACCCTGGTCCGCCTGGTGAAGATCCCGGGCGCAGTCGCCGCGTTGCTCGCCCCGTTGCGCTGGCGGCCCGCGCAGCGACTGCCGCTCGCCTTCGGCTGGGTGACCAAACACGCACTGCCCCGACCCATCGCGGAGTCCTACCTCGGTCCGGCTCGGCGCGATGCCGCGATCAGGGCGGACCTGCGCCGCTTCGCCGCGGGCGTGGACGCGCGGCACACCCTGGCCGCCGCCGAACGGTTCGCCGAGGTCGACCTGCCGGTCCTCGTCGTCTGGTCCACCGAGGACAAGCTGTTCCCGATGTCGCTGGCCCGTCGGCTGGTCGCCGACCTGCCGCGGGCGAGCCTGCGTACCGTCGGCGATTCCTACACCTTCCTGCCCGAGGACCAGCCGGAGTTGCTCGCCGAACTGATCGTGGAGTTCACTCGGCTGCATGCAGCGCCGTAGTCAGGAGGACCGCTCCCGCACCACCCGCGCCGCGCTCGAGCAGGCAGGCCGTGACCTGTTCGCCGAGCGCGGCTTCGCCGGTACCTCCGCCGAGCAACTGGTGGCGGCCGCCGGCGTCACCCGTGGTGCCCTGCACCACCACTACGGCGACAAGCGCGGGTTGTTCCTCGCGGTACTCGAACAGGTCGAGACCGAGGCCACGGCCGAGATCGCGAGCGCGATCGACGCGGTCGACCCCGGCGATGTCGTCGCGGGCATGACGGCCGGTCTGGCCTGTTTCCTCGATATCTGCGGCCGCCCGGAGATGGTGCGCATCGTTCTGATGGATGCCCCGACGGTCCTGGGCTGGCCCGACTTTCGTGAGTTCGAATCCCGGCACGGGCTCGGCCTGATCACCGCCGAACTCCAGCGCGCCGTCGATTCCGGCATCGTCCCCGCTGTCCCGGTCCCGGTGCTCGCGCAGCTGCTGCTCAGCGCGATCACCGAAGCCTCGCTCATCGTCGCGCACGCCGAGGACCCCGACCGCGCCCGCGCCGAAACCCAGCAGTCGCTGCTGCTGCTCATCACCGGTCTGCTCAGGCCGAGCTGACCGCGGGGAGGGGAGTCCGCCGTGTCCGTGGACGCGGTGTCGGGGCGACGTGGAAGACTGGGCGCGTGCGGTTGTATCGGGACGAGGCGGTGGTGGTCCGTCAGCACAAGCTGGGCGAGGCCGATCGCATCGTCACGCTGCTGACCAGGCAACACGGGCTGGTTCGCGCCGTCGCCAAGGGTGTGCGGCGGACCAAGTCGAAGTTCGGTGCCCGGCTCGAGCCGTTCGCCTACATCGACGTGCAGTTGCACCCGGGCCGCACCCTCGACATCGTCACCCAGGTCACCACCGTCGAAGCGTTCGCCGCCGACATCATCGACGACTACGGCCGCTACACCACCGCCTGCGCGATCCTCGAGACCGCCGAGCGTCTCGCCGGTGAGGAACGCGCCCCCGCCCCGAAACTGCACGCGCTCACCGCGAGCGCTTTGCGTGCCATCGCCGCGAAACAGCGCCCCCACGAGCTGATCCTGGACGCGTACCTGTTGCGCGCCATGGGTTTCGCCGGTTGGGCGCCCGCGCTCGACGAATGCGCCCGCTGCGCGACCCCCGGCCCGCACCGTGCCTTCCATGTCGCCGCGGGTGGCGCGGTGTGCGTGCACTGTCGCCCACCCGGCGCGAGCACGCCCGCCGCGGGCGTGCTCGACCTGCTCGTCGCGCTGTTGAAGGGGGAGTGGGCCTACATCGCGGAGGTTCCCGACAATGTGCGCCGCCAGGCCAGCGGTCTGGTCGCCGCCCATCTGCAGTGGCATCTGGAACGCCAGCTGCGCACCCTGCCGCTGATCGAGCGCAGTCGCGTCGAACCCGGCGCCGCGACGGCAGGCCGCGTGGGCTGAGAGCGGCACCGCAACGGGGTGCGGTGGGGGATCAGACTTCGACGGGGGAGTCCGTGTCGTCGTGCTGTCCGGTCGCGATGGCGGAGCCCGTGCGGGGCTCGGTGGGGGATCAGGCAGGATGGAGTCCGTGATCCTCCGTCGTGACCCCGCCGCTGGGAGCAGCTCGACCCGCACTGTCCGTCCGCCGTCGCAGCACCCCTCCGGTGCCCGCCCGCCCGCGATTCCGCCGGAGCTGGTGCCCAACCACGTCGCGCTGGTGATGGACGGCAACGGACGCTGGGCTCAAGAGCGTGGTCTGCCGCGCACCGCGGGCCACGAACGTGGCGAGGCCGTGCTCATGGACGCGGTCGAGGGCTCCATCGAGATCGGTGTGAAGTGGCTGTCGGCCTACGCCTTCTCCACCGAGAACTGGCGGCGCAGCCCCGACGAGGTCCGCTTCCTCATGGGCTTCAACCGCGATGTGATCCGCCGCCGCCGCGACGAGATGCACGAGATGGGTGTGCGGGTCCGCTGGGCCGGGCGCCGACCGCGCCTGTGGCGCAGCGTCATCAAGGAACTCGAGGTGGCCGAGGAGCTCACCAAGGACAACGACGTGATGACGCTGACCATGTGCGTCAACTACGGTGGTCGCGCCGAAATCGCCGACGCCGCACGCGAAATCGCGCGCCGGGTGGCGGCGGGGGAGATCGACCCCGAGAAGGTCGACGAGTCGACAGTCGCCCGCTACCTCGACGAGCCGGACATGCCCGATGTGGACCTGTTCCTTCGCCCGTCGGGTGAGTTCCGCAGCTCCAACTTCCTCATCTGGCAGGCCGCCTACGCCGAATTCGTTTACCAGGACACGCTTTTCCCCGACTTCGACCGGCGTAACCTGTGGGCCGCGTGCCTGGAATACGCCAAGCGCGACCGCCGTTTCGGTGGAACCAAATGAGCGACGGAGCCGACATGGACGCCACGGTCACCCCCGAACTGGACCTGCAGGCGCGCACCGGCGCCTGCCTGCAGATGCAGGACATCGACGTGCGCGTGGACGCCGACGGTTCGCTCGGTTTCGAGTACGACGGCGCGCTGTCGTCGATCCGCGCCGTCACCCTCGCGCCCGGCCTCACCGTGCTCTCGATGACGTGCGTGCTGGCCTGGGACCGACCGCTGAAACCGCAACTGCACAAGCGCGTCGCCGAACGCAACGCCGAGATCCAGTTCGGTTCGGTCACCCTGATCTCGCGCGGCAAGCTCGCCGACATCATCCTGCGCTACACGTTCCCGGCCGAAGGCCTCGACGACCAGGCCCTCACCACCATGCTCCTGCTCACGCTGTCCGGCGCGAGCAAGGCCAGGCAGGGCTTGCTCGCGCCGTAGCCGCTAGCTGGTCGGCTTCCAGGTGATCTTGCCGCCCTGGAAGTCCTGGGCCTTGCCGCCCTGGTAGTCGTATTCGTCGCTGGTCGGGTAGCCGTAGCGGCCGTTCTCGGCGCCCGCGCGGATCCAGTCGGCCTGGATGCTGCCCCACACCGCGTGCGCGCCGGTGGTCGAGGACCAGTAGATGGCGCCGGTGGGGAACATGGTGAACTGGCCGTCGGCTTTGCCCGCCTTGGCTACATCCGTGAGCGGGAAGCCGAGCGGGCTCGACTCCCAGCCCAGCGCCGCCCACTTGTCCTTGATCGGACCGCTGATCTGGTGCGCGCCGGTGCCGACGGACCAGTAGATCGAGCCGCGCTGGAAATGGTTGAACCGGCCGTTGCCCGCCGGGGTGGACAGTTCACGGGTGACCGGGTAGCCGAGCGTCCCCGACTCGTTGCCGAGGGCCGCGTACTTGTCGCGGATCTGCCCCGCGACGGTGTTGGCGTTGGTGTCGGGGTGCCAGTAGATCGCCGCGTTGTTGGCGAAGGTCTGGTACTTGCCGCCCGCCGCCGCGTCGGCCTCGGGTCCGGTGGGGTCGCCCAGTGCGGCCGCGCCCACCTGGTCGTATTCGGTTTCGATCGCACCGCCCACCTCGAATGCGCCGATCATCCTCGCCTGTGCCGTCCCGGCGGCGGCCGCAGCCGCCACGGTGACGGCGGCCAGGACGGTCAGGCCGCGTGTGCGAAGCGTTCGTCGGTGAAGTGCCACAGGAAACTCCCTGGTCGGATCGATTATCGGCGATGTCCGGCGCACGGGACCCCCTCCGGTGCCGCCCCCGAACCTACCCTTCGCGCGGCGGTCGTAACAGTGCGGTCGCCGACATCACCGCTCGCGGACGGGTGGCACGGGAAGCATCACATCGACACCGCGGGCGAAGTCTTCCGGGGTGACGTCCTCGAGCAGCAGATGTTGCAGGATGAACCCCGGCAGCAGGCCGAGCATCGTCTTGGCGAGCGCTTCCACATCGGTGTCGGCCGGGATCCAGCCGAGTTCGCGCATCCGCGTGGCGTACTCGGTCATCAGGCCGCGTATGGCCGCGATGGCGCCGCTCACCGGGACCGCGGCCTCGGGTTGCACCAGGGCGAGTGCCCACACCTGTGGCGCGAGGCGCAGCGGTCCGTCGGGTCCGCTGCGCTTGGTGATCTCGGTGGTCAACATGCGCACGACCGCCGCCGGGGTCGGCGGCTCCTCGGCCCGGATATACCCGGCGAGCAGTTCGCGCAGCGGTCCGAGCGTGCGAGCGACCAGCGCCGCGATGATCTCGTTCTTGCTCCCGAAGTAGCGATACACGGCGCCCGCCGACAGGCCCGCCTCGGTGAAAACGTCCTGCATGGACGTCTCGTGGAAGCCCTTGCGGGCGAAGCACAGTTGCGCGGCGTCGAGGATCTGCTGCCTGCGGCGTTCCAGGTGTTCTTCGCTGACTCGGGGCATGCCTAAAAGTAAAACGAATACTCGTTCTTGACAAGCGAGCGGGGGCGGTGCGATCGTTGGAGACAATAAAGAACGAATATTCGCTTTAAGGGAGAAACGTCATGACGATCACCCGCCGAGCGGTCGGCATCGGACTCGTGGCCACCCTGCTGCAAGCTCTGATGCTGATCGCGTTCGCCTGGCCGGCTGTCAATCTCGCCCCCCGCGACCTGCCGATCGCCGTCGCGGGCCCGCAGGCCACGCAGGTCGGCCTGCAGTTGCAGCAGCGCAACCCCGACGCCTTCGAACTCACCACCCTCGCCGACGCGGACGCCGCCCGCACCGCCCTCGCCGACCGTGAGATCTACGGCGCGATCGTGACCGGCGGCGGCGCACCCCAGGTACTCGTCGCCTCCGCCGCGTCACCGGCGGTCGCCCAGCAGCTCACCGCGCTGGCCCAGCAGCTCAGCGGCGCGGCGACCGTCCCGGTCCAGGATGTGATCGCCGCCGACACCGACGATCCACGCGGCGCGGGCTTCGGCGCGATGGTGCTACCGCTTGTGATGTCCGGTATCGCCGCGGGCATCCTGCTCACCCTGGTGATCCCCACCCTCGGCGCCCGCCTGGCGGGCCTGGCCACGTTCGGTATCGTCGGCGGCCTGCTCAGTACCCTCGTCTACCACACCTGGCTCTCGATCCTCCCCGGCTCCTACCTCACCCTCGCCACCGTCGCCGCCCTGGCCTCCTTCGCCGTAGCCGCCACCATCGTCGGCCTCGCCGCGACCATCGGCCGCGCGGGCATCGGCCTCGGCGCACTCCTCATGCTCCTCATCGGCAACCCCTTCTCCGCCGCCACCTCCGCCCCCGAACTCCTCCCACAGCCCTGGGGCACCCTCGGCCAACTCCTCCCACCCGGCGCCGCCGCCACCCTGATGCGCTCGATCGCCTACTTCGACGGAGCCGGCGCAAGCCTTCCCCTCACCGTCCTCCTCACCTGGGCCATCGCGGGAGTCGCCCTCCTCGGCGTGGGCGCCCTCCGCACCCGCCCCACGGAAGTTCCCGAGCCTGTCCCCGCCTGATTCCTCATCAAAGATGCTCCACGCGAACCCCTTTCGCGTGGAGCATCGCCGTCTGCGCCCCCTGTGATCGATCATCCATCCTGAGCGCTTGGCGACCCCGCCCACCCTTCGCTACGGTGGCTCGGACAAATGTCCGAGGGGAAGTGGGAGCGGACATGACAGTGACGGAGGTGGACTCCGCGCGCCTGCGCTCGGAAATCGCGGCGTTCTACGCGGGCTTCGGCGTCGCGAGCGAACTGACGGCAGCGTTCGATGCCTCGACCCTGCTGGTGCCCTTATCCGGCCCCGAAGACCGGATGCCCGGCGTCCTCGAGGTGATTGTTGAGATCGCCCCGTGGGCACATAGCCATGGTTCAGGCGCACAATGAAAATGGCGACAGATTCCTATGATCTGCGCAATTTGCATTGTACACTGCGTCGGCGGAGCTTCAATCGTTCGGCCGACTTCATGGATCCTCTGCATGCGCGTTCATGGCCTAGATGGCAATCGTGTTTCGAAGGGTTCGGTTGTTGCGACATTCAATTTCCCCTATCCGGGTTGGAGGAACCATGGAACACTCCGCTGAACTGCTCGACACGGAGGGTGACTACTCGCTGATCAGATGGAGCGGCCGCAAGTTTCCTGGAGTTTCGATTCAGGGCGATAGTCTGAGTATTCTGGTCGATGATGCTCGCGAGCTCGAGCGGCTGTTGAACGAGGATGGTGGCGTGGGTGAAGCACGTCTAGCGGCACACGAGCTTCTCGAAAGTCTCTTGACAATTAGAGATCCTATGAGCGAATTATGGAGAAGGTGGGGGTAAAGCTGCCCTACACGTCAATGCCATGATCGGTTCGAAAAATTTGGGCTGCGTTTGTCAGAAATCATAGATGTCGCGAGTAAGTGGGTCCAGGAAGGCGCTGGATCCTTCAATGTGGATCACGTTCACTCGGTGCGAGGGCGGTCTGTGATTGCTGTTGTTCGCTGCACCGGAGGGATTGTACAGCGAGGTGATCGAGTCGGGCCGGTTTCATTCGGGTCGATCTGGGATATCACGATCGAATCCATTGTCAAGTGTGGCAAAGAGTGGGACTTCATCGACCTTGCGCATGCGGCTGAATTGCATTTCCTCGGCACGGAAGCGCCCATGATCAAGGTGGGAATGACTCTCTATTCGTACCCTCATGTCCAGGGCCGTTGATTTTCGCGACAGTACGTAGTGGAGAACGTTCATCGAACTGCCGGTTGAGCGAGTTCGTACGACGTGCTTCGACCACTCGATGCGGAGCGGTGGAGGATTCCGTGGTCGACTAGTTCGTTGATGTCGCGGAGGGCTGAGGCCTGCGAGGTCTTGGTGATGATGGCCCATTTTCGGGTGGTCAGTTTTCCGTCGAAACCGTCGAGGAGGCGGTTGAGCATGGTGATCTGGCGAGGGTTCAGGGCGGTGCCGTGCCAGGTGCGCCAGAAGGTGGCTTTTGCCAGCGCGGCATCAATTGTTTTGTCTGCCTGAATGATCGACTGGTGGAGGGCGTCCAGGAACCATGATAGCCAGGCGGTGACGTCGAGGTTTCCGCGTTGGGTGTTTTCGAGGACGGAGTAGTAGTTCTTGCGGTCGCGCTGGATCTGGGCCGACAGGCTGTAGAAGCGCCGGGGGCTGGATTCGGAGCGGGCGAGGGCGAGGTCTCCGATCGCACGGGCGATTCGGCCGTTTCCGTCATCGAACGGGTGGATGGTCACGAACCACAGGTGGGCGAGCCCGGCTTTGAGGATCGCGGGTTCGGTTGTGTCCGCGTCCAGCCATTCCAGGAATTGACGCATGTCGGTGTCGATGCGGGTGGCAGGAGGTGCTTCGAAGTGGACGCGCTGTTTGCCGTACGGTCCGGAGATCACCTCCATGGGGCCGGTTTCGTCGGTCCGCCAGCCACCGACTCGGATCCGTGAGATACCCGAGTATCCAGTGGGGAAGAGTCCCGCGTGCCAGCCGAACAGCCGCTCGGCGGTCACGGGTCTTTCGTAGTGACGGGTGGCGTCGAGGATCATGTCGACGACACCGTCGACCTTGCGGTCCGACGGAGCCGCGGCCCCTATGTCCACGCCGAGCCTGCGCGCGATGGATGATCGAACCGAAACCGCATCGAGCAACTCGCCCTCGATGGCGCTCGACTTCACGACATCGGCGGTGAGCGCCTCTAGTCCGGCGCGTTCCTGTGTCATGGCGTCGGTCTCCGCGAGGCGACCGTGCAGGCGCCCTTGGGCGAGCGCAACAGCAGCAGTGGGCTTGGCGAGCAGGGCGGAGTCGAAAGTGAGGCGGGGCCAATCCGCCGCCTCCCAGATGTACGTGCTACCCATCATGCAGTGATACTACCCCTATTCGCTTCAATTTCTGAAGCGAATAGGGGTAGTATCACTGCATGAATGCGTCGGGTCATGCAGGGCGGAGAAGGATTCTTCCTGTGTCATCGAGGTATCGATCGATGACGAATCGAGCCGATCGCGCCAGGCCTCGGAATCAGCGTGATGGTCGCCCCCTACTCGGTGCGGCCGCAGCGAATGGCTGCGCGCGAAGCGCGTGAACCGGATGCTGTGTTGCAATGCGTCTATGTCCGAGAAAGATCATGTTCGCCCGACCTACGGAGCGGGCCCACTCGTCGTCAACGGACGGGTAGTCCACCACCTCGACGAGCTCAGCGACCGTGAGTTTCTGAGCCTCGTCGGCAAGCGCACCGGAATGTACATCGGACGCACCACACTCGGCGGTGTGAAAGGTCTCCTCATCGGTTACGACATCGGCGCGCGACGTAACGGAGGTCCGGGGTTGGGTGGTTTCAGGGAGTGGTTGATGGCGAACTATGAAGTGGCATCGAACCTTACGTGGGAGGCGCAGATCGAACGCTTGGCCTTGCCCGATCGGCAGGCGGGTGTGCCACTCACACAGACGCAAGAAGATCGGGTGATCACGATGACGTTCGAGCTGCTCGACATGTTTCTCGCGGAGCGCGAGACCACGTCACCGCCGTCGCAAGGGCAGAAGCCGTAGGTGGCCGGCGCGTCGAGAGGAAGGACCAGAGGCGGACCCGCTCGGTCGACGGACAGATCGGCGCGGTCATGGTCTGCTCTCAGCGCGAAACGGACTCGATCCAGTCCAGCACGACAGCGAGATCATTGTGCCGCAGACCAATCCGCGACTCGACGCTGTAAAGCAGCGCCCGGCCATCGTACTTGGCCGCGACCCACTCCCGGTCGCGGTCGTCGATTTCGTCGTCGATCCAGATGAATGATCGGCCCGCGGCCCAGGCGAGGTTCCGCCGATGGGACAGCAGTTTCCGCAGCAGGCGGCATACCCGCAGCCGCATCCGGGGATGTATCAGCCTCAGCCCGGGTACCAGCAGTACCCGGGGAATCCGAACCCTGTGCCGCAGGGTTACCCGCCTCGGCCCGGTTACCCGCCGCAGGGGGTTCCGCCTCAGCGTTAGGGATTGGGGCCGAATTCCTGGTGGTAGCGCTGGGCTCGGGTGAGCATGCGCTGGATGCCGGCGATCATTCGGGAGGTGGGGAGGGGTTCGGCGATGATGGGGTCGCCGGTTTTGACGTAGTAGCGGCCGTCGGGGTAGTCCATCCACCAGAAGCTGCGGGCGGGGGTGGGGCGGGAATCGAGGGCGGGGCCCGCGAGGGCGGAGATTTCGCCGACGGCGTGGCGGGGGCGGTTGAAGATCCGGTTGAGTTGTTCCAGGGAACTCAGGCGTCCCGCGCGGTATTCGAAGTGTTCCTCTTCCTCGGCGAGGCGTTCGCGACGCACCTCGACGGGTGGTTTGGTGCCGGGCTTGGTGCGGGGGAGGGCCGCGACGGTCAGCGCGGCGACCTGGTCCGCGGTACAGCAGGTGAGCACGACATCGCTGCCGGTGTCCTCGGCGGTTCCCGGTGCCTGGGCGAGGGTGGCGCCGGCGCGGCCGCGGATGGCGCCGTGGAAGCGGATGACGTTCGAGACATCCTGGCCGACATAGCCCTTGGACTCGACCCTGGCGTCGGGTACGAGCAGCACGTCGATGGCCTGTTCGATCGCCGGATCGTATTTGGCGAGCAGCTTCTCCACGGCCGCTTCGCGGTGGCGTTTCAGTTCGTCGAAATCGGTGATGTCGGTGCGGTACTGGAGGGGGTAGGGGAGGCGGTCGCGGCCGTAACCGGACCAGAGGATCTCGAATTCGATGCCGGTGAACTCAACTCGGTGCACTGTCGTGGTCTCCGCCGATCACTGGGGGCACGGTTTTGATTCCGTCGGTTCCGATCAGCAGGTCGCCGTTGTCCTGGGTGATCAGGTAATCGGGAATGCCTTTGGTTCGGTCCTCGTCCGAGCCGCCGCCCCTGCCACCGGGCGCGCCCATGGCGCCCATCCCGGGTGCGCCGCGACCGCCACCGGCCGCCGCGCCTGCCCGTGAACCGGCGGCGGCAGCTGCGGCAGGGGAGTGGTTGCCGGGGCTCGACTTGCCCGGTGATGCGGGACCGCCTGCTGCCGAGCCGCCGCCACGGCCTGCGCTGCTGCCTCCACCTCGGGCACCGTTGCTCCCGCCGCCGGGCCCGGTCGCTCCGGGAGCGGTCACGCCGGGCCCGGTCGCCGTCGGGGAACCGGTGGACGGGGCCGAAGTGGACGGCGTGCTGGATTGCGGTGTCGCTGTGGAACTCTGCGAGGTGGTCGAGCTCGGGTCGGTGGCTTGCGGTGTGGTGGCCGCAGGATCGGAATTCGGGTTCTCGGTAGTCGCCTGATCGTCGCCCGCGCCGATGTCCTCAGGGCTGTCGGCTGCCGAATCTCCGGAAGTGTCACCGGTATTCGAACCCCCACCGCCCGCGCCGGGACCACCGGGACCACCGCCGTCGCCTGCGATGACCGGTGCGGTCGGCAGGAATGGCACCCCGACATCGGCCTGTCCCGCCACCTGGCTGTAGACAGTGCGCAGAATCCTGCGCGCCTCCTGCGTGGCTTCCTCGCGATTGTGATCGTCGACCTTCATCACCCCCTCGGCAGGCAGCGTCTTACCGGTGACATTCTCGCGCTCGGTGAGCCCCGGCATCAATGCCTGCGTCTGTTCGATGCCGGTGCGCATCTCGGTGAGCTTCCAGCTGATCGCGGTCGCCGCCTGCGACAGGGGGATCGACCGTTCCGAGTAGTTGTTCACCGCCGCGACCGCCGCCGACGCCGCCGCACCGGTCCACCCGCTGCGCCCGTTGGCGCCGGTGACGGTTCGGGAGAACTCCTGATTGAACTTCAGGAAGGTGCCCATCAGATTCATGCCGATATTCGCCCAGGCCGTCACGGCCTCGTCGACCAGCCGGGGTTTCATCGCGGCGACGGCGGCCTGCATCTGTTCGAGCGACATGTTGTCGTAATTGTCAGGGGTGGTGATGTGCGGCGGTTGCAGGTCGCCGTCGAAAATGGTGGCGTAGTTGCCGTCGGCATAGTGGGCGTAGATCTTCGACCGTTCGACGTTCCACTGTTCCTGCGCGGCGATCACTCTGCTCTTGTAATCCTCGTAGGTCACAGGTGTTCTCCCGTCGCGGCGATCTGGTCGCCGGCCGCCTGGTCCTGGGCGACGAAATTCGCGATCGCCTTGGCGACGACCTCTTTCGCGGTTTGGACGACTTCGATGTGTTGCCTGAGCACCGTGTCCAGTGCTCTATCGCCACCAGAGGCGGTCAGCGAGAACTTCTTTTCCAAGACGGCGCTGGAATCGAAGGTACCGAAGCCGGTGATGCGCTCGACGCGCCCGACCATAAGGAATACCTCTTCCAAACGAGAGATGTGGTCGTCGCACACACGGTCGAGGTCGCGCCCGACTTCCGGATCGAGCATCAGTTGACCCGCGTCCGCCTGCGACTTCAATTGACTCCACTGGCCAGGATCGATACCGAGAACCATGCTGCCACCCGTCAATTCGCCGGGAGGTACTGAGCCAGGGCGGTGCTGATTCGGATCGCCTCAGCACAAGGCTCCGGCGGATTCTTGGCGGAGACCCGATTCTGCAGATGGAAATCAACCGAGCCGTCGGGCAGCTCGACGCTCACGTAGCAAGCGAGATCGCTCGCCGCGCCGACCGGTCGAAATTGAAGGGCATTACGTCCTCCGACTGTCACATCAGTGAAGTCGGTGTACTTGGTGGTCTGTTTCCGGGATTCGGCCAGGGTGTGCTCGGAGGACAAGAGAGCCAAGCTGTACAGGTTCGCAGAATCCTTCCACTCGCACACTTTCCACCCCGAAAAATCCACCCCCGCAACATCCTTCTTCTTACTCCCCACATTCAACCCGACCCCGCCGACCGCCGAATCCGGCAGCGAACACGGATCCCATACCTTCGCTTCGGCATCCACCGAGGTAGGACTGGCCGCCACACTCACCTGACTCGGCTGCGGAGTGGCCGCCCCCTGCTCACTCCCGCACCCGGCGACGACAAACCCCACCGCCGCCACAACCCCGACCATGCTCGTACCCCGTCGACCTGCCATGTCTGTCATCCCTCCCGCAGAACCGGAACCGTGCACGACGTTCCCGCGATCGTAGCCACTGTCGTCTCCCACTGCGACACCCCGAAGTCTCACTCGGCCGCGCACGGTGAGGTGGATGCCATGGTGAAGCGCACCTCCTGTTTGTCGGGCCCCACACGGCTGCGCGACGACGACACCGAGAATCCGCGCGCGTCCCGGTAGTACCTGCTCACCGGGTCGGCATCGGGGTTCTGACTCGGCACGAGGGTGAATCCGCGAGTGGTCATCGCTTCGAGATTGGCCATCGCCCGGTCGATGAACTCCTGTGACGGGTTGATCTGTTCTCGCTGATATCGGGGTCGCCAGGGTGGGCCGTCCATGCTGATCGAGTCCATCCTGCTGCGGCACCCGGTGCTCGTGTCGACCGCCGCCGTATCGATGGACAGCTCCTCCGGCCAGATCAGCTCGAAGTTGTCGGCCACAACCGGCTTGCTCTCGGCCACAGTGAGTCCCGAGCGTCGCATGATGTCCTCATTGGTCGGGCCGTGTTCCTCGACCAGTGAGCATCCCGTGAGCACCAGCGAAACCGCCAGCACAGCAATGGTTCTCATCGGATCTCGATTCGGGCGCCGAGTTGCGGATTGTCGGTCACGCGCGGGTCGGCGTACGGGTCCTCGATATCGAGGACGGCCTGCGCGGTGGCGGCGCGACCGGCGTCGAACGCTTCCTTGCCGCCGTTGCCGATGTCGCCGAGACCCACATCCACCCAGGGGGTTTCGATGCCACGCTCCACGTAGGCTCTCGCGTCCGTTCCCGCGATAACGCCGACGATATTGCCGAAGGCGGTCGATCCGGGATCGTCCCAGTACTTGCCGTGGCCGTCGGTGCCGAACACGACCTCACCCGCACGCGAGGAGCTGTCGCCGTAGTAGCCGGTGTCGAGCCGGATCACGCCGGGAACCTCGTCGGGGTCGCCGCCGAGGACATCGGAGGCGTGTGGGTTGCCGGGCAGGCGCAGGCCGGGCACGCTGAGCCCGGCATCCGGGTAGGACTGGACAACGCCGATGAGGTCGCCGGGCGCGGTCATCGAATAGCGCTGCACATCAGGATTCTGGTTGTTCCAACCACCCTCGAACACACCGGTTCCCGCCGACGAAGCGTGCAGAATCCGATCGGCTCGCAGCCCGAGTTGCTCGGCGGAACCCACCACCGAGCCGCCGTAGGAGTGCCCGACGTATGTCACGGGCGTGCCCGGCGCCTGGCTGCTCACCTCGCGGTCCACTTCCCGGCCGAACTCGACCAGTTTCGGCGCCATCTCCGCGGCGAACGACGGGCTCGGCGCACCGTCGGACAGGCTGGTGAGACTTTGCGGAAAGTCGCCCTCCATGTAGAGGAAGATCGGCCCGCCGGTCCGGTCGGCCAGGTTCCAGGCGGCCACATGATTCGACCCGGACGAATTGAGGTTGGTGCTCGTGCCCGGCACGTAGACGCCGACGCCGGGCACCCCGGATCGCATGCTGCCGAGCATCTCGATCATCCGCCCGTTGCCCTCGGTGCTGAACATGACGAACTTGCGGTCCACCATGCCCAGCGCCGCGGCCGAGACGGTCGCCTCCGGATCCGGGATCGGTGACAGCATGGCTTCCAACTGTCCGACCCGGGCCTGATCTGGTACCGGCTGGGCCTTCTCCCTGGTGAGCGCGTTGCGGATGGTGATCTCGTTCGCCTCGATCCGCATCGCGAACGGCACCCCGTTGAGGTTGCCGAGTGTCTCCGGCGCGGCGATCACCAGCTGACGCTGGGCTTCCGGACTCAACCCGGCCAGGAAGGCGGCCCGCTCGTCGGGCGACATCGCGGCCAACCGCGCCACGACCGCGTCGGGGTCGTGCGGCGAGCCATCGGCGAGGGCCACGCGGGGCTGACCATCGCGGATGGCGACCAGATCACCGATCGACTCGCGCAACCGACCACCGAACAGGGTGTCGAGCCGCTCGATCTCGTCCAGTCCGCTGCGCAAGTTGAGCTGGAAAACGCCTGCGGCACCGGTCTTCTCGGGCTCCGAATGACTCACGGCTCCGTCGGCCGCAACAGTGAACCCCTGCGACACCGCGAGGTTCTTCTGTTCCAGCACATACGTTTTCGCGTGTATCAGCCCTTGAAACACATCGGCGGCGTCGTCGGCGATGCGCAGCAGTACCGCGCGCACTTCGTACCCGTGATCGACTTCCTCATCGATGCGCTGCGTAGCCGCGTCTTTGGTCCGGCCGTGCCAGCTTTCCGCTGCGGAGAGCGCGCGCGAACAATCGTCCACCGAGGTGGACAGCAGGTCGGCGTTCGCGCGGGCAGCTTCGGCGGCCCGGTGCACGGCGTCGAGATTCCAGGTGTCGAGCTGGGGGATCGTCGGCCGCATCAGCGCGGCTCCAGCTTCGTGATCTCGGCGGCGGTCGCGCCGTCGGCGGCCTCGATGTCGGCCGAGAACTTGTCGAGCAGATCGGCCAGCGCCGAATACCTGGTCGCGATCGAGGTCATCGCTTGTCGCGCCGGGTCGGGTACGCCGCGCAGCACGGCGAGCACGTCACTTCCCTCGCCGGTCGCCTCGTTCATCACCGCCCAGCTCAGCGCCTCGACGGCACCGGCTTCCTGACGCCAGGTGGTCGCCATCGCCGTCAGCTGCCCGGGTTCGACCCCCAAGAATCCACTCACGAAATCCCCTCCTCCGCTACCGCGCCTCGTCGTTGTGATGGTTGGACGGGGCACGCGGAGCAAGGGTTCCATCATGTGATGTGAGTCACACGGAGGCGGACTCGCTGTTCTCGGCGGCGACGCGCACACAGTCGCGGCAGGTGCCGAAGATCTCCAATGTGTGGCTCACCTGGGTGAAGCCGTGCTCGCCTGCGATCGCCTCGGCCCACGCCTCGACGGTCGGGCCTTCCACCTCGACGGTGCTGCCGCACTGCCTGCACACCAGGTGATGATGGTGGCCGCTCGAGCACTGGCGGTACACGGACTCGCCGGAATCGGTACGCAACACGTCGACCATGCCTGCGTCGGCCAGCGACTGCAGGGTGCGGTACACGGTGGTCAGGCCGATGCCTTCGCCGCGTTTGCGCAGTTCGTCGTGCAACTCCTGCGCCGAGCGGAACTCTTCGATATCGCCGAGCAGCGCCGAGATGGCGCTGCGCTGACGGGTGCTGCGAACGCCGACCTGCTTGCCGGAGTGGTTGTCTGCCAACGGTTTCACCCTTCCTCGGCATGGGCGACGGCATCGACGACGATGTGCGCCAGATGATCGTCGACGAGTTCGTAGAGCACCTCGCGACCCGAGCGTTCCCCGTGCACGACGCCCGCCGATTTCAGAATGCGCAGATGCTGGCTGACCAGTGGCTGGGTGACACCGAGCGCGTCGACCAGCTCGTGCACGCAGCGCGGCGACTCGCGCAACTGCAGCACGATCGCGATCCGCACCGGGGCGGCGAGGGCGCGCAGCAGCTCACCCGCGTCCTCGAGCACCGTGCGCGCGGGCACCGGCGCGGGCGGCAGGGACTGATACGGGCTGTGCTGGTGCGCAGGCGCGGCATCGGTGGTCATCAACCAACTCCTTAATGGAAACCGATACCATTTTGACATGCAAGTGTGCGCATGTCGAATGTGACGCGGCGCGGCATCGGTCGGCTGCTGATAACTCGCTGGACCCGGCCCGATACGCTGGACCAAATGCGTTCGGAAACCGTGCAGGCTGGTTACCGAACAAACCGACTCGCAGTGGATGGAGAAATCTCGCGTGGCACCCAAGTCGAAGGTGGACACCGTTGCCAACCTCGCCAAGCGCCGGGGTCTGGTCTACCCGTGCGGTGAGATCTACGGAGGCACCAAGTCGGCGTGGGACTACGGTCCGCTGGGCGTGGAGCTGAAGGAGAACATCAAGCGGCAGTGGTGGCGGACCATGGTCACCAGCCGGGAAGACGTTGTCGGCCTTGACTCCTCGGTGATCCTGCCCCGCCAGGTCTGGGAGGCCTCGGGCCACGTCGCCACCTTCTCCGACCCGCTGGTCGAGTCGCTGCACACGCACAAGCGCTACCGCGCCGACCACCTCCTGGAAGCCTACGAGGAGAAGCACGGCCGCCCGCCCGCCAACGGCCTGGCCGACATCAACGACCCCGAGACCGGCCAGCCGGGCAAGTGGACCGAGCCGAAGAACTTCTCCGGCCTGCTCAAGACCTTCCTCGGCCCGGTCGACGACGAAGAGGGCCTGCACTACCTGCGTCCCGAGACCGCGCAGGGCATCTTCGTCAACTACAAGAACGTCGAGACCACCGCGCGCAAGAAGCCGCCGTTCGGCATCGCCCAGATCGGCAAGAGCTTCCGCAACGAGATCACCCCCGGCAACTTCATCTTCCGCACCCGCGAGTTCGAGCAGATGGAGATGGAGTTCTTCGTCAAGCCCGGTGAAGACGCCGAGTGGCACAAGTACTGGATCGACACCCGCCTGGCCTGGTACACCGACCTCGGCATCGACCCGGACAACCTGCGCCTGTTCGAGCACCCGAAGGAAAAGCTGTCGCACTACTCGGCCGGTACCACCGACATCGAGTACCGCTTCCGCTTCCAGGGCAGCGAGTGGGGCGAGCTCGAGGGCATCGCCAACCGCACCGACTACGACCTCAAAACGCACTCGGAGCACTCCGGCACCGATCTGAGCTTCTTCGATCAGGCCTCCGGTGAGCGCTACATCCCGTACGTCATCGAGCCCGCGGCCGGTCTGACCCGGTCGCTGATGGCGTTCCTCGTCGACGCCTACACCGTCGACCAGGTACCGACCGCGAAGGGCACCACGGAGGAGCGGATCAGCTTGCGCCTCGACCCGCGCCTGGCGCCGGTGAAGGCCGCGGTTCTCCCGCTGTCGCGCAACGCCGACCTGACCCCGAAGGCCAAGGACCTCGCGGCCCAGCTGCGTCGCAACTGGAACGTGGACTTCGACGACGCGGGTGCCATCGGCCGCCGCTACCGTCGGCAGGACGAGATCGGCACCCCGTTCTGCATCACGGTCGACTTCGACACCCTCGACGACCAGGCCGTCACGGTGCGCGAGCGCGACTCGATGGCACAGGAACGCATCGCTCTCGACCAGGTGGAGACCTACCTCGCCACCCGCCTCGTCGGCGCCTGAACCGCCACTGACCGAAGCCCGCGCCACCATCCGGCGCGGGCTTCGTCGCGTCACAGGCCGGTAGCCACGGCAGCGCGTCGTGGAGGCGATCACAGTGCGCACCCGGCAGTTTGCGTCTGGCGGCGCCGTGCCTCACTCTGTCCGATGTGCTGTGGGAACCGGAAGACGTGGTGCGCGTGCTCGACCCGTCCGAACAGCGATTCGTGCGCCATGCCACCTACACCGGACGGTCGGTGACGGTGCGCGGTGAACTCGACGCGGTAGCGCTCGGCGCGGCGTTCGCCGCCTTGCAGCGCGCCTTCCCGATCTTGGTCGGCCGGATCGTCGAGGATGCCGACGGGAACGGAATCCTTTTGCGCCCCGGGCATATCGAGCCGGTCGGCGCGTGGGTGAGTTTCGGTGATCCCGACGACGTCAGGATCCCGACCGAATCGCTGGACCCTGCCGATCAACTGGCGTATCTGGATGTGGTTCTCGCCGAGGAGGACCGGGCGCGCGTCACGCTGTTCGTGCATCACGCCGTAGCCGACGCCGGGCATTGCGTCGAACTGTTCGCGCGGCTGTGGGACTACTACACCGATCATGTGGAGACCGGGACCATCGTCGCGGGCAGCCGGGAGTATCCGGTCTCGGTGGAAACGCTGCTCGCCGAACGGGGAATCACCCGCGCGCCGCGATCGGGGCTCGAACCGGTGATCCGTCCGGTGGTCGTCGCCGACGCGGTGGGTGTCGTCGAGCCCTCGCCGCCCCCCTCGGCGGCTCTGGCCAGGCCCGCGCGAATCCAGTTGAGTCCCACCGAGACCGCCCGGGTGCTCGACCAGGCACGCACGCACGCGGTGAGTGTGAACGGCTTGGTCACCGCGGCGGCGCTACGCGCCTTCGCGGGCGTGTACGACGTCACCGAGGTCGGTTGCGTCTACCCGGTCGATCTGCGCAGGCGCCTCGACCCGCCGATCGCGGCGGCCGCGGGCACGAACGTCTCCGGCCTGGCGGCCTTCGCCACCACCGACACCGACGATCTGATCGACCTCGCCCGCCGGATCGGCACCAGCCTGCACAACGACCTCGCCACCGGCGTGATCGAACAGTCGGTCCTGCATTTCCCCGACTTCTTCGGCCCCGACCGCATCCACTCGACGGCCGGACACATCGCCCTCACCAACACCGGCACGGTGCCCACCTTCCGGGCACCGGTCGGCCTGACCCTCGACGACTACGAGATCGTCTATCTCTCCGCACATCCGCGCCCGTCGACCGGGGCCTCGGCCGCGATGACCGTCCTCGTCTACACCTACCTCGGTTGCCTCACCCTGGCCAGGCTCGGCGGCGGACCGCGCGCGACCGAACTGCTGCCCGCGCTCGCCGCCGAGCTCACCGGCCACGCCGCCGCAGCGGTAGCGGCCAGCGCCTAGCCGCCGGCGACCATCTCATCGAACGCCACCATGAGCGCGTCGCCGTGCTGCGAGCACAACCCGCGAGTGGCCGCGCCCATGAGGTTGCGCGTCTCCGGCTCGGTCATCCCGCCTTCCTCGCCGAACCCGATGACCTTGCGCAACACCTCGGGGCTAACCCCGCGCGAGTCGAACACCTCGCACATCGCGTAGCCCACGTCGAGCAGCCCCTCGTCGGTCTGCAGCCACAGCGACGGCGAGTGGTGCCGTGCCGTGTCGAGGAACAGTTGTTCTCCCTCGGGGGTCGCCGCCTGGGCGAGACCGCCCCCGGCCAGGAGGGCGGCACACGCGGCGGCCGCCACGGTGATCCGGTACTTCAGCATGACTATGTCCTCTTTTCGTCGATCCGCAAGAACTCTAGATCGACTGTCCGACAAGAAATTCCACGCTGAACCCCGGCCGTGGTCAGCGCTGCGCGAGTGGTTCCTGGAGTTCGGTGATCCAGCCGTCGGGGTCGGGTGTCCACTCGAGGGTGACCTCACGCACCGGCGCGCCGGTACGATGCCCGTTGTCCTCAACCCAGCGACCCAGTTCCTGCCACGCGGCACCGATCCCGCCGACATTCCCGTGGTAGACCGTGGTCGCCACTCGGTCGAGCGCGGGCAGGTCGACGACCGAAATGTCCTGTACCGCCTCGGGTTCGGCATTCACCGGCACACACGCGTGCACCCGCACGGTCCCGTCGTCGGCGGGCTCGTAGTACGCGATGGCCGGACCGGCGATGGCGATGCCCGCCTGCGCGAGCCGATCGCTGAGCCCCTCGAACAGCGGCTGGATCACCGGGCTGATCTGGGTGGGTTCGAAACCCGCCGCCACTCCGCTCGACCTGGCCACCCGCACGGCGGGCACCGACTTGACCACAACATCCTGCTCGGGCATGACGCCCTCCTTCTCGATGATGCGGAGTCTCGCCTCGACCTCGGTCAACCGCGCGCGGTCGGCCGCCAATCGCTGTTCCAGCTCCGCCCGGCGCAACGTGAGCATGCCGCGTAGCTCCCGGGGTTGTGGCCCCGGCTCGAGCATCCGGCCTACCTGCTCGAGACTGAACCCGAGGCCCTTGAGCGCGACGATCCGGTTGAGCCGGGCCAGCTGCGCGGCCGAATAGAACCGGTAGCCGGTGGCCGGATCGACGCGGGCGGGCCGCAACAATCCGACCGCGTCGTAGTGGCGCAGCATGCGCACCGACACCTGACCGTGTCTGGCGAAATCTCCGATACTGAACATGACGCCCTCCGGTGTACGGCCTCACACAGTGTGAGAGTCAACGCTCAGAATCTGCCGCCTCGGCTCACCCGCCGCGACCCCGACGAGCCACCGAACGATCCGGGCCGGTACCCACCCCCGCGTGAGCCGTACCCACCACCGCGCGAACCGCTGATCGCTCCGCGCAGCAGACCGTCCAGCAGGATGCCGCCGAGCACCGCACCGGTCTGTCCACTTCCGGACATGGGTTGTCTTGTCTCCCAAGCCCGTACGCTCGCCTCCGCCTGCTGCAGGGCCCGCCCGCCCAATTCGGCGGCGGCCTGCGCGCTCCGCAACGCCAGTTCGGGATCGGTGCCTGCCTGCTGCCGGGCCTGATCGAGATGACGCTGCGCCTCCGCCAGCCGGGTGCGCGCCTCGGCGTCGACACCGCCGCGCCGCGTGGTGATGAACGACGAGGCGGCGTCGATCCGGCTGGTCGCGTCGAGCACCGTGCGGTCGAACCGACGGCGCAGGTCCTCGACGGCGAGCTTGCGGTCCGAGGCCGCGGCGATAGCTCGGTCGAGGTCGGCGTCGGCGGTGACCACCTCGTGGAAGGCACCGAGCGGATCGGCGTCGTCGACCGTGTTCAGGGTGGTGGTCGCGGTGGCCATCGCGCCGCTGAGCTGGGTGCCACCGAATTCGGTCAGCGTGGAAGCGGCGGCGAGATCGGCGCGCAATTCGTCCAGGGCGGCGGGTAATCCGTCGCGGGCCTGCTGGATGTCGGCGGCGGCGTGCTCCACGGTGTCGAGCAGCGTGCGGGCCTGGCCCAGAGCGGCCTCGGCCGCCCGGATAGCCGCCACCGCACCGCCCTGCTGCCCGGCCGGCTTCGTGAGTACGTCGCGGGCGGCGTCGATATTGGTCTGGGCGAAGGTGATTCGCTCCCGGGCCATGCGCACGTTGTCGCGCACAGAGGTCAGCATCGCCGGGGGATAGGTCGCGTCGAGCCGGGCCAGTTCGGTGTCGGCGGCGGGCAGGCGGGCGGTGAGCTCGACGACGGTGCGGGTGAGAGCGTCGAGGCGGGCGGGCGCGTCGATGAGCAGATCGCGCATGGCGTCGAAGTCGGCCACCTGGGCGTCGAGTTCGTGGTCGGCCTGGCCGGTGGTCGACAGCAGTTCCAGCAGCAGGGCGCGCTGCTGATCTGGAGTTTCGGGAACGGCGTCGTCGAGTTGCTGACGCAGGGCGAATGCCTTCGCGGTCGCCGCACGGGCCGCCTCGAGGGCGTTTCGGAACGGAGTCACCGCAGTCTCGCCGAATTCGCCGGTCGCCAGCGCCAATTCCTCCTCGCTCGTCCGCACCGCGTCGTCGATCTCGACCAGGCGCTCCTTCGACAACGCGTGCAGGGTCGGTAGCGAAAGCCGCGACAGCGCAGCCGAATCCGTGGGGTCCATGCCGCGTGCTGTCGCGAGTTGGGCCCGGTCCTTGGCATGGCGACGCCGGCGCATGACCAGAACGAGCAGACCGGCCGCCACCACCACGGCCAGTGCTGTCAACACCAGCACACCCGACGACGCGCCACCACCGCGCGCCGCCGCCCCGAGTCCCTCGGCGGTGTCGATCCCCGCCTGTGCCCACTTCTGTTCGCGCAGATCGGGTTCCACCGTGTCGGCCAGCAGCGACTCCACCTCGGCACCGGTGATGCTCGCGGGTGGGATGCCGTCGAACCAGTAGCCGCGGTCGTCGACGGCCACCGCGAGCAGCAGATCGCGATCGCCGAAATCGGAGAGCTCGGCCGTGCGCGCTGCCCAGTCCCGGGCGGACATGGACCCGAAATCGTGGACGTAGACGAGCCAGAGCTTCACCTGGTGATCGCGGTAGAGGGCGTCGACGGCGCCGAGAACTCGCTGTTCGTCCGCCGGGCTGAGCACGTCGGCGGAGTCGACCAGTTGCGGGCCCATCCGGACGGGCGGTTCCGCGCTCGCGGCCGGACACACGAGAAGCAGGGCGGCGACCACGGCGCCGAGCAGCCTTGCGGCCAATGACATGCGCGGACTCTTCCTCGGCAGCGGCATGAGTCGAATCTAACGGCCCGGACCGAGTGCGACGGGTACGACAGGTCGGCGCGTGCCTCACTACCATCGGGACCATGGTCACAGTCGATGCCCGCTACACCGGTCAGGTCGCCCCTGGCGGCGACGCTCAGCAGCGCGATGTCCCCGGCGCCCGCATCGTGAAAATGGCCGTCGGCGCCATGAACAACAACACCTACCTGGTGCGATGTGAGGCCACCGGGGCAACCCTGCTGATCGACGCCGCCAACGAGGCGAACCGCATCCTCGAACTGGTGAACCAGGAGGCCGAGGGGCAGGTCGAACTCATCGTCACCACCCACCAGCACCCCGACCACTGGTGGGCGCTGGCGGATGTGGCAGGCGCCCTCGCCGTCCCGTCGGCCGCGCACCCTCTCGACGCCGAACCGCTGCCCATCACCCCCGACCGCCTCCTCGCCGACGGGGAGACCATCGACCTGGGCGAACTCACCCTCACCGTCATCCACCTGCGCGGCCACACCCCTGGCTCGATCGCGCTGGCCCTGACCGACGGCGCGGGCCGCACTCACCTGTTCACCGGTGACTCCCTGTTCCCCGGCGGCGTGGGCAAAACGCACAACGCCGAGGATTTCGCCTCCCTGTTCACCGATGTGACGACCAAGCTGTTCGACCGCTACCCGGACGACACCGTCGTCTATCCCGGTCACGGCGACGACACCACCCTCGGTGCGGAACGGCCGCAGCTGCCCGAGTGGCGGGAGCGTGGCTGGTAGTCCCAGCCGAGCCGGGCACGGCGCGTCCTTCACCGGACCGGAATCGGGTAGTGACCGCTGGCCCGGCGGCCGGTCGGTGCCACCTGGCAGACTGAGCAAGGTGAAATCGGGTTCTTCGCGCACGACCGTGCCCGCTCCGGATGCCCGGCACCGGCGCGGCTTGCTCTCGACGGTCTCGATCTGGATCACCAGGCTGGTCGCCGGCGCGATCGTGATGGGCTTGGTGCTGGTCGGCGGGACGGCGTTCCGGGTGTGGCAGGTCGCGCGGATCGACGACCACACCCCGGCCGACGCGATCGTGGTGCTCGGCGCCGCCCAGTATTCGGGGACGCCGTCGTCGGTCTTCGAGGCCAGGCTGTACCAGGCGTGGCGGCTCTACGAGACCGGTGTCGCACCCCTGGTGATCACCGTCGGCGGCAAGCAGGAGGGCGACCTCTACACCGAAGCCGCCTCGGGCAAGCAATATCTCGAGGACAAGGGGGTGCCGAGCGCCGACATCCTCGCTGTCGAAACGGGTTCCGACACGCTGCGCAGCATCGAGGCCGTCGCCGCCGCCATGCAAGAGGGCGGGTTGTCATCGGCCGTACTCGTGAGCGACCCGTGGCATTCACTGCGAACCAGGACGATGGCGCGAGACGCCGGTCTGCACGCCTGGACCGCACCCACCCGCACCGGGCCGGCCGTCTACACGAGGGAGTCGCAATTCCACGGCATCGCCCGCGAAACCGGTGCGCTGCTGTGGTACCAGCTCACTCATTTCTCGGCAGATTTCCCTTACGAGGCGGGACAGTGAGATGACCGATACCTACACCCCGCACGACCGCGAACGCATGGTCACCGAACCGGGCAAAACCGCCTGGCCGGGTGCGGCGGGCAAGGGCCACCGCAGCGAATTCTCCCGGGACCGGGCGCGCGTGCTGCACTCGGCCGCGCTGCGTCGCCTCGCCGACAAAACCCAGGTCATGGGTCCACGCGAAGGCGACACCCCGCGTACCCGGCTCACCCATTCGCTCGAGGTCGCCCAGATCGGGCGCAGCATCGCCGACGGCATCGGCGCCGACCCCGACCTCGCCGATCTGGCCGGTCTCGCCCACGACATCGGCCACCCGCCCTACGGCCACAACGGCGAACGCGCCCTCGACGAATTCGCCGACGCCTACGGCGGTTTCGAGGGCAACGCCCAGAACCTGCGGATCCTCACCCGCCTCGAGCCGAAGGTCGTCGACGCCGAGGGGGAGAGCGCCGGACTCAACCTCACCCGCGCCGCCCTCGACGCCACCCTCAAATATCCGTGGGGCAGAAGCGGTTCCGGCACCAAGTTCGGCGCCTACGTCGACGACCTGGAGCGCCTGGCGTGGGTGCGCAAAGACGCTCCCGAGCGCAAGCAGAGCCTGGAATGCCAGATCATGGACTGGTCCGACGACGTGGCGTACTCCGTGCACGATGTGGAAGACGGCGTGATCGTCGGCCGCATCGATCTGCGCGCCCTCGCCGACCCCGCCGAACAGGCGGCCCTGGCCGAACAGGGCCACGGCGAACACCCCGACCAGTCGATCGATGCCCTGGCCGCCGCCGCGCAACGGCTGTCCGAACTCGACGTGGTCGCCGAGGCGGCGGGCTACGACGGCACCTTCGCGGCATCGGTCGCCCTGAAACGGCTCACCAGCGAACTCGTCGGGCGCTTCGCCACCGCCGCCATCGTCGCCACCCAGGAGCACGCCGGGCCGGGCCCACTGATGCGCTACGAGGCCGATCTGATCGTGCCGCCGGTGGTCGCGGCCGAGGTGGCCGTGCTCAAGACGGTCGCGCTGCGGTACGTGCGCTCCGATCGTGGGCACCTGGCCAGGCAGCAGACCCAGCGCGAACGCGTCCAGGCCGTCGCGGACCGCCTGCTCACCACCGCTCCGGCCCACCTCGACGACCAGATGCTGCCCTGGTGGAACGCCGCCACCGACGACACCGCCCGGGTGCGCGTGGTGATCGACCAGATCGCCTCCTACACCGAAAGCCGCTTCGAGCGGGTCGCGACCGCGCTGGACTGCCGCTGACCTGGACCCACTAGACTTGCCGCGTGGCCGGACGAATCCCAGATCGCGATATCGCGGCGATCCGTGAACGTGTCCGGATCGAAGACGTTGTCGGAGAGTACGTGGCGCTCAAACGCGCCGGTGCCGACTCGATCAAAGGCCTGTGCCCGTTCCACGACGAGAAGTCCCCGTCGTTCCATGTGCGGCCCAATCACGGCCTGTTCCACTGCTTCGGCTGTGGCGAGGGCGGCGACGTCTACAAGTTCCTGCAGCAGATCGAGCACATCGGTTTCGTCGAGGCCGTCGAGCAGATGGCCGACCGCATCGGTTACCAGATCAACTACGAGGGCGGCGGCACCTCGGTGCAGCGCGACCGGGGCACCCGCTCCCGGCTGGTCGCCGCCAACGCCGCCGCGCAGGAGTTCTACGCCGCGCGCCTGTACGAACCCGAGGCCGAGGCGGCCCGCAAGTACCTGACCGACCGCAATTTCGACCAGGCCGTCTGGCAGCAGTTCGGCTGTGGTTACGCGCCCGCGGGCTGGGACACTCTCACCAAACACCTGCAGCGCCTGGGTTTCGAGTTCAAGGAACTGGAAGCGGCCGGACTGTCCAAGCAGGGCAAACGCGGCCCGATCGACCGCTTCCACCGCAGGCTGCTGTGGCCCATCCGCAACCTTGGTGGCGAGGTGATCGGGTTCGGCGCCCGCAAGATCTTCGACGACGACACGATGCCCGGCAAGTACGTGAATACGCCGGAAACGTTGCTGTACAAGAAATCTCAGGTGCTGTTCGGTCTCGACCACGCCAAGCGCGAGATCGCCAAGGGGCACCAGGCCGTCGTCGTCGAGGGCTACACCGATGTGATGGCGATGCACCTGGCCGGCGTGAAGACGGCTGTCGCCTCCTGCGGAACGGCCTTCGGCGAAGAACACCTGCAGGTGCTGCGCAGGTTGCTGATGGACGACAACTTCTGGCGTGGGGAGATCATCTACACCTTCGACGGTGACGCGGCGGGCCAGGCGGCCGCGCTGAAGGCCTTCAGCGGCGACCAGCGGCTGGCCGGACAGACCTATATCGCGGTGGCGCCCGACGGGCAGGATCCGTGCGAGCTGCGTCAGCGCTCCGGCGACTCCGCCGTGCGCGACCTCGTCGCCCGCCGAACCCCGCTCTACGAGTTCGTGATTCGCGGCGTGCTCGCCGAATACAACCTCGACACGGTCGAAGGGCAGGTCGAGGCGCGACGGCGCGCGGTTCCGGTGGTCGCCCAGATCAAGGACAACGCGACCCGCAAGGGGTACGCGACGAAGCTGGCCGGTTGGCTCGGCGTGGACGACATCCAGTCCCTGGTGCGCCAGGTCGGTGACGAAGCCCGCAAGCACTTCCGCGGCGGCGCGGCGCCCGCCGACGACAAGGGTGGCCGCCGGGGCGCCGTCGCACCACGTCCGGTCGCGCCCGCCCGCGGCAACGGCGACTCGGCCCGACCCGACCCCCGCGAACCGACGTTGCTCGCCCAGCGCCAAAGCCTGTGCGCGGCTCTGCAATACCCGGGGATCGCGGGTCCGGCCTTCGACGACGTCGAAGCCGACGCGTTCATCCACCCCGCCTACGTGATGGTCCGGTTGATGATCGCGAAGGCCGGCGGCACCGCAGCGGGTCTCACCGGCGCCGAGTGGGTCGCGGCAGTGGCCGATCAGAGCGAGGACCTGCTCATCCGTGCCCTCGTCTCGGAGCTGGCCAACGAACAACTGCCCGTCCGCACGCAGGAAGACGTTCCGCGGCTCATCTCCGGGGTGCTCGCCCGCGTGCAGGAGATCTGGGTGGGCCGCCAGATCGCCGAGCTGAAGTCACGCCTGCAGCGCATGTCGGCGTCCGATCAGCCCGACGGTTACATGGAGCTGTTCGGCGACCTGGTGGCCCTCGAGGCGTACCGCAAGGACCTCGGGCAGCGGGCGATGGGCAACGACCCCAACGTCACCGGCGTCTAACGCCCCCGGCGCAGCTGGTTGTGCGGCACCATCACCGTGGTCCGCTCGTCGAGCGGCTCCATCGGCTCCAGCTTCGGCTGAGTGCTCAACTTGTCCGACAGCTTCTGCCTGCCCACCGACACCAGCTTCTTCGTCACGGGGCTACCCGTCACCGCCCGTGTCGCCGCACTGATCTGCTCATAGCGCGCCCGCCCGGCCTTCGTGCCGAGCACATACCCGGCCGCCACGCCGATGATCAACCGCAGCATCTCCTGGAGCTCCTCCCACGTCTGTGTGCGCGCCCCATCCTGCCCGACCCACCCCACCCCTGTCGATCCACCCCACCCAGGCGACCGGCCCACATGTCCGCAGGTAGCGGCCCGATTTGGGAACCCACGACCCCATACGCTAAAGTTTCATCTCGTTCAGCAAGCCAAGCTGACCCGAGCCCAACAGCTCAGGATATTCCCCTATAGCTCAATTGGCAGAGCAGCCGACTGTTAATCGGCAGGTTTCTGGTTCGAGTCCAGATGGGGGAGCACCTACCAGGGCAAACGTCATCGTTTGACCCTGGTTTTCTGCTTTTCGGGGTCATCATGACACGGAAACGTCACACTTTCAGCGTTTCAGCTGCTCCAAAGTCTTCGTGAAGTCGGGGGCCTGAGTCGGTTGATCGATGTAGTGGCGGCGGGTCACCGCATCGCTCGAGTGGCCGAGCTGGCGGGCTGCGTCCTCGGGGCTGTGTGCGGCCGCGATCATCGTGGCAACAGTCTTACGGAAGGTCTTGGCGGTGATCCAACTTCTCATCCCGGGCGTGCTTCCACAAGCGGTTGAAGTTGTGCGGGTCCCAGATGCCGCCGTCGCGGTTGGGAAACACCAAGTCGAGATCGTTGGGAACTGCAACTGCTTCGGAGCGAACACGACGCAGGGTGTCGACGACGAACGACGGGATCAAGACGGTCCTATAGCCTGCGTCGGTCTTGGTACGCGGTTGGCGCATTGAACCGTCACGGGTAAGGGACCGGCTTCTGATTCAGACCAGCGCCGGTCGGCGTGGTGGTTGTTGAGAGTAGTACGCGGCCTCGTGTTCGGCCGGGGTCAGGTAGTCCAGCCGGGAATGCGGTCGGGCGTTGTTGTACCAGTCGACCCATTCCATGAGCGCGAACTCGACCTCGGACAGGGTCGTGAACGGTCCGTGCCGGTTGACGACCTCGGTTTATCGACCAACGGGCCGATCGCCCTGGCGGCGGCATCCGGGGACTCGAACTCATCGAGGCGCTCCAAGACCAGCCGAACGGCCTTTCTCACGAACCTCGGGGGGATAACGCTTCGGCATGAGGTGACCATCTTCCACTAGAAAGAAACGGCCCCCAACCCGTGACGGTTCATGCCGACTGCGTGTGTAGAGCAACCGTGGGGCAGGTCGGGATCTGGGAACGGACACAGCCTGGCCCGCGCGCGTATCAAGTTGTGCGACAGGGAGCCATCCATCAGGTGCCGCCGTTCATCAAAGGGGGATTTGGGCGATGTTTACGTGATCGGGTGTGTCGCCGTCGCTTCAACGACCCGGTAGGTTGGACGAGTATTAGCGGGGGGATCGATTGACAACACCTGAGACGTTCGTCGCTACGCCAGCCGAACTTGTCGCTGCTGCGAAGGCGATACGCAGCCTGCTCGATGGTCTGTCCGGTGGGTTTGCATCGCTTGACCGAGAAGTCACCACCCTGACTGATACATGGAAGGGCAAGCAAGGCGAACAGTTCGCTGCCGGATTCGCTGACGTGCGTGAGGGGCTGTCGGAGCTGCTGGACGCTATCCGCGATACGACCGTTGCGTTGGATGCCAGCTCGGAGGCCTATCTTGGGCAAGATGGCGTCAACGCCGCCGCGATCGAATCGGTGGCCTCGTCGTTGGATTTGCCGGATGTCTCATAGCGTCAACCTCGAACTGCTGGACTCGGTTGTGGCGAGGATGACGGGTTTCGGAGGGCTCTTCGACGAGCAGATCACAGCTTTCGACACTGCGATCAGCAAGCTACAGACCGGGTGGGAAGGGGATGCAGCCTCTGCTCAACAGGCTGCCCATGCTCGGCTTATGGCTGCTGCGAAGGAAATTCGTGACGGAATCGAGGACATGCGGCAGTCCGCGCAGGCGGCGCATAGCAACTACACCGAGGCGATCGCTGCCAACGTGGCGATGTGGCGTAGCTGATCGGTTGTGTCGGAACTCGACGTCAACCCGGAGGCGTTCTACGAACTGTCCGGCGCCTACAGTCTCGCGAGCCGGTCGGCTACAACCGCGCTGACGAACATGGACCGAGAACTCCGTGACGCGATAAGTTTCAGTGGCAACGACAACAGCGGGGTGTTGTGGGCACAGGGCTACTGGACCTCAGGCATCGAAGCCGTCGTCACGGCAGGCAAGGCTACCGACGTCCTTGCGAGGATGGCAGCCCTGATTCGCCAAAGCGGTGTGAACCACGACCAATCCGAAAACGCCGACGACTACAACACCGGCAAGCAGCTGCCCGCCTCCGATCCGGGCGCGAAGACCTTCGTGCATCGTCCGCTGAAGTCTCCCTCTGGCGGTACCCGGCCGAAACCGGTCGGGTGGGAGATCGTGATGGGTACGTCGAAGTGGGTCGACGGTAATGCCGACAGGATGCAATCGGTAGCCACGAGCTGGCAGACCGTTGCCTCGGTCTACAGCACCCTCGAACACCGATCTGAATCCGAAGATGAGGACCCTCGCGTGCTCGACCAGCGAGGAAATTCCCGACATCGATGAAGCCCACAGATCCGTCGTGGATGGGTTGGAAATCCTCGGCGATGCGCTCCGTCAACAGGCCGGTGCAATTGATGGCTATGCCGTCGTTCTGCGGGCTGCGCAGGAGGGCGCGGAATGGGAGATGCAGCTACAAACTGTGACTCAGGCAATAAACACGGTGAACGCTGCCACCATCGGGCGACCTATCAAGAAACTGATCTTGGATGCGGCTGAGGCGGAGATCGAGCACTCCCGCAACAAGATTCAGGGAATGCTGAACGGCCTCGCCGATGCACAACGGGTCTCGTGTGCAACGTTCACGGCGGTGTCTTCGACGGTAGTCAGCGCGGTGAACACCAAGTTCACGCCGATTCTCAACAAACAGTTGAAGACCCCGCCACCTCCGACGAAAGCAGCGACCGTTCGCCGGAACAAACTCGAAGGGGCGAAAGCGGAAGCACGGGCTGGCATCGATACGAACAAGCCGAAGGAATCGATCCCTTCGGTGACGGGTAGGCGTAATGCCATACCGGACGACCTCGACCACACCACCAAACGCCTCACCGAGGTGAAGAATGTTCAGTATCAGTCTTACGACAACCAGCTCAAAGACGACATGGCTTACTGTCAGACCAATGGGTATGAGTTCGTCCTGATCACCGACCACAACACCCGTCTCTCCCAGGAGCTACAAGATCTCGTGAAGCAGGGCAAGATCAAACACACGACGATGGACTTCCGAAGTTGACTCCCACCGACGACGAAGCCGCGACCCGTTTGCTCGACGCGTACCGCCGGGCAGGTGGGTATGCCGACACGATCCCGGAAATCGGCAGCCGCCTCGGGGACTCGCCCACGGTCATCCCGGTACTCGCTGAGTGGCTCACCGAACTCGAAGACTGGTGGCCAGGCGTTGAGACGGAAGGCCGCGATATGGCGCGACTGAGCTTGACCAACGCACTGAACCGCAAGGAATCGCGCAAGACCATGGCGATCCCAGCGCTGATCAGCCAGTTCGACCATGCCAAACCAGCAAGCGCGCGCGTGCGATGGGCGGCGGGCAATGCCCTGTATAAGATTCCTGCTGGTAAAGAGCATTTCGACGCCCTCGCCTGCATCGCTGCGGACCGGGGATTCGGGGCTGAGCGGCAGATGGTGGTCGACTGGCTCGGCAAGTCGAAGCATCCCGACGCTGCTGCGGTCGCCACCGCCCAACTCGACGATGAGACAGTGCAAGGCCACGCACTCGACGCGCTGTCGAAGCTGCGAGCTCAGGGCGTGCGTGACCTGGTCGAACCGTTCCTGACATCGAAGTTTCCATGGTATCGGCGCAACGCGGAGCGGATCATCCGCTACGACCAGAGCTGACTCCTTCTCGCCCTCGCAGTGTCACCAGATCAGATGTTCGGCGGTGAAACCCTCTAGCGGCGCGGCGTCGACCCTCCCGTCGGAGATCGTGTATGGCTTGAGCACGCCTATCGCCGGTCCGTCGGCATGCTCGATGTGCACCTCGATCCCGCTCGACCCTGTTTCCGGCAAGGAAACGTCGATCGCGACCGCAGCGGCCCGAATGTCGGCTCGCCTCGCCCTGAGCGCGTCGAAGTTCATTTCCTTGGCACGCCGAGCGTCCCCAGTTCCCGCTCCGAACAGTTTCCTGTTGCCAGTGATGTCGATGGCCACGCTGAAGGGGTAGAACTCGCCGTGCTGCGTCAGTTGCTCTTCGGCACGGATCAGCGCAGCGTCGAGCAGGTCGTCCATGTCGTCTTGGACCTGCTGGGGTGTGGTGTCCCGCCAAGACATCAGTGAGCTCTCCTCGGATGGTCTGTTGCGACGCCGAGCTGGCGGCGAAGTCGTTCATGATCGTACGCAAACGGGGCTGCTACATGATCGGATCCCAGCGGCGCCCGTGGACAGAAGTCGGTCCTCGTGTTGGCCAAAAGCCTTCAGTTGCTCCAATGGACACGGTCCTCTGCCGACTAGTCGTGTGGCGCCGGGTCAATGCTTCGTCGGTGGCAGCAGTTCTGCCGCGGCCTCGGTGAGCGCGGCGAGGTAGTGCTCTCGCTCCGGCAGGGTTACCGCCGAACGTAGTGGGCCGATCAGCAATTCGGCTGACGGTCGGCTCTCGCCCGCCCAGACCGGCACGGACATGTAACTGATCGGCAGTTCGATGTCTTCCTCCAGATCGCCGGGACGGTACGCGTCACCGCTGATGCCGCCGAGCAACGCGAGCACTCGATCGCGCAAGGTGGCACTGGCCGGGTCGTGAGACAGATGCTCGACGAGGTCGGCGAGTACGTCCAGGGATGCCACGCTGTGGGCGTCGACGCCCCACACCGCGGCGCCGAGGGCGCGAATATCGTCGAGGAGGTTTCGCAGCCGGTCGTGGTGCTCGGGTTCGGCTGCCGCCACCCAGGCGTCCTGGGCGTCGGGGTCGGCGTGCGCGATGATCGTGGCGGCGGCAGGCGGGATGAGCGGGAGGCGAGTTCCCGTCGAGATGCCGGCTGGGATGCGGCCGCGGTTTTCCACGACCGCGATGAACCGGATCTCCGTGCCACTGGTCTCGAGCATCGCGACTCCGCAATCGACCGTGCGGGCCAGCTTCCGCAAGGCGATGTGCATCGGATCGCGGGCTGGATTGGCTCGGTGCTGCTCGGCGGCACGGAGTAGTGCCGGGCCGATCTGGTAGGTGAGGTCGGGATTGCGGTTGACCCAGTCGCGCGCGTGCAGCGCCGACAGCACGCTGGCGACGGTCGATCGGCTGAGGGCCAGCGTGTCGGCGATCTGCGCGGCCGTCTGTGGTAGCTCGGCCGCGGCGAGCAATTCCAGCACGAGCACCACTCGCTGGGTGGGCGGCGAGGAATCGGCCGAAGGGGTCTTGTCAGATGGCACTCGGTCTCCTATCGTGCGTGAACCCAATATTCGAATCATATGACACGAATATCCGTTTTCGGAGGATCAATGGTGACCGCCAATCTGCTCGACTCCCTGGACGTCGAGGGAGTCGACTTCGCGTTCGAGGACATCGCCGACGTCCATGCCATGCTGGCGCGGCTGCGCACCCGGCGCCCCTTCGCGGTCGTGCCGTTCGCGGGCGTGCGCGCGGTACTACTGCTGACCAACGAATTGGTCAGCGCCGCCTTCAAAGACGAGTCGACCTTCCCCCCGGCCGCGGTCTACCGGATGACGACGCAACCGGTACTGGGAAAGACGTTGCAGTGCATGGAAGGTGCCGAACACCGGATCGCCCGCGGCGTCGCGACACCACCGTTTCGCCGCAACAAGGTCTCCGCGTACGTCGAGCCCCTGCTCGAGCCGATCGCGCACGAGCTGATCGACCGCTTTCAGGCGCGTGGCCACGCCGATCTGATCGCCGAGTTCACCAACACCTACCCCGTTCTGGTGATCAGTCGCCTGCTGGGACTGCCGATCGAGGACGAGACGGTGGTTCATCGCTGGGCGCACGACCTGTTCTACTTCCCGATGGACCCGCAGGCCGCGATGCGCGCATCGCGCGAATTCACCGACTACGTCACGCCATTGCTGGCCGAGCGTCGCCGCGAGCCGGGCGACGACCTGATCTCGATGCTGGTCACCGAGTCCTCGGAAGGACAGTTCCTCGATGACGAGCAGGTGCTGTCCTTCCTGCGTTTGCTGTTTCCCGCGGGCGCCGATACCACCATGCTGGCGCTGGGTAATACGTTGTCGGCGTTGCTGACTCATCCCGACCAGTTGGCTCTGCTGGAATCGGACCTCGACGAGCACACTCCGTGGGCGGTCTGGGAAGGCCTGCGCTGGGAGCCGCCGGTGGGTTTGCTGCCGCGGGCGTGTCCGGCGGCGGTGGAGTGGAACGGCATTGCGATTCCTGCCCTCACGCCGATGATCTTCTCCATCAATGCCGCGTTGCGTGACCCGGCGGTCTATGAACGCCCGGACGAATTCGACATCTCGCGCCGGAAACAGGTGATGCTGGCATTCGGGCAGGGCCCCCACAGCTGTGCGGGCAATTGGCTGGCCATCGCCGAGTTGACCACGGCCCTGAAGGTGCTGCTGCAACGACTACCCGGACTGCGTCTGCAACCGGGCGCCGACGCGGACGCGAAAGTGATCAGCCAAGTCGGCACCGCACTGCGCGGCCCCACAGCGCTCCACGTCGGTTGGCGAGCGTGAACGCGATTCGTGGTCGGGCAGGCGTCGATGATCGCTGACCTCGTCGCTGATGTCGCCGAACATTGGCTGCTCTACGCCACGATCCCGCTGATCGCGGTGCTGATCGGGTGGTCGACCAAGATCGTCGCGGTGGAAATGCTGCTGCGGCCGTTGGAATTTCGCGGGATTCGTCCCTGGTTCGGGTGGCAAGGTGTGGTGCCACGTGCGGCGCCGCGCATGGCGGCGGTCGCCGTCGAGCTCATGTTCACCCGGTTGATCGACCCTCAGGAAATCCTGCGCAGTATCGATGTCGACGAGCTCACCGAAAGCCTGCGTGAACCACTCGATGCCGCTGTCGAGCACATGGTCGATGACGTGCTGATGCGCAATCAGCCTCATTTGTGGGTCAACACCCCGACATTCGCCAGGGCGGCGCTGGTTCGGCGAGTCCAATGTCAGGTGCCCGGTCTGGTCGCCGAGATCGTCGCGGACCTGCGAACTCATCTCGACGACATCGTCGATCTACGCGCCATGGCGACAGAGGTGTTGATTCGAGACACAGCGCTGCTGGTTCGGATGGTGCGCGAAGTCGGGCGCGAGGAGCTGCGCTTTATTGTGCGGTCGGGCTTGCTGTTCGGTTTCGTACTCGGCATCGTGCAGATGTTGACGTGGGCGCTGACGAAGTCCACCTGGATGATGCCGGTCTTCGGCGGGCTCACCGGGCTCGTCACCGACTGGTTGGCGTTGCAGATGATCTTCCGGCCGGTACGGCCATGGCGGATCGGCCGGATCACTGTGTGGCAAGGCATGTTCCACCGTCGTCGCGCACAGGTGAGCGCCGACTACATCACACTGGTGACCACCGAGATCCTCTCCCCGGGAGTCATTCTCGACGGTGTGTTCACCGGGCCACGCGCGGACCGGGTCACGGCACTGCTCACCCATCACATCAGTGCCTTCGTCGATGCTCGCGCAGGGGCTGTCAAGCAGCTGGCGACACTGCTCGCTCCCGCGGACTACAACGATCTCAAAACCGATGTCAGCGAGGGCATCCTGACCTTGCTGCGTCGATCCAGCAGCGCACTCGACCCTCGCGCCTTGCAGGCCATCGGAGTCCAGGAAATGCTCGCCGACCGTCTCGCCGGCCTGTCCGACGACGAGTACGAGGGCCTGTTGCGACCCGCCTTCAAACAGGACGAATGGAAACTGGTCGCGATCGGCGCTGTACTCGGATTTCTCATCGGCGAACTCCAGGTCCTGCTTCTCTTGCATTGACGGTCCACCGAGTTCACCCCTCTGTTTCCCATGGCAGCCGCTGGGTCACCAGGTCGACGAGGGCGAGCAGCTCCGCACGGCTCGTGCCCATCGCGGCTTCGACCGCTAGGCCCTCGGCGACGGTGGTGAGAAAACGCACCGCGAGCGCCGGATCGACATGGGCGGGCAGGTCTCCGCTTTCCTGCGCACGGTGCATCCGTTCGGTGACCGCCGCCGCGCTGGCCTGATGCCTGGCGCGGATCAGATCGCGGGTGCGCTCGGCGCCGTCGCCGGTGACCAGTGCGCTCTGAACCAGCAGGCAGCCCGATGGCGTGTCGGCGCCGGTGGTGAACCGTACGACACCGTCGAGCCAGCGGCGGATCAACTCGTGCACCGACGGCGCGGCCAGGGCGTCTTCGACGTATCCCCGGCCGACTTGCTGCTGATAGTGGTCGACCACGTGTTCGAAGAGGCCGGCCTTGGAGCCGAAGGCGGCATAGATGCTTCCCGCTTGCAGCCCGGTCGCTTCGGACAGTTGTGCCATGGTCGTGCCTTCGAACCCATTGGTCCAGAACAGGCGTTCGGCCCGGCACAGCACATCGTCGAGATCGAACTGGCGTGGTCTCCCTGCGGCCACAACGCACCTCCGTGTTCTTTATCGCTCGTTCAAGATTCTACTTGACATCTCCGGTGGGCGTTGTAATTGTTAAGTGGTCGTTCAATAATTCGTCCCAGGAGGAACCATGGCACAGGATCTGACCGAGCTGCACGCCTTCGTCACCGGAGGATCCCGGGGTATCGGGGAAGCGATCGTCCGGCGACTGGCGGCCGACGGGGCACGCGTCACCTTCACCTACAACGCTTCGGAACCGGCGGCCACCGCGCTGGTGACCTCGGTCGCCGAGGCGGGCGGTGTAGCCACGGCGGTCAAGGTCGATTCAGCGGATCAGGACGCGCTGCGTGCGGCCATTCGGGACAGTGCTGCCGCCAACGGCCGGTTGGACATCCTGGTCAACAATGCCGGGGTCGGGGTATTCGCGCCGATCGAGACGCTCACCGCCGAGGATTACGACCGAGTGGTCGGCATCAACCTGGGCGCGGTGTTCCATGCCTCGCAGGAGGCGCTGGGGCTGATGAAGTCCGGTGGGCGCATCATCAACATCGGCAGCGTCAACGCCGAACGCAACCCGCTGCCCGGTGCCAGCATCTACGCGCTGAGCAAAGCTGGTGTCGCCGGGTTCACGGGCGCCCTGGCGCGGGAGGTGAGCGCTCGCGGCATCACCGTGAACACCGTGCAGCCGGGACCGGTCGCGACCGAGTTGAATCCCGCGGTCGGGCCCTTCGCCGACTTGCTGAATCCACATATCGCGGCGGGCCGTTACGGCGAGGTCGAGGAGGTCGCCGCGCTCGTCGCGTATCTGAGTGGCCCGGAAGCCGCCTACATCACCGGTGCCAGCATCAACATCGACGGAGGATTCACGGCATGAGCACTGTGGACGTGTTCAATCGTTACGGCGCCGCATTGGCGGGCGGCGACATGGCCGCACTTAGCCAGGTATTCGCCGAGGATATCGTCTGGCATCAGCCGGGCGGCAACGTGCTTTCGGGCAGCCATGAGGGCCGCGATGCGGTATTCGCGTTGCTGGGGCGGTTCGCGGAGATCAGCGGCGAGACGTTCTCCCTTACCGTGGGCGACGTCGTGAGCGCGGGCGAATTGGTCGCGGCTACAACGCATTTCACCGCCACCCGCCCCGGCGGGGCGAAATTGGACCAGTCCGGTGTAGACATTTTCAGGATCATCGGCGACCAGATCGTCGAAGTGTGGCTGATCAGTGAGGACCAGTCGGCCGAGGACGAATTTTGGGGCATCGCCGAATGAAGTCCCGAGTTCTGCGGCCGCAGCACCCCCCGACTCAGAGGAGCCTGTAATGAAGACAGCGGTTATCGGCATGGGGCGAATCGGCACGACGGTGGCCACCCTGCTGGCCGGCGGTGGGCAAGAAGTGGTTGTCGCCGATCGCAAACCGGACAAGGCCGTCGCGCTCGCGGCAAAGCTCGGCGGGTCCGTCACATCAGCCGACATCGAAGACGCCATACGCACCACTGATGTGGTCGTCCCGACGATCATCTTCGCCGCCTTGCCGGAGTTCGTCAGCGCGTACGCCGAGCAGTTGGCGGGAAAGATACTCATCGATCCGACCAATCCCGTGTCGTTCGATGAACGCGGACCGATCGCGCGATTGGTCGGTGACAACGAATCCGGCGGACAGGTATTGGCCGCACAATTACCCGGCTCGATCGCCTACGCCAAGGCATTCGGCACGCTGGGCGCCGACACGCTCACCGACGCCGCCGATGCGCGACCACGTGCCGTGCTGTTCTATGTCACCGATGACGACACCGCCGCGAGCGCAGTGGAGGAATTGGTGACCGCCGCTGGTTACACCCCGGTTCGGGCCGGCGGCATCGACCGCGCCGCCGATATCGAGTTGCAGGGCGCGCTACACCAATACGGCGGGCTGGGCCGGACCGTCACGGCC
The DNA here is from genome assembly GCF_040655675.1 of Nocardia sp. NPDC050378. NCBI lineage: Bacteria > Bacillati > Actinomycetota > Actinomycetes > Mycobacteriales > Nocardiaceae > Nocardia > Nocardia sp. NPDC050378. Next base: position 76,467 of record NZ_JBFAKI010000011.1, read on the forward strand.
GCCGAAGCCGCAGAACTGGTCCGACGCCGCCACTTCACCCCGAACTAAGGCCGATATCGTTACCGACCGCCCGAAATGGATCAGGAAGCAACGCTATAACGAGGCGGTGAGCGCCGTCGGGACGAGGCGTTCGATCTTGCGGATGATCTCGGCCGTCACTTCGAGGCGTAGCAGTGCGTCGAGGGGCAGTTCGGCGGCGGCGGTGAGCAAAAGCCGGAGCGCGGAATCCTCGAGTCCGGCGACGAGCGCGAGATCTGGGGAGTGCACGGCAACTTCCTCGCGCCCGACATCGGTTCCATCGACATATTCTGCTCCGCGGATGTATCGCCGCTGCGTCGGGTTGCCCACGTCAGAAGGAAACCATGGCCGTCGGTGCCGTACGCCGGTTTCGAAACGGTGCGAGCGCAATTCTCCACAGGAGAACAATGCGCAGTCTTCGATTGGTATCGCGAGGGCAAGACAACGATGCCGCCGACGAATAATCTTCGTCGGCGGCATCTGTTCGCTTCCGGCGATGGTCAGCCGCGCGCTGACATTGCCGGAAACGAAGATCAGGCGCGCAGTGCGCGGAGGGCGTTCAAACGGCCTCGCAGTTCCACGGTGTCCGCCGCGTCGGCGAGTGCGGCGCCCAGCTCGCCGGACGCGGTGGCGATGATGTCGGCGACGCGCAGGCCGACAGCCGCGCTGGTCTCCGACAGGGCGGCGAGAAGTTCTCCGAGTGCCTGTCGGTGCACAGCGATCGACACCACCCTGGTCAGCTCCTCGTCATCGAGCGACTCGATCAGGGTGGTCGTCGAGTGCGCCCTCGGCTCGGCGTTGAGCCGGGCCAACACCGACAGCGCGGCCAGCACGGCGTCGTCGGAATCGGTCGCGGCGGCGCGGAGCACGGCGGCCCGGCGCGCCGCGGGTAGCCTGCCCACCACTGTGTCCAGCCGCTCGGCGTCGGGGATGACCGCAATAGCGCGCAGCAGCCCGACGTCGTCGGTGATACCTCGTTCGAGCTCATCGATCAGGGTGTCGGTCGCGTGCTCGACGAACCGGCCCGCCGTGGGGTAGTCCGCGCGTCGCAACAGTTCGACCGCGGTGGGGATCAGGATCTGGCCCGACAGCCTGGGGGCGAGCCCGGCGATCGTCCGCGGATCCAGATGTGGTGCGGCATCAGCCAGATACCGCGCAGGCAGCGCGGACAGGACGTCGGCGATCCGATCCGGGTGGGCCAGGCCGAGCGACCCGCCCGCGCGTCCACCGACCTCGGGTGGCACGGCGGCGACGGCGATCTTGGTCAGCAACGCGTTGGGCATCAGGGGAGACAGTTTCGCCAGTCGGGCGAAGACTGGTTCGTCGGCGTCGAACAGCAATCCGGAGATTCGCTCGTGCAAGACGCGCAGATCGTGTGCGCCGAGCCGGGCGAGGCCGTCGAGGTCCGCCGGCTCGGCGCGCAGCGTCTGGCCGAGCATGCGGAGCTGGGCTCGAGTGAGCAGGTCGGTCATCAGCACTACTTTCCGAACATGATCTTGCGGGCGGGGATACGCACCAGCCGTGGCAGGAAGCCGAGGGTGTCGTCGATGGCTCGGTCGAGCTCGACGCGTCGTTGCCGACGGGCCGTCAGATAGAGGTTCAGCACGGTGGCCGCCTCGTCGGCAGTGAGTTGCTCGACGATGTCGGACGGTCGGCCGCCGAGTTCGGCGAGCAGGGCAGAGGTGGCGTCGGACAAGTGTGGGTCTCCTTCGGGATGGGGCAGTTCAGGCCGTGCGACCGATGACGCCGGTGGCAAGGGTGCGGTCGAGGAAGCGGCCTATCTCGGCGACCGCGGCCGCCGCCTCGGGGGTCACCGAGGCGGCCGCCTGAAAGACATGCACCTCGCCGTCCCACACCTGTAGGTCGCAAGGCACTCCGTGCTCGGCAAGGCGACTGGCCATCAGTACGGCGTCGGGGTAGAGAGATTCGGCCCGACCGGCCTGGATCAGGGTCGGTGGCAGCCCGGTGAGGTCACAGTGGGCGGGCGACTCCAGCGGCTGTCCCAGCGCGGCGTTCATCGCGACCGCGCGGAAGCTGCTTCTGGCGGTGCGCGGAAACAGCGCGCAGGTGTGAGCGGCGCTGCTCGCCGGCAGATCCCAGTCGGTCAGTGGTGACATCGCGACCACGGCCGCGGGACTGGGCAGTCCGTGTCTGCGGATCTCGATCGCTGTCATGAGCGCCAGGTATCCGCCCGCGGAATCGCCCATGATCGTGATCTTTTCGGGGCGCACACCGCGTTCGAGGGCATAGCGGTAGCCCTCGAGGCTGTCGGCGACCGAGGTCGCGATGCTGTGCACGGGCAATTTGCGGTAAGCGACGGCAAGTACCTCGGCCCCCAATTCGGCGGCGAATCGCGCGGTCATCTGCCGGTGCAAATGGGTGCCGCCGACCAGAAAGCCACCGCCGTGCAAATAGACGACGAAACGGTCGGGCCTGTCTCCGGCGGGCCGGGTCAGGACCGCAGCGCAGGAAGGCAGCGCGACCGCGCAACGGGTCACGCCGGGCGCCGAGATGAGCGGTCTGCCGAGCCAATCCGCGACGTGATAGGGCCAGCGCAGCCCAGGCGTGCGCATCCACATCGCGATCACCGGTTTGATCGTGCAGCGCAGCGCCACCGATATCGCACGCGAGCGCAGACTTCCGCCCGGATAATCGGTTCGCCGTAACAGCGGGTGGTTGGCCGGGTTGTTGTCGGACGACGAGATCATGTCAGCGCCTTTGCTGTCCGGGCACCGTGTGCACTCCGCGATGCCGGCGCGACACGATGCCCTCTGCTCGATATGGTCGAAGGACCAGTATCGAGTCGGGCAATCCGACTTGTCACTGCACATCGTGGAGAAGCGGGACAGCTCGCTTAGTTGTGCGGAACTAATCTCCGGTAATTAGTCTTTGTCCGAAATCTGGTTCGGCGCGAAAAGCTTGTACACCGTCGAAGCCGCGGCGAGCATTCGGGAGTCGTAGGGATCGGACGGATCGAAACCGGTCAGGTCGGCAACGCGGCGAAGGCGATAACTGAAGCTGTTCGGGTGCAGATGAACCGCGGCCGCCGCGCTCTTGCGGTCCCACCCGTAACGGATGTGCGCCTGGAGCGCCTCGAGCAAGTGCGGATGCTCGAGCAGCGGCACGATACGGGTTGCGAGGCGGTCGCGGGCAGGCCCGGGACGGGTGAGCTGGTACTCGAGCATGAGGTCGTCGAGAGTGTATGTGCCGGAGGGCTTGCCGAGACTCACCGCCAGTTCCGACAGTTCCTTGATCTCCAGCACCGCCGTCGGCAGCCGTGTGCGCGCGACGGCGTGGAACTCGATCACCACGACCGGGGTGCCGAGTCGCTGGGACAACTCGCCCGCCACGTGTCCGTAGCGCACGGCGTCGTCTCCGCCCGGCGGCGGCGGGAGCAGAACATATCCGGTCGTGCCGTCGAAGGTGTGCAACGGGCTCATCCCGGACAGATCGTCGAGGATCTCCGTGGCCACCCGCACCCGGCGGCGGGCGACCGCCTCGTCGGCAATCGGGATACGACGGTCGCCGACGGGAATCTGCACCGCTAGTAGGTCGTATTCGTCGGCGAGCGAGATATCGGCACGAATCGCCAGCTCCTCCGCGGGCCCACCGTGCAGCAGTGCGGAGGACAGCTCACGGCGAGCCTCACGCTCGGTGCCGAAGATCGACTGCACGACGTCGGCGTGGGTCTCGGCCATGATGATGTTGAGGTGTTCGAGAAGATCGAGCAGCAGGTCCGACAGGCTGATCAGATCGGGTAGGTCCGCCGGCTCGGCCTGCGCGGCTATTTCTCGCCACAGCTGGTGCACACCGCCGAAGAACGCCTTGACCGACATCCGCAACGGGATACGTTCCTCGGCCTGTCGCTCGACAACCGGGCCGACCAGTGCGGCGATCTCGTCGGCGTCCAGGTCGCGTTGCTCGTCGATCGCTCGCAGGATTGCCGCGACCACTGCCACGATGGAGGGCGCGACGTCGTCAGCGAAGTGGCCGGGCGGGAGTTGCTCGGTCCCCGGCACCTGTGCCAGGCCGGCATCGAGCAATTCCGTCGCGAGGCCGGCCAGCCGGGGAATGGACCGGCGGATGAGCGGTGTCTCGAGACTGAGCTGACGTTCTGACGACATCGGGCGATTGTGACCGGTGAATGGCGAGCCGCAAAATTCCGTCGAACTGGACAATTGACCGTTTGACGTATTAGTGCTCGGAGACTAATCGGCACCCGCTCATTCTCGGCATCGTGCAGTGACAACGCTTCACACTGTTCCCTAGATTCGGAACTCGTTCATATTTATGGCCCGGGTCACAATTGTGCGGGGTTCGAGGGAAGGGCACCGAAGCATTGGCGGAAAACCTCCCCGGCGGTTTGCCCACGATCACCGCGTCGCCGGAGCAGGGCCCCGGATTCTCCCGCCTGATTTCGCGGAACTTCAGCGACACGATCGGATCGGCGATCCGCACGCTGGGCCGCACGGTGGTGCTGGCTTTCTCCTCGGTGCTCGGCGCGTGTGCCGACCTCGGTAGCGGTCGCCTGCAATGGCGCGAAATCCTCACGCAGGCATGGCGATTGGTGACGGTTACGGCGATTCCCGCGATCCTGATGGCGGTGCCCTTCGGCGTGATCGTCTCTGTCCAGGTGGGGAATCTGATCCACACACTCGGCGCCGACTCGCTGCTCGGCGCGACCGGTGGCCTCGGGGTGATCAAGCAGGGCGCGCCCATGGCGACCGGCTTTCTACTCGGTGGGGCGGGCGCCTCGGCCATCGCGGCCGATCTCGGAGCCCGCACCATCCGGGAGGAGATCGACGCGCTGCACACCATGGGTATCAGCCCGGTCCACCGGCTCGTCATCCCGCGCATGATCGCGATGGTCCTGGTGGCACCGCTGCTCAACGTGCTGATCATCTTCGTCGGTGTCGTGGCCGGATACCTGGTCGCGATCGGTGGCCAGAACGTCACGCCCGGCAGCTACTGGGCGGCGTTCGGCTCCTTCACCACCGTCGCCGATGTGTGGATCTCCCTGGTCAAGGCGGTGATCTTCGGGTTCCTCGTCGTGATGGTCGCTTGCCAGCGCGGCCTCGAGGCCAAGGGTGGCCCCCGCGGTGTCGCCGACGCGGTGAACGCGTCGGTGGTGCTCTCGGTCGTCGCCATCGTCGTGGTCAATCTGGCGATCACCCAGGTGACCGCCATGTTCCTGCCGACGAGGCTGGCATGAGTTCGACCTACGCCCCCTGGGGGTTCGGCCGGATCGACCGGTGGCGGCGCAACGGCGGACTGACCCGGCCCCTGGAAAATCTCGGCTTCGTGCTCGGTTTCGTCTGGCAGGCGCTCTCGGCGATCCCGCTCACCCTGCGTCGCTACCGGGCCGAGACGATGCGTTCGATCTCGGGCATGACGTGGGGCAGCGGTTCGGTGATCGTCGGTGGCGGCACGGTGCCGATGATGATCGTGCTCGGCATCGCGATGGGCGGTTCCGTGGCAGTCGAGGCGTTCGCGACGCTCAACATGCTCGGCATGGGACCGGTCACCGGCTTGATCTCCGCCTACGCCACCACCCGCGAGCTCGCGCCGATCGCCGCGGCGATCGGGTTCGCCGCCCAAGCGGGCTGCCGGATGACCGCCGAGATCGGCTCGATGCGGATCTCGGAGGAGATCGACGCGATCGAGGCGCTCGGGCTGCGGTCGATTCCCTTCGTGGTGACCACGCGCGTGATCGCCGGCGCGATCGCCATCGTGCCGACCTTCCTGATCGGCCTGATCCTGTCGTACCTGTCGTGTCGCGCGGTGATCACGCTGGTGCACGGACAGTCCGCGGGCGTCTACGACCACTACTTCTTCCAGTTCGTCACCGGCTTCGACGTGATCGCCGCGGTAGTGAAGGTCGCGATCTTCGCGACGGTGGTGATCCTGATCCAGTGCTATTACGGCTTCTTCGCCGCGGGTGGCCCACAGGGGGTCGGTATCGCCTCCGGACAGGCGGTGCGCGCCAGTTTCGTCGCGATCATCGCCATCGACATGTTGTTGTCCATCGCGTTGTGGGGTTTCAACGCCGCTATCGATTTCACGGGGTAGGAATGCCGAATTACGGATTGCCGGGGGTGGCCATCCATCAGCGAACGGCGATCGTGGTAGGAGCGGTGGCTGTTGTCGCCCTGGCGGCGAGTCTGCTTGGCTGGCGCATCGCGACGCACGGTGACGAGGTCGCGGGCACCGAGATCGTGCTGCGCACCGAGCGACTCGGTGACGGCATCGTCGTCGGGACACGGGTGCGTGCCGACGGTGTCCACGTCGGACAGGTCACCGAGATCGCCGCGGTCGGACTGGGCGCGCAGGCGATCACCCTGGTCGTGGACCGGTCACAACTCGACGGCATCGATGACAGCATGCGGGTCGATTACGGCACCTCGAATCTGTTCGGGATCAGCGAGATCCAGCTCCGGCCGGGTCGCGGAGGAGCGCCCTTGCACTCCGGTTCGGTCGTCGACCTGACCGGCGCACGAGCCGCCGACGCCGTCGACGCGACGATGGGCAACCTGCTGCGCGGCTTGTCCAAGGTCGGTGATCAGGCGCTGAGCTCCCGGCTGGCCGTCGTGCTGGACCAACTCGCCACGGACGTGCGGGCTTTCACTCCACTGCTGCAAGCCATGGTGGTGACGGCGCGCGCGGTAGCCGACAACCAGACCCTGCCGCCCTCCTTTCAGCTCGAACAGGCCGGCTCCGCGGTGGCGGGTGCGGCGCCGTTCGCCGGCGCCACTGTCGACGTGATCGACCGGGTGTACCGGATCGACGCACTGCGCACCAACCGGCCTCGGTTCGACGCTTCCGTGAATATGGTCGTCGAGCAGCTGTTTCCCGCGCTGCAGACGACGATGGCGCACGCCGGCCGGCAGTTCCCGGCCTACGCGGCCATGGCGGTACCGCTGCTGTCGGCAGTGGCGAGCGCGGTGCCCGACCCCCAGCGCAGCAGCGCCGAGCTGACCGCTCTGCTGGCGAACCTGCGCTCGGCCGTCACCGATACCGAGTCCGGCCCCGTGCTGAATGTGGATGTGGATCTGCGGATCGCGCCGGTGCCGATGATTCCCCTGCTCGGCGGACAGGTGATCCCGCAGTGAAGTCGGTGAGTGGATCCGCTTGGCGACTGGCTGTTTTCGGTGCGGCGATGATCGTCTTGCTGAGCCTTGTCGTCACCGCCATCCAGCGGCCGGTAGCCGGCGACACGGTGGATTATCGAGCCGTGTTCACCGATGTGAACGGGCTCAAAACCGGCGACGATGTTCGGCTCTACGGCGTCCAGATCGGCAAGGTGAAGGATATCGCGCTCAGCGGGTCCGAGGCCGTCGTCCGGATCTCGGTGCGCAGCGGATCGTCGGTCCACGACAATTCGCGCCTGGCTATCAGGTATCAGAATTTGACCGGACAGCGCTACATCGACCTGCAACAGCAGGCGAATCCGACGGGTAGGACACCGGCGGGCGCCACGATCGGCACCGACCGCACCACCCCGTCATTCGATGTGACCGCGTTGTTCAACGGATTGAAGCCGGTGTTGGCGACGCTCTCGCCCGAGGCGCTGAACCAGTTCACCACGAGCCTGCTCGCGGTGATCGAGGGTGATGGCAACGGCATCGGTCCGGCGCTCGCGGCCATCGCCACGCTGAGCGGCTACGTCGCCGACCGGCAGGCGTTGATCACCACGATGATCACCAATCTCGCCGGGATCTCCGACGCACTGGGCGGCCGCTCCCAGCACCTGGTCACGCTGCTGTCGAAGCTGGCCGACGTCTTCACTTCGCTCCAGATCAAGGTCGACGGATTGATCGATTTCGCCATGACCGCACCACCGGTGCTCGGCCCGGTCGACTCCCTGATGGCCACGCTCGGCCTGACCGAGGACGAGAACCCCGACCTGGCGAGCGCGCTGCGCCAGGCGGTGCCGGACCCGGCGGCGGTGGCCGAGATCCTCGGGAAATTGCCCGCTCTGCTGGCGAGCCTGCGGGCGGCGCTCCCGCCGACGGGCGCGGGGGTCGAAATGTCCTGCACGAAGGGCGAAGCCGAGGTTCCAGCGCCCGTCGCGATCCTGTTCGCCGGACAGAAGGTGTCGGTGTGTCGAGGTTGAGTACCGTGCTCGCGGGGCTGCGCAAGCTCACCAGCAGTCGCGACGCCGAGGCGGTGCGGCGCACCGAACTGTGGGCCGGGTTCGCGGGCATCGCCGTTCTGGTGGTTGCGCTGGTCGCGGTGGGGGCGCTGTACGCAGTCCCGTTCGGCAAGGGGTCCTACACCGCGTTGCTGCCGGAAGCGCAGTCGGTTCGCGTCGGCGACGATGTGCGCCTGGCCGGTGTCCCGGTCGGCAAGGTGACCGAGCTCGAGCTCACCGACGAGCACGTCGAGATGACCTTCACCGTCGACAGCGCGGTCTTCGTCGGAGCCGAGACCGGCTTGGACATCCGCATGCTCACCATCGTCGGCGGACATTACGTCGCGTTGATTCCCGCGGGCACCCGCCCGCTGGGCCGGGACCCGATACCCGCCGACCGGGTGCGGTTGCCCTACAACCTCGCTCAGGCCTTCCAGGACGCGGTCGAGCCGATCGAGAAGATCGACGGCAACCTGCTGCGGGCGAATCTCGAGGCGCTGAGTACCTCGATCACCGCGGGACCGGAGGGAATCCGCCAGACCGTGGACGGCATCGGCCGATTCGTCGCCGCGCTGGACCGTCAGCGCGGCGACGTCGCCAAGGCCATCGCGATCGCCGACGAACAGCTGGGCGCCGTCGAGCAGGCCCGTGGCGAGCTGGGTCGGCTCGTCGAGAAGGTCTCCCTGCTCGAAACCATGTTGGCCGACAAGCAGAGCGAGGTCCGGGTCGCGGTGGAACAGCTCGACCGGGTGGTGAGTCGGCTCGCCGGTGTCCAGCCCACTTGGGAGTCCACCTTGCGACCGATGGCGGTGAAGCTCGCCGAGGCGGTGCCCGAGCTCATCGCCCTCGGCGACCGTTTGCAGCCCGTCATCGACGGGGTACACGATCTGGCTCAGCGGCTCAGCGCGCTGGTGCCCGCACCGGGAGAAGTCGTGATCGATCAGTCCGGCAGCACACTTTCCACGACGCCGGAATCGGGACCATCGGTGTGCGTTCCGGTGCCGGGGCGAGTGTGCTGATGCTGCGCCGTCTGGTCTCGTCCCGAGGATTCGTCTCCATCGTCGCCACCGCGGCGGTGTCGATGGTGGCCGTTGCCGCCTATCTGCTGGTGTTGCGCCCGCCCGTGACCACCAAGAGCTACTGCGCGATGTTCCCCGACACCATCGGGCTCTATGTGGGCAATCACGTGACCCTGCGTGGCATGAGCGTGGGCGAGGTCACCGCCATCGACCCGCAGGGCGCGGCGGTGCGCGTCGATTTCACCGTCGACGAACGCCACCCCGTCCCCGCCGACGCCGCCGCGGTCACCGTGTCCGACACCATCGTCGCCGACCGGGAGCTGGCTGTCTTGCCCGGCGGTGACCCCGGTGGTCAGCGCGATGACAACGGTTGCCTCACCAGAACTCTCACGCCCAAGAGCATGACCCAGACCCTCGACGCTGTCGCCGGGCTGGCGAACCAGGCGCTCGGCCCCGAGTCCGGTACCCGGGACGCCATTCGCCGCGGGTTGGCGGCGCTCGACAGCGCCACCGCGGGCACCGGCCCCGACATCAACGCCGGTATCACCGATGTCGCCGCGCTGCTGGACAGCCCCGACGCCTCGATCGCGCACCTGGGCGGCATCATCGACTCGCTCGCCGCGATCTCGGGCAGCGTGGCCGATCGATGGGGTGACATCCGGCTGATGCTGACCCGGCTGGCCACCGTGCTCGACCAGGTGAACAACCAATTGTTCAACCGCACTGTCGACATCATCGACGGCTTCCAGCGCGTGCTGCCGATGCTCAACGAGATCACCTCGATGTTCGGTGACCCGATCTTCCGGGTGCTCGACGCGTCGGTACCGCTCATCCGGCTGCTCCGGGTCAACGTCGACACGCTGCGCGACATCGTCGTCCGGATTCCCGTGCTGGCCGCAGCGGCCCAGTCGGTGGTCGATCCCGCGCGCGGTATCGCCTATCGGTCACCGAATGTCGCGCTGCCGCCGGAGATCGCGGAGCGGTTGTGCGCGCTCGGCGAGGCACCCGAATGCGGTCCCGGCGACCCGCGCCTCACGCAGATTCCGCTCTCGCGGTTGGTATTCGGATTGGTGGGAGCACGATGAGGTACCCGATCGGTACGCGCCGTTGGCGATCCATGGTGGCGGCGGCCGCGGTGGTCGCCGTCGCGGCGACCGGATGCGCGTTCGACCCGGCGTCGGTTCCGGTACCTGGCACCGGGGTCGGCGGCTCGACCTATCAGGTGCGCATCGAGTTCGCCAACGCGCTCAACCTGCCCGCGCGGGCGAAGGTGATGGCCGACGGGGTCCGGGTCGGCACCGTCGCCGACGTCGCCGTGGTGGAGGCCGCGACCGGCGGTTACGTGGTGGTCACCACCGACATCACCGAGTCCGTCGCCCTGCGCACCGACACCGTCGCACAGTTGCGGCAGAACACGGTGCTCGGTGACATCCACATCGAGCTCAGTTCCGCCGCGTCCAGCCAGGCGCCTCCGCTGGGCGACGGCGGCACCATCCCCCGGGCACAGACCAAGCCCGCCACCCAGATCGAAGACACCCTCGCGGGTCTGTCCACCCTGGTGCAGGGCGGTGCGATCACCCGCTTTCAGGACATCGTCGACCAGCTCAACACGGTCTTTCCCGACGACCCGGCCGAGACCCGCCGGATCGCGCAGGTGATCGGCGCCGACGCGCAGGACCTGGCCGCGAATCTCGGTGCGGCCGACACCTTCCTCGACGCCATGAACGCGACGGTCGGCACCGTGGACGCCAGGAAGGAGCAGCTCGCCGAGCTGCTCACCGAACCCGGTGTCGCGCAGGCATCGGCGGCGGTCGCGTCCATCGTCAACGTCGTCGGGGTGCTCGGCGCACTCGGTGCGGTGGCGCATTCGCTGGCGTGGCTGGCCCCACTCGCCGCCGCCGGTGACGCCGCGGCCAAGGCGTTCGTGCCGCTGGCTCTCACCGGCCGCCCACTCGACCTGTCGGCTCCGTCGAACCTCAACGCGCTGGTCTCGCTGATTCGCGACCGGATCATCCCGTTCGTCGAGCGCGGTCCGAAGGTGAACATCGCCGGGGTCCGCGTGGGCACCGATCCGGACGGGCCGTCGGGCACCGACGACCAGGTGGCCCCGATCGTGCAGGCCCTGCGGATGATCGGGGCGGTGCGGTGAAGCGTGGTCCGGTGTTCTCGCTGTTCGGCATCGCGGTGATCTCGCTGCTCGGCGTCGGCTACCTGACCTTCGGCGTGGTGCGGTACGAGCCGCTGCGCGAACAGCTGGCCGCGACGCTCGAGCTGCCGGATTCCGCTGGGCTGCTCCCCGGTTCGCCCATCTTGCTGCGCGGTGTCGAAGTCGGCTCCGTCACCAGGGTGCAGCGCGCTCGCGGCCGTGTCGTCGTGGAATTCACCCTCGACGCCCGGTACGAGATCCCGGTCGACAGCACGGTATTCATCGAATCGCTGTCAGGGCTCGGCGAGCCTTACGTCGTTTTCGCGCCGAGTTCGAGCCACGGTCCGTTCGTCCGCGACGGGCAGACGCTGGCGGGGGAGAAGATCCGGGCACCGCTCGGCATCGCCGAGGTGGCCCGGCTCGTCACCGGGGTCATGGAACAACTCGATCCAGCGGTGCTCGACCGCCTCCTCGCCACAACCGAGACCGCCCTGCGTGGCACCGATCAGTTGATGCCGCGGCTGGCCCGATCCAGTGACCTCGTCGCCGCCATGCTGATGAGCCGGTCGGCCGTCTTCGGTGGGCTGATCGCGGATCTGGAGCGGGTGACACCGGACATGGCATGGATGGGGCCCGCCTTCGCTACCGCGGCACCGAATTTCGTCGAGTTCGGACAGCGAGTCGACGAGATCGCCGAAGCGGTGCAAAGGCTCGTGCGCACCGGAAACACTCCGGCGATGTACACCGAGGGCAACGGTCTCATCCCGTTCCTCGACAAGCTGACCGACTGGGTCGACCGGGCCGGTCCTGAACTCGCACCACTGGCCCCCGCCCTGCGACCACTCGCCGACGCGGCTACCACCGCGGCGGGCGGACTGGACCTGGGCGCCCTGATCGGGTCGGCGGCGGCCGCCAGCGAACCCGCGGGAGCGCTGCACCTGCGGATCACCGTCAAATAGCCACAACTATCGAGGACACACATGGTCACGCACACCCCACCGGTTCCGGACACCACGGTGAATGAACCAGCCGCCGAGGAGCATTCGATCGAAACGAGCTCATCGGCCCGCCAACTGACCCTCCCGCTCTCGACGGTGCTGACCGGCGCGATCGCCGTAATGGGTGTGTCGGCCGGTGTGTGCTTCGGCGTGCTGTGGTTCAACGCCCGCGCCGACCTGCAAGCCACCACCCAGGCCGCGGCCGACGAACGGCGGGCAGAACAGGTGGCCACCGACTACGCGCTGGGCGCGTCGAGGGTGGACTATAAGGATCTCGATTCCTGGGTGAGCAGGCTCAAAGCCGGCACTTCCACCGAGTTGGCCGCCAAATTCGACGCCACCGCACCCAAACTGACCGAGATCCTCGTTCCGATGCAGTGGACTTCCGAGGGCACGGCGTCCGGCGCCGAGGTGGCGTCGAAGTCGGCGCAGGTCTATCAGGTCGACGTCTTTGTCGACGTGGCCTCCACCAGCGCACAGACGCCCGACCGGACGCGAACCACCGTGCACTACGCCGTGGCCGTCGACGCGGGTAACGGCTGGAAGATCGTCGACGTGGGCGGCGCCGGCGCGCTGCCGCTGAAGTAGCCGTGCGCGTCCACCACCTCGATTGTGGCCCGATGATCGGTGGCATGGTCGATCACTGCCTGCTGATCGAGACCGATCGCCGGCTGGTCCTGGTCGACACCGGGTTCGGCGCCGCGGATGTCGCCGATCCCGCCGGCCGACTGAGCTGGACCCGACATCTGACGCGTCCACGCATCGACCTCGGGACCACCGCGTTTCGCCAGGTGGAGGATCTCGGCTACCGCGCCGCCGACGTCACCGACATCGTGCTGACCCACCTCGACTACGACCACGCCGGCGGGCTCACCGACTTCCCGGACGCGCGAATACACGTGCACGGACCCGAGTTGCGGGCAGCGCGGGAATCGCGATGGATCGAACGGCCACGGTATCGTCCGGCGCAGTGGGCACACGGGCCACGCTGGATCGTCAACGAAGTCGCCGGTTCGGACACCTGGTTCGGGCTGCGTGCGGTCCGGGAGCTGCCAGGTCTCGATGCCGACATCCTGGTCGTCCCGCTGTACGGGCACACGCGCGGTCACGTGGGCGTCGCGGTGAACACCCCGACGGGGTGGCTGTTGCACGCGGGCGACGCGTTCCTCGCCACCCGTGATCTCACCGATCCCGTGCGCCGGCTCGGCGCGGCCTGCTACGGCGCTCCTGGCGTGCGCGCCGCGGCGCAGCGTTGGCGCAATACGCGAGCGGTCGCCGAGATCGTCGGCCGTGACCCCCGATTGACCGTGTTCACCTCGCATGATCGAACGATGTTCACCACCCTGCGTGAGCGCGCGGGCAGCCCGGGGGATCAGGACGTGTGATGAACCAGGGCCCTTCGATTCTCGCTTTCGTACAGTGACAGGAACGGGTGCGTTCCTGAAGAATTGTGGTGGGGCCGTGATTGTTTCGGCGCCGACAGTCGCCGAGGTGGCTGTGCTGACGCCGAGGCCAACGGAGGTCTCGGTCAGGAAGGACCCAGATGACCGTCAACGTCGACGTCTGCGACGAATTCGCGCCGGTGGAGCCGCTACGGTTCCCACACCCCGGGCGGCCCGTCCGTCCTGAAGGCGATCCCTTCCGCATTCCGCCGCTCGGCTGGGAAACGACGGCCCCCGGCACGATCCTGCACACGCGACCGGTCACGCTCAGCCTTTTCGGTGTCGTTCGCCAGCCCGGTACTGCATGGCAATTGCTTTATCGCACAACCGATCTCGATGGTCGACCCGACACGACGGTGGTGACTGTGCTCGTTCCGGAGCGCGATGCCCATCGTCCCGATCGAGTGCTCAGTTTCCAGTGCGCCATCGACGCGGTGACCTCACGCTGCTTTCCGTCCTATGCCTTACAGCAGGGCGCGCGTGCGCTCGGCTCGGTGCCTCAGTTCGAGCTCTTGCTGATGGCCTGCGCGCTCGAGCGTGGGTGGATCGTCGCAGTCCCCGATCACGAGGGCATGCTCGGCGCGTTCGGCGCTCCCCGCGAACCGGGCTACCGCTCGCTCGACGGCATCAGGGCCACCTTGGCCTTCGACGAACTGAGGCTGGACCCGGCCACACCCGTCGGCCTGTTCGGGTACTCGGGCGGCGGCATGGCCACCTCCTGGACCGCGGAGATGGCGGACTCCTACGCACCGGAGCTGATGATCGTCGGCGCTGCGGCAGGTTCACCGGTCGGCGATCCCGCCTCCACTTTTCTGCGGTTGAACAAGACGGTGTTCTCCGGCTTACCGGGCATGGTCGTGACCGGGCTTCGCCGGGTTTCGCCTGCGCTCGACGCCGCCCTCGCGCAAACCACCACCGCCGTCGGGGAGCGGCGACTGGCGTCGCTGGCCGACCGCACCACCCTCGGTGCCCTGCTGAGCGCACCGAGGATGGACTGGGACGACTTCACCAGCGAGCCCCTGGCCGATGTGCTGGCCAGGCCGGAAATCGTGGCGCTCATGGACAGCCTCCAGCTCGGTCGGCACACCCCGACCATGCCGATGCTCGTCGTACAGAGCGTGGCCGACCCGCTCATCTCGGTGGACGACGTCGACGGCCAGGTGCAGCGCTACCGCACCGGCGGCGCGCATGTCACCTACCTGCGCGACCGCCTCAGTGAACACGTGACCATGGCCGTGTTCGCCGCACCGCTGATGTTCGACTGGCTCGACGAGCGCTTCAACGGTCGGCCGCTGCCCGAACCGACGACCAGCACGGTCACCACCGTTCTCGCCCACCGAGGGACCCTGCCCGGCCTGTGGCGCCTGTTTCGGCTCTGCCTGCGCATGGTGGCCGGTCGGGCCGTGCCCCGCTGAGCTCAGGCGGTTGTGCTCCGGCGTCGCGAGGAACGCCGCCCCCAGCTGTCGTGCTCGTCGGGCAGCCACGGCGCGGCGGTGACCGTGGCATCGATGTAGCGCAGGATCGTGTCCGGGTCGTCGAGCATCGGCACATGGCCGTGCTCGGAAACGTGGTGGGCGCGCCCCCGGCGCCCCAGTTGGTCCTTCGCCATGAAGGGTTGTCGTGGTGCGGACGCCCCGGTAAGAAGTCGGCATCGCACGCCACTCATATGGCATGACTGTTCAACTCACACAGGCCGCGTTGCCCGCCCTCGACAGCGTGCCCGGGGAGGTTCGGGAATGGCGCAGCCGGTGGTTGGTGGCGTCGGGGTTTCCGCCGTGGTTGGCTGAGACGGTGACGTCCGATCCCGAGGTCGATGTGCATGCGTTGTCGCAGCTCGTCGACCAGGGCTGTGCGCCGGAGCTGGCGGTGCGGATCCTGGCGCCGTTGCCGGAGAAGCCGCGATGAGCACGCTGCCGCCCACCACATCGGGGGTGGCGCGGCCGGACGCCGATCGGGAATGGCTCACCGACCTGGTCGACGACGGACCCGCAGGCCGGCACGCCGTGCGGCGGTTGCGGGAGGTGTTGCTGCGCGCCACCCGGCATCAGATCTGGCGATTGCGTGACCTGCTGCCCGGCGCGGGCGCCGCCGAACTGGAAGACCTCGCCCAGCAGTGCGCCGATGATGCGGTGGTGGCTGTCCTGCAACGACTCTCGACGTTCGAGGGGCGCAGCAGGTTCACCACTTGGGCGTACAAATTCGGGGTCAACATCGCGGGTGTGGCCGTGCGCAGGCAGGCATGGCGACACCGTGAGATCTTGCTGCCCGACGCCCTCGCCTGGCACATCGACCCCGCACCCACCCCGGACGCCCTCGCCGGCGCCGCCGACCTCGCCCGCGCGCTCGAAGCGGCCATTTCCCGCGAGCTCACGCCGCACCAACGCCGCATTCTGCTCTCGCTGGTGGTGGAGCAGGTGCCGATCGACGTGCTGGCCGAGCGGCTGGGCAGCACCCGCAACGCCCTCTACAAGACACTCCACGATGCCCGCCGGAAGCTGCGCGCCGCCCTGATCGCGAGCGGGCATCTCGACAACCGTCCCGATCGGAGCACCCGATGACCGATCCGACGCCCACGGTGATCGACGCCCTGTTGACCGACACCAGCCCCTACCTCTCCTGCGACGAGTGCTTCGACCGCATCGACGTCTATGTCGAGCGCCGCCTCGCCGATCCCGGCTACGACGATCCGGTCATGCGCACCCATCTGGCCGGATGCGGCGCGTGCGCCGAGGAGGAGCAGACGCTGCGCGAACTGCTCACCCAGGATCTGAACAGGTCCTGAGCGGTAAGACACGACGCGCCCGCCGCAACAAACACTGCGAACCACATTCCGCGCGGCCGATGCTCGACCGCGCCCACTGCGAGGAGCACACCATGACCGCCACCGATCGCGCTGTTTCCGTCAAAGACCCCGGCTACCAGGCTTTCTGGGCGCTGCGGCTCGGATTCGGGGTGCTGCCCATCCTTTTCGGCCTCGACAAGTTCATCACCTTGCTCACCGCCGACTGGACCCGCTACCTCGCCGACTCGTTCGACACCCTCGCCCCCGGTGATGCGAACACCGCCATGCAGATCGTCGGCGTGGTCGAGATCGTCGCGGGCATCGCGGTCCTGCTGCTGCCCCGGCTCGGTGCCCCGCTCGTCGCGGTCTGGCTGGGCGCGATCATCGTCGACCTGCTGATGGTTGGCGGCTACGGCGACATCGCCCTGCGCGACTTCGGCCTCATGGCGGCTGCGCTGGTCCTCACCCGACTGGCCTGGGCCTACCCGAACGGTCTGCCCGTCCGATCCTGAACCGCCGCGACCTGGGGTGAAATTCCATGCCGCACAGTCCATTGTCTTCATCGGCTCGGTACTCGGCATGGAGGCCGTCCGGCAGGAACCTCGTAACACCCCGATTCCGCACGCCACCGCCTCTCGGTCCGTGTCCGTCCGATCGGCTCCGCAGCCGAGAATGCCGTATGTGACTGACTGTTTCTGTCGATGGTGAGGGTCATCGGCCTTGCGTTCAGCGACCGACTGCGCTGCGCAAGGCCGTCGTAGCGCACGACTACAGTGTCGATAATCTGGCTGGAACAGGTTTCATTCGGAGAAGTTACGGCCAAACAGCCCGCTGAGGCCAGGGATCGGGCGCTACGGACTGTCATCGGCAAAACACCTGTATAGCTTCCCTCGTCGCTGTTAAGTTAATACTCATTCCGCGCGTGATCGGGCTACCTGAATCGGTCGTTCCCTGCGGTCGCGGTGTGCTTCGTACTCGACGAGGAGTGACGCAATGGATGGACTCAACAGGCGCGATGCGCTGAAAGCTGGTGGCGTCCTCGGGGCCCTCGGGGCGTTGGGGTTGGCGACGACGGCGCGGGCGGAGCCGTGGACCTGGTCGCCGGAGGAATCGGTCGCCGGGTCGGGGTCGGGGGTCGACCCGTTGACGGTGTGGGATCCCGAGGCCGACCCGGTGGTGGCGCGGTTGATCGAGAGCGGGCAGGTGCCGCGGGTCAACGAACTACTGCGCACCTGGACCCGCAACGGTCAGCCGCTGCCCGACGGATTGCCCTCGGAACTCCGGGATTTCATGGAGTACGCGCGGCGGATGCCGCAGTGGACGGACTACGGGAAACTGAACACCGCGATCGAGTTCAACAAGAAGCGCGGGCTGTATCTCGGTGTGCTGTACGGGTTCGCGAGCGGGATGATGAGCACCGTCATCCCGAAGGAGGCGCGGTCGGTCTATTACTCCAAGGGCGGACACGATCTCGAGGACCGCATCTCCAAGACCGCCAAACTGGGCTACGACATCGGCAGCAACAACGCCTACGCGCCTGACGGCGAAATGATCATCACCTGCGTGAAGACCCGATTGGTCCACGCGGCGGTGCGCCACCTGCTGCCGCAGTCACCGCACTGGGTGCAGTCGGCCGAAGAGGACATACCGATCAGCCAGAACGACATCATGGTCACCTGGCACAGCCTGCCGACCACGGTCATGAAGCACCTGACCAACTGGGGGGTGCCCATCCCACAGCACGAGTCGGAGGCGTTCCTGCATTCCTGGCAGGTCGCCGCGCACATGCTCGGCGTGCGCCACGAGTACATTCCGAAATCCTGGCCGGCCGCCAATTCTCAAGCCGCACAGATCCTCGACCCGATCCTCGCCCCCACGCCGGAGGGCGCCAAACTGGCCGACCGCCTGCTGAGCCTCGGTGCGAATATCGACCTGGCCCTGCTCAGCAAGCCGGTGCTCGGCTCGTTCACCCGGTTCCTGCTCGGCGACAAGTTCGCCGACGGCCTCGGTATCCCGCGCGAACCGGTCTGGGATCCGTTGCTGCGCTTCAGTTGGGGCCCTTTCATCGCCGTGCGCGAGGGCGTGCTCGGTGTGGTTCCACCGGTGGCCGACGCCTACTGGCTGCTCGACGAATTCCTGCGCAAAGCGGCCTTGACCTACCTGGCCGAATTGCGCATGCCGATCAGCATCGAGATCCCGACGATGAACCGCGACATGAGCGTTCTCCCGCGCTGACTCACCCGAACTTTCCGAGGAGCATTATGCGTACCACCCTTCGCCTCACCGCCGCCGCGATCGTCGCGACCGGCCTACTCACCGCAACGGCGACCGCCGCCGCCCAACCGGCACCGATCGCCACCGATTCGGGAACCGGCTCGTCCGCGGCCGACGCCGGCTCGGCAGCCGCTCAGTCGGCGGTCTATCTGGCACAGAACGGCGACCTGATCGGTCTCATCGTCCTGCTCGGCATCACGCCTTTCCAGATGCTGACCAGCGGAATCTGCGATCTGGCCACCATGTCCTCGCTCTACAGCCCCTGCTCACCCGGTCGCGCCCACTACACCGTGGCGGACGTGGCGCCCCTGCCACACAGCTGATTCGGCCCGCCGCCGGAGCGACTCACCTCGCCGGACCGGCGGCGGTCGCGGCGAGGCCCGAGACTCGACCGCCGCGATGGCCTCGGCGGCAGGCGGTCGGTGGTCCCCGGGATCACCCGGGGACCACCGGCCCGAGTCAGTGTCCGCGGGCGATCCAGTCCGCCAGGGCGGGCTTCTCCGCTCCGATGGTGGTCGTGTCGCCGTGGCCGGTGTGGACCGTGGTCTCCTCGGGGAGGGTGAGCAACCGGTCGCGGATCGAATCGATGATGGTGTCGAAATCGGAGAACGAGCGGCCGGTGGCGCCGGGTCCGCCGGCGAACAGCGTGTCGCCGGTGAAGAGCGCGGCCAGGTCGGGGGCGTGCAGGGACACCGAGCCGGGGGAGTGGCCGGGCGTGTGCAGCAGGTCGATGTCGGTGCCGGCCACGGTGATTCGGTCCACGCCGGCCAGGGAGCGGTACTCCGTCTCGGGGTGGGTCATCCGCCACAGCGGATCGTCGCCGGGGTGCAGCAGGATCGGCGCGTCGAGACGGGCCGACAGATCGGGCGCGACGGTGACGTGGTCGTTGTGGCCGTGCGTGCACAGGATCGCGGTGACGTGCCGATTGCCGACCGCGGCGGCGATGGCGTCGGCATCATGGGCGGCGTCGACCACGACGACCTCGCTGTCGTCGCCGATCAGCCACACGTTGTTGTCGACGTCCCAGGTGCCGCCGTCGAGGCTGAAAGTGCCGGAGGTGACGACCTTTTCGATGCGCGCGC
Organism: Nocardia sp. NPDC050378; assembly: GCF_040655675.1. Taxonomy (NCBI): domain Bacteria; kingdom Bacillati; phylum Actinomycetota; class Actinomycetes; order Mycobacteriales; family Nocardiaceae; genus Nocardia; species Nocardia sp. NPDC050378. Next base: position 96,359 of record NZ_JBFAKI010000011.1, read on the forward strand.
TCACCACACCACCACCGAACGCAGGACCCGGCCCTCGCCCATGGCGGCGAAGGACGCCTCGACGTCGTCGAGGCCGACGCGTTCGGTGACGAACCGGTCCAGCGGCAACCGGCCCTGCCGGTACAGGTCGATGAGCATGGGGAAGTCGCGTTCGGGCAGGCAGTCGCCGTACCACGACGACTTCAGCGACCCGCCGTGCGAGAACAGGTCGATCAGTGGCATCTCGAGGCTCATGTCCGGGGTCGGGACGCCGACGAGCACTACGGTGCCCGCGAGGTCGCGGCCGTAGAACGCCTGCTTCCAGGTCTCCGGCCGGCCGACCGCGTCGATCACCACGTCGGCACCGAAACCATCGGTCAGATCTTTGATCTGCTCTACTACGTCGCCGCTGGTGGCATCGATGGTGTGGGTGGCGCCGAACTCCTTGGCCCACTCCAGTTTCCGCGCATCACGGTCGATCGCGATGATGGTGCCCGCACCCGCCAGGTACGCACCGGCGATCGCGGCGTCACCCACACCGCCGCACCCGATCACGGCGACGCTGTCGCCGCGCGAGACCGAACCGGTGTTCATGGCGGCGCCGATACCGGCCATCACGCCGCAGCCGAGCAGGCCCGCGACGGCCGGATCGGTGCCGGGATCGACTCGCGTGCACTGTTTTTCATGCACCAGCGTCTTGTCGGCGAAGGCGCCGATACCCAGCGCCGGGGTGAGCGGGGTGCCGTCGGCGAGCGTCATCGGGACGCTCGCGTTGTGCGTGTCGAAGCAGTACCAGGGGCGGCCACGCCGACACGCTCGGCACTCGCCACAGACCGCGCGCCAGTTCAGAACAACGAAATCGCCCTCGGCCACGTGCGTTACCGCTTCGCCGACCGATTCCACGACGCCTGCCGCCTCGTGCCCGAGCAGGAAGGGGAACTCGTCGTTGATCCCGCCCTCGCGGTAGTGCAGATCGGTGTGGCACACCCCGCACGCCTGCACCCGGACCACCACATCGTGCGGTCCCGGGTCGGGAATCACGATGTCGACGGTTTCCACGGGCGCGTTCTTCGTGAGAGCGACGACACCGCGCACAGTTGCAGGCATGCGGACCTCCTAATAGTTTGCGTGGTGGCCTCCACGCTAGCCGGGCCCGCGCCCGATTCGATCCGGGATCGGCGGAATGTCCCCGGTGGGGGTGCCGAGCTCGTCCTTCACCTGGTGCTCGACGAGCAGGGGAACGAAGTCGCGCACCTGTGCCGATCCGAAATGCTGATACGTCTCGCGGACGATGTCGGTGATCTCTTCGGGGGGAATGTTCGGGTACCGGATGGTCAACCGTTCGATGACCTCGTCGAGTTGCTGCTGCTCGTGAGTAGTCATATCCGTGGGATACCCGATGCGAGCGCCGGGCAACAGCTACTTCTCGTCGAAAACCAGATCGGTCGGCGGGTGGGTGAGACGAACCGTCGAACCGTCGATCACGGTGATCGCGTCCAGGCCGGTGGTGGAGTGGCCGGTGGAGATGATGAAGAAGCGGTCGGCAGCCTGGGCGAGGAAGGCGGGGAAGCCGTCGAGGGAGAGGTCGCCGTCGCCGAGCTCGAGGTAGTCGGCGAGGCGGCGGAACAGCTTCGGCAGCACGACCACGTCGTCGGACAGGGAACTCGGCGAGGTGATGGCCGCCCCGGTCGTGGTGGCGTCGGCGGCCCAGACACCGAGCGAGCCGGCCGCCGCGGCCTCCGATACCGCGGTGAACTCCGCGCGCAGGGCGGGGAACAGGCTGCGATAGAACGTGGGATAGGCCAGGCCGGTCGCCAACTGGTGGTGGTTGACGGTGAGCCGGAGCAGGGCCACGTCGACGAACATCTCGGCACCGGAGCTGTCCGGTGCCGACCCCCGACCGGCGAACGCCACGCACCGGCCGTGCAGATCGGCGCCGCGGGTGAGGATGAAACCGGGCACCTCGACCTGGTCGGTGCTGGTCACGGTCTCGCTGTCGTTGCGGACCACGCCGGTGAAGCCGAGCCATGCCAGCAACTCGTCGGCCGCGGCGCGTGCCAGCGGCAACGGCTGATGCGTACGGGTGCCGTGACGGGGCGTGTAATGCGTCTCGAGGGAGTCGATGCCGTCCAGCCGCAACTGCGCGGCACCCGAGGAATTGCGTTTGACCCGGTGCGGACCGCCCACCCGGTCCCACAGGGCCGGATCGTCGGGCCGGAACCGTACCGAATCACCGTCGGGCGCAGCGCCTTTGGCAACGAAGACGCCGGAGATCAGCAGAAAGGGCATCGCGGGTCCTTCGGCTCGGCTGCTCGCCCGGATCGCACACCGAAACGGGTGCGGGCGTGCCCCAAGTCTCGGCTCGCTTTGCCGAACAAGGCAATACGGCGAAGGCGATGGTCGCACGCTGTTCATCCCCTCGCCACCGGTACCGATCTCATCCGGCTGAAAGCCACCGGTGCGACACCGAAGCGGCACCATCGCGCTCGGTCTCGACATCTGCGCCCCCGGGCGGAGGCCACCCACCGGCTTTCCGCTCGACCGATGTAGGCGGAGGCGAGCAGACTGTTGTACGGCCCGATGTGGGGAGGTCGTGCGGTTGCCCACCGCCCGGCCGGGAATGACAAGTGGAGGTGCTCGATGTCGGAGCGGGGCATGCGGAAGGCGACTGAGCCGGACCGAGTCCGGTTGCCGGACAGCGCTTTCGGGTGGCTGATCGCACGGCCTGTGGGACTACGGGCATCGCCAGACCGCACCGTCGCCCGGTCGTTCGCCGAGTTCTGCGGCCTGGTCGATATTCTCGTCGGACTCGCCGTGCTGACGGTGCCCTGAGCTGAGCCACTACGGACTCAGGCGCTCCAGCACCGCGCCGACCACCAGGCACGCGCTGTCGACCACATCGCCGATCGGCTGGCGGTAGTCCGAGAGCACCCACTGCTGGGCGATGATGACGATGGCGCCGACCAAGCCGAGCAGGACCGTGCGCACGCTCACCGCCGGGTGGGCCTCGTGGTCGACGTGTGGGGTGAGCAGGGCGAGACAAATGTCGACCAGCGCGTCGAGCACGTCGCGGTAAGCCCGGTCGACGGCGGGGCTCACGCCGAGGATCTCGAAGAAGGCGATGCGCGGCACGCGCGGGTCGTCGTGGATGAGCTGGAAGTAGGCGGCCAGCGCCACCCGGACCTGGGTCGTCACATCGGTGTCGGCCGTGCTGATGCCCGCGTGGATCGACTCGATCATCCGCGCCGCGATCTCGCGGTACACCTCGAGCAGCAAATCCTCACTGTCGCTGAATGATTCGTAGAAGTACCGCTTCCCGACCCCGGCCGCCGCGCAGATCGTGGTCACCGTGGTGTTGCGGTAGCCCTCGGTGCCGAAGGCCTCGGTGGCTGCCTCGATGAGGCGGGCGCGACGTTCCCGCTGGCGCTGCCCGGGAGCGGCGCCCCGGTACCGGCGACCGTCGGCGTCGAATCCGGGCGCAGTCACAGGGGTGATTGTGTCAGGTCGGAGTGATGACGCTGGTCGGCGGGCGGCGGAGAGCACATCGTTGCGATCGCGTGTGACACAGGCTACGTTACTTTCCGGTACGGGAACGATACGGTTCCCGATAGCGGGAGGGCTGACGTCGAGGTATGGGCAAATATCGTGGGCGACTGACGGCGCTGATGGCGTCGGTCGTCGTATTGGCAGGTGCGGTGGCCTCCGCGCCGATGGGTTCGGCCGCCCCGGCCGCCGAGGGGCTCGATGCCCAGTTCGTGGCAACCCATACCGGGCCACAGCAGTACCCCAACGTTTTCATCGAGTGGGATGTCCCCATCACGATGAGCGATGGCACGGTATTGAAAGCCAACGTCTATCACCCTGCCGGTGCCGACGGTCAGCCCATCGCCGAGCCCACGCCGACGATCGTCAACATGACGCCCTACACCAAGCTGGTGTCCAACATCGCGGACTCGGCGCTCGCGGTGCCCGGCCTGTCGGACCTGCTGATGCCGGTCCTGCAGAACCTGGACTTCTCGCCGTTCGGCTTCAGCAGCCTCAGCGACATGATGAAGGCGCTGCCCGGCGGCGCCGCGCGCACCTTCGGTGTCGACCGCAACCTGATCCGCGGTGGCTACACCCAGGTGGTCGTCGACGTGCGTGGCACCGGGTTCTCGCAGGGCACCTGGCAGGTGTTCGGTGAACGCGAGCAGCTCGACGGCGTGGAAGTGGTGGACTGGGCGGCGAAACAGCGCTGGTCCGACGGCAAGATCGGGATGAGCGGCATCTCCTATTCGGGGATCAACCAGCTGCACACCGCCCAGCGTCAGCCCGAGGCGCTGAAGGCGATCTTCCCGGTGGTGCCCGGTAGCGACCTGATCCGCGATGTCGCCGCGCCCGGTGGCGCGCTCGGTGTCGGCTTCATCCCGGCCTGGCTGCTCGCGGTCGACGGCGCCAAGTTGCTGCCCGACATGGTTTCGATCCTCGCGGGCAAGTTCGACTGGGTATGGCTGGCCGACCGGGTGCGTGACCCGTTCACCTTCTTCAATGTGCTCATCGCCGCCCTGACCACCCCGACCGTCGAGCAGATCCCGCCGGAGATGTCGGCGATCCTCGACGACGATTCGGCGCTGCGCACCGCGTGGGTCGGTCAGCCGGAGAAGGTTCAGGTGCCCGCGTTCCTCTACGGCGGCTGGCACGACATCTTCACCTACTCGACCCCGCGCATCTACAACGCGCTCGATGTGCCCGCCGAGCAGAAGAAGCTCATCATGGGCAACGTGTACCACGTGACCGTGAGCTCGGGACTCGGTCAGCCGGGTGCGCCCGCGCCGCTCGAGGCATTGCAGCGCGCGTGGTTCGACAAGTGGCTCAAGGGCATCGACAACGGCATCGACCGGTACGACCCGGTGACGCTGTGGCAGCAGGGCAGCGAGCAGTGGACCACCGACGTGGCGTTCCCGCGCCCCGGTATGGAGTACCGCCGGATGTATCTGGATGCCGCGTCGTCGGGGACCGCGCCCGGAGCCCGTCACGACGGCAGTCTGGTCACCGCTCCCGGCGGGGCGCAGCGTCTTTCGGTGGATCCGAGTTTGTCGACGATCTGTTCGCGTGATGCCGCACAGGGCACCGCCGGACTCGTTCCGCTGCCCGATGTGTGCGCCAAGGACGCCCGGATCAGCGAGGGCGCCGCGCTCACCTTCACCACCGCGCCGGTCGACAAGCCGACACGGATCTCCGGGGCGATCGCCGCGCACCTGAACACCGTGCTCGACACCACCGACGGGTACTGGACCGTCACCGTCAATGATGTGGCGCCGGACGGACGTTCGACGGTCTGGTCGCAGGGTCAGCTGATGGCGTCGCTGCGGGCGATCGACGAGGCCAAGTCCACCCGTTCGCCCAACGGCGACTACACCGACCCGTACCCCATCCTCACGCTGGACACCCGTCAGCCGACGGTGCCGGGTGAGCCGACGACTATCGAGATCGGCATCCGCGCCACCGACGGTGTGCTGTTGCCGGGGCACCGCCTGCGGGTCGACGTGTTCGCGGGCAACTTCCCCAGCGCGATCCCGCTGCGGCCGTTGCTGAACGAGAGCGGCCTGCGGACCCAGCACCTCGAGCTCGACCCGTCGCGGCCGAGCTGGATCAATGTGCCGATGGATGTCGATCCCGGCTGGTGATCAGGCCCGCTCGAACAGGTGGGTCAGGTCGTCGACGAACTCGGCGTAGGCCTGGGTGCGGTCGGTCGCCCGCAGCACCGAGGACGGGTGCACCGTCGCCCCGACCCGGAAATGTTCGAGTTCGACCGTGCGGCCACGCAATTCGGTGACCTTGGCCTTCGGGCCGAGCACCGATTGCGTGGCGATGGCGCCGAGGCAGATCACGAGTTCCGGTGCGATTAGGTCCAATTCGCGGGTGAGCCAGGGCGCGCAGGCGACGATCTCGGTGCGCCGGGGTTGCTGATGGATGCGTCGTTTGCCGCGCTGCTCGAAGCGGAAGTGCTTCACCGCGTTCGTGAGGTAGAGCGATTTCCGGTCGACGCCGATGTCGTCGAGGGCCCGATTGAGCAGTCGCCCGGCCGGTCCGACGAACGGGTGCCCGTCGAGGTCTTCCTCGTTGCCGGGTTGTTCACCGATCAGGACGGTGCTCGCGTGCGGTGCGCCCTCACCGAACACCGTCTGGGTGGCGTCGCGATAGAGGTCGCAGCCATGGCAGGCGTCGGCGGCGGCCGCGAGGGTGGCCAGGTCGTCGGTGCCCGGCACGTACTCGGCCGCGCCGGGGTACTTGGTCGTGGTCATGAGGCGGCTCGCTGGGTGGACAGGTCCGGCACGCGGGTCACCTCGGCGCCCGCACCCTCGGCCAAGTAGGCGAAGGTGACGGCGTCGCGCACGGCCGCCCCGCCGGGATCGTTGTTGAAGTAGACGTAGCAGTCGGCGGCGGCCGGGAAGGTGTCGAGCAGACGGTGCACCCAGCCGTTCAAGGCCTGCCTGCCGTAGTGCGGTGGTGGGTCGGCGCGACCGGCGTGCAGTCGGAGATACGCCCAGTCGGTGGTGCGCCACAGCGGGGTCACCGGCCGTGAATCACGATCCGCCCAGGACAGCGCGGCTCCGCGTGCACACAGGACATCGCGGATCTCGTCGGTCCACCACGACTCGTGTCTGGGTTCCACCGCCACCCGCACCGAGGATGGGAAACAGCGCAGACAGTCGTCGAGCAGGCCCGCGTCGGCGCGCAGGGTGGGTGGCAGTTGCAACAGGATCGGGCCGAGCCGGTCGCCGAGGCCCTCGGCCCGATCGAGCAGACGCTGCACCGGTTCCTCCGGCTCGCGTAATCGTTTGATGTGGGTGAGGAACCGGCTGGCCTTCACCGCGACAACGAAATCCGCGGGCGTGCGCTCGCGCCACGCGGCGAAGTTTTCCCGGCTCGGCAGCCGGTAGAAGGCGTTGTTGGATTCCACCGTCGCGAAGGCTTGCGCGAAGTGCTCGAGCCAGCTTCGCATCGGCAGCCCCTGCGGATAGAGCACACCGCGCCAATCACGGTATTGCCAGCCGGAGGTACCTATCCGCAGGGGCATCGCCGAGTCAGCCCTCCGCGCGCAACAGCGGTTGGAGTTCGCTGCTGTAGAAATCGAGGAACGCGTCGACATCCGGGCCCGCGTTCATCAGCACCACCCGGTCGAAGCCGGCGTCGGTGGCCTTGCGGACAGCCTCGACATAGCGTTTGGGGTCGTTACCGCAGACCATCGCCTCGAGCATGTCGTCTACTCGCACGGTGGTCGACGCGGCGGCGAAGTTCACCGGATTCGGCAACTCGCTCATCACTTTCCAGCCACCGGTCATCCACCGATTCGTCGACAGCGCGGCCTCGGCGGCCTTGCGCTCGTCGGGATCGAAGGCGACACCGACCTCCACGTAGCGTGGCCCCATACCGCCGGAGTCCCGATAGGTGCGCACCAGATCGGGGTCGGGTTCGGTGGCGAACAGGCCGTCGCCGAGTTCGGCGGCGATCTCGGCCGCACGTGGACCACCCGCCGCGACGGCGATCTTCGGCGGTGTGTCCGGCAGATCGAAGACCCGCGCGTCCGACAGCGACAGGTAGCGACCGTCGTAATTGCGGTAGCCGCCGCGCCACAGCAGGCGGATGATCTCGAGCGCCTCGCGCAACATCCGCTGCCGAACCAGCACCGGCGGGAATTCCTGGCCGACCACGTGCTCGTTGAGCCGCTCACCGGACCCGATCCCGAGGGTGAAGCGGCCGTCGGAGAGCAGCGCTGTGGTGGCGGCGGCCTGGGCGATGATCGCGGGGTGGTAGCGGATGATCGGGCAGGTCACGCCGGTCGCGAGCTCGAGGCGGTCGGTGCGCGCGGCGATCGCGCCGAGCACCGACCAGGCGAAGGGTGAATGGCCCTGATTGTCCAGCCACGGATGGAAGTGATCGCTGATCTCGACGAAATCGAAGCCGACGGACTCGGCCCGAACGGCCTGGCGGATCAGTTCGTTCGGGTCGAAGGCCTCGGCCGCCAATTTGAATCCGATCTGCATGGCGAACCTCTCCGGGTCAGTGGCGTCCGAGGGCGTTGGCCAGTTCCTGCTTGTTCATCTTGGAGCGGCCGTCGATATTGCGGCGGCGGGCCTCTTCGTACAGTTCGTCGCGCGTCTTGCCACTGCCCTTGGCCTGCTGGCCGCCGCGACGGGAGGTGCCACTGGACTTGCCACCGGATTTCCCGCCGGACGACGACCCACCCGACTTGGTCTCGCCGTGCTGGGCGCGGGTCTTGTTCACGGTGCGGGCGGCGATCTCCTCTGCGCGGTCCTCACTGCGACCCCGCGCACGCTCGGATTTCTTGATGTCCTTGTACTGACGTTCGCGTTTGTCGCTCCACGCTTGCTGCGGCATGAGTCTGCACCTCCTGGGTGGTGGGCGTTCTGCCTGCGACCTACCCGGTGATGGGCGAGGGAAACAAGGGGGCGCTCAACGTAACGATGGCGTCCACCGACGTGGGCGCCATCGTGATTCCACCTGTTGATCAGACGAAGAATTCGAAGATCACAGTAGCCAACCACTGAAAGAAATCGATGACCATGTTGCTCACCTCCTTCACCTGTGCACCTGGCCAGCTACCAGTCAGCAGCTGCGGGGGGCTGTGCAGCATAGCGGCTGGTAATGCGCGGAAGCCTGGCTTCTATTCGCCTATATCGAGGATACCCAGATAGCCGTTAGCAATAACTCGGCGATCGATTGCTTCGTGAATCGATACACGGATGAAGGATTTTGGTGTTACGTTGAGTACGAGATAGTTGTACGATCAGAACCACCCGCGAGCGCACCGCCGCGCTCCGGGCGCACAACGATCATGCGGTGATCGAGGAGTACCGATGAAGTTACTTCGCTGGAGTGCCACCCGACCGGACGTCGATCCGGGAGCGGTCGCGCTGCACGCGCGCAATGTCACCTTCGACTGGTCCGGCGTCCCGCTGCAGTGGATGCCCGCGGAACCCGTCGGGGGCCATCTGATCTGCGCACTCAACATGCTGCTGCCCGAGGGTGAGCGCATGTTCATCGCCACCTACCGCGAGGCGCTGGCCTACGTCGAGGACGAGAAGCTGCGCGAGGACATGCTCGGCTTCATCGGCCAGGAATCCATGCACGCGGAAACCCACGCCAAGGTGCTCGTCGACATGCTCGCCGCCAACGGCGTCGACACCGGGCCGTACGAGCGGCAGATGGAATACCTGTTCCGGGTGACGCTCGGCAAGCGCGGCGAGGGGCGCGCGGGCAAGCAGATGCTGGTGGAACGGCTGGCGTTCATCGCCTGCCTCGAGCACTTCTTCGCCTGGCTCGGAGACTGGGTGCTCAATGCCGACCTGGAGAAATTCGGCGCCGACCCCCGCATGGCCGACCTGTTCCGATGGCACGGTGCCGAGGAGGTGGAGCATCGCAATGTCGCCCATGACGTGGCCGAGTACTTCGGCGTCGGCTACCTGCGCCGCTGCGCGACGATGACGCTGGTGTTCCCCATCTTCATCGTCCTGCTCGTACGTGGCACGCGCTTCCTGGTGCACCAGGATCCAGGGCTGCCCGACTACCGCTACCCGAGGCTGATCGCCGGTGTGCTCGGCGCGATGTGGCGTGGCGCGATTCCCGGTGTGCCGTCGCTGCTGGTGAGCGCGTTGTCGACCTTCCAGCCGGGGTACAACCCGGAGAAGGTCGGCTCGACCGCGCAGGCGCTGGCCTACCTCGCCGCCTCGCCCGGCGCACGCGCGGCCGCGTCATGACCGTCCGCGACATCCCCGGCGACCTGTACGGCAAGCATCGGCACGATCCGGGGGTGCGGGTGATCGACACGATCGCGACCTTCCGGCTGCGGTGGAGCGCGCTGGTGAACCGCCGCGATCCGCGCTCGCGTGCCGACGACCACCGGCTGCCGGTGGTCGTCACCGAACGCCGGATCGAGGCGCACGACCAGGACGTGGTGAGCCTGCGCCTCGAGTCGCCCGCGGGGCGGGTGCTGCCGCGCTGGCGTCCCGGCGCTCATCTGGACCTCGAACTGCCCTCGGGCCGGTTGCGTCAGTACTCGCTGTGCGGTGATCCCGCCGACGCGCACGCCTACCGGATCGCGGTGCGCCGGATTCCCGACGGCGGAGGCGGCTCGGTGGAGGTGCACGACGAACTGCCGGTGGGCAGCACGCTGATGGTGCGTGGACCACGCAACGCGTTCCCGTTCGTGGTGCCAGGGCACGGTTCGCCCGCACAGCGTCTGCATTTCGTCGCCGGTGGCATCGGCATCACCCCGATCCTGCCGATGGCCCGGCTCGCGCACCGTCTCGGTGTGGACTGGTCGCTGGTCTACAGCGGGCGCAGCCGGGCGACGATCCCGTTCCTCGACGAGCTCGAGGCCTTCGGCCCGCACGTGATCGTGCGCACCGACGACGAACACGGCCTGCCCAGCGCGACCGATCTGCTGCCGGGTGTCGGACCAGGCACTGCGATCTACGCGTGCGGTCCCACCCCGATGACCTCGGCCGTCGTCGGTGCGGTGCGCGAGATGCCGCAGGTGGAACTGCACTACGAACGGTTCTCTCCGCCGCCGATCGTCGACGGAGAACCGTTCGAGATCGAACTGGCCTCCACCGGCGAAGTCCTCACCGTCCCCGCCGATCGAACGGTGCTCGACACCATCCTGACCGTCCGCCCCGACCAGCCGTACTCGTGCAGGCAGGGCTTCTGTCGCACCTGCGTGGTCCGCGTGCGCGGCGGCGAACCCGACCACCGTGAGAGCGTGCTCTCCGAGACCGACCACGCCGCAGGCGACATGCTCGCCTGCGTATCCCGTTCCCGCGGTGAGCGTTTGGTGCTCGACCTGTGAGCCCGGTTGCGCGACCTACCCCACACGAGGAGTCCGAAAGTATGACCATCGACCCGGCCAACGAGCGCGTCGTGCGCAATGGCGCCTTCGACATCGCGGTGTTCGAATACGGTGACCCCGCCGCCGAGACCCTGGTGCTGGTGCACGGCTGGCCCGACACCCATCACCTGTGGGACAAGGTGATTCCCCTGCTCGCCGACCGCTTCCACGTGGTGGCCTACGACACGAGAGGCCACGGCGCCTCCACGCGAACCCAGCGCACCGCCGACTTCCGGCTCGACGAGCTCGCCCGCGACTTCTACGCCGTGATCGACGCGGTGAGCCCCGACCGTCCCGTGCACGTACTCGCCCACGACTGGGGTTCGGTGCAGGTCTGGGAGGCGGTGTGCGAACCGCGGGCCGCCGAGCGGGTCGCCTCGTTCACCTCCGTGTCGGGCCCCAATCTCGACCACCTGGCCGCCTGGGTGCGTGATCGGCTCTCGCGCCCCACCCCGCGCAATGTGTGGCAGCCGCTGACCCAGCTGGCGTCCTCGGCGTACACGTTCTTCTTCATGACTCCGGGCCTCCCGCGCGTGACGTTCAACGCGATAGGCACCGAAAAGCTGTGGCAGCGTGTGGTTTCCATCATGAACGACACGCCTGCCGCGAACGTGAAGCTCGGCCCGACCTTCCGTCGCGACATGGTCGACGGGCTGCTCATCTACCGCGCCAACATCGTGCAGCGCATGCTCGAACCGCGCGAGCGCCGCACCCGGGTTCCGGTGCAGCTCATCGTCGCGGGCCGCGATGTCGCGGTGCGCCCGGCCGGCTACGACGACGCACGCAAGTGGACCGACCGGCTGTGGCGGCGCGATGTGCCCGCCGGGCACTGGATGCCGTTCTCCCATCCCGAACTGCTGGCCACCGCGACCACCGAACTGATCGACGCGCTCGGCGGGGCCGGTGTCTCGCGCGGGCTGGCGCGGGCCGAAGTGGGCCGTACCCGGCGGGAATTCGACGATCACCTCGTAGTCGTCACCGGTGCGGGCAGTGGCATCGGCCGCGAGACCGCGCTCGCTTTCGCCCGCCTCGGCGCCGAGGTGGTGCTGTCCGACATCGACGAGCTCGCGGCCAAACGCACCGCCGAACTGGTCGCCGCCGAAGGTGGTGTCGCGCATGCCTATCCGCTGGACGTTTCCGATGCGGAGGCGGTGCGGGCACATGCCGACACGGTGATCGCGGCGCACGGTGTGCCCGACGTCCTGGTCAACAACGCCGGTGTCGGACAGGCGGGCGGATTCCTCGCCACCCCCGCCGAGGAGTTCGACCGGGTGCTGCGGATCAATCTCGGCGGCGTGGTGAACGGCTGCCGCGCCTTCGGATCGGCCATGGCCGAACGCGGACTCGGCGGGCACATCGTGAACCTGTCGAGCATGGCCGCCTACAGCCCGCAACGCGATATGAGTGCGTACGCGACGAGTAAGTCGGCGGTGTTCATGTTCTCCGACTGCCTGCGTGCGGAACTGGCCGATCGCGGAATCTCCGTGTCCACCGTCTGCCCCGGCATCGTGCACACCAATATCGTTGCCACCACCCGTATCTCGGGTGTCTCGGCCGACGTGGAAGCCGCTACCCAGCGCAAGTTCGACAAGCTCTACGAACGGCGCGGCTACACCCCGGACAAGGTGGCCGACCAGATCGTGCGTGCCGTGCGCGAGCGCCGTGACATCGTGCCGGTGACCCCGGAATCGTGGCTGCAGTACCGGGTGAACCGGATCGCACCCGGCGCGGTGCGTTTCGCGGCGCGCCGGATGAAACTGGTCGAGTAGGACTCACGCCCGGTGCAGTTGCCGCTCCACGGCGGCGACGTGCCGGGCGTCCACACCCCACGGGTTCTCCACACCGACCCGCCGGTCGAGATCCCACAGCACGCACGGCTCGCCCGGTGCCGCGACCATCGACCACGCGACCACCGTTCGCCCGAGCTGTTCGAGCATCGGGCCGGCGTCGGTCGGTGTGTCCGCGGCGACGCCGTCGGGGAAGTGGTGCAGGAACCGGCCGTAGGCCCGATCGCAGAACCGGGCGTAGAGCTGGGTGCACAGGATGAAACCGTGCCAGGCCTCGTCGACCGCGTGCGAGGGCATACCGATCACCTGATCATCGCGCAGCGCGGCACCGCAACACCGCAACCATTGGCGCAGACCGGTTTCCACCAGATCGCGCGGCTGCCAGGGGCAGGTCTTGAAGATCGCGTCGGGGAAATCGAGGTCGGCGACGGTCCGATCGACCGTCGCCAGATCGACCGGTCGCCGACGAAGTCCGGGGATCGTGATGGCCATGCTTCACTGTAAGGCCCCTGGGCGTAGGGCTGCCGGGAACATTCCGGCGGGTTAGCCTGCACATATGACCGTCCTGATCGTCCTGTTCTTCCTCGCCGCCGGCATCGGGCTGGTGGTGACGACGGTGGTCGTGCTCGTGCGGAAGCTGAGCCCGCCCCCGATCAACCCCCACGACCCGCGCTGGGTCGCCGGGGCGGCCGGTGCGACGGGGTTCTTCGATGGGACGCCTGGTCAGACGTGGACGAACAGTGGGTCGGGGTGTTCGGCCGGCTGGCCTGGGGATGTGGGTTCCGGGGGTAGCGGCTGCGGCGGTGGCAGCAGCAGCGGATGCAGTGGGGGAAGCAGCAGTGGCTGCGGTGGCGGAAGCAGTAGCAGCTGCGGTGGCGGTAGTAGCAGCAGTTGTGGCGGTGGAAGCAGCAGTAGTTGTGGCGGCGGAAGTTAGCGGCGGGCGGTGCGCAGGCCGCCGCGGGGTCGAGCGCCGGCTGTCGTCCGGTGCGGGTCGACAGTGCGATATGTGACAGCGGTCTCAGCACCTTGACCTGAACTTTGCTTCAGGTTCGAAGCTTGTGGTGTCCCGGTGAACACCACAAGGAGTCGCGATGCGTGCAGTGCAGGTCAAGGAATTCGGCGGAGTCGATGTGCTCGAGGTGCGCGAATTGTCCGCGCCGCGGCCCGGTCCGGGTGAGGTGCTCATCGATGTCGACGTGGCCGACGTGATGTTCCTCGATACCCGGCTGCGGGCGGGCTGGGGACAGGACTTCTTCCCGTTGAGCCTGCCGTACATTCCCGGCGGCGCGATCGGCGGTGTGGTGCGTGCGGTCGGCGCGGAGGTCGACCCCGCGTGGGTCGGCAAGCGCGTCGTCACTCAGACGGCGGCCAGCGGCATCGGTGGCGGCCTGCCCATCGGCGGGTACGCCGAGCAGGCGCTCGCACGGGCGGCCACGCTGGTTGAGATCGTCGACGGGCTCAGCACCGTGCAGGCGGTCGCGCTGGCCCACGACGGCCGCACCTCGCTGGCGGTCTTCGAACATGCCGGGGTGCAACCGGATTCGTGGGTTCTCATCACCGCGGCGGCCGGTGGCCTCGGCACACTGCTCACCCAGTTGTCCGCGGCGGCCGGTGCGAAAGTCGTCGCGGCCGCCCGTGGAACCGAAAAGCTGGCTCTCGCACAGCGACTGGGTGCGACCGCTGTTGTCGACTATTCCTCCGGCGGCTGGGCGGAGCGGGTTCGCGAGATCACCGGCGGGGGAGCGGCGGTGGTCTTCGACGGTGCGGGCGGTGACATCGGTGGTCGCGCGCTGACCGCCACCGCCGACGGCGGCTTGTTCCTCGGATACGGCTCGGCCGCAGGCGAGTTCGCCAACGGCGATACCGAGGCGGCGAGTGTGCGTCACGTCACGATCCGCGGCCTGTTCGACATCGTCGGCGGCGAAATCGACTGGCAGTCCATCGCCCGCCGCGCGCAGTCGGCAGTGGCCGCCGGTGAGCTGGAAGTGGTGGTTGGCCAGGCATTTCCGCTCGAGGAGGTGCGCCGGGCGCATGCCGTCATCGAGGACCGTTCCGCCCTCGGACGTACCGTATTGACGATCGGCGCGACAGTGTAACTTACCCTGCGGCGCAACGGAATACACGTTAAGTTCAATATGTGCAGGGAATAATTGTCGCCGGGGTGACAGTCGCGGTCTTGTTGTTGGTGATCGGAGTCATCAAACTCGCCAGCAGCCCAGGGGGAAGTGTCAAGCAACGCGACCGTCTGGATCGCGCACGCACCGAACGGGAGAAGGCGGACCGGTCCTGACCGGACCGGTCCGCCATCCCCGCACGAGTGGTCAATCTCGCAACCCACCGGGTACCATGCGACTCGCCCGCGGAGACCGCGGTCAGGGGCGGTAGCTCAGTCGGTTAGAGCCGCGGACTCATAATCCGCTGGTCGTGGGTTCGAGCCCCACCCGCCCCACTTTACCTCTCTGACCTGCGAATCTCTGCTTCGCATCAGACGTTTTGATCCAGCACAGTGCATGTGAACCATCGCGTCCGGTCGGATGCACGGTCTGGATGACCTGGGCTTGGCCCCCCGCCCGGTCGCAGCGAGTACACGCTGGCGGTGTATCGGCCCGCCGAGCGCGACCAGTTCAAAGCCCAGCGCGATCAGGCCGTGGCCAAGTTGGCACAGCAGACACCGAAGCGCGAACGGTTCGGCAGCCCCGAGCGGGTCGCCGCCGAGGCCAACCCGACCCAGTCCATGCCCAACCCGATCACCGACGGCCACAACGGAATCGAAAGGAGCCGCTGACATGCAGCGCGAACACGAAGAGGCAATGCGTGCGGACCTACCGAGTCCCGGACAAGTCCCGGACGACCTTGCCCGATACCCCAGCTGAGCTGGGGTGTTTTGCGCTGCCTTCCTCCCTCCCCTGGGTATCACTCTCTCGCTTTGCTGAGAGAGTGATACCCAGGGAGGGAGGAAAACAACACAAAACAAAGAAAGAAGAGAAAGAAAAAGAAGAAGTGAGAGTGGGAAGAGAAGAGAGGAAGAGAAGACCACAACAGAGGGGGACGGCTTGGGGCCGTGGCTGGGTGGGGGAGCGCCCGTTGCATCTCGACGTAGTCGGGCGGGCAATTGCGTCAGGGCGAGCGGCTGCGGATCAGGACGCGTAGCTGCGCCAGGTCGTTCGGGTGCGGCGGTGCGGTTGCTGACGCGGCCGCGCGCACGAGGTGAACTAGCGCAGCGCGCCGCCGACAGCGACGTGGCAGTGAGGACCACAAGGAAGTGGTTGGGCTCAGCCGGTAGAGTCCGTGCCGTCTGACGCTACGCGGGGACCGCGATGGGCCACCGGATCGGCCGGCGACCGCAGGCTGGCGTCGGTGTGGAGTAAATTTCGTGAGTGGTCATTTTTGCGGAGAGCGAGCGCCCGCGTGTCCTGGTGTGCGGGTTCGACCGCTCGCACCCATACGCAGAGGGTATCGAGAAAATGTCTGGGCGCGTCGGCTACTTCGCAGAGATGCCTACCGTTCGTGTGAAGAGCTGGGACGTGATTGTATCGCTCGACGACCCACCAGATTTCGACCTTCGGTCGCTGTCGGGAATCCGGCATATCCAGATCGGCGGAACGCCTATCGGGGAATGGCAGAGGACGCGGGAAACGTCTAAGGGTAAGGCTGTGTCTACAGCACGCTTCTACGAGGCTCTCAGCCTCGGTGAGGAGCTGGAGATCCCGGATAGTGTTGCTGCGTCATGGAGGGAACTTGTTCGTACGGCACTTGTTCCGGGCATCCAGGCCCTCCCACTTCCGCGCTCAGCGTTTACTGTGAACTCGGCATTCGAAGAAACGAATAACATTTCAGACGAGGTAGTCCCGCTAGTTCGAGACTTGGATGGTGGGATCATCGCAATGCGGTACTTTCCCGGGGAGGGGCCTTCTGAGTGCCTGTACCTGCCGGACAATGCAATCGACGCCTTCACACCGTGGCTGCGTGCAGCGTACGTGGAGTGGTCGAAGGCTGAGCCCGACATTTTTCCGGCCGAGCCCGATTGGACTTCGGATCCAACCTGGATGACCTTCGGAGAGTTGGAAGTCTGTGCGGCACTCGAAGACGCCCGCGCTGAGGAGTGTCGCGTCGCAGATGAGATGGCGCAGAAAGTTCGCGCGAAGGAGGAGCAGGTCGTGTTGGCGCGTGAGGCGGCAGATACGAGGGAGCGCATGCTGCTCACCGGAACAGATGACGCTCTCGTTGATCGACTGGCGGATCTGCTCACGCAGTGGGGATTCTCGGTGCGCAACATGGATCAAGAAGACGGGCGGCGCGAGAAGCTCGAGGACCTTCGAGTGTCGTGGGGCGATGGCCTTACCGCGATTGTTGAAGTGAAAGGCTACTCAAGCGGCGGTAAGCCCAGCGATCTTCAGAAGATTGAACGGTTCGCCGCCAGGTATGCGCTGAGCGAAGGGCGGATGCCTGCGGCAAAGTGGTATGTGGTCAATCAGTTTAGATATCGCAACCCGAGCGAGCGGCGTCCGCTTATGCGTAACCACAGTAAGGATGTTCAGATCTTCGCTGAGGAGGGTGGGCTCGTAATCGATACTCGTGACCTGTTCACGATGGCGAAACGAGTCGATGCTGGTGAACTTTCTGCCGAGCAAGCAAGGGGTGCCCTTACGTCCTCGCGCGGATTCTTTAACACGCCCTGATAGCCATTTAACCTAGGCGAGAATCGCCTAATCGACCCTCTGCACGTCGCTGAACCCGCTGGTGATATGCCGGGTGCCTGCTGGAGGGTACATCTGCAGCGATAGCAGAGGTTCGGCGAGCGCAATCCTAAGCGCACCGTCGACGGACATCTCCGTGGGAAACTCATCGAGCTCGTTCAATTGATCCCGGATAAAGAGTTGGACCGAGTCGGTCAGCGCTTGTTCATCGTGAACTTCGAACTCCGCGACGATTGTCACCCGATACCGCTTTGCCATGGCAGCCTCCGTTAGGGGATCTGTGTGAAGTCAAGAGTGTCATACCGGCAGCTACATGTGCTGGGACATGGCCTTGACGAGGGAGGAAAACTGCACAAAGCAAAGAAGAGAGAGGAAGAAGTGAGTGAGACAAGAGGAAGAGAAGACCGCAAAGAAGAGGCCGGGTTGGGAGCGTGGCTGGGTCGGGGAGCCCCGTTGCATTCACGACGTAGCCGGATGGGCAGTTGCGTCGGGGTGAGCGTCTGCGTCGTAGAACGCGCGGAGCGGTATCAGGCCGATAGGGCTCCGCGGCGCGGGTCGCTGTACGGCTATGCACGAGAGCCGAACCGGCGGATCGCCGTCGACCGCGCCCGGAATGATGACCGCAACGAGGAGTCGGCTCAGCGGTGCCTTCGCCGACGAGAACGTGTTCGGCAAGCCGCGCTAAGTCGAAGTACGAGCGGTGCCTGGGTTTGACCACCGCGCATACTTCCCGTAAGTCGTGCGCCCCCTACTTGGTCAGCCCAACTCCTAAAACGCTGGCATCGCTCGCAAATCTTCGTGGTAGTCCCGTTTGAGTCCGATTTGCTTCCACCACGAGTCAACGAATTCCACAGCGGTCATATGGGCCCACTCTGCGCACCCGGAGGCCAAACACGCTGGCGGATACCATGGCTGTACTGGGCCGGTGAAGAGTTTGCTTTCAGCGAAGAGTCCTTTAAGGTTCTTCTCCTGTGCATGCTCGTCGTCTTCCATCTGCCATTCGGGCTTGAAATGGACTAGCGCATTGCGGAGGCTGATTAGCTTGTTTGCCCACTGGTACGTTTTTGCCCCGTGGCGAGCGGAGGCTTGCGGGCAGACACGAGAGCTACCTGGTACTTCTCCAATGTCCCAGCACGTTCCAGGCGGGCTGGCGGCCTCCACAGTTCGCGGATCAACGCTGCGGAATCCTCGCTGATACCAATGCATCGCGTACTGAGCTTTCCGGGTTCTGATTCAGCGATGTCCTGCAGGACCTCATTCACGGAAGCTTCCATGAAGGCGACTGACAACAGCACTGCGATTGTCACGGCGGCCTCTAGTTCCACGCTTGCCCTATGGGAATTAGCGAGGCGGTGCTCGATACTGCTGCTCTCCTTTGCGGCCCGTCGCGCGGACCATAGGTGCTGGGTCGCCCTGTAACCCCGGACACCAACTTTTACTGACAGGCCGGATGTTGTCGCAGTTGCCGGCGGAGCTGCGATCGTCTGATCATCGTGCTTTCCCATCCAAGAAGTGTGTCACTACCGCGGCGAATTCGCCGTTGTCTGCAGAAAACGGCCTGAGCACTAACAGTCACGCGTGGGAGAGGCGTTGGCACGTGCCAGCCAGTGCGGTCGGACCCGTGGCCTCATCGCTTCTCGCCGCGCAGACCAGACGCCGACCGACTGAGCAACCAGCAGCGCATCAGCTCCACGCCGCGGTCGACCTAATGCTCACAGGAGGCGGTTGTGCTGCAGCCGAGGTATGTGAGCATTGGATAGGGCGCTGATTCCGTGGCCAGTGTGCGCGGCGCGGGGCAGCGTTACTACGGCTTACAAGCAGGGACGGCACAGGAGGGATGGCGCAGTGGGTGACAAGTGGCGACTGTATCTGGGAGATCGCCAGATCTTGTGGGGGAAGAATGAGTTCCCGTCCCGACTGATGGCTGTTTTTCGAGAGCATGACAAGGTCGTGCATGGGGAATGGGCTCAGGCAGTCGACAAACTGAATCAAACCACTCTGGATGAAGAGGACTGGCCTGAGCATCTCGATGAGATCGCCGACCGGGCGAGTCGCACCGGGGCAACTCTATTCGGATATCGCACAACCGTTCAGATCGCGCTTACCCGACTACGGCTTATGGGATTCGACGCGTATTCGAGTACGCGATCGATGGCGGAGATCCGTCGTTCGCAGCTTCGGCGCGATGGCGAGGACGAGAATGTCCTATACGCCCGTCCGGCAAGAGGTGTTCAGGGGGTTCCCCATCAGATGACTCCTGAGGAAGTAGTCGAGACGGGCCTCAATTCGTACGTCAACGCATGCTCGCACCACGGGCTGGATCTCAGAATTCTCGAAGACATTGAATGGTCCTGTGTGGATGACCTCGAATTCTATTTCGAGGATGACTCGGAGGATCCACGTTTTCTGCTCAGCGCACTCCTGTATGGGCAAGATCCTAATGGCTCACTAACGATGGATTTGTCGGACTTACTCGCCGCTGGTTACTGTCGCAGCGCCGATGCTCTTTCTGATCAAGCGGTTCAGGATCTCAGTTTCGCCACAGCGAATACAGGACCAATCATCGTAATCACCGAGGGTAAATTCGACTCGCGTGTCCTACCTCGAGCAATGCAACTTGTTCGTCCCGATGTAGCCGGGTACTTCCGATTCTGGGATATCGAGAACTCCAAGGCTGCGGGTGGAACCGATCAGGTTGTCAGGAACCTGCGGAGCTTCGCGGCTGCCGGTGTCATGAATCGAGTGATCGGCCTCCTCGACAATGACACTGCGGGTCGACAAGCCGAGAAGCAACTCGCCAGCGGCCCTCTCCCTGACCACTACTTCATTTGCAGGCTGCCCGAGCTAGATTTCGCACGTGAGTATCCAACTCTCGGCCCTTCCGGTGTAGCTCAAGATGATGTCAACGGGCGTGCATGTTCGGTGGAGTTCTATTTTGGTGAACGATGCTTGAAGGGGCAAGACGGCTACCTCATTCCCGTTCGGTGGAAGAGCTATATCGAAGGCATGTCGGAATATCAAGGCGAGATTTCCGAAAAGTCGGTTGTGCAAGGAAGAATAGAGCAGATGCTTAGAGATGTAGAATCCGGTGAGAAGCGACTCGACGAGGAGTGGAACGCAATGCGTACGCTAGTGCAAACCCTAGTTGATATCGCCAACCCGGATCCGGACTTTCCCGAACCGCTGGAGCCGGACGGGGTTGCCGGATAGGCGCCGTCAACTCGCCTGATCGTTCGGGCACGAAGAGGGTGTCAGGGTTGCCGTAAAGGTGTGGTCTCCGGGCGAGTGGACGCGAGTAGTCGATGCCTCGTTCGGGGAGTACCGCCGAACGAGTGTGCCGCGCACACCCCGGAGCGCTATTCCACCCCTGCAACTGAGACCTGCCGGGCCTCGGCGGTAGTCGGAGCGACCTAGAGGTTCGCCAAAGCTCGAAGCGACCACCAATGGATTTCGCGAAAACGGTCAGCTGTCAGCAGCTTCTTCGCAGGTCAGCACAGCATCGAAAGTGTTTGATCTCATAATCCGCTGGTTGTGGGTTCGAGCCCCACCCGCCCCACATTCAGCAGCCCTTCACCAGCGGTTATGTCGCCTGGAACACCTATTGCGCCGACCTGTGTCGGTTGGGATCTGCACGGTCGGGCCTCATCGAATATCGTTCGCGCATGTCTTCCCGGTGGCGAGTCGCGTATGTCAGAGCGGCCGTTCAGCAAGCGTCCTGGCATTCCGTCGCTCTCGGGCTGGTGAGTTGTATCGTCACAGTCGGGGCGCCTGCGGTGTTCGTCGGGATCGTGTTGACGATCGAATCCGGTGCCTCCGCAAAGGGATTCGTTATCACCCTATGGGTGGTGCTCGTGGGGGTCGTCCTGCTTGTCGCGGGCGGGCTATGGGCGTGGCGACTCAGCGGGCTCGTCGACAAGGAAGTCAGCGGCCGCTACCACGGGCTGCGGGAGGTCGAGTCCGACCGGCTGCTGGTGCGCCGACCGATAGCGCAGGACGCGGTTGCGCTCGCCGCCACGATCGATGCGGAGATGCTCGCCGGGAACGGGTGGACCGAACGCGAGGCTCGGACAATGGTGAAGGCTGTCCGGTCGGGGTACCCGGTTCCCGGGCTGCTCGTCTTCGAGGCGCGGTCGGACGGGGCCCTCGTCGGTGGCGCAACGGTGCATCCGGGTGCCACAGACCCGTCATCGCGAACCCTCGGCTGGTGGATCGGACCACAGCACCGGCGCGCGGGGTACGCGAGCGAAGCGGTGGCCGCGCTGGTCGAGGCGATCCACGACGCCGGTTTCGCAACCGTCGAGATCGGTACCTCCGAGTCGAATCTCGCCGTGCGGCGAATCTGCGACAAGATCGGCGCGACGGAAAAGGACCGGCGAGCACAACGGTTGCCGAACGGATCGCTCATCCCGTCGATCTGGTACGAGCACCGAAAGGTGGCAACGGACGAGCCGTCTGTGTCACCCGCCGGATGACACATCCTCGCTCGTAAGGGGATCGACGCCGTCGAGAGCGCGCGTCAGACGTTGCGCCGCCTCGCCGGGATCGTGCACCGCCAACGCCTGGTTGACGATCAGCCAGTCCGCGATGTCGGCACCCGAGACGTACTTGCGGAAGCAGTTGTAGATGGCGTAGTAAGCGAACTCGACCGGATCAGGGAAGGTCAGGTCGTCGTCTTGCAGCGCGGCAATGGGCTCGAGATAGCGGCTGCCGACATTCGCGAGGTCCACGCCGGCCCGAGCCGCCTCGAGGGCATCGATCGGAAGCTCGATGTCCACGTGGTGGCGCATCCCGACCACCGAGTCGCGATAGCGAAGCGCGGCTGGCTTTCCCCGGACATAATCGGTCCACGTCGTGAGGACATCGGCACACAGCGACAGATGAACCTGTCGCCGGTGAGCGGCCCCTAGCCGTAGGAAGCGTTCATTCGGGGTCATGATTCACCGTCGCCAGCAGCTCTCGCCACCGCGCCATCACCAGTTCGGTGTAGTGATCCGCCGTGATCCGGTAGGCGCCGAGGGCGTAGCCGTCGTTGACTTCGACAAGTGCGGTGTCCCCGTTCGTGAGCACGCCGAAGTCGACGGCGTAGGCGCTGGGTGCGGTGCCGCTGCGGTGGTAGATGTCGACGGCCGCATGCACGACATTCATATCGAGCTCAGCGGAATCATCGCCTGCATAGTGGTCTGTCGCGACGACCTGGCCGCCGATGACATACACCCGGAATTCGCTGACCCAGGCGACGACCTCCGAGCACCGGACACGCTGATACCTGCTCGCTCCACCCCACGCGCCGAAGTCGTGTTCCGAATAGCAGACCGTGCCCGTGAAGCTCTTGCGGCGGTCCGCAGGCTTGACGAAAACTGGTGCCGCGGAAGAGCTTTCCATCATGCGTTCGACCTGACCCAATGTCGAAGTCCAGACCTTGCGACCGAGGAAACGCCCCAGCACCTCGGGATAGTCGTCGGGCAGCGGGATCGGGACGCCCAGCTGGCGCATCGCGCCGTGCATCGCGGGCATGTCACCGGCAACGAAGGTCTCGGGGCCGAGCGGCAGTTGTCTGCGGTGGATGCGTTTGATGCTGTAGTGGCGGATCGGGATTCCGAGTTTCCCCAGGCCTTCGGTGAGAAGTTGTTCTTCGTGGCGCATAGGCCCGGAACCGGCGTATTGCAGGTATGCGACGGTGAAATCCACCCTGCGCCTCCCGAGCTCGAGGTCGAGTACTCATCCTACGTGCGCTCGCTGACCTCGTCCGTGGTTGACGGGTTTGGCCTAGGGTGTGGGGCATCGGGTGCGAGATGAGGGGCGTGCGATGGTTGCTGTGCTGGTGAAGGGGCAGAACCTGGGGCTGGCGGCGGGGGAGGTGGTGCTGTCGGTGCGTGGCGGTGTGGCGGCGGATCTGTCGGCTCTGCTGGTCACCGAGATGGGCAAGGTTCGGACGGATGCCGACTTCGTGTTCTTCAATCAACCCCAGGCCCGAGGGGTCCGTTTGGACGGTGCGGCGCTGCACGTCACGCCGGCCGAGGTGCCGGGTGAGATCGCGCAGATCCGGGCGGTGATCACCGCCGACGGGCAGACCTTCGGGAGCGGACCGGCGCCGGTCGCGGTCGTGGCCGATGCCGCGGGAAATACCGTGTGCGAGTACCTGATCGAGGGCTTGGATCGAGAGACCGTGGTGATCGCGCTCGAACTGTATCGCCGGGGTGAGCAGTGGAAGGTGCGCGCGGTCGGGCAGGGGTATGCCGGCGGGTTCGCCGATCTGGTCACCGATCACGGGGTGAGTGTCGACGACGAACCGGAACCCGTCGCGGTGCCGAGGACGGTGCCCGGCGAGCACGCGCTGTCGTTCGAGAAGCGGCAGAAGCTGGATATGCGTAAGCAGGAAGTCGCCAAGATCCTCATCGACAAGAGCGCGTTCGGAACGCGGGCGCGGGTCGTGCTGGTGATCGACAAGACCGGCAGCATGCAGAAGATGTATCGCGCCGGAACCGTGCACCGGGTGGTGGAGCGCATGATCCCGGTCGCCACCCAGCTCGACGACGACGGCACCCTCGAGGCCTACCTCTACGCCCTGTCCTACGCGAAACTCCCGGACATCACCGTGGCCGACGCCGAGCGCTGGACGCAGACCTATCTGCACCTGAACGGCACGCACGAAGGGATCGACTACGGCAGCCTCGGCGGGCGCAACGACGAACTGCCGATCATGCGTGCGGTGATCGACACCCTGCACGGCAGTACCCGGCCCACGCTCGTCCTGTTCTTCACCGACGGCGGCTTCGCCAAGAAGCGCGAGATCGCCGCGCTCATGCGCGAGGCCGCCCACCTGCCCGCGTTCTGGCAGTTCATCGGACTCGGTCCCGCCAACTTCGGTGTGCTGCGCACCCTGGACGAACTCGACGGCCGGGTGGTCGACAACGCGGGCTTCTTCGCCGTCCCCGACATCGACCAACTCGACGACGCCGAGCTCTACCGACGCCTGCTCAGCGAGTTCCCCGACTGGCTGCTCGCCGCCCGAGCGGCCGGAATAGTCCGGTAGCGGGGCTATTCCGCGGCGACGGGAATGTCTTCCGAGGCTCGCGCGATGACGTCGTCGAGGACGTCCCTGGAGCGGATCAGGTCGGCGATCGTGCGGTCGATCCGGGCTCGTTCGGTGCGGAGTTCATCGATCAGTTCGGGCGTGGCGTTCTCGTTGGCCCGGCCGTCGGCGTCGCGGATGCAGCACAGGATCTGGCCGATCTTCTTGCTGGACAGTCCGGCCGCGTACAGCTCCTGGATGTGGATCACCCGGTCCACGGCGAGATCGGGGTAGTCACGGTGGCCGCCCGGAGTACGGGCAGAGGCAAGCAAACCCTGCTCCTCGTAGTAGCGAAGTGACCGTTCGCTGACGCCGGTCCGCGCCGCGAGCTCCCCGATTCGCATGCGCCACCTGGCCTTTCACACATCGACTTGAATCTCACACCAATGTCAAGTTTTACCGTACCCGCATGACGAAGAATGCAGTACCCAGCCTTTTCGATGCGGCCGTTGTCGGTGCTCTCCAACTCCCCAACCGGCTCGTGATGGCACCGATGACGCGCAACCGGGCGGCCGAGGACGGCAGCCCGACCGAACTGATGGCGACCTACTACGCCCAGCGCGCCGACGCCGGTCTGATCATCGCCGAGGCGGCCAGTCCCAACCAGGAGGGCATCACGTTCGCGGGCATCCCTGGCATCTACACCGATGCCCACATCGCCGGCTGGCGCGGGATCACCGAGGCGATCCACGCGGCGGGCGGGCGGACCTTCTTGCAGGTGCAGCACGGCGGTCGCGTCGGGCATCCGGACAACAGCGGTGCCGTCCCGGTCGCCCCTTCACCCGTACGGCTGTCGACGCCGATCCGCACCGCGGCAGGCTCGCAGGACGCGGTGATGCCGCGGGAGCTGAGCATCGACGACATCCACGGCACCGTCGAGGATTTCGCACAGGCGGCCCGCAACGCGATCGCGGCCGGGTTCGACGGCGTGGAGGTGCACAGCGCCAACGGCATGCTGCTGCACCAGTTCCTGTCCGACAACACCAACCAGCGCACCGACGAATACGGCGGCACCGTCGACAACCGCATCCGGTTCACCGTGGAGGTGGTCGAGGCCGTGGCCGCGGCGATCGGACCGGAGCGAGTCGGGGTGCGCGTCGCACCCGGCGTCGGCGCCAACGACATCGTCGAATCCGACACCGAGGAGCTGTACTCAGCGCTGGTCGCCGCACTCGGCGGTCGCGGCCTGGCCTACTTGCACGTGGTGTTCGCCGACCCGGGGACCCCGGTGTTCGCGCGGATCCGGGCGGGCTGGGACGGCGTGCTGATCGCCAATCCGGTGCTCGGCTGGGGTTCGCCGTTGCCCGTCGACGGTGGCAGGTCCGCAGCCGAGGAACTGCTCGCCGCGGGCGCCGACCTGATCTCGCTCGGCCGGTCGTTCCTGGCCAATCCCGACCTGGTCGCCAGGCTGCGTGACGGCGCGCCGATCAACCAGTTCCGTGAGGCCTACTTCTACGGTGGCGATGCGATCGGCTACACCGACTACCCGATCCTCGAATCCGTGGCGTGACCGGCCGGATGTCCCGGCGGTGAATCGCCGCCGGGACATGGAGGCCGTGTGACCTGGAGAAACTCGGTTGTCAGCGTCTCGGCAACTCGTTAGCGTGGCTACGTTTTGTGTTCGACTACCGAGAGGAATGCGATGGAACCCATCACCGAACGCGAGATCAGAGCGTCGTTCGTGAACTGTTCGAAAGGCGACGCCAAACGTCTCAATGTTCCCCGTGACCTGGCCGAACGTCCGTGGGAAGATCTCGACTTCCTCGGCTGGACCGACCCCTCCTACGCGGGGCGCTGCTACATCGCCGTGCCGCGTGAGGGCAAGCTGGTGAGCATCGCGCTGCGCCACGAGACGGGTGGTTCGGGCAAGACGCAGATGTGCGCGCTGTGCCTCACCAGCCACACCGGCGGCGGGGTGTCGCTGATGACGGCGAACAAGGCCGGGGAATCGGGGCGGCGCGGAAACACGATCGGCAGCTACATGTGCACCGATCTCGCCTGCTCGCTGTACGCCCGCAACAAGAAGAAGCCCTCGATGGGCAGCCGATACTGCGAGGATCTGACCGTGGAGCAGAAGGCCGAGCGCGTGGTGGACAACCTCTACGCGTTCGTCGACAAGCTCTACACCTAGCGAACCCGCCCGGCTGACAGAAAGGAGGTTGCTGCCATGTGCCGACACAGTAGAACCCAGCTGAAGCGACCCGGGTCCTGTTGAACCACAACAGAACCCGGGTCGGGAGTCCTTGCCGGTCGAGGCGGCCCGGTTCATCCGGACCGGCCCGAGCGGACAGGAATCAGATCATGGCGTTCATGATGGTGCCGCCGCTGGTGGCGACCACGCCGCCGATCATCGCGCCCGCGACCATCCGCGGCGACTGCATGGCGCCGCCGGTCCACTTCTCCCAGGCGAACTTGCCACCCGCGTAGGTGATGGCGATGATGCCCGACAGCAGCACGAACCACGTGAAGTAACGCACCATCTGCAAGAGCTTCTCCGACAGCGGCGGCGCCTCGGGTGTCGGATTGCCGATCTGGGCCAAGGTATCGGTGAAGGCCAAGGTATCGGTGACAGCGGCCAGAATCATGTTTGCTCACTCGGTAACTCGGGGGAACGGCGATGAACTGCTGTGGCCGATGGTATCCCGTCCGGCGCGGCGTCGCAGCCACCCCCTCGACAGAACCGATCGGTTTTGTTGGTGCGCTGGGGGTTCGCGGCCGTATCCTGGAACTCGTCCGAATACGGCAGCGCTGGAACGTAGTTCGCTATACGCGGAAAAGGGGAGCAGGCTATGAGCATCATCCTGACGTCGATGGCCGACACCGTCACGACGTTTGCGCAGGTCGGCAACCCTACGCCGGAGGCACCGCCGCTCTCGGACAAGATCATGCAGATGGTCCAGTACCTCACCTGGTTCATGATCCTGTCGGGCATTCTGGCCATCACCGTAGCGGGCGGAAAGTTCGCCTGGGAGAAGTGGAACGGCAGCTCCATGGAATCGCCCAAGATGATCGCGGGCGCGATGATCGGCGGTGTGGTCGCCACCAGCGGTGGCACCATCATGAACGCGGTTCTCGGCAGCTAGATCCGCGCGCCCTTGGCCCGGTTGCAGGCCCGGCACAGGATCTGCAGGTTCGACGCGCTCGTCGCGCCGCCCCGGCTGAGCGGGATGATGTGGTCGAACTCCAGGTAGTGCCGGTCGCCGCACTCCACGCAGGCTCCACCGTCGCGCTGCCACACCAGGGCCTTCACATCCTGGGGAATGCTGCGGCTGTCGCGCTGGCCTGGCGTGAGGACCAGGCGTTTGGCCACGCGCAGCGCGCCTTCGAGCGCCGCCGCCACATAGTCCGGGTCGGCCACACCGAAGGTCGCGCCGCCGCGCGCGGAGGTCGCGGCCACCACGACGGTGCCGTGTTCTGGATGCACCGAAACCACCCGGGACCAGGGCAGTTCGACACCGGTACCGTCACCGACGAAGCGCAGCTTCTTGGAACTGCCGATCAATCTGCCCTCGGAGTGGCGTGGACCGCGCGCGAGCATCCGGATGTGCACGGCGGGCAGGTCGAGGTGGACGCGTTCGTCCGGGTCCAGGTGCAGGCCGCGGGTGTCGACGGCAGGCAGCTCGCCTGCTCGCAGCCGTGACAGGGTGCGGCCCCGGTGCATTCGCCTGCGCAGATCGTCGACGATGGGGCCGCCCAGGTCGAGCTCACCGACGACGTGCTCGAACGCGTCCAGTTCCTCGGCGAACACCTCACCGTCGGCGAACGCGAACGCGACCATCCGCTCCACCTGGGTGAGGCCGTCCTCGCGCAGAAACGCTCTGCCCTGTTCCTCGTCGATGCGCTGGAACCGCAGTGACGCCCACACCTGTGTCCACTCCGGAGATCGGGTGCCGGGGCCGGTGAGGACCCGCACGGCTCGGTTGCGCCAGTGGGTGAGGAACTCCTCGATCTCGGCCGCACACGCCTTGCACGGAGCATGACCGCCGAACAGCTTGCGGCGCAGGGTGTTACCGCAGCGTGCGCAGTGGCCCCGGGCCGGCGGGAGATGGGGGCGAACGCTCGATGTCCATTCGTCGCCGTCCCACCAGCGCAGGCGGTCGGGCGCGTCCGGGTCGGGATGCCAGTCGGCCAGGTCGGGGTCTGCCGGTGGTGGCGGCGGGGTATCGATGACGCGGCGGGTCAGGGCGGGCGCGCCGGACAGTTCGGCACAGGTCCGGCCGGTGCGTGGTTCGTCGGCTCGGCCCACGGCGGCCGGTTCGTCGACCGTGACACCGAATTCGACGGCCAGCCCCCGCAGCCCGCCTGCCCAGCCCTGGCCGATCGCGCGGAAACGCCAGCCACCGTCGCGCCGGTAGAACTCGCCGAACATCATCGCCCGCACGTCCTCGATGCTGTCGACGGCGAAGCGGGCGACCGGACCGTCGGCGGCGTGCACGGTGAGAGTGAGGTCGTCGAGGCGGTCGAAGGTGGTGTCGTCCACCGAGGCCGTGACGACGATGCGGGCGATGTCGGCCTCGGTGCGGGGCAGGGAGATGCTCAGCCGAGCCGTCCCCGGTTCGGGTTCCTGGTCGAGGGTGACCGCCTGCGAGGCGTGGCGAGGGGCGTTGAAGAAGACGAAATCGCGGTCGGTGCGGACCAGCCCGGATTCGGTGACCAGGAGAGCGTGGGCGTCGACAGCCTGTGCCCCCCGCCATGAAACAACCACGGCGAGAAGCGATGTCGGTACCGGCGAATTCGCGCCCTTGCGTAGTTCCATGGTCCTCGCATGATGCCACGGAGGTCCGACACGGTTCGACCGAGCGCCGCCCCGGCCATCTCGGTAGGTGTGAGCCATCTCGCAGGGGCGGGCCTGGTTTTCGCCGTCCTCGCAGGTTTAGCGTTGGGGTCCGCTCGATATCGAAACCCGTTGTGATATAGGGATATTCGGTGCAAAGCGGACATTTTGGGCCGCCGCGTTCGGTGCCGACGGCCGAGGTGACGAGGAGCTGTCGGTATGTCGAATGGTCACTTACTCACCCGACGGGGAGCGCTGGCCGCGCTCGCTCTGCTCGCGGTGGCGGGATGCGGTGGGTCGGGGCAGGCGGCGCACAGCGACGTGCACTGGGATTACGACGCGGAAGGGCCCGACCACTGGGCCGATTTGGACAGCCGGTTCGTGACCTGCCGCAGTGGGCACGCGCAGTCGCCGATCGATCTGCCCGCCCATACCGAACTGCATCCCGACGAGCACATCGACATCGAGTACCGGCCGATGTCCTCGGTGGAGGTGGTGAACAACGGGCACACGATCCAGGCGAACGTGGCGCCCGGCTCGGGTAACCGCATCGTCGTCGACGGGAGCGCGTTCGAGTTGACCCAGTTCCATTTCCATCTGCCGAGCGAGCACACCGTCGACGGGGCGGAAGCGGCGATGGAGCTGCACTTCGTGCACGCGGACCGAGCAGGCAGGCTCGCGGTACTCGCCGTGCTGTTGCGCGCGCAGCCGGACTCGGCGCCGCTGGGGGCGGTACTCGCGGCGGCACCGGATCGAGTGGGTGCCACCAGGACGGTGACGAGCATCGATCCGCGCGCGTATCTGCCGACCGGGTTCGCCCAGTTCCGATACGAGGGATCACTCACCACGCCGCCCTGTACCGAAGGAGTGCGCTGGATCGTGCTGCGCGAACCCGCGCCGGTCGCGATCGCCGACGTGGAGCACTATCGCGGGCTGTTCCCGCACACCAACCGCCCGGTGCAACCGCGATTCGGCCGACCGGTCGTGCTGGCCGGACAGAACTGACGGACACGGCGGCTCCTCCCTGCGCACGAGGCCGCCGTGGGGCACAGTGGAGGCATGACGAACCCGAAGAAGCGGGGGCGCACGCCGCAACCACCACCGGTGCCACCGCAGGCGCGCAGGGTGCCGGGCGCCGATCTGCTGTCGGCGGCACAGGCGGCGGTCGGCGCGGCACAGTCGGCCGCGGGGCAGGCCATCGACGCGGCGCAGCAGACGGCGGGTTACGCCTTCGACGCGGCGGTACGGCTGCCACCGGCCTCGGCGCAACTCGCCGCGCAGCTGCCGGATCTGGTGGAGAACCTGTCGATCGCGGTCGACCGGCTCAACAGCACCATCGACCGCCTCGACCGCACGCTCGCCCTCGCCGACCCGGTGTTCGCCACCTACGACCGGTTGCTGCCCCGCCTCGAGGCGATGATCTCGCTGGGTGAGGACCTGTTCGGTGCCCTGGCGAAACTGCCGGGCGTGGGCTTGATCGGCCGGTTCACCGGGCGCGGCGGCGAGGAACCACCACCGGAGTCGGAGAAGCGCCGACGTCGTTAGCGGGCGCGGAAGGTCGCCGCGGCCTTGAGGACCATCTCGGCGTACTCGTCCTCGGCGTCGGAATCGAGCACGATCGCCCCGCCGGCGCCGATGGTCCACTCGTCGTCGTGGCGCACGGCCGTGCGGATGACGATATTGAGGTCGGCGGTTCCGCCGAGCCCGAGGAAGCCGATGGTGCCCGAATAGATCCCGCGCGCCCGGGTTTCCAGCTCGTCGAGGATTTCCATGGTGCGCAGTTTCGGCGCCCCGGTCATCGACCCACCCGGGAAACAGGCGCGCACGCAGTCGACCACACCCGCCCCCGGACGCAGGGTGCCGCGGACTGTCGACACCAATTGGTGCAGGGTGGAATAGGTTTCGGTGACCATGAGCGCGGGCACGTGCACCGAACCGACCTCGCACACGCGCCCGAGATCGTTGCGCAACAGGTCGACGATCATCAGGTTCTCGGCGCGCGTCTTCGGGTCGGCGGCCAGCGCGTCACGCAATCGCGCGTCCTCGGCGGGTGTCCGGCCACGCGGTGCGGTGCCCTTGATCGGCTTGCTCTGCACCACCCGGTCCCGGTCGACCTTGAGGAACCGCTCCGGCGACGAGCAGGCCACCTCGAGACCGTCGAACCGCAGGTAGGCGGCGTAAGGCGCGGGATTGCAGCGGCGCAGGCGGCGGTAGAAGGCCAGGCCGTCGTCCTGGCCCGCCGCGACCACCACCGCGTCGGTCAGACAGATCTCGTAGGACTCACCCGCGTGTAGCCGCTCCTGGCACACCGCGATATCGGCCAGATAGCGGTCGCGGCCGCGCACGAGATGCGCCTGGACCGCGTCGGGATCGGCGCGCACACGCAGGTCGACGGGGTTCTTCCAGGTCGGCAGGTCGGCGAGGGCGGACTCGGTGGTACCGAGCCAATCCGCACTCGCCGCTTCGCTACCCGGATCGGTGAGAGCGAGCAGATGGGTGCGGCCCGCTACGTGGTCGACCACGACCAATCGGTCGGCGAAAATCCACTGCGCGTCCGGGGTGGGGGAGCGGTGCACGGCCCCCGCCCCGCAATCGGCCTTCACCTCGTAGCCGAGATAACCGACATAACCGCCCGCGAAATCGAAAGGCAACAACGGTGTTTCGCAGTGCCTGGCACGCAGTTCGCGGTCCAGGTAGTCGAGTACGGTGCCCGCGACGGTTCGGGCACCCGCGCCATCCGTCACCGTGACGGCGCCGTCGCCGACCCGGTATCCGACGATCTCGGCGTGCGGTCCCGCCGCGTCGCCGAGGAAGGAGAACCGGTCCAGACCCGGTTCGACGTGTTCGCTGTCGAGCCAGAACGCGGTCGTCGAGTTGCCGTAGCAACGCAGGAAGATCGCCTCGGTATCGATCGCCCGTTCGATCACCTTGTGCCGCACCACGAACCGTTTCGTCGGCGGATCCGACGGTGCCTCGGGCCCACGCACGACCACCGGCGCGGCCACCGGGGTCCGAGCCTTGGTGAGATCGGCGAAATTGCGCAACAGCGCCGCCCCGAACTCGCTCGACACCGACTCCGGATGGAACTGCACACCCCACTGCGGCCGCTCGCGGTGCCGCACACCCATCACCACACCGTCGCCCGTCGTCGCCGTCACCTCGAGCACGTCGGGCAGCGGTCGCAGCGCGGCCAGCGAGTGGTAGCGCACCACCGTGAAGTCTTGCGGCAACCCGGCGAACAGGTCCCGGTCGTCGTGGGCGACCCGATCGAGGTAACCGTGGCGCGCCTCGGGTGCGCGACCGACCTGCCCACCCGCCCCGATCACGATGCCCTGATGCCCGAGGCATACCCCGAGCAACGGCAGCTCGGCCTGCTCGAGCACCGCCGTCGAAATCCCCATGTCCCTGGCCCGATCGGGACGGCCCGGACCCGGCGAGATCACCACATTGTCGAATCGGTCGAGGGCCAGTTCGCCCACGCTGTCCACCTCGTCGTTGCGCACGACGACGGGCTCGCTCCCGTTGACCTCACTGATGAGCTGGTAGAGGTTGTAGGTGAACGAGTCGTAGTTATCGATCAACAGCGTGCGCATCGTGGCCAAAACCCTACGCCGGGCGCGGTTCGGGGCAGAATGTGCGCCATGGCTGTTTCGCAACCGGATCTCGTGGCGCTCGGACATTGGATGGACGAGCAGGGCTTACCCGGCGACACGATCGGGGAGGTCAGCCCGATCGGCGGCGGCACCCAGAACATCATGATCCGCTTCACCCGGGGCGGCCGCGAATATGTGCTGCGCCGTGGACCCGAACACCTGCGGGCCAAGAGCAACGAGGTGATCGCCCGCGAATCCCGCCTGCTCACGGCGCTGGACGGCTCCGAGATCCGCGCCCCACGGGTGATCGCCGCCTGCACCGACCCCTCGGTGCTCGGCGCGGTCTTCTACCTGATGGAACCCATCCGCGGCTTCAATCCGCAGACCGAACTACCCGAGCTGCATGCGAACGACCCGGAGATCCGCAGGCGGATGGGGCTGTCGGCGATCGAGGCCATCGCGCGCCTCGGCACGGTCGACTACCTGGCGCTCGGCCTGGCCGACTACGGTCGCCCCGAGGGCTTTCTCGAACGTCAGGTGCCGCGCTGGCTGCGCGAACTCGACACCTACACCGCCAACGAGGGCTACCCGGGCCCGCAGATCCCCGACGTGGAGCGGATCGGTGACTGGCTCGACCGCAACCGTCCCGCCGACCCGGCGCCGGGCATCATGCACGGCGACTGCCACCTCGCCAACATGATGTTCGACTACGACGGCCCCGAGGTGGCGGCCATGGTCGACTGGGAGATGTCGACCATCGGCGACCCGCTGCTCGACCTCGGCTGGCAACTGGCGACCCGCCCCGAACCCGGCACCGTCGGCGCCGGGCTGATGGGCACCCTCGGTACTGTCGGCGGCCTGCCGACGCCCGAGGAGATGATCCGGCACTACGCCGAATTCTCCGACCGCGACCTGCGCGCCGTCACCTGGTACGAGGTGCTGGCCTGCTTCAAGCTCGGCATCGTGCTCGAAGGCACCCACGCCAGGGCCTTCGCGGGCAAGGCGCCCAAGCAGGTGGGCGACTTCCTGCACGCGGTGACCCTCGAACTGTTCGAGAAGGCGCGCAAGCTGATCGACTGATGCCCGGATCTCGACGTTCATTGGCAGAATATCAATGGACGTCAAGATTGCGACGCCATAGCCTTGGCGACATGATCGTGCCTGATACCAAGGATTGGACCTGGGTCCTCGAAAAGCCCTGCGCGGAATGCGGATACGACGCGGCGTCGATCGCGTTCGAGCAGGTGCCCGACCGGGCGCGCGCCGCTGCCGCTCACATCGCCTCGGCCCTGGATCGCGACGACGTGCGCGATCGGCCCGACGCGCAGACCTGGTCGGTCCTCGAATACGCCGCCCACGTGCGCGATGTCTGCCGGATCTTCGACACCCGGCTCGCGCTGATGCTCGACGGTGACGGCGCGACGGCGCCGCGATTCGCGAACTGGGATCAGGACGCCACCGCCGTCGCCGACCGCTACAACGAGCAGGACCCGGCGGTGGTCGGCCAAGTGTTGTCCGCCGCTGCCGAGCAGGTGGCCGCGGCGTTCGCCGCCGTGCCCTCGGATCGGCTCGACTGGCGCGGTGCCCGCAGCGACGGATCGCTGTTCACCGTGGCCTCGCTGGGCCGATACTTCCTGCACGACCTCGAGCACCACGTCCACGACGTGCGCGGATAGAGAAATCTTCACCAGATTTCTAGAACGTGTTCCAGAATCGGCCGAAAGTTCGTAGGGTGGGAGCAGTCACAACGAGGCACTGCTTGGCGAGAGGTCGATCGTAATGAAGACGAAGGGCGCGATCCTGTGGGGCGTCGACCAGGAATGGTCGGTCGAGGAGATCGAGGTCGGCGACCCCGTGTCGGGGGAGGTGCAGATCCGCATGGAAACGGCGGGCATGTGCCACTCCGATCACCACATCGTCACCGGTGCCACCCCGATGCCCGGCTACCCGGTGATGGGTGGGCACGAGGGCGCGGGTGTGATCACCAAGCTCGGGCCGAACTGCCCGAGCGATCTGGCCGTGGGCGACCACGTCATCCTTTCGTTCATCCCGGCCTGCGGACGCTGTCCGTCGTGTGTGTCCGGGAATATGGCGCTGTGTGACCTGGGTGCGGGATTGCTGATGGGACAGGCGATTTCGGATGGCACGTACCGCATCCAGGCGCGCGGCGAGAACGTCATCCCGATGTGCCTGCTCGGCACCTTCGCCCCGTACATGACGGTGCACCACACCTCGGTGGTCAAGATCGATCCGACCATCCCGTTCGAGGTGGCCTGCCTGGTCGGCTGCGGCGTGCCGACCGGCTTCGGGTCGTCCACGCACGTGGCGCAGGTGCAGCCGGGTGAGACGGTGGTGATCGCGGGCATCGGCGGTGTCGGCATGAGCGCGCTGCAGGGCGCGGTGCTCAGTGGTGCGTCGAAAGTCGTCGCCATCGACCCGAATCCGTGGAAGCGCGAACAGGCGCAGAAGTTCGGCGCCACCCACACCTACGAGAGCATGGCCGCCGCGATCATGCCGCTGATGGAGGCCACCGAGGGCCGGATGGCCGAGAAGGTCATCCTCACCATGGGTGAGATGCACGGCGACTACGTCGAAGAGGGTCTGATCCTCACCGGCAAGGCGGGCACGCTCGTCGTCACCTCCATGGGCCGCATGGACGCGGGCGAGGTGAAGATGAACAGCTTCCTGCTCTCGATGCTGCAGAAGACGGTGAAGGGCTGCATCTTCGGCGGCGGCAACGCCCGCCAGGACGCGCCGCGGCTGCTGTCGCTGTACAAGGCCGGCCAGCTCAATCTCGACGACATGGTCACCCGTAGCTACTCCCTCGAGGAGATCAACCAGGGCTACCGGGACATGCTGGACGGCAAGAACATTCGCGGCATCATCCGCTACACCGAAGCCGACTGGTAGCCGACCGCTCCCAGTACCTCGCCGGGTGAACCCTCGGCGAGGATTCTGCCGTCGCGCAACTGCAGGCAATGATCGGCGCGTGCCGCCTCGGCCGGGTCGTGGGTTGCCTGCACCACGGTGACCCCGCCGGCCGCGATCTCGGTGAGCGCACCCGAGATCTCGGCGCGCGCGGCGTCGTCCAGTCCGGTCGCCGGCTCGTCGAGCAGGACCAGATCGGACTCTTGCGCCAACGCCTGGGCCAGGAGTGTGCGCTGGCGCTGACCGCCCGAGAGCGTGTCCAGGCGCCGCGTCGCCAGGGCTGTGAGGTCCATCCGTTCCAGGCAGGCCTGCGCGATCTCGCGGTCGGCCTTCGTGAGCCGCCGCCACAATCCCCGATGCGCCCAGCGTCCCATCGCCACCGCCTCGCGCACCGTCATCGGTAGCGCCGCGGGAATCGCGGTGTGCTGCACCACGAAGGCGGGTCGCCGGGTCGTCTCGCGGTGCACCGTGCCCGACCGGACGGGCACCGTGCCCGCCAGGACGCCGAGCAGCGTCGATTTCCCCGAACCGTTGGGTCCGACGATCGCGGTGACCTGTCCGCGCGGGATCGACGCCCTCACCTGTGACAGCACGGGCATGCGGCCGTAGCCGGCGGTGACGTCCTCGATGCGGATCGCCGGGTCTGCTGTGTGTTGCATCTCACCTCGTTTGAAACGATAATCGTTTTCAGTATATCGTCCGTTGCCATGGAGTGGCTGATCGCCCCGTTCGAGGTGGCATTCGTGCAGCGGGCGCTGTGGGGCGGGCTGCTGGTGTCCTGCGTGTGCGCCCTCGCCGGAACGTGGGTGGTGGTGCGCGGCATGGCTTTTCTCGGTGACGCGATGGCGCACGGCATGCTGCCCGGTGTCGCGGTGGCGGCGCTGCTCGGCGGCAATCTGATCGTGGGCGCCGCGATCAGTTGCACCGCGATGGCTTTCGGTGTCTCGGTGCTCTCGCGGAGCAAGCGGTTCGCGGCCGATACCGCGATCGGGCTGCTGTTCGTCGGGATGCTCGCGGCCGGTGTC
Source organism: Nocardia sp. NPDC050378 (assembly GCF_040655675.1). Classification (NCBI taxonomy): domain Bacteria; kingdom Bacillati; phylum Actinomycetota; class Actinomycetes; order Mycobacteriales; family Nocardiaceae; genus Nocardia; species Nocardia sp. NPDC050378. The sequence continues at coordinate 133,105 of NZ_JBFAKI010000011.1, forward strand.
ATCATCGTGTCGCGGTCGCAGTCCTTCGCCGTCGACCTCACCGGATTCCTGTTCGGTGACGTGCTCGCGGTGCGCACTGTCGACCTGTGGTACCTCGTTGCCGCCGTTGGCCTCGCGCTGGTTGTCGCCGTGCTCGGACATCGGGCTTTCGTCGCGCTCACCTTCGATCCGCGCAAGGCGCACACGCTCGGGTTGCACCCGAAGGCGGCGCACATCGCGCTCGTCGGTCTGGTGACCCTGGCCATCGTCGCCTCCTTCCACGTGGTCGGCACGCTGCTGGTGTTCGGGCTGCTCATCGCCCCGCCCGCCGCCGCCGTGTACTGGTCGGACCGGATTCCGGTGGTGATGGTGCTGGCCGCGCTGATCGGTGGGTTCTCCACCGCTGCCGGGCTCGTCGTCTCGTGGCACGCGGGTACCGCGGCCGGGGCGACGATCGCCGCCGTCGCGGTCGGATCGTTCTTCGTGTCGGCGGTGGTCTCGGCGCTGCGGGAGCGGTTCGGGAAGGTCGGCGTCGCCGCGTTGGCCGCGGTGTCGGTGGCCGGGTGTGCCGCGACCGAACCGGTGATCGTCGAGGAGCCGCCGCACGGGTATGTCGCCGGGGCAGAGGAGATGAGCGAGGCGCAGACCCGGCTGGTCGTGAGCGATCCGGCCACCGGCGACATCCGGGTGATCGATCTGCTGACCGAACAGGTCACCACGCTCGCCGGACGCGAAAATGCGCCGGCGTCCTCGGCCCTGGTCGGCGACGGGCGGTTCGGATTCCTGAGTGCCGGTGGGTCGGTGCGTGTAATCGACAGCGGGGGATGGACCGTCGACCACGCCGATCACCGCCACTACTACAGCGCCCCGGTGCGTGAAGTCGGCGGCATCGCGGCGGCGGGTGGAGTTGTCGCCGCATACGGTGATCCGGCGGTGTCGGCGGTGGTGCTCGATTCCGGTGCCACGCTGGCGTTCGATCGGGTGGCGCTCGGTGACGGGCAGGTCCGTGAGCCGCATCGGATCGACGGCATCGCGTTGCCGTACGGCGAGAAGCTGGTCGTCGCCGACGGCGCGGGCCGAGTGGATGTGCGCGGGCGTGACGGTGCGGCTGGTGAGCCACTGGCCGGCTCGTGCCCGCAGCCACGTGGTCAGGCTGTCACCCGGCGTGGAGTCGTATTCGGTTGTGCCGACGGGGCTATGGTCGTCGCCCAGCGTGACGGTGCGTTCGTCGCCGAGAAGGTCGCCTATCCGGCGCCTGGCGCCGATCGGGCGACGGCGTTCACCCACCGGCCCGGCAGCACGACGTTGACCGCGCTCGCCGGACGCACCGGTGTGTGGACCCTCGACGTCCGCAAGAAGACCTGGAAGCACATCCCGATCGCCGACGCGGTCGCGGTGAACACGGCTGGTGAGGGGTCGGCGGTGCTCGTCCTCACCCGGGACGGTGTGCTGCACGGGCTCGACCTCGAAACCGGTGCGGAGACCGCACGGGTCGCACTGACCGGACCGGTCGAGGGTGAACGGGTGATCCAGGTCGACCCGAACCGTGCCTACATCAACGACCTCAATGGCCGAGCCGTTCTCGAGGTCGCCTACAACGACAACCTCCGAATCGCGCGCACGTTCCCCACGGATATCGCGCCCGGACTGATGGTGGAGACGGGTCTGTGAGTAACGAAGCACGGGTTGTCCACCGCACCAGAGGATTTCGGGGCGCTCCTCGCGTCGCGGGTCTGGCCCTCGTCGTGATCGCGCTGCTCGCGTCGATCACCGCGTGCGGCACCGGCGGCGACCGCGGCGGAATCATGGTGACCACCAACATCCTCGGTGACCTGACCAAGGCCGTCGTCGGCGACACCGCCGAGGTGACGGTGCTGATGCAAGCGGGGACCGACCCCCATTCGTTCGGCATCTCCGCACGTCAGGCCGCCGATATCGAACGATCGGCGCTGGTCGTGCACAACGGCCTCGGCCTCGAGGAAGGCGTGGCCAGGCATGTGCAGGCGGCCGCCTCGGCAGGTGTGCCGACGCTGGCGGTGGCCGAGCGGACCGACCCGATCACCTACACCTCCGACGAATCCGCCGGTCAGCCCGATCCGCATTTCTGGACCGACCCGGCGCGGGTGCGCAAAGCCGTCGAGGCGATCAGCGCCGAAGTCATCGAGCGGGTCGAGGGCATCGACGCCGAGACCGTGCGCGCCAACACCGCCCGCTATGTGGGCGAACTCGACCAGCTGGACCGCTGGATGACCGACCGGTTCGCGGCGATTCCGCCTGAACGCAGGCAGCTGGTCACCGACCACCACGTCTTCGGTTATCTCGCACAGCGATTCGGGTTCACCGTGATCGGCGCCGTGATCCCCAGCGGCACCACCCTCGCGTCCCCGAGCGCCTCTGACCTCGACGACCTCGCCACCGCCATCCGCACCGCCGGAGTGCATACGATCTTCGCCGATTCGGCCGCGCCCGACCGTCTTTCGCGTGTCCTGGCCGAGCATGCGGGCCTGCAGGTGCAGGTAGCCGCTCTGCACACCGAATCGCTCACCGAACCCGGCGGCGGCGCCGCGACCTATCTCGAGATGGCGCGCGCCAACACCGAGGCCATCGCCCGCGGCTTGTCCGGGCCGACAACGTAATTCAACAAGAGATGGAGCACGACATGCACAGTCGGTCACGGGCCACCACGATGGTGGCCATGTCCGGGGCGCTCGCCTCGGTGGTAGCGCTCAGCGGTTGCGGCAGCGACGACGTCGAAACCCACGACCACGCCCCGGGCGCCGAACCGATCGCCCTCACCTACGACGGCGGCATCTACGTCCTCGACGGCCTGACGCTCGCCCAGGAAGGCGAGGTGAAGCTCGAGGGCTTCAACCGGCTCAACCCCGCGGGCGACGACGACCACCTGATGGTGACCGTCAAGGACAGCTTCCGGGTGTTCGACGCCGACAAGGCGGAATTCACCGGCACCGAGTACCCCGCGAGCAAGCCCGGCCACGTCGTGCGGCACGCGGGCAAGACCGTGCTGTTCGCCGACGGAACCGGAGAGGTGACCGTCGTCGACACCGACAAGATCGACAGCGGCAAGCCCACCGAGGTGTACAAGGCGGCCGCCGCCCACCACGGTGTCGCCGTCGAACTGAGCAACGGCAACCTGCTGGTCACCCTCGGGACCGAGGACGCGCGGGTGGGTCTGGTCGCCCTCGACAAAGACCGCAAGGAGATCGCCCGCAACGAGGACTGCCCCGGCGTCCACGGTGAGGCCACCGCCCAGAACGAGGCCGTGGTGGTCGGCTGCCAGACCGGTGCCGTGGTCTACCGCGACGGCAAGATCACCAAGGTGACCAGCCCGACCCCCTACGGCCGCATCGGCAACATGTCGGGCAGCGAAGCCTCCCCGATCGTGCTCGGTGACTACAAGCAGGACAAGGAGGCCGAACTCGAACGGCCGACCAAGATCTCGCTGGTGAACACCGCCGACGGCAGCCTGCGACTGGTCGACATCGGCACCAGCTACTCCTTCCGCTCGCTCGGCCGCGGCCCGCAGGGTGAGGCGCTCGTGCTGGGTACCGACGGCAAGCTCCACGTCATCGACCCGGTCGCGGGCGCGGTCACCCGCACGATCCCGGTGACCGGTGCCTGGCAGGAACCGCTCGAATGGCAGGACGCGCGCCCGACGCTCTACGTCCGTGACGGCATCGCCTACGTCACCGAACCGGCAACCAAGCAGGTCCACCGCGTCGACCTCACCGAGGGCAAGATCACCCAGTCGGCCACCCTCCCCGCCGCGCCCAACGAGATCAACGGGGTCTCCGCCCACTAGGGGATGCTCGCGATCAAGATCACCACGCTCTGGTGGCGTTCGGCTCTCGACCGATGCCGCCACCAGAGCGTGGTGATCGTCTGTTCAGGTTCAGCGTGTGGCGCAGGCCAGGACGGCGGTGCGGAGGTTGCGGCTGCGGACGTCGTCGAGGATGGCCATGCCGAGGCGGTTCATGGTGTAGCCGAAGCCAAGACCTGTTGTGGGGTCGGCGAATCCGAAGGAGCCACCGAGGCCGGTCGTGCCGTAGGCGCGTTTGTCGGAGCCGAAGCGGAAACTTCCGCGCGATTTGCGGAAACCCAGGTGGTAGCGGCTCTTGGTGTGCAGGACCAGGTCGGCGGCGGGGACGGAGTCGACGGTCGGTGCGGCGAGCAGGTCGAGAACGGCGTCGCTGAGGGGGAGTGCGCCGGTGCGTCCGGCCGCCGCGCCGTAGACGCGGGCCAGCGCGCGGGCGTTGCCGACGCCGTTCATGCCGGGCCATTCGATGCCGAGGAACTCGCGACGAGTGGCGCGGGCGGGCGCGCCGGGGCGCGGATTCGTGAGCGCCGCATAGGAATGCCCGCGTTTGGCATACACCTCCGCGCCGATACGCAGCGGGATGTCGGCGAGTTCGTAGCGCAGGATGTCGAGGCCCTTGGTCGCCGACAGCTGGGCTACGCGGTCCAGGGGCTCGTCTTCGGGCAGCCCGATGAACAGGTCGGCGCCCACCGGCGCCGCGATCTCCTCGGCGAAGAAACGACCGAGGCTGCGCCCCGCCGGATCCACGCGGCGCAGCAATTCGCTCTGGTACAGGCCGAGGGTGAGCGCGTGATAGCCGTGCCGGGTGCCCGGTTCCCACATCGGCTGCTGAGCGGCGAGCAGGTGGGCCAGGCTCTCGCGGTCACCGAGTTCGCTCAGCCGCACGATCCGGTCCAGGCCCGACAGACCGGCCTGGTGATCGATCAGCTGGCGCACGGTGATCCGGTCCTTGCCGTGCGCGGCGAACTCCGGCCAGTACTTCGCGACGGGGGCGTCGTAGTCGAGGAGTCCGCGCGAGACGGCGGTGGCGATGGTGAACGCCGACATGCCCTTCGACGACGAGAACACCGGGACGATCGTGTCGCGCTCCCAGGGAACCGCACGCGCGCGGTCGCGATGGCCCGCCCACAGGTCGACCAGCGGTTCGCCGCCCGCGTAGACCGCGACGGCGGCGCCGATCTCAGCGTGGGAGGTGAAATTGCGGCGGAAAGCATCGGCGACAGGGCCGAAACCGGCCGCCACGTCGCCGTGAACTGATGGTGCGGGACTCATGGTGTCGTCGATCGTAGCTACGCTGCCGGATATGCGTTCGTTGGAGCAGGTTCAGCAGTGGCCGGTGGCGCACGCCGCGGCCGCCGTGGTCACCGTCGACGGGGTCGACACCACCGGTGAACTCGACCGGGTGTTCCGGCTGGCTTCGGTCACCAAGCCCCTCGTCGCCTACGCGGCCCTGGTCGCCGTCGAGGAAGGGGCGATCGAACTGGATCAGCCCGCGGGCCCGCCCGGATCGACCGTGCGGCATCTACTGGCCCACACCTCGGGTGTGGCCTTCGCCACACCCGAGGTGATCGCGAAACCAGGTGCCCGACGCATCTACTCGAGTGCCGGATTCGAACTACTCGCTGATTTCCTCACCGAAAGCACGGGCATCCACTTTCCGGACTATCTGCACGAGGCGGTATTCGAACCACTCGGCATGCGCGATGCGGTTCTGGAAGGGTCGGCGGGGCATGCGGGACGCGCGAGCCTTCGTGACCTGACGCTATTCGCCACCGAGTTGCTGACACCCGAATTGATATCTCGGCAAACACTCGACGAGGCCACCTCCGTGCAATTCCCCGACCGCGACGGAGTGCTGCCCGGATACGGCTCCCAGCGGCCCAACGACTGGGGTCTCGGCTTCGAAATCCGCGACGGGAAAACCCCGCACTGGACCGGTCATTCCAATTCGCCGCGCACCTACGGGCACTTCGGTCAGTCCGGGACGTTCCTCTGGGTCGACCCCGAAATAGGGGTAGCCACGATCGGTTTGAGCGACGAGAATTTCGGCGACTGGGCAAGAACGGCGTGGCCGAAATTTAGTGATTCCGTGATCGCAGAGACACATAACACGCAGTGAGGTAACACCCGCAACATCGCTCACTTCGCCTACACTCGCACCACACCAGTCCGACGGACCGTTGGGGAAGACGCTCCTTGTCGAGGCTGGAGGTGTTGGTAGTGCGCGCATCGAGTCAGTTCGCTGACGCGACGGCAGGTGTGGTCTACATCCACTCCTCGCCCGCCGCGTTGTGCCCGCACATCGAATGGGCACTGTCCACCGCGCTTTCCACGCCGGCGAAACTGCGCTGGACCGCGCAGCCCGCCGACGGACAACTGCGCGCCAGCGGCGACTGGATCGGCCCCGTCGGAACCGCCGCCCGGATAGCCCAATCATTGCGTGCCTGGCCGGTCCTGCGGTTCGAAGTCACCGAGGACCCCAGCGAAGGCGTGGACGGCGAACGCTACAGCTTCGTCCCCGCCCTCGGCCTCTGGCACGGCTCCACCGGCGCCAACGGCGACGTGATGCTCGGCGAGATGCGATTACGCGCCCTCCTCCAAGCCGCCACCGAACTGAGCACCTTCGACCTCGGCGCCGAAATCGACCGCGCCCTCGGCACCGCCTGGGACGAGGACCTCGAAGCCTTCCGTCAGGGCACCGACTGCACCGGCGCCGAAGTCACCTGGCTGCGCCGCCACGTCGGCTGACCCTCCACTACCGCCCCGGGCTCTCTGTCATCCTGTGCACCACCACGAGTCCGCCGTGTTCCTGTCGGCTGGGCCGCTAGTGGTCATCGGCGAACACGCAGAGTGAGGCTGCTCGGTCGGACGAGTGTTCCTGCCCGGTCGGGGGTAGGCGGAGGCGGGGCCAGCTGTTCAGGTCGGTGAGCATTCGGCGGTCGTGGGTGGCGACAACGACGGTGGCGGGGGTTGTCGACAGGGCGGCGGTGAGGTCGTCCACCAGGGCGGTCGAGAGGTGATTGGTCGGTTCGTCGCAGAGCAGGACTGTCGGTCGGGCGGCCAGCTCGATGGCGAGGTGAAGGCGGCGCTGCTGGCCTTGCGAGAGGCGGCCGACCGGGGTGCGGAAGGCTTGTTTCTCTAGGAGGCCGGTGGCGCTGAGGGGCAGCGGGTTGTCCAGGTCCCGGGTGTGCCGTTCGTAGATGTCGTTGGCGGTGGCGGTGAGGTCCCAGTCGGGGACTTCCTGGCCGAGCAGCGCGATGCGGGCGGAACTGTGCTGGTGGACGGCCCCCGTCGCCGGGGTGAGTGCGCCGACCAGCACGGTGAGCAGGGTGGATTTGCCCGCGCCGTTGGGGCCGGTGATCAGGAGGCGGTCGCCTGCTTCGAGAGTCAGGTCGATCGGTGCGTTCAGGCGGCCGGGGACGGTGATGCCTTCGCACCGCAGGGTCGGTGTTCCTCGGCGGACCGAGAGCTCCGGAAAGCGCAGGCGCAGTGGGGGCTCCGGCACCGTGATGGTGTGGGCGTCGAGGTCCGACTGGCGGCGCTTCAGCATCTGAACCAGGCCGGGCGCTCGGGACTGTCGCTGATGCTTGCCGTGGCCCTTGTCCGGACGCCACCCGGTGCTGAGCCGGTCGCGGGCACCGTCCACCGCCTCCCGCAGTCGTGCGCGTTCGGCGAGCTGTTCTTCGTAGTCGTGTTCCCACCGGTCTCGGGCACGGCGCCTGCCCTCCTGCCAACCGGCATAGCCACCGGCGAAAAGCTGAGGGCGGCCGTCGGGGCTCGGGTCGAGATCGAGGAACTCCTCGGCGACCGCGCGCAACAGGGCGCGGTCGTGGCTGACGACGACCAGGCCACCGGGGTGGGCGCGCAGACGGTCGGTGAGGAAGTCGAGTCCCGCGCGGTCGAGGTGGTTCGTCGGTTCGTCCAGGAGCAGGATGTCGTTGGTCGCGCCGAGCAGGCAGGCCAGGCGGACCCGATAGCGTTGCCCCACAGACAATGTCGACAGCGGACGGGTCCGGTCGGTGCAGGCGTTCAAGGCGGCCAGGGCGATGTCGACGCGCCGTTCGGCGTCCCAGGCGTCGAGCCTGGTCGCGGCATCCAGGGCCGCGGCGTAGGCGTCGTCGGCGCCCGGTGCGTCCTCGGTGAGCAGCAGGGTGGCGGCGTCCAGATCGCGCAGGGCGCACTGGGCCGGTTCGATAATTTCGGCGACCAGATCGCCGACCGTCTCGCCCGCGCGAACGGTGATGTTCTGCTCGGCGACGCCGACGGTGCCGACCCGGCCGACCGAACCGCTGTCAGGGTTCAGCAGACCGGCGAGAACATGCAGCAAGGTGGTCTTGCCGCGCCCGTTCTCGCCGACGATCGCCAAGCGCGAACTAGCGGAGACGGTGACGGAGACGTCGGTCAGCACCGGGCGTGAACCGAGCGTGACGTGGATGGATGCGGCCCGGAGGTGGGCATGCGCACCAGCGGGCAGGGAAGGAGAAGTAGGCACAGAGGACTCCGCGGCTCGAGAAAGGAGCCGGGCAGCACAAGGAAACCGCCCGGCGGATGACCCGGGACGGCGGCGTCAGAAGAGGGATGGAATGCTGGTCGCCGCCGTCAGCGGAGCGACCAGGGCTTCATCATCGCGGTGCCTGTATACACGTCAGCGACGATACCCATCCCGCGCCCGCGCCGCCAACAGGTTTTCCGGCGCTACCAGCCCCCAGTTGTGGTGGCACCGGTTTCCTTGTGTCGAAAACTGTTGTGCGGCAGCATCAAACGTGTGATGAACAGACGAGTTTCCGCAGCTTTCGTACTGGCCGCCTCGGCCACCGTGGCCTTCGGGTCCATCGCTCCCGCCGGTGCGGCGACGCCGTTCGTCGCCCCGCAGGTGACCTTCACCGGCACCGCCGCGGGCACCGTCACCGCCACCCTGCTCAACCCGAACGACCGGGGACAGTGCTGGGCCGAGGCCGGGATCGGGCCCGAGAACAACCACGCGTTCTTCGGTAACGGTTCGCCGGAGTCGCTGGCCGATGCAGGCGAAACGGTCACCACCTCGCTCGAGGGGCTCGAGCCGGGTTCCACGATCACCGCGCGCGGTGGGTGCGTCAACGGTGCCGAGTTCGCGTTCTCCGAACTGGTCACCGTGAACGTGCCGAGCTCGATGCCTTCGACCGGCAGCTTCTAGCCGGACCGCCTTCCGGATCCGCCGTTCATGGAGTGCGGCGGGCCGGAAGGGGGACGCGATCGAGATCGTGGGCGAGGACGGCGCCGGGGAAGTCGGCCTGCTCCAGGAACGTTCGATCGTCGGCCGCGGTGTAGCGCTCCGAGAAGTGGGTGAGCACAAGTGTTCTCACCCCACACGTACGGGCGACCTCGCCCGCCTGACGGGCGGTGAGATGCCCGCGTTCGTGCGCCTGCCCGGTTTCCGAATCCAGGAAGGTGGATTCGATGATGAGCATGTCCACATCGGCCGCCAGCTCGAAGACGTTGTCGCACAGGCGGGTATCCATCACGAAGGCGACCTTCTGGCCCGGTCTCGGCGCCGAACACTCCTCGAGCAACGGGCCCGACAGTTCCCGCACAGCGGCACCGGAGATGCCGTGTTCACGCAATTTCTCGGGCAGGAATGTGCGACCGTCCGGTTCGGCCAGGCGGTATCCGTAGGTGGGGATGCTGTGCGACAGCGGCAGGGCGGTCAGGCTGAAACCATTGCCCTGCAATGTTTCTCCCGCACCGCTCACCGGGTGTTCGACGAGGGTGGGCGAGCCGTAGTAGCTCGTCGCGAACTTCAGCCGCTCCCAGTACTCGATGCCCTCGGCCGGGAACACGGCGTGCACCTCGTGGGGAACGCCGTCGCGACCCAGCCGCTGCACGATCCCCGGCACGCCGAGCGAATGATCCCCATGGAAATGGGTCACACACAACCAGTGCAGTTCGGTAGCCGAAGCCCCCGCATGCGCCATCTGCCGCTGCGTCCCCTCACCCGGGTCGAACAACACACCCCGCCCATCCCACCGCAACAGATACCCGTTGTGATTGCGGCGACGAGTCGGCACCGCCCCCGCCGTCCCGAGGACGATCAACTCCCGTGTCGACATCGCCCCATCCTCGCCGCTCCCGCCACCACTGTCACGTCGATTGGTGGGCAGTGCGGGCGGTTGACGGCGAAATCGCTGGCGATGTTCGCATGCGTCGGACGCGGGTGGTGTGATGGTGCCGGACGCACACTCGGTGGAGGTCGGGATGGAACTGTTCGATTACGACGCCGAGTTGCGGTCGCACAATGTGCATCTGCGGGCGGCGGCAGGGGTGGGGGTGCGGGATCGGGTGCTCGATATCGGGTGTGGCGCCGGAGGGACCACGCGGGAGGCGGCGCGGGCCGCTGTGCAGGGGGAGGCGCTCGGGGTCGACGTGTCGGCGGTGATGGTCGAACAGGCTCGGCGGATCAGCGTGGAGGAAGGGCTGGGTAATGTCGGGTTCGAGGTTGCCGATGCTCAGGGTCATCCCTTCGCCGCCGGGGCGTTCGATCTGTGCATCAGCCGGTTCGGGGTGATGTTCTTCGTCGATCCCGTTGCGGCGTTCCGCAATATCGGGCGGGCATTGCGGCCGGGTGGGCGGTTGGTGGTGATGGTGTGGCAAGGGAGTGAGCGCAACGAGTGGGTGACGGTGTTCCGCAGCGATCTCGTCGCGTCGATGGCGAAGCCAGGGCCGGGGCCGTTCTCGCTGGCCGACCCCTCGGCCACCGAATCCGTCCTGACCGCAGCGGGTTTCGTCGACATCGCCTTCACTGACGTGCACGAACCGGTGTATCTGGGCGCCGACAGCGACGCCGCCTACAGCAACCTGCGCTTGCTCGACGGACTCCGGACCTCACTCGACAACCTCGAACCCACCGAGGGGGAGCGAGCCCGCGCACGGCTGCGGGAGGTGCTCGCCGCGCACGAGACCGACCAGGGCGTGCTGTTCGATTCGCGAGCGTGGATCGTCACCGCGAAACGGCCGTGAATCCTTTTTCGCGTCTCGCACCTCTTATAGGTGTCCGCGCACCGTGCGGGGACGAAACGGAGGTTGTCGTGATCGTCGGAACCGGAATCGTCGTCGGCCTGGTGTTGATGTGCACGTGCGTGTACGCCCTGCGTCGCAAACGGGCCGGGCGTGACTGACTCGCGCTGGCCGACCGAGGAACTGATCGTCGCCGCCCGCGAGGGAGATGTGGATTCGATCGCCGCGCTGGTGTCGGGTTCCTACCCGAACATCCAGCGCTTCGCCCGAACCCTCTGTGCCACACCGGAAGACGCCGAGGACGCCGCCCAGGAAGCCCTCATCATCCTGTATCGCAAGATCGGGATGCTGCGGGCGTCGGGGGCGCTGGCGTCGTGGATGTTTCGGATCGTGCGCAACGAGTGCCTGCGGCGGGCGCGGATCGGGCCGCAGCATCCACCGTCGGAAGTCACCGTGACAGCCTCCGCAGAGGACGAAGTGCTGCGTCGCCTGGAAGCGGCGACGGTGGCGGCCGCCGTCGCCACGCTGCCCGATGATCAGCGCCAGGTCCTGATCATGCGCGATATCCAGGGCCTCAGCGGACGCATCGTCGCGGACGCGCTAGGCCTCAGCACCACTGCGATGAAATCGCGCCTGCACCGTGCCCGCGCGTCGGTGCGCCAAGCACTCCAGTCTGATCCACCTCCCGGAGGGAAGAATGTCTGACCAACCCGACTTCGCCGGCGCGTCACTGCCCCGCCACCTGACGCGTGGGGCCGTGGGCTTCGGCGCACTGATCGGCTCGATCGCCCTGCTGCCCCTCATCGGTGCGATCAGCCTGCTGTTGCTACCCGTCGGCCTCATCGCGCTGCGTGGATGCCCGATGTGCTGGACCATCGGCCTCGCCCAAACCCTCTCCCGGGGGCGACTCCGTCGCTCCTGCGACAACGGGCAGTGCACGCTCACGGTCGCGAAGACGGCTGTGTAGTACCTGCCGACCATACGAAGGGCTACGCCGAGATCAGGCGAGCATCTCGGCGAGCCGGTCGGTGACCTGTACGACCCAGTCCGGTTCACCGTGCTGTCGACCCCACAGCGCGGCTCGCACCGCTCGCACCTGCGCCCACCGGCGTGCCCGATCACGATCGATCCGGGCTGCCTCGCAATACATGTCGAGGCCGCGACGGAGGTCACGCGTCGGGTCGGCACTGAACAGCAGGGGAGCGAAACGGTAGCTGCGGATGACGGTGAGCGTGTCGTAGGCACGGTCACCGACGTAACCCTTGGGGTCGATCGCCAGCCAGGGCTCGCGGTCGCCGCGCAGGACATTGGCGTCGTGGAGATCGCCGTGGACGATCGTTTCGGGTTGGTTCGGGCCGAGCTCGCGCACAGTGGCAAGAGCGGCACCCATGACGCGACCAGGCAGCGGATTTCCCACTTCTGCTGCGGCAGAAGCCATTTCGCCCGGCCATTCGGCGACCAAGCGGCTCAGACGCGGCAGAGCCGGTGGGGCTTCGACGGCCAGCCGCCACGACAGTTCACCCAGGGCGGTCACGGCTTCGTCGAAGTCGGCTACCTCGGACAGCGCTCTGCCCGGAGCGCGCTCCAGCAACATCGCATAGTGCGCGGTGTCGCGTTCGAACAGCCGCACCGCGCCCGCGCCGTTCCACGTGTCGAAGGCATCGGCCTCGAAGTCGTTGCCCGGGTGGGGAAAGGACACCTTGATGACCGCGGGCGGGTGGTCTGTGTGGACGACGGGCAGCACGACCCCGACATTGCCGTGCATCAGTGGGCCGTCCGGCCTACAGGACCAGCGTTGCAGCAGATCATCGAGCAGCTGGGGGAGCGAGGTGAGCCAGGCGCGGCCCGGCTCATTCTCGCGCCCGATCGTCTCGTGCGCGAAAGCCTTGGGGATTTCGATCATCTCGGTGCCTCCACGGGTTCACCGTAGGCCGGTACGGTCGGATGTGGGGCATGGCTACGCCCCTGTCGCTGATTGCGTTGCCGTGGGGGTTTCAGATGGACCAGGTCGATGACGTCCGAGCGAAGACCTCGGATGTCGCCGATTCCAAGGAGCGGCGAGCAATGTGGGCTGCGGGTGCGGCCGGGTGTGCGGTCGGAGCGGTGCTGCTGGCCTGTTCGTCCCGAGTGATCGTGTCCGGTCTCGACTCGCCGTATCTGTTGATGATCTGCGTGGTGGGTGCCGTTCCCGGGCTGGCGGGCCTCGGCCTGCTGTTCGCCTCCCAGCAGGTTCTGCGTGGGAAGACCGCAGGAATCGGCAGGGCGGCTGTGCTGCTGTTCGCCGTCGGCGTCCTCGTGACGCTCGGCTGCGTGGCGGCGATCAGCTATGGGCCTTGGATCGCGAGAATCGTCATGGCGGGACTGGCGGGCGCGACGATCGCGACAGCTTTCCTCCTCCGTGCCGCCCACCGTGCCCTGCCGGCCGGTCGATAACGGATTCGGCCTGATCGGACGCGCCGAGGATCTGCCGCGTGAGCGGAGCCCGAACCACAGCGGGAATAGGCTGATCATGTGGGGTTCACGGTCCCGGCACCGATGCTGGCCAAACCCGGACGGCCACCGCAGCCGCCAGGCGGCTGGTGCGCGGAAATGAAATGGGACGGTGTGCGCGCGATCGCCCATTGCACCCCGGCGGGGATCAGTTTGTGGAGCCGGAACCTGCGCGACATCACCGGCTCCTACCCCGAGATCGTGACCGCGCTCACCGAGATCACCGATGGACGCACCCTGCTGCTCGACGGCGAACTCGTCGCGCCGGACGAGCGCGGTGCGCCTTCGTTCTCCCGGTTGCAGCAGCGCATGCACGTCCAGCGGCCGACGCCCGCGCTGATCGAGCAGGTCCGCGTCGACTATCTCGTCTTCGATGTGCTCGGTGTCGACGAGGAGGTGCTGTTCGAGGACTCCTACCGCACCCGCCGCGCCGAACTGGCCGACCTCACCCTCGACGACGGTGTGCGCGTGCGGGTTCCACCGATGTGGTCGCTGACCGACACCAGCGCGGAGGAGTTGTTGCGCGTGGCGACGGACTCCGGGTTGGAAGGGATCGTCTGCAAACACGGCGATTCGATCTACGAACCGGGCCGCCGCTCCTCGGCCTGGACGAAAGTCGTCCTCAGGCTCACGACCGAAGCCGTGATCGTCGGCGCGGTCCCCGGCAACGGCGCCAATGCCGCGACCTTCGGCGGTCTCGTCCTGGCCGCCCACACGCCGGAGGGGCGACTGCGCTGCATCGGCGGAGTCGGCACGGGCTTCACCGCGGCCTCCCGCCGCAGCATCCGCGCCGCCCTGGACCGAGTGCGCCGCGAGACGACACCGCTCGACGATCCACCACCCGCACCGGTCGCCCGAACGGCCTGGTGGGTCGAGCCGGTTTTCGTCGCCGATATCGAATATCGCGAGATCAGCGGCGACGGACTGCTACGGCATCCGAGCTTCCGCGGGATCCGCACCGACAAGACACCCGAGGAGATCGGCCTACCGACCTGACGGTTACGTGCGAACCGAACGTGTGCGACAAGATGTGGGCGCAGAGGGGATCGAACCCCCGACCGCTGGTGTGTAAAACCAGTGCTCTACCGCTGAGCTATACGCCCCTGCATCGCCGGTGGGACCGGCGGTGTCGGGTTATGAATCTAGCGCGGCCAGCGCTTTCTCCCAAGCCGCCTGGTCACGGGCCTCTCCGGGCCCGTTCATCTCCGCGAAAGTGATGTATCCGGACTTGTCGATCACGAAGGTGCCGCGGTTCGGGTAACCGGATTTCTCGTTGAAGACGTCGTAGGCCTGGGCGACAGCGCCGTGTGGCCAGAAGTCGGAGAGCAACGGGAACAGGTAGCCCTGTTCGGCCGCCCAGATCTTGTGGGTGGGTGGTGGGCCGACGGAGATCGCGAGGATCTCGGCGTCGTCGTTCTGGAATTTGGGCAGCTCGTCACGCACCTTGCACAGCTCACCCTGGCAGATGCCGGTGAAGGCGAGCGGATAGAACACCAGCAGGACATTCTTCTTGCCCCGGTAGTCCGACAGGGTGACGGGCTGGTTGTTCTGGTCCTTGAGCGTGAAATCCGGCGCGAGAGTGCCAACCTCTAGCGGCATAGGGGAATTCCTGTCGTCGTGTCGGGTCTCAGCCGAGCGTTCTCGTCCGGCTGAGACCTTAGCGAACGGCGGTTTCAGCGCTGTTTGGACGGTGCCTTCGGCTGAACCAGGCGCGAGCCCGTCCAGCTGCCGAGGCTGATGGTTGATGTCTGGGTCAGGCCGGCCGTGGGTGCGGCTTCGGCGATCTCGCTCGGATCGACATGGCCCGGTTGACCGGTTTTGGGGGTGAGGACCCAGATGAACCCTTCGTCGGCCAGCGGGCTGATGGCATCCATCAACTCGTCGGCCAGATCGCCGTCACCTTCTCGCCACCACAGCAGGACGGCGTCGACGACCTCGTCGGAGTCTTCGTCGACCATCTCGCCGCCCGTGATCTCCTCGATCTCGGCGCGCAATGCGTCGTCGGTGTCCTCGTCCCAGCCCAATTCCTGAACAACCAAGCCGTGAGAAATGCCAAGCTTCTGAGCGTAGTTCTGCGCGTCCGCCGCGGCGACCACGGTGGTGTCCTCCCTAAACTGCCGACAGTAAGATACGTGCAAGCGAACATGGTTATCGGCCGCAGCGCAAGCCGATCGGATGAATCGGTACCGTACGCCGCGTGTCGGCGACGTGAATTCAGCGCCGTGGGCAGGCCTGTTGTACCTCGGTACGCGCCTGATTGATTTTGCGGCTCGCATCGTTGAGACCGCCGACCGCGGAGCTGTAGGTCATCTTCCGCGTCTCGGCGGACAGCTCGCGCGCGGCCACGACATAGGCGGTGAACTTGTCGGCCAGCTCGGTCGGCAGGGCGCCCGCGGCGGCGGCGACACCGGCCTCGACGGCCGTCGCGGCGGTGTCGAGCGCGACGGCCGCGGCCTCGCGTTTGGCGGCGTAGTCGGGGGCGTTCTCGTCGTGGGCCTTCACGAAGTCGTTGTAGGCGGTGACGCCCGCACCGGTGGTGGTGGGGAACTGGCCGCAGTTGTCCTCGATGGCCTTGGTCCGGGCGGCCGCCGCACGCGAGGACGCGGCCGCCGAGGACGACGCGGCCGCCTCGGTCTTGTAGGCGGCGACTTCGGCGGGGTCGGTGGTCGGGTTACCGGTGACCTGCTGGGCGCACCCGGCGATCACCGAACCGGCGATCACCGCGACCGATGCGCAGATCAGCCCGAGTCTGCGCGCGTGCGGCACCCTCATCGTCGAACCCGTTCCCTCTCACTTCACTGACCGGTAGGTCCATCGCGAATCTAGTGGATTTCCTGCTGGGATGATGACCTGGGCGACCCTTTCGGCAAGGATGGGGGTCGCCCGAACCTTTCGAGACGGGTGCTCCGCACACCAAGCGGGCAAGCCCGGGGACCGCGACGCCGACAAGCAGTTCAGCCCCCAGTACGAGGAGCAGATTTGACCGACCTGATCCACTCTGCAGCTTCTTCCGATTCGCCGAACGACCCCGCGGCGCCCGGTGCCAAACCCACCGGGGAACGCGTGCGGGTGATCCGCGAAGGCGTGGCATCGTATCTACCCGATATCGATCCGGAGGAAACCAGTGAATGGCTGGAGTCCTTCGACGAGATGCTCGACCGGGAAGGCCCGGGCCGCGCGCGTTATCTCATGTTGCGGCTGCTCGAACGCGCCGGTGAGCGTCGCGTGTCGATTCCCGCGCTCACCTCCACCGATTACGTCAACACGATTCCCACCGAGAACGAGCCGTGGTTTCCCGGCGACGAGGAGGTGGAGCGCCGCTACCGCGCCTGGATCCGCTGGAACGCCGCGATCATGGTGCATCGCGCGCAGCGTCCAGGAATCGGTGTGGGCGGGCATATTTCGACGTATGCCTCCTCGGCGGCGCTCTACGAGGTGGGTTTCAACCACTTCTTCCGCGGCAAGGACCATCCCGGCGGCGGCGACCACATCTACATCCAGGGCCACGCCTCGCCCGGCATCTACGCGCGCGCGTTCCTCGAGGGTCGCCTGAGCACCGACCGGCTCGACGGGTTCCGGCAGGAATACAGCCACGGCGGCCTCGGCAAGGGCCTGCCGTCCTACCCGCATCCACGCCTGATGACCGACTTCTGGGAGTTCCCGACGGTCTCGATGGGCCTGGGCCCGATGAACGCGATCTACCAGGCCAGGTTCAACCACTACCTGCACGATCGCGGCATCAAGGACACCTCCGACCAGCACGTGTGGGCGTTCCTCGGCGACGGCGAGATGGACGAACCCGAATCGCGCGGCCTGATCCAGGTGGCCGCCAACGAGGCGCTCGACAATCTGACCTTCGTGATCAACTGCAACCTGCAGCGCCTCGACGGACCGGTGCGCGGTAACGGCAAGATCATCCAGGAACTCGAGTCGTTCTTCCGCGGCGCGGGCTGGAACGTCATCAAGGTGGTCTGGGGCCGGGAGTGGGACGCGCTGCTCGGCGCCGACCGCGACGGTGCTCTGGTGAACCTGATGAACACCACCCCGGACGGCGATTTCCAGACCTACAAGGCCAACGACGGCGCCTACGTGCGCGATCACTTCTTCGGCCGCGACCCGCGCACCAAGGCGCTGGTCCAGAACATGTCCGACAACGAGATCTGGAACCTCAAGCGCGGCGGCCACGACTACCGCAAGGTCTACGCGGCGTACGCGGCGGCGATGGCGCACAAGGGCCAGCCGACGGTGATCCTGGCCAAGACCATCAAGGGCTACACCCTCGGCAAGCACTTCGAGGGCCGCAACGCCACCCACCAGATGAAGAAGCTGACGCTGCAGGACCTCAAGGACTTCCGCGATCTGCAGCGCATCCCGATCTCGGACGCGGAACTGGAGAAGGACCCGTACCTGCCCCCGTACTACCACCCCGGCCAGGACGCGCCGGAGATCCAGTACATGCAGGCCAGGCGCACGGCGCTCGGTGGGTACCTGCCCGAACGGCGAAGTGCGGCAAAGCCGTTGACGCTGCCGGGTGACGAGGCCTACCGCTCGGTGCGCAAGGGTTCGGGTAAGCAGAACGTGGCGACCACGATGGCGCTGGTCCGGTTGATGAAGGAACTGTTGCGCGACAAGGAGATCGGCAAGCGCATCGTGCCGATCATCCCCGACGAGGCACGCACCTTCGGCATGGACTCCTGGTTCCCGTCGCTGAAGATCTACAACCGCAACGGCCAGCTCTACACCTCCGTCGACGCGGAACTGATGCTCGCCTACAAGGAGAGCAACGTCGGCCAGATCCTGCACGAGGGGATCAACGAGGCCGGGTCGACGGCGTCGTTCACGGCGGCCGGCACCGCGTACGCCACGCACGGCGAGCCGATGATCCCGCTCTACATCTTCTATTCGATGTTCGGTTTCCAGCGCACCGGCGACGGCCTGTGGGCCGCGGCCGACCAGCTGGCCCGCGGCTTCGTCCTCGGGGCGACGGCCGGGCGGACCACGCTCACCGGTGAGGGCCTGCAGCACAACGACGGGCATTCGCTGCTGCTCGCCTCGACCAACCCGGCCGTGGTCACCTACGATCCGGCGTTCTCGTTCGAGATCGCCCACATCGTGCGCGACGGTCTGCGCCGCATGTACGGCGGCGGCCACCCGGAGCCGGGCACGCTGCCGGGCACCCACCCGCAGGAGACCGGGACCTTCGGCGGAGAGAACATTTTCTACTACATCACGCTCTACAACGAGCCCTACCAGCAGCCGGCCGAGCCCGACGACCTCGACGTGGCCGGCTTGCTCAAGGGCCTGTACCTGTACCAGCGCGGTGGTGAGGGTGAGGTGCGCGCCCAGATCCTGGTCTCCGGGGTGACCGTGCCCGCCGGTCTGCGCGCCCAGCAGCTCCTGGCGCAGGAGTGGGATGTGGCCGCCGACGTGTGGTCGGTGACCTCGTTCGGCGAGTTGCGCAAGGAAGCCGTCGAGAAGGAGATCCACGCACTCAAGCACCCCGATGCCGATTCCGGCGTCGCCTACGTCACCGAGGCACTCGCCTCGGCGCGTGGACCGGTGGTAGCCGCCACCGACTGGATGCGCGCGGTTCCCGATCAGATCCGGCAGTGGGTGCCCGGCGACTACATCACCCTGGGCACCGACGGGTTCGGCTTCTCCGATACTCGTCCCGCCGCCCGCCGGGTGTTCAACGTCGACGCGGAGTCGATCGTCGTCGCGGTGCTCGAAGGCCTGGTGAAAGACGGCACCTTCGACAAGGCCAAGGCGGTGGAAGCGGCCGCGAAATACCGCATCGACGATGTGTCCGCCGCGCCGAAGCCGAGTGCGGACGCACCGGAGGAACTGGCGTAGCGGACTATTGGACTGTGGAGCGCAAACCGCCGCGGCCCCGTCGGATCACCGAGGGCACAAGCACGCACGAGGTCTACCTGCCGACCGGGGCGCTGTCCCCGAACCGGCAGACCCGTGACCCGCTGCCCGACACGCTGCTGCGACGGGTCAAGCAGTTCTCGGGCCGGCTGTCGACCGAGGCGGTCGGCGCGATGCAGGACCGGCTGCCGTTCTTCGCCGATCTGGACGCCGCCCAACGGGCAGGCGTCCAGATGCTGGTGCAGACCGCGGTGGTGAACTTTCTGGAGTGGTTGCAGGATCCCGAATCCGACATCCGCTTCAGCCTGGACGCCTTCCAGGTGATTCCGCAGGATCTGGCGCGGCGGCTCACGCTGCGCCAGACCGTGGACATGGTCCGGGTGGCCATGGACTTCTTCGAACAGTGGCTGCCCGCCCTCGCCCGCAACGACCGGCAGCTGGTCGCGCTCACCGAGGCGGTGCTGCGATACGGGCGTGAGCTCGGTTTCGCGGCCGCCTCGGTGTACGCCAGCGCGGCCGAATCGCGGGGCGCCTGGGACACCCGCCTCGAGGCGCTGGTGGTCGACGCGGTGGTGCGCGGGGACACGGGTCCGGACATGCTCTCCCGGGCCGCCACGTTGAACTGGGACGCCACCGCACCGGCAACGGTGCTCGTCGGCACCCCGCCACAGGACCAGGGTGTGTCGACGGTCGGGGCGGTGCACACCATCGCGACCAGGCACGGTCGCGCCGCGCTCGCGGTGGTGCAGGGCGCGCGGCTGGTGATGGTGGTCAGCGGGCACCTGGGCGACGCGGGGATCGGTTCGCCGTTCCTGTCGGACCTGCTCGCCGAGGTGTTCTCCGACGGTCCGGTGGTGATCGGCCCGACCATGCGCACCCTCGGCGCCGCACACGCCTCCGCCATCGAGGCATTGGCCGGAATGGAGGCTGTTGTCGGGTGGCGAGGCGCGCCAAGGCCCGTTCACGCCTCGGAGTTGTTACCGGAACGGGCCCTGCTGGGCGATAGAGCTGCGATAGAGGCGCTGAACGAGTATGTTGTCCTCCCGTTGGCGTCGGCCGGATCTTCGTTGTCCGACACATTGGACGCCTACCTGGATTGTGGCGGAGCAGTAGAAACGTGCGCGCGTCAGCTGTACGTCCATCCAAATACTGTCCGGTATCGCCTCAAGCGAATCGGCGAGGTGACCGGACGTGATCCGCTCAATCCGCGGGACGCGTATGTGCTCCGGATCGCGGCCACAGTGGGCCGTTTGACACGAACGCATAACGAATCATCGACTTCTGTCACGGAAACCCCGTCAACCCCAATGGCTCACGACCCCCTGTAACGGGATTCGTGAATCGGTCGATCCGGACGCCCCACCTCGGATTTTGTGGGACCCCTACAAAACGCGTTCCAAACCTTCATTCGCGCCGACATCTCGTGCGGCGGGGGTCACAGTGTTTTCTTAGGGGGTGATCGCGTTGTTCACCCCTGGACAGGGGTCCCAGACACCCGGCATGCTCACGCCCTGGCTCGCCCTCCCCGGTGCGGCTGATCGCCTCGAGCTGTGGTCGAAGGCCGCCGGCCTCGACCTGGTCCGTCTCGGCACCACCGCGACGGCGGAGGAGATCGTCGACACCTCGGTGACGCAGCCGCTCGTGGTCGCGGCCGCGCTGCTGGCCTTCGCCGAAATCGCCCCCGAAACGCTTCCGGCGGATACGATCGTCGCCGGGCATTCGGTCGGCGAATTCGCCGCGGCCGCTGTCGCGGGCGTCATCACCCCGGACGAGGCCGTCGGCTTGGCCGCCATCCGCGGCCGGGAGATGGCCAAGGCGTGTGCGCAGGAACCGACCGGCATGTCCGCGGTGCTCGGTGGCGACGAAGCCACCGTGCTCGCACGGCTCGCCGAACTCGATCTCGTCCCGGCCAACCGCAACGCGGTAGGCCAGATCGTCGCGGCGGGCCGCCTGGAAGCTCTGGCGGAGCTCGCCGCGAACCCGCCGGAGAAGGCACGGGTCCGCGCATTGCCCGTCGCCGGTGCGTTCCACACCGTTTTCATGGCCCCGGCACAGGCAGCTGTCGCCGATGCCATCGCCCAGATCTCGCCGAGCGACCCGATCCGGACGCTGCTGTCGAACTTCGACGGACAACCGGTCACCTCGGGCGCCGACGCGATCGACAAGCTCGCCGCGCAGGTCACCCGTCCCGTGCGCTGGGACCTGTGCACCGAGACCGTCCGTGCCGCGGGCGTCTCGGCGGTGGCCGAACTGCCACCGGCGGGCACCCTGGTCGGCATCGCCAAACGGGAACTGAAGGGCACCCCCAACCTCGCCCTCAAGACTCCCGAAGACCTCCCCGCGTTGGCCGGACTCACCTCCGCGGGCTAGCTTTCCCCCCGGCGGTCGCGCACGACGAAGTGCGTCGGCTGTTCAAGACCCTACAAATGAGAAACAAGAAGGGAGCCACCAAAGTGGCCGCTCTGACCCAGGAACAGATCGTCGAAGAACTCGGCAAGATCATCGAAGAGGTTACGGGTATCGAACCCTCCGAGGTGACCATCGAGAAGTCCTTCGTCGACGACCTGGACATCGACTCGCTGTCCATGGTCGAGATCGCTGTGCAGACCGAGGACAAGTACGGCGTCAAGATCCCCGACGAGGATCTCGCCAGCCTGAAGACCGTGGGTGACGCTGTCTCCTACATCCAGAAGCTCGAGGCGGAGAACTCCGACGCCGCCGCGGAGCTCAAGGCCAAGTTCGACGCCGAGTAGAGGCTGAACCAGTGACCACTCCTTCCACCTTGAACGGGAATTTCCCCAACGTCGTCGTCACCTCCATGGCTGCGACCACGTCGATCGCGGGTGATGTCGATGCGACGTGGAAGGGACTCCTCAACGGTGAGAGCGGAATCGACGTTCTCGAGGATTCCTTCATCGAGGAATACGACCTGCCGGTGCGTATCGGCGGTCACCTGAAAGTCAGCCCCGACACCCTCCTGAGCCGGGTCGAGATCCGCCGTATGGCGTATGTCGAGCGCCTGGCGACCGTGCTCGGTCGCGAGGTGTGGAAGAACGCGGGCAGCCCGGAGGTCGACCACGACCGCCTGGGTGTCGCGATCGGTACCGGTCTCGGTGGCGGCGACGCGCTGATCGACTCGGTCGACAAGCTGAAGAACGGTGGCTATCGCAAGATCTCGCCGCTGGCTGTTCAGATGGTCATGCCGAACGGTCCGTCGGCGGTCGTCGGTCTCGAGCTGAAGGCCAGGGCGGGAGTGGTCACTCCGGTCTCGGCGTGCTCGTCGGGTTCGGAGGCCATCGCCAACGCGTGGCGGATGATCGTGATGGGTGACGCCGACATGGTCGTCACCGGTGGCGTCGAGGGCTTCATCGACTCGGTGCCGATCGCGGCGTTCTCCATGATGCGGGCGATGAGCACGCGCAACGACGACCCCAAGGGTGCTTCGCGTCCGTTCGACAAGGATCGTGACGGTTTCGTCTTCGGCGAAGCGGGCGCGCTCATGACGATCGAGACCGAGGAGCACGCGAAGGCTCGCGGCGCGACCATCCACGCGCGTCTGCTGGGTGCGGGCATCACCTCCGACGGTTTCCACCTGGTCGCTCCCGATCCCGAGGGCACCGGTGCGGCCAGGGCGATGACCCGCGCGATGCAGACCGCCGGTCTGACCAAGCGCGACATCACCCACATCAACGCCCACGCGACCGCGACTCCCATCGGCGACACCGCCGAGGCGAACGCGATCAATTTGGCGGTGGGCAACCACGCTTCGGTGTACGCGCCGAAGTCGGCACTCGGTCACTCGATCGGTGCCGTCGGCGCCCTCGAGTCGGTGCTCACTGTGCTCGCGATTCGGGACGGCATCGTTCCGCCGACGCTGAACCTGGACAACCAGGATCCGGAGATCGATCTCGATGTGGTGCACGGGGAAGCCCGTCGCCAGGAAATCGAGTACGCGATCAACAACTCCTTCGGCTTCGGTGGGCACAACGTCGCGCTCGCCTTCGGTCGGGCCTGACGCACGGATTTCCCGGTGGGGGGTCGGCCAACTGAATGGTTCGACCCTCCGCCGTGATCCGGCGGAGGCCGAGAGATTTTCGACAACGAAGGTAGGAGTGGACGCGATGACCATCATTGCTCCCGCGTTTCAGGATTCGGTCACCGACCCGCGTGACCCGCTCGGCCGGCTCCAGCGCTTCTTCGATCCCGGCACGATCCTGCCGCTGCATCCCCGCGACCGCTCCGGTGTGCTCGCCGCGATCGGCGAGGTCGACGGTGTTCGTACCGTCGCGTATTGCTCCGACGCCACCGTGATGGGTGGCGCGATGGGCGTCGAGGGTTGCAAGCACATCGTCGACGCGATCGACACCGCCATCGAATCCGGCATCCCCGTGGTCGGCCTGTGGCACTCCGGTGGCGCACGCCTGGCCGAGGGTGTCGAGGCGCTGCACGCGGTCGGACTCGTCTTCGAGGCCATGGTCCGCGCGTCGGGGCTCGTTCCCCAGATTTCGGTGGTGCTCGGCTTCGCCGCAGGCGGCGCCGCCTACGGCCCCGCGCTGACCGATGTGGTCATCATGGCGCCGGAGGGCCGCGTGTTCGTCACCGGTCCCGACGTGGTCCGCTCGGTGACGGGCGAGAACGTCGACATGGAGACCCTTGGTGGTCCCACCACACACTTCAAGAAGTCCGGCGTCTGCCATATCGCCGCCGACGACGAGGCCGACGCGCTGCATCGGGCCCGCAGGCTGGTGTCGATGTTCGCCGAGCAGGGCGAGTTCGATCTGGTCGCGGCCGCGCACGGCGATGTCGACCTCAAGGCGATGATGCCGGAATCGGCCAAGCGCGCCTACGACGTGAAGCCGATCATCCACGAGCTGCTCGACAATGTGGAGTCGCCCGACGGCACGACCGAGTCGTCGTTCGAGGAGCTGCAGGGCGGTTACGCGCGCAGCATGGTGACCGGTCTCGGCCGCCTCGGTGGGCGCACCGTCGGTGTGCTCGCCAACAACCCGCTTCGCCTGGGTGGCTGCCTGAACTCCGAAAGTGCCGAGAAGGCTTCGCGTTTCGTGCGGTTGTGCGATGCGTTCGGTATCCCGCTGATCGTGGTCACCGATGTTCCCGGGTACCTGCCGGGTGTCGGTCAGGAACTCGAGGGTGTGGTGCGTCGTGGCGCCAAGCTGCTGCACGCCTTCGCCGAGGCTCGGGTTCCGCGCGTCACCCTGGTGACCCGCAAGATCTACGGCGGCGCCTACATCGCCATGAACGCGCGGGCCCTCGGTGCCACCGCCGTATTCGCCTGGCCCGGTTCGGAAGTCGCCGTCATGGGCGCCAAGGCCGCGGTCGGCATCCTGCACAAGAAGGCGCTGGCCGCCGCACCGGAGGACGAGCGTGAGGCGCTGCACGAGCGGCTCACCGCCGAGCACGAGAAGATCGCCGGTGGCGTGGAACGTGCCGTCGCGATCGGCGTGGTCGACCAGGTGATCGACCCGGCCAAGACCCGCAGCACCCTCGCCGCGGCCCTGGCTTCGGCCCCTGCCCGCAAGAGCCATCACAAGAACATCCCGCTCTGATCCCAGACGACCAACGGCCGCCGCCCCTCCTCGAAACCAGGAGGGGCGGCGGCCTATTCGCTGTCATGGCCTCGCCCGACCGCTCTCGGTCAGGCGCGGTCGTGGAGGGTGATGTGGTAGCCGTCGGGGTCGGCGAAGGTGAAGGTGCGGCCGAAGGGGCCGTCGACGGGTGGGCTGACGATGGGGTGGCCGTCGGCGGCCAGGGCATCGTGGATGGCTTGGACGTCGGTGGCGTGGAGCCATATCGCGGCGCCGAGGCCGGGGTGCGGTGCTGAGGTGAGGTCGGTGCCCGGGACGAGCTCGCGGAGCGCGAAGGCGATCGGTGTCGTCTCGAAGACCACAGCGTGTGGCGGGCCGGTCCGCGCGCGGACGAGGCCGAGGTACTGCTCGTAGAACGCCCGTGACGCATCGAGGTCGCGTGCTTGGAGCGAGAGGAAGTCGGGGCCGGTGACGGGCATGATGATGCTCCTGTTCGGTGTGTCAGTTTTCTGACATCTGCCAAGCTATGTCAGAATGCTGACATGAGTCAAGACGGCGTCGACCTGGAGACGTCACTGGGTTACCTGCTCAAGGAGGCGTCGAGCGCGCTGCGTGTCGCCATGGAGGAGGTGTTGCGGCCGCTGGGGATGAGCATCACGCACTACTCGTGCCTCGAGCTGCTGGCGCAGCGGCCGGGCCTGTCGAACTCGGAGCTGGCGCGGGGCGCGTTCGTGACCCGGCAGACGATGAACGTGCTGCTCCAGGCGCTGGAGCGCGACGGCTACGTGACCAGACCCGAGGCCGCGCCCGTTGGGAAAGCGTTGCCGACGCGGCTCACTCCGCGCGGTAGGCGCAGCCTCGAGAAGGCCACGGTGGCGGTTCGGTCCGTCGAGGACAGGATGCTGGCGGGTATGACCGAGTCGGAGCGCGCGGACGCGTCCCGGATCCTGCGCGGCATGATCCATGCCCTGCGGGACGGCGGCGACGGCGCGTAGCCCGCGCCGATGAGATCACGCAGGCGGGAGCCACGCGCATAATGGCAGGGTGCGCTATGAGGAACTCGCCGACGTCCCGTGTTCGATCACGAGGCCGTTGGTGATCTTCGGGGATCGGTGGACCTTGCTGATCCTCAAATACTGCTTCGCGGGGGTTCGCCGGTTCAATGCCTTCCAGAGCGCGCTCGGCATCTCCCGCAGCCGCCTGCACGACCGGCTCGATCGCCTCGTCGAGCACGAGATCCTGGTCAAACGCCCCGTCGATGACGGCGCCTACGAGGAATACCGCCTCACCGAAAAAGGCCACGCCATCTATCCGATCCTGATGGCGATCCGCGACTGGGGCGACACCTACATGGCCCCCGAGGGTCCGCCGGTCGAATACCGCCACCGCGACTGCACCGGCGAAGCCCACGTCCACCTCACCTGCGACGTCTGCCACGCCGAGGTCACCGCTCGCGATATCGAACCGCAGGCGGGCCCCGGAATCACCGGCGCCGCCTGACTGGTCGGCTGATCACCACGCTCTGGTGGCGTTCGCCTCTCGGCCGATGCCGCCACCAGAGCGTGATGATCTTGATTCAGGAGGTGTGCCAGATGACCTGGTCGTCGAGGGGGGCGCGGGCGGTGCGGAAGCCGTTGATCGGGTGGTCCAGGTCGGGGTAGCCGAAGGAGACACCGAACACGACCTTGCGGGTGTCGGGGATGCCGAAGTACTCGTGGATGAAGGGGGAGTAGGAGGCCAGCGCCGCCTGGGGTGCGGCGCCGAGGCCGAGGGCCTGGGCGCCGAGCAGGAAGTTCTCCAGCCACAGACCGCAGTCGATGGCGCCGTAGACGCCGAGATCGGCTTCGGAGGTGACGATCGCGACGTGCGGTGCGTCGAAGAGCTCGAAATTGCGGACCATCTGCCGCATGGTCTTCTCGTGGTCGCCCTTGACGATTCCGACGCTGTCGTAGAGCTGGAATCCGCAGGCGCGGCGCCGGTCGCGGTAGACGCCCTCGTAGGCGGCCGGGAACTCGAAATCCGGTGCGGTGGCGTCGGTTTGGACGTGCGCGAGGAGTTCCTTGCGGAACCGATCGGTGCCCTCGCCCGCGGTGACGACGACCTGCCAGGGCTGCGTGTTGCACCAGGACGGAGTGCGCTGTCCGAGGGTGAGGAGCTGTTCGATCGTGGCGCGCTCGACTTGATCGGGCTTGAATTGCCTGCAGGTCCAGCGTTCGTCGGCCAGGCGCTGCAGGGCGGCGAAATCGGGGTGGTCGGTCGGCGCCATCGCGCGGCTCCTCGGTCGGTCGTGAGAACTGGTCTCATTTTGAGACCAATTTAGCAGTCGGGGTGGAAACACGGAACCCGCCCGCGCCACGAAGATTCGGGCGGGGCGGGTTCTGATCGCCGGGCGACGGTCATGGCCGCCGACCGGCACGGCAGGAGCGCGAGAAGGGATCCGGGAGGATCAGGGTCGGCGCGTATTCGGCGGTATCCGCCTGCGCCGGTACGGGCAACAACAAGCGATCGCGGCGGTGCGGAGTTTCACCACAGCGAGCCGACCCTGCCGCGAGTCGCCGCACCGGTCCTGACCCGATTCCCACGGCCGCGGCAGGTTCACACCACGCGTGGGTCGGGGGCGGCCGACTGTGGCCGGGAGCCCGCGGCAGCCCGCGCCTGACGCGCAATCGGTGCGCGGCGGGGCACAATCGGACCCATGGCGTTGCAGTCCCGCGATGCGCAGGAGCGCAAACGGCACGGCAGGCACTACACCCCGCCGGAGCTGGCGCGGTTCCTGGCGCGCCGGGCACTGCTGTACGCCCCGTGCGGCGCCGAGTTGCGGGTGCTCGACCCGGCCTGTGGTGACGGGGAGCTGCTGCTCGCGGTGCATCGGGAGATGGTCTCCTGCGCACCGGAGGTCGCGGTCCGGCTCACCGGATACGACCTGGACCGTGCCGCCGTCGGCGAAACGCTGGTACGGGCCGCGGCCGAGGGGGTCGAGATCAACTGCCGGGCAGGCGATTTCCTGGCGAAGGCGCCGCGTCTGGCGAAGGGCTCCTTCGATCTGATCATCAGCAACCCGCCGTATGTGCGCACGCAGCAGCTCGGCGGGGCCACCGCGCAATTGCTCAGCCGAAAATTCGGGCTCCGTGGTCGCATCGATCTCACCCACCCCTTCGTCGCCTTGGCGCCGCGTCTCCTCGCGCCGGGTGGAGTGCTCGGATTGCTCTGTGCCAACAGGTTTCTCACCACCCGAGCGGGTGCGAACCTGCGCCGTATCCTGACCGCCGACCTGACCCCGGTCGAGCTCTACGACCTCGGCGACACCAAACTCTTCTCCGCCGCCGTCCTCCCCGCGATCACCATCGCCACCAGATCAGCGGCGAGCATCGCGCATGCCCGCGCGATTCCCGGCGACGACACGATCCCGGCCGGTGACGGTGTGAGCGGTGCAGGCGCCGGCAATGCGCATCAGAACCGCGGAACGCGCGCGTATGCCGCGGCTTCCACCTCGGCGTCCGGCACTGTGGCGGGCGATGCTGCGGCGCCCGCCACAGTGCCCACCGATTCCCTGTCCGCCCTCGGATTCTCGAAGCGAAGCGTTCCGGCGAATGTTGCCGAGAGCTCGGTCGGTTGCCGGTACGTCTCCGTCTATGAGCAACCTGGCTGTGAAACCGGCTGCGGGACAGATTTATTCGATGCACTGGCCGGAGAAGTCGACTGTCTGGTCGGGGCCGGGGGACGGGTGTTCGCGGTAGAAGTGGGCACGTTGGCATCGCAGGGGCGGGAAGCGGCGAACGGACCATCGATCGGCCGGGGGAACAGTGATCACGAACCTCCGCACGGCGAGACGGTCTGGCGGATGTCACGGCCGGCTGTCGACCGCTGGCTCGACAAGATCGCCGACCGAACCTGGCACACCTTCGGCGAGACCGCGCGAATCCGGGTGGGTATCAAGACGACCGCCGATCGGGTGTTCATCTCCGACCACTGGGACGACCTCGACCCCACGCCCGAGCGAGAACTGCTGCAGCCCTTGATCACTCACCACGACCTCGAGCGGTGGCGGATCAACAAGGATCGTGGCACCAGAGTGCTCTACCCCTATGACCTGCGGCAAACTCGGCGCACTCCGGTCGATCTTGCCGAATTCCCCTGCGCAGCAGAGTATCTGCGTACTCATGAGGAGGCGCTGTCCGGTCGACGCTATGTTCTCGACGGTGGCCGCGAGTGGTACGAGATCTGGGTGCCGCAACGACCACACCTGTGGGGTGCGCCGAAACTCGTCTTCCCCGATATCAGCGAACGACCCCGCTTCGCCCTCGACCGCTCCGGTGCCGTGGTGAACGGCGACTGCTACTGGATCTCGCTCACCGACCTCGACGCGGGCGAGTCCGCGACCGACCTGGCGTATCTGCTGATGGGCGTGGCGAATTCGGCTCTCGGCCTGCGCTTCTACGACGCGGTCTGCGGCAACCGTCTGTATTCGGGCAGGCGCCGCTGGATCACCCAGTACGTCGCCCGGCTGCCCCTGCCCGACCCGTGCGGTCCGGCCGCCGTCGAGATCGTGCGTCGCGTGCGTGGTCTCCTGGAAGACGGTGTCGCGGTGCCCGACGCCGCCCTGGACGAAGCCGTCGCCGAGGCGTTCGGGGTGCCCGTTCAGTAGGAGGGGCGCACGCCGACCATCGGCAGCAGCGTGCGGCGCGCGAATTCCCGCCCGGCCTCGGCGTCGTCGAGCGGGATCAGCCCGTCGGGTGTCAGCGCCAGCGAGAGGGCGAGCCGGGCCATGATCTCGGCGACCAGATCGGGGTCGAAGTCGGGGGAGCCCGCCTGCACCTCACGCAGCTTGTCGGCGAGATATTCACGTCCCACCGCCAGAATGGGACCGGCGTCGGTGGTGAGTTTGGGCAGGATCATCTCCGGTTCGGTGCCGAGCAACCGTCGCAGCAGTTCGTTGCCCGCGATGGTCGTGACGAAGGCGACGAAGATCTCGACCAGCCGGTCCTCGGGTTCGGTGACCGCGCGGACCCGCTCGTCGATCTCGCCCACATAGCGCTGCGCCTCACGCACGCCTACCGCTTCGACCAGGTCGTTCTTGGATTCGAAGCGGCGGTACAGGGTGGCCGGGCTGATGCCGGCGCGGCGCGCGATCTCGCCCATGCTTGTCCGTTTGATCCCGAAATCCAGAAACGCCGACAACGCGCTGTCGAGCAGTTTCTCCCCGTCGGTGACAGGCTTTTCCAGGATCCGCGCGAGGATGGTCGAGACAGTGGGCATCAGCCCATTATCCCCGTGGTGGGAGATCCAGCGCGACCATCTCCTGCTCGATCGCGTTTGCCGCGAAATGCACACCCCGGGAACGTAATTCGTGAACACGGCACTGAAGTGCCTCGATACCGCCTGGTTGTGCCGCGATATCGGCCACGCTGAGCCTGCCCCCGGATCGGTGCACACCTACCTGCGCGTATGCCACCGTGATACCTCCTGCCCCGCGTACCGGTGCCGGCCCTGAAGACTCGGTGGACCGGTCGCGATACGCAGGGCAAATGTTATCAGGTTTCCCTACTGGTCATTTGCTCAGTGTGATGCGTCACAACACTTCGGCGTCCCGATGCGTGGCGAGATTGTGTAGGTACACAGCGGCGTTGAGCTTGATGCCGTCCTGCTGTGCCTCGGTGAGTTCGCGACGTACCTTGCCCGGCACCCCGGCAACCAGCGAGCCGGGCGGAATCTGGGCGCCCTCGGGGATGAGCGCGTTGGCCGCGATCAGGGTGCCCGCACCGATCACCGCGCCGTTGAGCACGGTGGCACCCATGCCGACGAGCACGTCGTCGCCGATGGTGCACCCGTGCAGAATCGCGTTGTGCCCCACCGACACACCGGAACCGACGGTGAGCGGGAAGCCTGGGTCGGCGTGCAGCACGCACCCGTCCTGGATGTTGGTGCGGGCGCCGACGGTGATCTGTTCGAGGTCACCGCGCAGTACCGCCGAGTACCAGACTCCGACCTCGGCGCCCAGGCGCACCCGCCCGATCACGGTCGCGTTCGGCGCGATCCATGCTGACTCGTCGATCTCGGGCGCGAACCCGCTCACCTTGATGATCATGCGGCGATTATCGCGCTGTGCCCCGGCGTCGGGCGCGGTGGGCCGCCGCCCGGTGGTCGCAGCGCCTGCGAGGGAGGGATCCGGACACGCGACGGATTCGACTGCGGACCGCCGAAACAGGACCTAGTCTGGGTGAATGACGGCAACGGGCGTAACTTCCGGTGTTCCGGCCGAGGTAAAACCGCAAGAATTCCGGGTCGCGCTGACTCCGGCCGGTGCCGCGGAGCTCGCCGCCCACGGACACGAGGTGCTCGTGCAGGCGGGTGCGGGCGTCGGCTCGGGCTTCGCCGACGACGACTACCGGGCCGCCGGTGCGCGGATCGCGGTCGACGCCGACCAGGTGTGGGCCGAGTCCGATCTGGTGTTGAAGGTGAAAGAACCCATCGCCCAGGAGTATTCGCTGATGCGGCGCGAGCAGGTGCTGTTCACGTATCTGCATCTGGCCGCGTCGAAGGACTGTACCGACGCGATCCTGGCGTCGGGGATCACCGCCATCGCCTACGAGACGGTCCGGGCGGCCGACGGTTCGTTGCCGTTGCTCGCGCCGATGAGCGAGGTGGCGGGCAAGCTCAGCGCGCAGGTCGGTGCCTATCACCTGATGGCGCCGATGGGCGGGGAAGGCGTGCTGCTCGGCGGCGTGCCCGGGGTCCGGCCCGCCGACGTGGTGGTGCTCGGCGGTGGCGTGGCGGGCACCAACGCGGCGAGCGTCGCGGTGGGGATGGGTGCGCGGGTGAGCGTGCTCGACACGAATCTGGCCCGGTTGCGCGAACTCGACGCCCGGTTCGCCGGGCGGGTCGGCACCCTGGCCTCGCACGCCCTCGAGATCGAGAAGGCCGTGCTCGCCGCCGATCTGGTGATCGGGTCGGTGCTCGTGCCAGGGGCCAAGGCGCCGAAGCTGGTGTCCGACGAGCTGGTCGCGCGGATGCGGCCGGGGTCGGTACTCGTCGACATCGCCGTCGACCAGGGCGGTTGCTTCGAGTCGACCCGGCCGACGACCCACGCGAATCCCACCTTCCCCGTGGGCAATTCGCTGTTCTACTGTGTCGCGAACATGCCCGGCGCCGTCCCGCACACCTCCACCGTCGCGCTCACGAACGCCACCCTGCCCTACGCGCTGGCCATCGCCGACAACGGCTGGCGTGGCGCGTGCACCGCCGACCCGGGGTTGTCGGCCGGGCTCACCGCGGTCGACGGGAAGCTGCTGTCCGCGGAAGTGGCCGCCGCGCACGGGTATTCGCTTGGGGTCTAGGGCTCCGCGAAGATCCCCTCGGCGATGACCGAGTCCGCCAGGAGCGGGCGGGTGATCGACCAGCGCTCCGTGAAATGACTGCGCGACATCTTCCAGCGGCCGTCCTCGATCACGTAGTCGTCGTCGTAGTCGCCCGTGGAGACGAACTCGGTGTTGTCGATCAGATTGACCTGGCGAAACCGCAGGGTCCACCGGCCTGTCGCGGTGCGTTCCCCGGTGAGGGTGATGTCGGGGTGGATGCCGTGATGCATGTCGAGGACGACGTGTTTGCCGTCGACCTTGTGCAACGCGATGCGGGTGAAGATGTCGACCAGGGGCCCTGCGTCGTCGAAGGTGCCGATACGGCCGTAGTCCAGGTCGGCGCCGGAGCGGATGAAGCAGTCCCGCATCGTCTTCGGGTCCTTGCTGTCACAGGCTCGCCAGTACCGGTGCTTGAGTTGTTTGATCGCTTCGATCTGTTCGAGGGTGTCGATGCGTTGTGCGAGATCCATCT
The DNA here is from genome assembly GCF_040655675.1 of Nocardia sp. NPDC050378. Taxonomy (NCBI): domain Bacteria; kingdom Bacillati; phylum Actinomycetota; class Actinomycetes; order Mycobacteriales; family Nocardiaceae; genus Nocardia; species Nocardia sp. NPDC050378. Next base: position 165,643 of record NZ_JBFAKI010000011.1, read on the forward strand.
GTTGCCTGCCCGGGTGTGGAGGTGATGAGCGAATAGTCGTTGTTGCGAGGTCAGTCGACGACCGCGTCGGAGTACACCGGAGGGTTACCGAGGAATGGCCGGTGCGAAGGCGGGTGCTGGCCCCGGGTGTCTTCGACGCCGAGTTCCCGCGCGATCTCGGCGCCGATGAGCACCTGGCCGGTACGGTCCATCAACTCGGGATCGCGCGCGAGGGCGTCGATGACACGACCGGTGAATTCCGGCGATTCGGCTGTCGCGGCAAGACCGTCGTAGGCGCCCGGATTCGCGGCTAACGCGGCGAGCGTGCGCTCGGTCGCGAGCAGGCCCATCCAGATCGAGACGACCGCCACGTTCCACGGACGGAAGTCGACGGCCATGTCGTGCGCCATTTTGTCCACCGCCGCCTTGCCCGCACCGTACGCGGGCCCGTGCATATAGCAGGTGCCGCCGAACGACGACGTGTTCACGACCAATCCCGCACCATTGGCCACCAGCAGCGGTGCGGCGTAGTAGGTGGCGACGTAGCTCGAGCGCATACCCACATCCAGCAGGTCGAGCAAGGTGAGCGGCTTTTCCCAGAACGGCCCCTTCGCGGTCAGGCCGTCGGGTACCGCGAGAGCGTTGTTGACCAGGATGTCGAGCCGTCCGTGCTCGTCGCGAAGACGTGCGAAGAACGACTCGACCTGGGCATCGTCGCGATGGTCGAGGACTACGGGCACGCCGTGGCCGCCGCGGCGGGTGATCTCCTCGGCGGTCGCGAATACTGTGCCCGGCAGTGGGGAATCGCCTTCGTTCCGTGTTCGCCCGGTGACGTAGACCGTCGCCCCGGTTTCCCCCAGCGCGAGCGCGATGCCTTTGCCCGCGCCGCGACTGGCGCCGGTCACCACCACGATTCGTTCCGAACCCACCATCGACTCCCTACCCTGCCCGACCGGCCACACCGTGCGACACGTTGCACTACTGAACCGGACCGGCCGGACGGGGCACAGAGATCTTCCCGGTAGCCGGGAAGGTAAAGGCTCGGCTTGTCACATGTACGGCTAGTCCTCGGCGCGGCCCATGTACCAGTCGGGTGCGCCCTCGGTGGGCAGGTCGCGCAGCTTGTCAGGGTTGCGGACCACGTTGATGGCGACGATGCGCCCGTCGTCGACGACGAACGAGAAGACGCCGATGTGGTTGCCGTCGAACACCACCAGCCCCGGTGCGCCGTTGACCAGCACCGCACGGCCCCAGGCATCGGTCGCCGACGGTGCGTGGTACCAGCCGAGCAGCATCTTGGCGATGAGTTCGGCGCCGCGCACCGGCTGGCGGATCGCGGGCACCTTGCCGCCACCGTCGGCGGTGAGCACCACCTTCTCGTCCAGCACGCCGAGCAGCGAACTCAGGTCACCCGAGCGCCAGGCCAGGGCGAACGCCGACACCACCTTCTCCTGTTCGGCGGGCGACGCCGGGAATCGCGGCGTGCCGCTCTCCACGTGCCTACGGGCACGCGAGGCCAGCTGACGTACCGCGGCCGGGGTGCGCCCGACCACCTCGGCGACCTCCGGACCCGACATCCCGAACACGTCCTGGAGTACGAAGGCCGTGCGTTCGGCGGGTGAGAGCGATTCGAGCACGACCAGCAGTGCGGTGGTGACCCGTTCGTCCTGGGTGATGCGGTCGGCTGGATCGTCCATGGTGCTGACCTCCGGTTCCGGCAACCACTCGCCGACGTACTGTTCGCGCCGGGCCCGCGCGGACCCGAGCTGGTCGAGGGCGAGCCTGCCCGTCACGGTGGTGAGCCAGGCGCGCAGATTGTCGATCTCGCCCGCCTTGCCCGCCTCGTGCTGCCGTTGCAGCCGCAGCCATGCCTCCTGCACCACGTCCTCGGCGTCGGCCAGGCTGCCGAGGGTGCTGTAGGCGAGCCTGCGCAGGTAGGCGCGGTGCTCCTCGAAGCGTCGCGCCAGTTCCGCGCGGTCGAGGTTCGCGGTGTCGGTCATCGTGCCAGCCGTTCGGTCGAGAGTGGGCGGGTCGCCCAGGATGCTGTCATGGAGACGACGAAGCAGACGCATCCGGTGTGACATCGCTGCCCCACCGGTTAACCTCGCCCCGTGCACAAGGGGATTTCGACCGCCGCGGGACTGCTGCTCGGTTTCGCACTCGACCGGGTATTCGCCGACCCACGCCGCTGGCATCCCGTTGCCGGATTCGGCACGGCGGCAGCGGCATGGGAGCAGCGAACCTACGCCGACACCCACCGCGCCGGAATCCTGCACGAGACCGTGGCGGTCGGCTCGGTCCTCGCGTTCGGTGCGGTGGCCGCGCGCGGCGGCCTGCTCGCGACAACCCTCGCCACCTGGACCGTTCTAGGCGGCCGCAGTCTTGCCCGGGCCGGACACGACATGGCCGACCGGCTCGACGCAGGCGATATCGACGCCGCCCGCGAACTGCTGCCCTCGCTGTGCGGACGCGACCCCTCGGTCCTCGACGCCGACGGATTGGCCCGCGCCGCACTGGAATCCATCGCCGAGAACACCTCCGACGCCACCGTCGCACCGCTGCTGTGGGGTGCTGTGGCCGGTGTGCCCGGCCTGCTGACATATCGAGCCGTGAACACACTCGACGCGATGGTCGGCTACCGCAACGAGCGCTATCAACGTTTCGGCTGGGCAGCCGCCCGCACCGACGATGTGGCGAACCTCCTCCCCGCGCGGGTGACCGGACTGCTCACAGTGGTGCTGGCGCCCCTGGTCGGCGGAACCCCCGGCCAGTCCTGGCAAGCCTGGCGCCAGGACGCGCGCAAACACCCGAGTCCCAACGCCGGAGTCGTCGAGGCATCGATGGCCGGTGCCCTCGGAGTTCGACTCGGCGGCCGCACCCAATACCGCTACGGAGCGGAACTACGCCCGACCCTGGGAACCGGGCGCGCCCCCGAAACCGACGATCTTCGCAGAGCCGTCCGCATGTCGGAAGCAGTACAGATCGCAGCCGTAGCAGTCAGCGCCGCGCTGGCATTGCTGCGTAGGTGAGCGTCAGCGAGTGCGGCCGTACCGATCGGCGAGACGTGCTTCCGTAGTGCTCTCCGCGGACGTCGAAGCAGAATGATCGGCCACCTCGGCTCCGACCTCGCCACGCTCACGACGGCGAGCCCGCATTTCGGCGAACACGAAATACCCGAGCCCGAGCGGAGCCATCACACCGAAGGCCAGCCATTGAAGGCCGTAGGAAAGGTAGGGACCCGCATCCAGTTGGGGAAGCGGTACGGGTGTGAACGCGCCCGGTTGATTCTCGGCGAGCTGAAGATAACCACCCTTATCGGTACCCGTCGGGATAGGCGTCAGCGGGATACCGAGAACCGTGGATTCCTGAGTGGTATCGACCGTGTACACCTGCCGGAACCCGTCCTGCGTGCTCGGCACTTTATCGGGAACGACGCCTTCGGAAGCCCGCACTCGCGCCTCGATCCGCTGAGCCCCACCCGGCGGCTCGGCAATCGCGGGCGGCCGCGTCCCGTCGACCGCGGCAACCAGACCACGGTCGACGAGCACTGTACGACCGTCATCGAGTCGGAACGCGGCAAGAACCGCGTACCCCGGCGCACCGTCCAGGTGGCGCAAGCGGACGAGCACCGTCGAATCCGGCAGGAACGAACCGCTGGCGATCACCTTCCGCCACTCGGTGTGGGTACCGGGATCACCGGCGAGGATGTCGGTAACAGCCACCGGCTCGGCCTGCACCGAGTCGGCGATCAGCTGATTGCGGTGCTCGGTGCTGCTGTTCTTGTTCAGCTGCCACGGCGCGAGGATCGTGAAACACAGGTAGGCGAACGCGACGACGACGAGCGCCAGAATCAGCCAGCTCGGGCGCAGCAGAAAGGTGAGTTTGCGCATCAGCGTCGCGCGGCGGCGGGGTCGCGGGCCTCGAGTTCCGCACGTACCCAATCGAGCAGACCTGGGACAGCTGCCTCGATCTGGTCGCGGACCAGGTCGAAGTCGGTCTGGTCGCCGTAGTACGGGTCGGGCACGTCGGCACCGTCGGCGGCGGGGTCGAAGCTGCGCAGCAGCCTGCGCTGTTCGGTAGGGACGCCTCGGTGGGCGAGTTCCCGGTCGTGGCTGGTGTCGAGCACCACGATCAGATCGGCGTCGCGATGCTCGTCGCCGAAGGTGGCGGCGATGTGTTCGGCGGCGTAACCGGCGCGGCGCAGGGTCGCGGCGGTGCGCGGGTCGGCGGGGTCACCGACATGCCACGATCCGGTGCCCGCGCTGCTCACCCGCACCCGGTTCGCCAGACCGGCACGGTACAGATGCGCTTCGAACATCTTCGCCGCCATCGGCGACCGGCAGATGTTCCCTGTGCAGACGAAGGTCACGTGCAGCTCTCCCACGGGTCCCATTGTCGCCGGTAGGGCCGCGGCGGCGCCACGTAGGGTGTTCAGTTGTGTTCGAGGACTCGGTCGACCCCGCGATGCTGCGCCACCACGGCGACGTGGAAGCGCGCCCGGGCATGCTCGATTTCGCGGTGAACGTCCAGGGCACGGCCCCACCCGCCTGGCTACGCGACCGCCTCACCGACCGCCTCACCGACCTCGGCCGTTACCCCGACGCAGGCGAGGAACTCGCCGCCCGCACGGCCGTCGCCGCCCGCCACGGCCGCACTACCGACGAAGTCCTGCTGCTGGCAGGCGCCGCCGAAGGCTTCGCGATGCTGCCCCGCCTGCGACCACGCCTGGCTGCCGTCATCCACCCGTCCTTCACCGAACCGGAACTGGCATTGCGTGAGGCAGGCATTCCGGTGACCCGCGTCGTCCTCGAACGCCCGTACACCCTCGACCCCGCCCGGGTACCGGACGAAGCCGACCTGGTCGTCCTGGGCAACCCCACCAACCCCACCTCGATCCTGCACCCCGCCGAAACCATTCGGGCCCTGCGCCGCCCGGGCCGCATCGTCGTCGTCGACGAGGCCTTCGCCGACGCGGTCGCCTACCGCCGAGCGTCGGCGGGTTCGCCGACTGCACGACACGAGGCCGGTGGCGCCGCGACCCAGCGGGTAGAGGCCGGTGGCGCTGCGGCCCACCGTGTGGATGCCGACGCTGTTCCCGGTGCGGTACGTCCGAAGGGCATCGGTGGCGAACCCGAGTCGCTGGCCGGGCTGAGCGCACCGGACGTGTTGGTGCTGCGCAGTCTCACCAAGACGTGGGCGCTGGCCGGTCTGCGCTGCGGATACGTACTCGGTGCTCCCGAGGTGCTGGCCCGGCTGACCGAGGGTCGCCCGCACTGGCCGCTGGGCACACTGCAGCTCGAGGCGATCCGCGCCACCGCCGAACCCGCCGCCGTCGCCGAGTCCCGTCGCCTCGCCCAGCGCATCGCCACCGACCGCGACGCCATGATCGACCGTCTGACCGCACTCGGCATCGACGTGCACACCCCCGCGACCGGCCCGTACCTGCTCCTGCGCGTCACCGACGGCGCGCTGGTCCGCAAACACCTCGCCGACCGAGGTATCGCCGTCCGCCGCGCCGACACGTTCCCCGGCCTCGGCCCCGACCACTTGCGCGTAGCCGTGCGGGGCCGCGACGAGGTGGATCAGCTGATCGACGGGTTGCGAGCCGCGCTGTGGTGATACCGATTCCGCGCGGGAGGCCGGCGCGATCAGTGTGGTCGCGACGTGCGGCCGATCGGCTGTCGACCCGTCGACCACGACCTGATGAAGGCCCAGGGGGTCGACGGGCGCGATCTCATCGTCCGCCGACGTCTGATGGCCGGAACACGCGGTGGCCCAGCATGATACGAGTGTCGTACCTGCCCACGGCGGCGCAGGGTTCAGCGGAGCGAAGGAGGCGGCGGTGACCGACCTGGCCGAACTGATCGGGGTGCTCGACGCGGCGTACCCACCGAAACTGGCCGAATCGTGGGATTCGGTGGGCCTGGTGTGTGGTGACCCGGACCAAGAGGTTTCGAAGGTGCTGTTCGCCGTCGACCCCACCGCCGCCGTCGTGGACGAGGCGATCGCTTGGGGCGCACAGGCTTTGGTCGTGCATCACCCGCTGCTGTTGCGCGGCGTCGACACCGTGGCGGCGAGTACGCCGAAAGGCGCCCTGCTGCACCGGTTGATCCGCTCCGACTGCGCATTGTTCTCCGCGCACACCAACGCCGATTCCGCCGACCCCGGCGTCTCCGACGCGCTCGCCGCCGCCGTCGGCCTCACCGTCACGGGCCCGCTCGACCCCAAACCCGTCGCCCCGATGGACAAGTGGGTCATCCAGGTGCCGCAGACGCACACCGCTGCCTTGATGTCGGCACTGTTCGCGGCCGGTGCGGGTGCGATCGGCGACTACCGTGAGGCGGCCTGGTACACCTCCGGCACCGGCCAGTTCCTGCCGGTCGACGGCGCGAACCCGGCCATCGGCGCGGTCGGAACCGTCGAGACCGTCACCGAGGACGCGGTCGAGGTCGTCGCGGCCCCGTCCGCGCGCACCGCTGTCCTGGCGGCCCTGCGCGCCGCCCACCCCTACGAGGAACCGGCCTACCACGTCACCGAACGCGCGTCCCTGCCGTCGTCCCTCGGCATCGGCCGCATCGGCGAACTCGCCGAACCCGAGACACTGCGCGAGTTCACCGCCCGCGTGGGCAACGGTCTACCACGCACCGTCTGGGGCGTGCGAGCCGCGGGCGACCCGGACCGGACGATCAAGCGGGTCGCCGTCTGCGGCGGTGCCGGCGACTCCTACCTCGATGCCGCCGTCCGCGCGGGCGTCGACGCCTACCTCACCTCCGACCTGCGCCACCACCCTGTCGACGAACACCTCCGCCGAGGCGGCCCCGCCCTCGTCGACGCCGCCCACTGGGCCACCGAATTCCCGTGGTGTGTCCAGGCCGAATCCGTCGTCTCCCGCGCGCTGCCCGGACTGACCACCCGCGTGTCGACCCTTCGCACCGACCCGTGGACGGTCACCGGCTGAACCCGGTCAGCGCACCCGCTGCCCGAAGACGGCCACGAGATTCAGGTGCGCCCGCACACTCGACCGGCTCCCGCCCGGTGCTGACTCCGCCTCGAGATACCGATCGTCCGTGCAGGAAACAGCGGCTCCGCCACCGGGGCGGCCGGAAAGCTCACCAGCGCGGAGCACGCGCCACGCGCCCGTTCGGTTCCGCTCGGTCGCGGATCCGGGTCATGGCGTGTCCGCCTCGTGCGGCGCGGTACGGTTGATCGATCCATCCGTCCACCGTGTTCAGGAGTTCGTGCCCGTTGAATGTCGAACCGTCGGTCCAGTCCAAGCTGTTGCAGCTCGCCGCTGTCGATGCCGAGCTGACGCGGATCGCGCACCGGCGCACCGCGCTGCCCGAGCAGCAGGAGGTCGCGCGGCTGGCGGCCGAACGCAACGGCTACAAGGACGCCGCGGTCGCGGTCGAGATCGGCATCGACGACCTGGATCGTGACATCCGCAAACTCGAGGGTGAGGTCGAGGCGGTGCGCAAGCGCGAGGACCGCGACCGCGCCATGCTCGCCTCGGGCTCCGTCGCCGCCAAACAGCTCTCCGAACTCCAGCACGAACTGGGCAGCCTGGAACGCCGTCGCGCCGTCCTCGAGGACGAACTGCTGACCGTGATGGAGCAGCGTGAGGCGATGGCCGCCGACCACGACCACGCCGGTGCCCGGCTCAGCAAGGCCGACCAGGACCTGGCCGACGCCGAACGCCTGCGCGACGAGGCGATGGCCGACCTGGAGGTCGCGCAGCAACGGTGCGAGAACGACCGCGCCGCCCTGATCGGCCTGTTCCCCGGCGAACTGCTCGCCGTCTACGACAAGCAGCGCGCCGCCCACGGTGTCGGCGCCGCCCTGCTGCAGGCCCGCCGCTGCGGTGCGTGCCGCATCGAGATCGACCGGGGTGAGATGCAGCGCATCGCCAAGGCCGCGCCCGACGCGGTGGTCCGCTGCCCCGAGTGCGGCGCGATCATGGTGCGCACCAAGGAATCCGGACTGTGACCGCTGGGCCGGTTGGTGTGCGTGAGGTGATCGTCGAAGCCGACGGCGGCTCACGCGGCAATCCCGGCCCGGCGGGCTACGGCGCGGTGGTCTTCGCCGACGACCATGTGCGCGTGCTGGCCGAACGCAAGGAATATGTCGGCGTCACCACGAACAATGTGGCCGAATACCGTGGTCTGATCGCGGGTCTGGAAGCCGCGACCGAACTCGGTGCGCGGGTGGTGACGGTGCGCATGGACTCCAAGCTCGTCGTCGAACAGATGTCGGGCCGCTGGAAGATCAAGCACGCCTCCATGATTCCGCTCGCCGAACAGGCACGTCGGCTGGTCGCCGGTTTCGACCGGGTGAGTTTCACCTGGATCCCACGTGCCGAGAACTCCCACGCCGACCGGCTGGCGAACGAGGCGATGGACGACGGTGCCCTCGTCGGCACCGTCCGCGAGTCTCGCGCCGCGGGCTACATGCCGGGAGATCAGGTCGCCGTCGGCGAGACGGCCCAGGGCACCTATTCCCCGGGCTGGACCGGCGCCATCGGCCGCCCCACCCGCCTACTCCTGCTGCGCCACGGCCAAACCGAACTGTCGGTGCAACGCCGCTACTCCGGGCGCGGCAACCCGCCTCTCACCGAGCTGGGCCGCGAACAAGCCGACCGTGCCGCGAAAATGCTTGCGGCCAAAGGTGATATCGCCGCCGTCGTGAGTTCACCGTTGCAGCGGGCGCGGTCCACCGCCGAGGCCGCCGCGACCGCACTCGATGTGCCCCTGCGCATTCTCGACGGCCTCATCGAAACCGATTTCGGCCAGTGGGAAGGACTCACCTTCGCCGAAGCGGCACAGCGGGATCCGGCGCTGCACGCCGACTGGCTGGGCGACCCGTCGATCCCCGCGCCCGGTGGTGAGAGCTTCGACCAGGTGCGCGAACGGATCGAGGGCGTGCGCCGCGACCTGGTCGCGCTGTATCCCGGCGAGAACATCGTCGTGGTCAGCCACGTGACTCCCATCAAGACCCTGCTGCAGTTGGCGCTCGGGGTCGGCCCGTCGCTGCTGTACCGGTTGCACCTGGACCTGGCGTCGCTGTGCATCGCCGAGTTCTACCCCGACGGTGGCGCTTCGGTGCGCCTGGTCAACGACACTTCCTATCTCTGAGGTGGCCCTGTGTCACCCGGGCGCGGTACGGTCGCCCGGGTTCGCGATGCGCGTCACGTCGACGCATAGCCGGTCGCGGCCGTGGAGAAAGGTACTTGATGAAGTTTCTACGGATGGCGGCGTTCGCGGCGGCCATCGCGGGGGCGCTCACCACGTCTGCCGGTGTAGGCAGCGTGTCGGCTGATCCGAGCGTGGTGCTCGGTGCCGGTTCGGGCATCGTCTTCGACAACAACTCCGGCTGCTCGCTCACGGCCATCGGCCACGACAACGCGGGCCGGCTGGTCGGTCTCACCGCCGGGCACTGCGCGTCGACCGGCGCCAAGGTCGGTGCGGAGCAGGCACTGCACGCGGGCGTGATCGGTACCGTCGCCTTCTCCGACGACGGCGACTACCTGGATTTCGCTGTGCTGCAACTGGATGCGTCCAAGGTGGTGCCCACGCGCACGATCGGCCAGACCACCGTGGCAGGCCTGGGCCCCGCGCCTGCGCCGGGCTCCACCGTGTGCTCCGACGGGCGGACCAGCGGCCGCAGCTGCGGTGTGGTGTGGGGTGAGCTCGAGGGCAACTCGATCAACCAGTACTGCTCGCAGCCGGGCGATTCCGGTGGTCCGGTCGTTGTCGGTGACCGGCTCGTCGGCATGAACCAGGGCAGGCTCACCGGCCTCGGCCCCGTGGACTTCGACGTGCCGTGCACCAACGGCGCCAACCCGATCCACTCGCCCGCCTACTTCCAGCCGATCGAGGTGATCCTCGATGTGGTGAACCGCGCGGGTGGGGTCGGCGCGGGCTTCCAGCCGATCTGATCACCGCACGAAACACTCAGGGGCGCAGCATCATCACGATGCTGCGCCCCGTTTCATGATGGCGGCGGTGAAGTCGTCGAGCGGGTAGAAGAACTCGACGGCCAACCCTCGAGTACGCGGGCCTGCGGCAGGCCACCCGATGAGCCACACCGATGCCCACGCCATCCACCACCTGCTCGGCGCGCAGACGGCCGCCTGGGCGGCGGCGCGGCCTTCGCCGCCACCTCCACCGAGGACGCCGACATCATCTCCTGATCTGCAATACGGCGGTGCGGTCGAGGGAATCTGGTTGTTCACCTCGTTCCAGAACACGCGCATCGCGTGATCAGGGGCGCAGGATCGACACCAGGAAGTCGGTCTGGTCGCGCACGACCTGTTCGAAGACGTCATCGAAGTACACGTCGAAGTGGCCGACCGGGTATTCCTTGACCACGGCGTGTTTGGTGCGTGCGGCGGCCTTGCGGGTGGGGCCGGACGGTGCGACGGAGTCGTTCTCGGCGATCGTGTACAGCACCGGGACCTTCAGCGACTTGGCGCGTCGGCCGGGGGCGTCGAACAAGGTGGAGAAAGCCACGCGCGCACCCACTTTGGGATCGTAGGTCGGGCTTTCCTCGGCGAGCCTGCCGAAGCCCTCGGGCACATCGGAGGCACTCATCAGGGCGGCGGCGCGTTTGCGGCCTGCCAGGCGGATGCGAATCGGCTTGCGGCGCAACGGACCGAACAACAGATCGGTCATGGCGACGGTCGCCACCTTGGTCAGGCTGATCGGTCCCTTGGCCCGCGCCGACGCCCAGCCACTGGTGAACGGCACCTGGGCGACCACGGCCGCCAGATAGTCGTCGTCGGGAGCGACGGAGAGCACATGCCCGCCACCGAAAGAGGTGCCCCACAACGCGATCCGGGTGGCGTCGAAGCCGCGGATGCTGCGCGCGTAGGCGATCGCGGCCTTCCAGTCCTGGCGCTGCCTGGCGATATTGAGCACCTGGCGGGGCGCACCCTCACTGGCACCGAAATGCCGATAGTCGAAGGCCAGCACCCCCATTCCCGCCGCGACGAACCGTCGCGCATACCGATCCAACCCCATCTCGCGGGTCGCCCCCAGCCCGTGTCCCATGATCACCAGCGGACGCGGCCTCGGCGCACCATCGGGGAGGTAGAGCCATGCGGCGCATTGCTGGTCACCCGATGGGAAACTGACGTCGACACGTTCCATGACTGATAACCGTACCGAGTACCATGGCGGGGCGGACGAGTCGGCCGGGCGACCGCGGTGACGGGTACGGGCACATCGGTGTCGCCGCCCGCCACCGAGGAAAGTCCGGACTCCACAGAGCAGGGCGGTTGTTAACGGCAACCCGGGGTGACCCGCGGGACAGTGCCACAGAAAACAAACCGCCGCACGCCCAGCGTGCGGTAAGGGTGAAACGGTGCGGTAAGAGCGCACCAGCGCCCCGGGTGACCGGGGCGGCTAGGTAAACCCCGCCCGGAGCAAGGTCGAAGGCCGCACCGGCGACGGTGCGGCTGCGCAGGTGTTCGAGGGCTGCTCGCCCGAGCCTGCGGGTGGACCGCTCGAGGCACCCGGCGACGGTGTGTCCAGATGGATGGTCGCCCCCCGGCGCGAGCCGGGGACAGGATCCGGCTTACAGGCCGGCTCGCCCGCCAAGGAAACGACGAAGGCGGCGGTCCCACACGGGACCGCCGCCTTCGTCTGTCCCAGCGGGACTCAGCACATGAGCTTGGCCATGTCGTAGACCGCGCGCGCTTCCTGCTCGGTGGCCGAAACAGAGCCGTTGGTCGAGCTCTTGACGATCCCGGCGATGGTGTCGGCCTCGGCCTTGCCCGCCTTGATGTCGGAGCAGGTCTGGTTGAGCACCCCGCTCACCGCTAGGTCGTCACGGCCTGCGGCCAGCTTCGGGAAAGCGTTGCGATAGCTCACCACGAACCTTCCGGCCTTGCCTGGATCGACCTGAACGGCCGGAGTGGTGGTGGTTGCGGGGGCGGCGGTGGACGAGTCTTCGCTGCAACCGGTCAGAAGCAGGGCGAAGACGGCGGTGCCTGCCGCGAGGGCGGCGGTAGTTCTACTCACGCAGCGGGATGCTAGCGCCCCAGGAAACAAGGCGCCTCCCGTCAGGTTAACGGGAGGCGACATGTTGATTCGCGTGACGGTGAGTCAGGCCGGGTTGATCATCAGCACCTGGGCCCAGTAGGTGGCCTGGTCCGGCCCGAGGATCGGCAACAGGTAATCGTAAATCAGCGACGACATACGCTCGGAACTCCCATTTATCGGCGTGGGTGCAACACCTTCCGGCTGGTGCCGGGTGTGCCGCCGCCACAGTAACAATTCGTGCGAGACGCGCGACGGGGCGGTGAATATGCGCGGGAACTCGTCGGGAACGTGAGCGAGGTCATAGAGTGTTGCCCGTCGGCAGGGCCCGTTCTGTGGGCCTTCACATCGATCGCGGAAGCAGGTCACATTTCCATGCGGGTAGTTCGTTCCATTGTCGCCGGTGCATTGATCGCCGGAGCCGCCGCGGTGCTCACCTCGATGGGTGCCGGAACGGCGAGCGCGGTCGCGGTGACCCCGCTGCCCGGCGGGGTCCAGGTCGATCTCAGCCCGGCCGATACCGCCTGGGTGCACCAGAACAAGTTCGGCCGCACCGTCGCCGGGCTGCCGCATCCGTCGGCGGCCTCGTTCGGTCAGGCGCTCGACGCGGCGGCGGCCGTCTCGAGTTCGGTGCCGGGTGGCCGGGTCACCTTCACCGTGTACGGCCCGTTCGATCAGCTCAACGGCACCATGCTGGCTCTGCAGTAGCCACCGGTTTCCGCGCCTGGCGGAGGCCGACTGTCGACGTCGCGTGCTGTGTGCACGCGACGTCGACTGCGTTGTGGGGCCGTCGCCGCGGCGACTCGTTACGCTCCCAGCTATGGAACTGCATCAGCGGATCGTGTCGGCGCCGGTCGATTTCGGTGCTATTCGTGCCGAATTCGGGTTGGCCTCGGAGTATCCGGCCGCTGCCGTGTCCGAGGCACGCGACGCCGTCGACGCGTTCGCCGCCGACCGGGTGGATCGCACCGACATCGAGTTCGTGACCATCGACCCACCCAGCGCGATGGATCTGGACCAGGCGCTGCACCTCGAACGCACCGCGACCGGTTTCACCTTGCACTACGCCATCGCCGATCTCGGCGCGGTGATCGTGCCCGGCGGTGCCCTCGCCCGCGAATCCGAATCACGCGGCCAGACCTTCTATCTCCCCGACGGCACCGTGCCGCTGCATCCGCCCGTGCTGTCGGAGGGGACCGCGAGCCTGCTGCCCGGTGTGGACCGTCCCGTCGCGCTGTGGACTATCGAACTCGACAACGACGCCGCGCCCCTTCGTTCTTCGGTCGAGCGCGCCCTGGTGCGCTCCCGCGAACGTTTCGACTACCAGCAGGTCCAGGCCGCCGCCGACGCCGGGACGCTGCACCCCTCGCTGGCCGCGCTGCCCGAATTCGGGCGGTTGCGCATCGAGGCCGGGCTGGAGCGCGGCGCGATCTCGCTGCGCCTGCCCGCCCAGGACGTGGTGCGCCACGGCGACAACTGGCGCCTCGACCTGGAACCGCGCACCGCCGCCGACGACTGGAACGAGCAGGTCTCCCTGCTCACCGGTATGTGCGCGGCGCGAATCATGCTCGACCACAACGGAACCCGGGTCGGCCTGCTGCGCACCATGCCGCCGCCCGCCGACAGTGCGGTGGCCTCGATGCGCCGCACCGCCGCCGCGCTCGGGGTGGACTGGCCCGACGACTTGCCCGTCGGCCGCATGCTGGCGGGCCTGGACCCCAACACCCCCGCCGGTCTGGTGCTGATGTCGGAGGCGACCACCCTGCTGCGCGGCGCGGGCTACACCCTGCTGGCAGACCTGGACGACCCCGGTCCTGACAAGCTGACCCACAGCGCCATCGGCGCCCCCTACGCCCACGTCACCGCTCCGCTGCGCCGTCTGGCCGACCGCTTCACCACCGAGATCTGTCTGGCGCACTGCGCGGGCACCGAGGTACCGCAGTGGGTGCTGGACGGCTTGGCTCCCGCCGCGGAAACGCTGCGCCGCACCGATTCGCTCGCCAGCAAAGTCGACCGCGCGTGCGTCGACATCACCGAGGCCACCATCCTCGGCCCCCGCGTCGGCACCGACTTCGACGCCCTGGTCCTGCGCGAAGCCAACGGCTCCCGTGACGCGGAGATCTTCGTCGCCGAACCCCCGATCCTCGCCCGCTGCGCAGGCAAGCCACCGGAAGGCAAACGCGTCTCCGTCCGCCTGCGCACCGCCGATCCCATGACGAGAACCATCGAATTCGCCTATACCGCCGATCGAAACGGCGAGCCCGCCGACACCGAGTGAACCTCGGTGCGCCATCGAGGCGGGCAGCGTCCGCCGGGTGATCAGTCGGTCGATATGAACGCCGCGGCGGCGGGGTAACCCGCGATCGCGCGGCCTGCCGCGGCTTCCTCGGTGTCAGCGAGGAGTTCGTAGATCGTGGCGTCGGTGGCATCGGCGGCGGCGGCGAGGATGGCCTCGCGGGATTCCACGGCGTCGCGGTGGTCGCCCAGCACCGATTGCAGGCGTTTGGCACGCGTACCCAGTTCGGTGGCGTCGGTGCCGAGAACCTCGCCCGCCGCTTCGCAGGAATAGCGTAAACGCTTGGCGCCCTTGCGGATGTCGTGCAGCAGTTCCACCCGGTCGGCGGGGGTGGCGGTCGGCTCGGCGAAGACCAGTTTGCGCAGGCGTTTACGGTCGCGGCCGAGCACGCGCGCGAACACGTCGTCCGCGTCGTCACCGGCGAGGGAATCGTCGAGCGGGGGATCGGTGCGCCATGTGGTGAGCACCTCGCGCAGGGCCGCGTACCGGTTGCCGTCGAGGGCGGTGAGGATCTCGGTGTGTGCCTGGGCGTAGGCGTCGTGGGTGGCGCCGACCAGGCGGCGGGTGACCTCGGTGGGCACCTCGCCGAACCCGTCGAGCAGTTTCGCGAACCGCTCGCCGCGGACCTCCGCGTCGCGGGCGACCCCGAGCAGTTCCGCGAGCCACTTCAGCTCCGTCACCGTCTCGGCGGCGGCGTCGCTGTCGAAAAGCTTGCGGTAGGAACGCAATACGCTGCGCAACCGGCGGGTGGCCACCCGCATCTGGTGCACCGAGTCCTCGGCGTCGGCGCGGACATCGGGTTCGGCGGCGAGCAGCCGGTCGATGTCCTCGCGCAGTGCCGCGACGACGGCGGGTCCGGCTTCGTTCGCCATGGGTCAGTCTCGCTTCCCGAACAGGTCGGTCGCCTCGACCAGGTGGTGGGTGATGCCGGGTTCGTGCGCGGTGTGCGCGGCGTCCTCGACGATGTGCAGGGTGGAGCCGGGCCAGGCGTTGTGCAGTTCCCAGGCGCTCACCGCGGGGCACACCACGTCGTGGCGGCCCTGCACGATCACTCCGGGGATGTCGGCGATCCGATGGATGTCACGCAGCAACTGTCCCTCGTCGAGGAATCCGCCGTGCCGGAAATAGTGGTTTTCGATGCGGGCGAAGGCGAGAGCGAAGCGTGGCTCACCGGTCTCGGCGACCCGATCCGGGTGCGGCAGTAGCGAACTCGTCGCGCCTTCCCACGTCGACCAGGCGACCGCGGCATCGAGGGCGACCTGCGGATCCGGCGAATGCAGCAGCCGGTGATACACCTCGACGAGGTCCTCGTCGCGTTCCTCGGCAGGCACCGGCGCCAGGAACTTCGCCCATTCTGCGGGGTAGATGTTGCCCGCCGCGCCGTTGTAGTACCAGTCGATCTCCTTGCGCCGCAACAAGAAGATGCCGCGCAACACGAGCTCGGTGACCCGCTGTGGATGCGCCTGGGCGTAGGCCAGGCCGAGGGTGGAACCCCACGACCCGCCGAACACCTGCCAGCGTTCGAACTCGAGATGCTCGCGCAATGCCTCCATGTCGGCGATCAGGTGCGGGGTCGTGTTGAACTCGAGACTCGCGCCATCGGCGATGTGCGGCACCGACTTTCCACACCCACGCTGATCGAACAGCACGATCCGGTACACCGCCGGATCGAAGAACCGGCGGTGCAGCGGACCGGTGCCGCCGCCGGGGCCGCCGTGCACGAACACCACCGGCTTGCCGTCGGGGTTGCCGCTGACCTCCCAGTACACCGACTGGCCGTCGCCGACATCGAGCAGGCCCTTGTCGAACGGTTCGAGCTCCGGGTACAGGCCGCGCATCACAACGCCAATCCCGAGGCCAGGTCGGGCAGGTCGAGGGCGGTGAGCGTTTCGGTGCGCACATCGGGGCAGGCCTTGGTGGTCAGCCGGTCGATCATGGCCTTGTCGGCCAGTACGTGCCCGTTGATGCCGCCGTTGCGCAGCGCCCACTCGTGCACCATCGTGTTCAGCGCGAACCGGCCGAGCGTCGGACCCTGCACCCGGAAGTTCGACAGTTCTGGCCGGATCATGTCGCAGAGCTGGTTCGCCGAGGAGTCGCTGATCTCGAGCGTGGTGCTCGGCGCTGCCGTCGTGGTGGCGGCGGCGGTCGTGGTCGCGGACCCGCTGGGTGTGACTTCCGTACCGCCACAGGCCGTCAGGGTCACGGCGGCGATGACACCGGTGACAACGAGCCCGGGACTGGTCTTCCATCGGCGATGCATGCGTACCTCTTCGAGTCGGCTGTTTCGACTCCGAGTCTGCCATCTCGCCGTCCGCCGCGCCGCTGCCCGACCCCGCCGGACGACGGGGCCGGGTGCGTGCGGATCAGAAGCTGTGTTCGGGCCCCGGGAAGGTGCCCTGTCGCACTTCGTCGGCGTAAGCGGTTGCGGCGGAACGCAATTCGTCGCCCACATTGCCGAACCGCTTCACGAACTTGGCGGTCTTGCCGCTGGTGTAGCCCGCCATGTCCTGCCAGACCAGCACCTGGGCATCACAATCGGCGCCCGCACCGATTCCGACGGTCGGGATGGTCAGCTTGCGGGTGACCTGGCCCGCCAGCTCGGCGGGCACCATCTCCATCACCACCGAGAACGCACCGGCCTCCTGCACGGCGATGGCGTCGGCGACGAGCTGCTCGGCACCGTCACCGCGGCCCTGCACCCGGAAACCACCGAGGGTGTTCACGCTCTGCGGGGTGAAACCGATGTGGGCCATCACGGGAATGCCCGCGGCGGTGATGAGCGCGATCTGCTCGGCGACCCGCTCGCCGCCCTCCAGCTTCACCGCGTGCGCGCCGC
Source organism: Nocardia sp. NPDC050378 (assembly GCF_040655675.1). NCBI lineage: Bacteria > Bacillati > Actinomycetota > Actinomycetes > Mycobacteriales > Nocardiaceae > Nocardia > Nocardia sp. NPDC050378. The sequence goes on from NZ_JBFAKI010000011.1 coordinate 182,789, forward strand.
CCTCCTTCATGAAACGGGTGGCGGTGGCCAGCGCCTGCTGAGGCGAGGACTCGTAGGTGCCGAACGGCAGGTCGGCGACGACCAGGGCGTTCGGCGCACCGCGCACCACGCCACGGACCAGCGGGATCAGCTCGTCCACGGTGATCGGCACGGTGGTGTCGTAGCCGTACACGACATTGGCGGCCGAATCGCCGACCAGCAGGACCGGGATGCCCGCCTCCTCGAACAGGCGGGCCGAGGAGTAGTCGTAGGCGGTCAGCATCGACCAGCGCTCACCCTCGGCCTTCATCTGCTGCAGATGCTGGACACGGGTCTTGCGGCGAGGCTTGGGGGTGGCAGCGGGAGCGGCACCGTAGGCAGGGCTCTGCTCATCGGATACGGACATCATCGTCCCTACTTTCGTCTGGTTCCTCGAGGCCCGTAGCGGGTCCCCGGGTTTTTCTGACGCATCCAGTGTGCCACCTCGCCCCGAACCGTTTTAAGGGCGTGGCCGGTGGGATCGGTCACACCCGCGCTTCGGTTACCGTGATGGCGAGCCCGTTCGGGTGCGTCGTGTTGCGCCGCCCGGCGCGGAAAGGTTGGCCAACTGTGCAGCGAGGCAGGCTCGTCGTTGTTCTCGGCGCGATCTGCGCGCTGGTCGCCACCGGATGCGGAACCGGCAGCGACAGCGCCACCCCGCCCACTCCGCTGCCGCCGTCACCCCCCGGGCTGAACGATTTCTACGAACAGCGCATCGACTGGGGTTCCTGCGAGGAGTTCGGCAGTCCGGAGGAACGGTTGCCGCCGAGCACCCAGTGCGCGCGCGTCACCGTGCCGATCGATTACGCCCGGCCCGACGGTCCGACCGCCCAGATCGCGCTGTCGCGGATCCCGGCCAGGGGAGACAAGATCGGGTCGCTGCTGATGAATCCGGGCGGGCCCGGCGTCTCCGGGCTGTCGATGGTCACCGTCGGGCACCGCACCGAGCTGGCCGAACGATTCGATCGCATCGGTTTCGATCCGCGTGGCGTCGGCTCCTCGCTGCCCGCGATCGTCTGCCTGACCCCACCCGAGGCCGATGCCGAACGCGCCGAACCGCCCACCGACAACACCCCGGCGGGCATCGCCGAGGCCGAAGCCGAGAACCGCGAATACGCCGGTCGCTGCGCCGAGCGCTCGGGCCTCGACCTGCTCGGCCACGTCGGCACCCGTGAAGTCGTCCAGGACATGGACGTCCTGCGCTCGGCCCTCGGTGACGCGAAACTGACCTACCTCGGCTACTCCTACGGCACCCGCCTCGGCGCCGCCTACGCCGAGAAGTACCCGCAGAACGTGCGCGCGATGGTTCTCGACGGTGCCGTCGACTCCTCCCAGGAGCCGGTGCAGGAATCGCTGCGCCAGGCGGCGGGCTTCCAAGGCGTCTTCGACGCCTACGCCGCCGACTGCGCGAACAGCGCCGACTGCCCGCTCGGAACCGATCCGGCAGGCGCCGTGGCCCGCTTCCGGCAACTCGTCGACCCGCTGCAGGCGACCCCGGCCCGCACCGAGGATCCACGCGGCCTGAGCTACAACGACGCCATCACCGGCGTCCAGCAGGCCCTCTACAGCGACGAGATGTGGCCCCTGCTCACCCGCGGCCTCACCGAGCTACAGGGCGGCACGGGGGACACCCTGCTGCAACTGGCCGACCTCTACGACGGCCGCAGGGCCGACGGCACCTACGCCAACACCCAGGACGCGTTCAACGCCATCCGCTGCGTCGACGACCCGCGCATCACCGACCCGGCCGTCGTCGCCCGCCAGGACGCCGAATACCGCCGGGCCGCGCCATTTCTCGACGACGGCAAGGGCACCGGCGCCGCACCGCTGGAACTGTGCGCGTCCTGGCCGGTGCCGAACACGAGCGAACCGCACCGGATATCGGCGCCGGGCGTGGCGAAGATCGTCGTCGTCTCCACCACCGAGGACCCGGCCACCCCGTACCAGGCCGGTGTCGACCTCGCCGAGCAGCTCGGCGCCGCGCTCGTCACCTTCCGGGGCAACCGGCACACCGCCGCCCTCGTCGCCGGTGACCGGTGCCTCGACGACGCCGTCATCGCCTACCTCACCGAACTCGCCACGCCCGCGCCCGGACTCACCTGCGGCGGGTGAGACCGCGCACACCGCCCGGTCACGCCGGGTGAGAAGTGCGGACGATGTGACCTGACAGCAAACGAGTCGGCGTATGTAACACGGATTTAACGCCGGGTGCCTACGCTCGCCGTATGGATCGCCAGAAGGAATTCGTGCTGCGGACGCTCGAAGAGCGGGACATCCGCTTCGTACGTCTCTGGTTCACCGATGTGCTGGGCTACCTCAAGTCCGTCGCCATCGCCCCCGCCGAGCTCGAAGGTGCCTTCGAGGAGGGCATCGGCTTCGACGGCTCGGCCATCGAAGGCTTCGCGCGCGTGTCCGAGGCGGACATGGTCGCGCGGCCCGATCCGTCGACCTTCCAGGTGCTGCCCTGGGCCAGTTCCAAGGGCCACCAGCATTCGGCGCGCATGTTCTGCGACATCACCATGCCCGACGGTTCGCCGTCGTGGGCCGACCCGCGCCACGTGCTGCGCCGTCAGCTGAACAAGGCCGCCGACGTGGGCTTCAGCTGCTACGTGCACCCCGAGATCGAGTTCTTCCTGCTGGAGAACCAGCTTCGCGACGGCTACCAGCCGATGCCCGCCGACAACGGCGGCTTCTTCGACCAGGCCGTGCACGACTCGGCGCCCAACTTCCGCCGCCACGCCATCGACGCGCTCGAGTCGATGGGCATCTCGGTGGAGTTCAGCCACCACGAGGGCGCGCCCGGCCAGCAGGAAATCGACCTACGCTACGCCGACGCGCTATCGATGGCCGACAACGTGATGACCTTCCGCTACCTCATCAAAGAGGTGGCGATCGACGAGGGTGTGCGCGCGACGTTCATGCCCAAGCCGTTCTCCCAGTACCCCGGTTCGGCCATGCACACCCACATGAGTCTGTTCGAGGGCGAGTCCAACGCCTTCGCCGACCCGGATGACCCGAACAACCTGTCGAGCACCGCTCGCTCGTTCATCGCGGGCATCCTCGAGCACGCCCCGGAGATCAGCGCGATCACCAACCAGTGGGTCAACTCCTACAAGCGCCTCATCCACGGTGGCGAGGCCCCCACGGCCGCGTCCTGGGGCCGTTCGAACCGCTCGGCGCTGGTGCGCGTGCCGATGTACACGCCGAACAAGTCGTCGTCGCGGCGCGTCGAGATCCGCAGCCCAGATTCGGCCTGCAACCCGTACCTCACCTTCGCGGTGCTGCTCGCGGCCGGTCTGCGCGGCATCGAGAAGGGGTACAACCTGCCGCCCGAGGCCGAGGACGACGTGTGGTCGCTGACCGACGCCGAGCGGCGCGCGATGGGCTTCCGCTCGCTGCCGGGCACCCTCGACGAGGCACTGCAGGCGATGGAGCGCTCGGAGCTGGTCGCCGAGACCCTCGGCGAGCACGTCTTCGACTTCTTCCTGCGCAACAAGCGCCGCGAATGGGCCGACTACCGCAGTCAGGTGACCCCCTGGGAGCTCAAGGAATACCTCAGCCTGTAATTCCTGCGCCGTGGGATCCGGCGTGACGCTGTCGTTGCCCGGACCATGTAAGTTTTGACGCATGGTTCGGCCACCGACTGCCCGCTCCACTGTTCCCGGCGTAGGTCGGCTCGGGTTACTCGAACCCACCGCGGCGGACTCCCTGCACCAGCTCGGCTGGGACAATGTCGACGGCGTGCCCGTGCTCTGGGCGCTGTCGCGTTCGCCCGACGCCGATCTGGCCCTGTCCACGCTCGTGCGGTTGCGCGAAGCGCTCGGGAACGACTGGGGTGAACTGGATTCGGCGATCCGCTCGGAAACGACGCTGCGCGGCAGGCTGTTCGCGCTGCTCGGTTCCTCGACGGCGTTCGGCGATCACCTCGTCGCCGTACCGCAGCGCTGGAAGGTGCTGCGCGCCAGTCGGCTTCCGGATCGCGACGAACTGATCGCCGACCTGCTCGACGCCGTCGACGCGAAACCCGAGACCGGCCCCAACGCGGGCCCCATGTTGTTCCGGGCCGGTATCTCCGGTCCCGAGTCGATCGCGTTGCTGCGTGACCGGTATCGCGATCAGCTCATGCTCCTCGCCGCGATCGATCTGGCCTCCACCGTCGAGAACGAACCGGTGCCGCCGTATCAGGTGGTCGGCAGGCACCTGTCGGACCTGGCCGACGCCGCGCTCACCGCCGCCCTGTCGGTGTCGGTGGCGCGGGTGTGCAAGAACGGCGAGGTTCCCGTGCGGCTCGCGGTGATCGCGATGGGCAAATGCGGTGCGCGCGAACTGAATTACGTGAGCGATGTGGACGTGGTCTTCGTCGCCGAGCCCGCCGACGCCACCGCCACGCGCTTGGCCGCCGAGATGATGAGTGTCGCGAGCTCGGCCTTCTTCGAGGTCGACGCGGCACTTCGCCCCGAGGGCAAGGCCGGTGCGCTGGTACGCACCCTCGATTCGCACCTGGCCTACTACAAGCGCTGGGCCCGCACCTGGGAGTTCCAGGCGCTGCTGAAGAACCGCCCGATGACCGGCGATCTGGAACTCGGGCAGCAGTACCGCGACGCGCTCATGCCGATGGTGTGGGCCGCCTCCGAACGCCCCGACTTCGTCGCCGACGTGCAGGCCATGCGCCGCCGGGTGGAAGACCTGGTGCCCGCCGACCTGCGCGAACGCGAACTCAAACTCGGCGCGGGCAGCCTGCGTGACGTCGAATTCGCCGTGCAGCTACTGCAATTGGTGCACGGGCGGGTCGACGACTCGCTGCATGTCACCAACACCGTCGAGGCGCTCACCGCGCTCGCGGCGGGCGGGTACGTCGGCCGCGACGACGCCGCCAACCTCACCGCCTCCTACGAGTTCCTCCGCCTGCTCGAGCACCGCCTGCAGCTGCAGCGGCTGAAACGAACGCACACCCTGCCCGCCGCCGACGACGAGGAAGGCATGCGCTGGCTGGCGCGCGCCGCCCACATCCGGCCCGACGGCCGCCAGGACGCGGTCGGCGTGCTCGACACCGAGATCCGCCGCAACGCGGTGCGGGTGCGCCGCCTGCACGCCAAGCTGTTCTACCGACCGCTGCTCGACGCGGTGGCCCGGATGGATTCCGACGCGCTTCGCCTGAGCCCCGACGCCGCCGTGCGCCAGCTCGCCGCCCTCGGCTACGCCGCCCCGGAGAACGCGCTCGGGCACCTCAAGGCGCTCACCGGTGGAGTGTCGCGCAAGGGTCGTATCCAGGCGCTGCTGCTGCCGACGCTGCTCGAATGGCTCGGTGACACACCGAATCCCGATGCGGGCCTGCTCGCGTACCGCCGGGTTTCGGAGGGGCTCGACGACCAGATCTGGTTCCTGCGCGAACTGCGCGACGAGGGCGCCATCGCCCAGCGGTTGATGATCGTGCTCGGCTCCTCGGAGTACCTGCCCGATCTGCTCATCAACGCCCCCGAGACCATCCGCATGTACGCCGACGGTCCCGGCGGGCCACAGCTGCTCGGACCGCTACCCGAGGACGTGGCCCGCGGCATCCAGACCGCCGCCGCCCGCTACGACGACCCGAAACGCGCTGTGGCGGCGGCTCGTTCGCTCCGCAGGCACGAACTGGCCCGGGTCGCCTCGGCCGACCTGCTCGGCATGCTCGACGTGTCGCAGGTGTGCGCGGCGCTGTCGTCGGTGTGGGTCGCGGTGCTCGAGGCGGCGCTCAGCGCCGTCATCCGGGCCTCGGAAGCCGAGCGTGGCGCCCCGGCACCCGCCGACATCGCGGTGATCGGCATGGGCAGGCTCGGCGGCAAGGAACTCGGCTACGGTTCCGACGCCGACGTGCTGTTCGTGTGCGATCCCCGGCCCGGTGAAGACGAGACGACCGCGGTGAAATGGGCGACCGGTGTCGCCGAGAACGTGCAGCGGCTGCTCGGGGCCCCGAGTGTCGACCCGCCGCTGCAGGTCGATGCGGGCCTGCGCCCGGAGGGTCGTCAAGGCGCCCTGGTTCGCACGCTCGCGGCCTATCAGGCCTATTACGCCCAGTGGGCTCAGTCGTGGGAGGTGCAGGCGCTGCTGCGCGCACACCAGGTGGCGGGGGATCAGGACCTTGGTGTGAGGTTCCTGCACGTCATCGATCCCGTGCGTTACCCGGCGGGCGGTGTGTCGCCCGAGGCGGTACGCGAGATCCGCCGGATCAAGGCGCGCGTGGATTCCGAGCGGCTGCCGCGCGGTGCCAACCCCGCCACCCACACCAAACTCGGTCGCGGTGGCCTGGCCGATATCGAGTGGACGGTGCAATTGCTGCAGTTGCGGCACGCCCACGAGGTGCCGGCCCTGCACAACACCTCGACACTGCAGTCGCTCGACGTGATCGAGGCCGAGGGCATCCTCGAGCCGGAAGACGTTGCGCTGCTGCGGGAATCGTGGCTCACGGCGACGGCGGCCCGCAACGCGCTGGTGCTGGTGAAGGGGAAGCCGACCGATCAGCTGCCCGGTCCCGGCCGACTGCTGTCGGCGGTGGCGCGGGTGGCCGGCTGGCCCAACGACGACGGCAGCGAATTCCTCGACAACTACCTGCGCATCACGCGCCGGGCCAGGGCCGTCGTCGAGCGGGTCTTCGGGGTGTGAGGACATGAGAAAGGCCCCGCACCAGTGGTGCGGGGCCTTCCTACAGCATCACGCCGAAATCAGATGGCGCGGACGTCCTGAGCCTGGGGGCCCTTCTGGCCCTGACCGACCTCGAACTCCACGCGCTGGCCCTCTTCGAGCGACTTGAAGCCCGAGCCGCCGATGGCCGAGTAATGCACGAAGACGTCGGGGCCGCCTCCGTCTTGGGCGATGAAGCCGAAGCCCTTTTCGCCGTTGAACCACTTAACAGTGCCTTGAGTCATGTTTTTAAAAGTCTTTTCCGTAGGTGAGCCACGGCGATCACTTGCGATCAGCCCAGTCTCAGCGTCCAAGTATGCCACACTCGTCAGCAAACCGCGCATTCGGTCGCATCACACCACCGTATGGGCGGAGTCTGCGGAAATCCCCGGGCGTGTCGCACACGGTTTCGGTCATCGTTCGGCCTCGCTCACCCGCCGCCGCGAAGTGTGCCAATCTGGGCACCATGGACATCGACCTCGCCATGCGGGTACTCGACGCGCACGTGGCCTTCGAGAAGCGACGGCTGCGCGATCCCGCGGCTTTTCTCGAACTGATCACCGAGGAGGTGGACGGCGCGCTCGCCGAGGCCGACGTGCTGACCCTGGCCGAGGCCGTCACCCGCGAGCAGATCAAGGCCGTCGCGCACAAGTACGCGGTGCAGTTCCCCGTCGAGGGCGCCATCCCCGAACTCGTCGGTGAGGTGGCCGCGCGGTTGTACAACCATCGCGTCAACGACGAGATGGAGGTCGGCGAGGTGGTCGACACCCGCCACTTCGACGACCTCGTCGACGCGATCGCGGGCATGGAGGTGACGCACCGGCTCCTGCGCATGGTGCTGAACAGCCCCGTCACCGTCGACGCCTGCGTGGAGGCCGTGCAGCGCGCGGTGGTGACCGCGGTCGACGACGGGCGCCATGTGGAGGGCGGCGGGCTGGCCGCCTCGCTGCGTGGCGCGCTGTCGCGACTGGCCGAACCGGCGATGCCCGTGATCGAGAACGGCGTCGGCCGCATCACCCGCACCGGTGCGCGATTCGTGTTGCGCGGCAACAGCAACGACGCCGACGAGGTACTCATCGACACCGCCCGCGAGACCTGGCGCAAGCACGTCGGCGATTCCGTCGGCACGTTCCGTGAGGTGGTCTCGGCCGACGATGTCGAGGACATCGTCGTGCTCGCCTTCGAATTCTGGCGCTCCTTCCGCGACACCGACTACTTCCACGCGCTGCTGGACGAGGGCATCGACCACGTCTTCGACAAGTACGGCGACACCGCACTCACCGAACTCCTGGCCGAGCTCGGCGTGAGCCGCGCCGACATCATGGAGGAGGCACTGCGTTTCGGCCCGTCGGTGCTCGAAAAGCTCGACGAACGCGGCTATCTCGACGCGCTGTTGCGACGCAGGCTCGCGCCGTTCTACGCCTCCGCGGAATTCCGTGCCGCGGTGGCCGGGACCGGGTAGCGCGGCACGCGAGCCGCCAGTCCTGTTCGGGCGCTGGGATGTCGGAGCCTGTCGGTACGATCCGTGCGACGATGGGGCGGTTCGCCGCTAGGAGGAACGCGATCGAAAGGCTGTCGTGACACGTCTGTCCACCCTGCTCGACCAGATCGATTCCGGGGCCGTGCTGCTGCCGGAGTTCCAGCGCGGGTACGTGTGGAACCGCGATCAGGTGCGTGGGCTCATGCGGTCGCTGTACCTGGGGTACCCGGTCGGTGGCTTGCTGGTGTGGGAGACCGGATCCGACGACATCGCGGTGCGCGGCACGGCCGCCGGCTCGGGCCTGCGGCAGCTGCTGCTCGACGGCCAGCAGCGCATCACCACCCTCTACGGCATCGTGCGCGGGAAGGCGCCGTCGTTCTTCGAGGGCGACGCCGTGGCGTTCACCGGCCTCCATTTCGATGTCGAGCGTGAGCTTTTCGAGTTCCAGGTGCCCGGCCGCGACATCAGCCCGGCGTGGATCGATGTCACCGAACTGTTCGCGCTCGGCCCGATGCACTACATGTCCCGGTTCCCCGACGAGTCGCCGGAAACCCTGGCGCTGTACCTGGACCGGTTGAACAAGCTGCGCGAGATCACCCACCGCGAGTTCAATGTCGAGACCATCACCGGCTCGGACCGCACGGTCGACGAGGTGGTCGACATCTTCAACCGGGTGAACTCCGGCGGCACCAAACTCTCCAAGGGCGACCTGGCGCTGGCCACCCTGTGTGCCCAGTGGCCGCAGGCGCGCGGCAACCTGCGCGATCACCTGATCCGCTGGGACAAGGACGGCTACACCTTCACCCTCGACTGGCTGCTGCGCAATGTGATCGCGGTCGGCAACGGGCGCTCCCATTTCGACGCCCTCGGCGACCTCGAGCCCGCCGAATTCGAGCTGGCGCTCAGCGAGTCGGCGCGCCAGGTCGACACCTTCCTCGACACCGTCGCGGGCAGGCTCGGCCTCGACCACGACCGAGTCCTGATGGGCCGCTACGCGATTCCGGTCATCACCCGGCTGCTGTTCCTCAACGGCGGGCAGTTCGACAACGACCTGCACCGCGACCGGGTGCTGTACTGGTACATCCATTCGGCGCTGTGGGGCCGCTTCAGCGGGTCGACCGAGACTTTCCTGCAGCAGGACTACGACACCCTCGAACGCGGCGGTATCGACGCGCTGATCGCCTCCCTGGAACGCCTTCGCGGCGGCTCGCTCGACCTGTGCGCCGACGACTTCGCCGGCGCCACCCGCGGTTCGCGTTTCTACCCGCTGCTGTACCTGCTCACCCGCGTGGACGGTTCGCGCGATCTCGGCACGGGAACCGAACTCGGCATCGAACAGTTCGGTGACCGCACCCCGGTGCAGGTGCACTACCTGTTCCCCAAAACCCTGCTGCGCGAATACGGCTACGAGCGCAACGAGATCAACGCGATCGCCAACTTCTGCTTCCTGAGTCCCGGCTCGGAAGCCGAAGTGGGCGAGCGTGAACCGGCGGACTACTTCGCGGAGATGGAGCGGCGCAACCCGGGCGTCCTCGCCTCTCAGTGGATTCCCACCGACCCCAACCTGTGGCGCGTGGAGAACTATCGCGAATTCCTGCGCGCGCGACGCATGCAGCTGTCACGGGCGGCCGATACGTTCCTGGAGAAGCTGCGCACTGGCAACTTGCACCGGCCGACGCTGCTGACGGTCGGTGTCGCCGGTGTCACGGTCGGCGACCCGGCCGTCGACCAGGTGAACGCCCTCGTGGAGGACCTCGTCGCCGACGGTTTCGGTTTCCCGCTGCTCGACAGCGAGGTCTCCGACCCCATCACCGGCCGCGAACTCGCGGTGGCGGAGGCGTTCTGGCCCGAGGGGCTGCAGCCCGGTGTCGGGATGCCCGTGGTGCTGCTGCTCGAACCGGCCGATGCCGACCTCACCCGCTTCTCCCAGCTGGGCTACGCGGTGTTCACCTCCGTCGACGCCCTGCGCGGCTATGTGGAGAACCTGCGTGCCGAGGCGTCCGGTGCTCCCGGCTTCGACGGCCCCGCCGCCGATGTGGCCGCGCTGGCCGAACGGCTGCCCGCCACCTGGGTCGGCAATTCCGAACTGGTCTGGTTCACCTACTCGTGGGCACTGCTCGAGCAGGACCGGGCGAGCGGTCCCGAGGTGGTGGAACTGAGCCCCGAACAGGTCGCGTTGCGCTACATCGCGCTGTGGGCGCTCACCCGCACCTTCTACATCCACGCCTTCGACCAGGGCAACCCCGGTGAATGGCGCTACTACCTCGGCGACGCCATCGGCCCCAACCCGCTGATCCCGCGTGAGTGGCTCGCCGCGCGGGCGGTCGAGTCCGGTGCGCTGGCGCCCGGTGCGGTCCCGGGTGACGAGGACATCGCGATCGCCCTGGTGCACGGCGTCATCGATACCGTCGACGAGGTGGCCAACGCGCTCACCCACATCCTGGGCGGGCCGGGCCTGTTCGCGTCGCTCTGGGCCTCGGCGGGCGCGGCCGAACACTACGGTTATCCGCTGTCGACCGATCAGATCAACGATCTCATCAACCAGGTCGTCAACGATCCGGCGTCGCGAAAGATCCAGGCCTACAACTGGATCGAAGCGGGGATGCCCCTCTAGTCCGGTGCGCCGGTCACGCGCTGGAAGGTCGTGACGAACTCGCGCAGGGCCTCGGGGTCGGTCGTTTCCACGGTGATCGGGGTGCCCGCGCGGACGTCGAGTTCCGGCCAGCAGACGGGCAGGACCGGCAGCTGCACGGTCCGGGTCCCGACGGTCACCGTGATCGCGGGGGTGCGGCTCGTCGCGACGGTCATCAGGTCCTCGACCGCCTGCTCGGTGAGCTGCCCGGCGGCACTGAATTGTTCGATGTACACGGCCACCTCCTTCTCGGCGGCCAGTGTAGGCCCCTCAGAGAATCCTCAGAGGCACCACATCCAGGCCTGATGCGTGCCCGCTTAGGCTGCTCGCATGATGCGTGAATGGATGGATCGAGCGCTGCTCGTCCTGGGGTGGGGCGCAGTGATCGCGGCGGTGGCCGGGATCGTGTTGCACGTCGGGAACTGGCAGCAGAGAACGTTGGTCTTGCTGGCTTCGGGGGCGATGTGGTTGATGCTCGGCGCCGTGGTGGGGGTGGTGTTGCTGCTGCTCGCGCGTGGGTGGCGCAGTGCCGCCGTTGGTGCGGCGGTGCTGGTGGGGGCAGGCGCGCTGGTCGTGCCGTCCTACGTTCCCGAGGCACGGGCCGCGGACGGGCCGGAAGTGGTTGTGCTGCAGTCGAACATTCTCTTCGGCAAGGCCGACCCGAAGGCGGTGGTCTCGACGGTGCGCGACAACGACGTCGATCTACTCACCGTCGAGGAACTGACCTTCGACGCGATCACGGCGCTGCGCGCGGCCGGATTGGAGGAGCAGCTTCCGCACGTCTACCTCGAAGCGGCCCACGCGGGCGGGGGAGGCACCGGAATCTACAGCCGCTATCCCTTGCGCGACACCAGGAAGTTCGACGGATTCGTGATGAGCAACCTCGGCGCGACCATGGAACACCCGCAGCGCGGCCCGATCTCGGTGTTCGCCTTCCATCCGATGCCGCCGAACCTGGACTTCGTGGCGTGGTCGAACGAGATGCGCCGGGTCGACGAGATCCTCGCCGCCACCAGCGCGCCCGCGATCGTCGGCGCGGATTTCAATGCGACCCAGAATCATTCGGCCTACCGGGCACTGCTCGACGGCCCGTTCGCCTCGGCCGCCGACCAGACCGGCGACGGCATCCTGCTCACCTACCCCGCCGACCGCCGCTGGGGTCCGTTGCTCGGTATCGACTACGTGCTCGTCGCCGGTGGTGTCGCCGAAGACGTTCGCACACTGACCCTTCCGGGCACCGATCATCGCGCTGTGCTCGCCACGCTCCGAATGGACCGCTGACACTTCTGGATTACCATGTGAGCGCTCGACAGCGGAGGCTTCGTGTCCGCGTCATTTCCGGGGAGGACAGCGTATGAGAAGACATCGGTTCGGCGTGGCCGCGGCCGCGGCACTGATGAGTGTGGGGGTGCTGGTCACCGGTTGCTCGACGGCGAACACCGTCACCGGTGACCAGGCGGTACCTACGCAGGACAACCCGTGGGAGGTGGCGGGCGCGACCTCGAGCGAGGGGCCGAGCGGCCCGCGCCCGGGTGTGCCCGACACCGACAAGAAGGCCGAGAACACCGACAATGGTGCCATCGACAAGCTCGCGATGAACGCGATCGCCGACATCGAAGAGTATTGGCAGGGGGAGTATTCCAAGACTTTCCGCGGCGACTTCAAGCCGGCTTCGAAGTACATCTCCTGGTCGGCGCGGGCCTCGGAGGCCGAGTCGGTGGAGTTCTGCTTCGGCAGCACCTACAAGCTGGTCAATGCCGCGTACTGCCCGCTCGACCACACCATCGGTTGGGACCGTGAGGTGCTGTTGCCGCTGCTGGTCGACAAGTACAAGGAGATGTCGGTGGTGATGGTGCTGGCCCACGAGTACGGGCACGCCATCCAGGCGCAGGCCGACCTGCTGCGCGGGTTCCTGATGGACGGCCTGGTGAAGGAGCAGCAGGCCGACTGCCTGGCCGGTGTGTTCCTCCGCCATGTGGCGGAAGGCAATTCGAAGCACTTCACCCTCAACACCACCGACGGCCTCAACGGTGTCCTCGGTGCGACCGTCGCCGTGCGCGACCGTGACCCCAACGATCCCGACGCCATCCACGGTTCGGCGTTCGAGCGGGTCACCGCGGTGCAGATGGGTTACACCGACGGCGCCAAGGCGTGTAAGGCCATCGACAAGGACGAGATCGCCAAGCGCCGCGAGGGGCTGCCGGTCACCTTCGAGGAGGACGAGCGCGACAAGCAGTTGCCGGTGGACAAGGAAACGCTCAGCACGCTCGCCACCCAGCTCGGCAAGTCGATGCCCGTGCAGAACGTGCCGAAGTTCGACTACAGCGGCGTCACCCGCAACTGCGCGAAAACGACCACGACCGAACCGGTCTCGTACTGCCCTTCGTCCAACACCATCGGCACCGACGTGCCCGCCATGGCCGAGCGGGCCGGAGAAGGCGCGAGCGGTGCGGAGGAACCGCTGTCGGCGGTCGTCACCGGCGACTACAACGCCGCCGTGGTCTTCGTCTCCCGTTACGCGCTTGCGCTGCAACAGGATCGGAAGGTCTCACTGACCGGCGCGGCCACCGCGGGCCTTCGCACGGCCTGCCTGTCGGGTGCGCTCACCACGAAACTCAGCGAGCCGGGCAGTGATCCGCGACTGTCGGCGGGCGACCTCGACGAAGCGGTCTCCGGCCTGCTCGCCGACGGCCTCGCCGCCAGCGATGTCGACGGCAAGGTGGTGCCGAGCGGATACCAGCGACTCGAGGCCTTCCGCACCGGCGTCCTGCAGGGCGAGCAGGTCTGCTGGAGTCAGTTCCAGTAGGTCAGGAAACCGGCAGCGATCGAAGGGAGCTGAGGGTGTTCGCCACCGCGCGGGCAGCCTCGGCTCCCTTCGTCACGAAGTGGTTGGTGTAGTAGTCCACGTGCTCGCTGTGCTCGTGGAAGTGATGCGGGGTGAGCACCACCGAGAACACCGGCACATCGGTGTCGAGCTGCACGCGCATCAGGCCGTCGATCACCGCCGAGGCGACGAAGTCGTGGCGGTAGATGCCGCCGTCGACGACCAAGGCGGCAGCGACGATCGCCTCGTAGCGGCCGGTGGCGGCCAGGCGCTTGGCGTGCAACGGGATCTCGAAGGCACCGGGCACGTCGAACACCTCGACCACCGCCTGGTCGAAGCCCAGGTCGGCGTACTCGGCGAGGAAGCCCTCGTGTGCTTTGTTGACGATGGAACTGTGCCAGCTGGCGCGGATGAAGGCGACGGCGCCGGAAGTGGTGTTTCCCATGGTCGGAGTCTACTAGCCGACAAGTTACTTGTCGGTAATATGGGCCGTGAGCCAGTCGACGACGTCGCCGATCACCTCGTCGCGCTCGGGTTCGTTGAAGACCTCGTGGTAGTAGCCCGCGTAGCGGCGCACGGTCTTGTCGGCCGAGCCCGCGTCGCGTTCGAGTACGTCGGCGCTCGACGGCGCGGCGATCGCGTCGCCGGTGCCGTGCAGCACGAGCAGCGGTGCGGTGAGCGAACCGAGGCGTTGTTTCACCAGGTCGGTGTGACGCAAGATTTCCACGGCGGTGCGGGCGGGTAGCTTGCCGCGGAACACCAGCGGGTCGTTGTCATAGGCGCGAACCACGTCGGGATCGCGGCTGATCTGCGACGAATCCAGTTTCAGCACACCGAGATTCGGGGCGAACCGGGTGAGCAGTGGTGCGGCGGCCCGCTGAACCGGGTTGCCGAGCGGGATGTCGAGCGGCGGCGCCGATACCACCACGCCGGTTACGTCGAGGGGCGCGCGGGTAGCCAGGTGCAGCACGACGAGAGCGCCCATCGAATGCCCGAGCACAAATCGCGGCAGCCCAGGGTTGGCGGTGCTCGCGAGGTCGAGCAGGGTCGTCACATTGTCGGCGGCGGCGTCCATCGAATCGATGTTGGCGCGACGACCGCCGGACCGCCCGTGTCCGACATGATCGAGGGCGTACACCGCGAACCCGGCCTCTGCCAGCGCGGCGCCGAGGTATTCGTAACGGCCGGAGTGTTCGGCCACGCCGTGCACGAGCGTCACCACCGCGCGCGGTGTCTCGGGTCGCCATGCGCGCCAGGCGATCCGGCCGCCGTTACCCGCGAAGTCACCGGTGTCGGTTGTCATTGCTGCGTTCCTGTCGGCTCGGGCGCTGTCCGGCCGGTCGTGGCCTGCTCGGGTGCGTCGCTCGACGCGAGCCACTGGATCAGACGCCGATTGAATTCGATCAGCCGAGCGTAGTTGAGCCGTGAGATCCGCTCGTCGGTTCCGTGGATACGTTCCAGGTCTTTGGCGTCGAGCACAATCGGCGCGAAGTTGCAGCGCGTTTCGACCAAATCGTCGTAGTGGCGGGAGTCGGTCGCACCGGGCACCAGCCCGGTCGTCGTCACGATGCCCGGCACCAAATCGGTGGCGATGTCGGCGATGACGTCGTAGGCGGGTCCGGCGCCGCTGACCTGCGACGGTTCCGACGTGGGGCCGACGAGTTCGACCGTCACGCCGTCGTCGCCGATCACCCGGCGGCAGTGCGCGAGGACGGCCGCGACCGAATCACCGGGCAGGATACGGAAATTCACCAGCGCCTCCGCGCTCTGCGGCAGCACATTGGCCTTCACCCCACCCGCGATCACCGTGGGTGCCGTCGTCGTACGCACGAGCGCTTCCGTACTGGGAGCCAGTGCCATGATCCGGGTGAGCAGCGGTGCCGCGAGCCGCGACAGCACCTCGGAATCGGTGAGCCCGAGCAGCTTGCGGCGTGGCCCGGGCAGCGCCACGCGCATCCGGGCCAGCATGTCGGCGATCACCGGCGTCAGCCGCAACGGCATCGGCCGGTCCTGCACCCGGGCCACCGCGCGGGCCAGTCTGCCGACCGCGGTCTGCCGCCCGGGCATCGAGGAGTGCCCGCCGGTCTCGGTCACCGAGAGCCGCACCGTCGCGTAGCCCTTCTCGCCGAGCATGATGCTGGCGACCGGCCGGTCGACGCCGTCGGCGACCCCGTCGGTGATGACACCGCCCTCGTCGAGCAGCAGATCGGCCCGGACGCCGAGGTCGCGCAGGTGCCCGGCCATGCGCACCGCGCCGCCGTCGCCGAACACCTCCTCGTCGTGACCGAAGGCCAGGTAGACCGTGCGGCTCGGCCGGATTCCGTTCCGCAATGCCCACTCGACGGCCTCGAGGACGGCGAGCACGCGGCTCTTGTCGTCGATCGCGCCCCGGCCCCAGATGAACTCGTCGTCGACCACACCGGCGAACGGCGGATGGGTCCAGCGCTGCGGGTCGTCGGCCGGGACCACGTCCTGATGGGCCAGCAGAATCGCCGACACGCCCTCCTCGACACCCGGCCAGCGGTAGAGCCTGCTGCGGCCGAACAGGGTGAGGTCGAGCTCGGCGTGGGTCAGCGGGAACGCGGCCTCGAGGTGCTCGGCCAGGCGGGCGAACTCGGCGTCGGCGCTGCGGGCGGGATCGTCGGCCGAGACCGTCGCGCAGCGCAGGGCCGCGGCAAGTCGTTCGGCCACGTCGTCGTCGGCACCGTCGGTGACGGGGGAGTGGGCACTGTTGTCGGTGATCGGGCGCACCTGCGCCATTCTCGCCGGACACGCGGCGGAAAGTGCGGCGAATCGTCGCGAGTGTCATGCGGTCCGACCGGCGCGCGAGCGTGCATCTAAGCTGAACACCATGGCAGGAGGCAAGGGCGGCAAGCCGTCGAAGGAAGCCAAGGCCGCGGCTAAAGCGGCCCGTAAGCAGGCATCACGCGAACGTCGTCAGCAGTTGTGGCAGGCGTTCAACATGCAGCGCAAGGAAGACAAGGCGCTGCTGCCGCTGATGATCGGCGCACTCGTGGCCACGACGGTGGTGTTCTTCGTCATCGGCCTGATCTTCGACATGCAGTGGTTCCTGCTGCCCCTCGGTCTGCTGCTCGGTGTGCTGTTCGCCTTCATCATCTTCGGGCGGCGCGTGCAGAAGAACGTCTACCGCAAGGCCGAGGGTCAGGCGGGCGCGGCGGCGTGGGTGCTGGAGAACCTGCAGGGCAAGTGGCGGGTCGCCAACGGCGTGGCCGCGACCACCCAGCTCGACGCGGTGCACCGCGTGATCGGTCTGCCGGGCGTCATCTTCGTCGCCGAGGGTTCGCCGCAGCGGGTCAAGTCGCTCATCGCGCAGGAGAAGAAGCGCACCGGGCGCCTCATCGGTGACACCCCCATCTACGAGGTGATCGTCGGCAACGAGGAAGGGCAGACCCCGCTCAAGGATCTGCAGAAGTTCCTCACCAAGCTGCCGCGCAATATCGACGTCAAGCGGATCGACCAGATCGAGGGCAGGCTCTCGGCCCTCAGCTCCCGCAGCGGCGGTCCCGCGATGCCGAAGGGCCCGATGCCCCCGGGCGCGAAGATGAAGGGCATGCAGCGCGCCATCCGTCGCCGCTGATCCACCCCGTCGCGAGCCCGTCACCATGGGAGGTGGCGGGCTCGCCGCTTTCAGGCCTGGGGCGTGCGGCCGGTCAGCAGCCACAGGACACGGTCGTAGGCCAGCAGGTGATAGCCGACGAGGACAGCCGCCGAGATCAGCACCAACCGTGGCAGCCCCGCTGCCCAGAGGGCCGCGGCCCCGCCGAACAGCACCGCGAACTCGACGCCGAGCCGCACCGGACCGGGGACCGGCACCGGCGCGTCACCGCTGCGGCTCGGGTCGTCGGGGACCGCGAGCGTGCCCCACAGCACAGCCGCCGCGACCGGCAGCACCACGACGAGCAGATATCGCCACGGGGAATCGAAGGCACGCCAGCCGAACACCCCGAACGAGGTGATGGCGATCAGTTCGAGCAGAAAACGTACGGCCAGTAGGGCCGGATTCAGTGACACGGCCCGATCGTATGGCCGCGCCGCACGCCACGCGCTCGATCAGCGGGCGTTGACCAGAGCGGTGCCGGTGGCCTGATCGTGCATGCCGCGGCCGTCGGCATCGGTGAACAGGGCGGGCACCACGAAGAACACCAGCACCTGCCGGGCCAGCGCGCGCACGAACCCGACCGGCACGGGCGCGTCGATCCGCGCCACCCGCATCCGCAGGAAGTACTGGCCGGGGGTGAACCCGAACAGCGTCACCGCGAGCACACCGATCACGAACCACACCAGCAGCGGCACCGACGACGACGCGAAACTGCCGGTGATGACGGCCGCGATGCCCACCGCGATGAACCAGTCGACGAACAGCGCCACCACCCGCCGCCACGTCGGGGCCAGCGAGCCCGCGCCCTCGCGAGGCAACCCGTAGAGCTCGCCGGGGTAACCCGGTGTCTCGTCGTCGCCTTCGGTGGGATTGCCCGAGAGCCATGTGCCGGTGATGCGCGCCATGAGTTCCAGGATAGAGCCGGGTCAGGGGCGGCTACCGACCGCATTGACGGAGGTCACGTGAGCGCGCGCAAGTGAAGATGGCAGGATTGGGCCTGCAGGTCGCGCCCGGATGGCAGACATCACCGTCGCCCGGCATGCGCGTAACACTGGCGAAACACAGCCTTGACTGTAGGGAAACACCGCGTCCATAACGTCAGGTCGCGACGAACCCACGCATCGTGACGGGCTGGGAACCGATCCGTAAGGAGAACAAGTGACGTTCAGCACGGCCGAAGAGGTCATCCAGTACATCAAGGAACAGGACATCGAATACGTCGATATCCGTTTCTCGGACCTTCCCGGCGTCCAGCAGCACTTCTCGATCCCGGCCAAGGCGTTCACCGCCGACCTGGCCGAAGAGGGTCTCGCGTTCGACGGTTCCTCGGTGCGTGGCTTCCAGTCGATCGACGAGTCGGACATGCTCCTGCTCCCCGACTTCAGCACCGCCCGGATCGACCCGTTCCGTGCCGCGAAGACGCTCAACCTGAACTTCTTCGTGCACGACCCGTTCACCCGTGAGGCGTACTCCCGCGACCCGCGCAACATCGCGCGCAAGGCGGAGGAGTACCTGCGTTCGACCGGTATCGCCGACACCGCGTACTTCGGTGCCGAGGCCGAGTTCTACATCTTCGACGGCATCCGTTACGGCTCGGGCATGAACGGCTCGTTCTACGAGATCGAGTCGATCTCGGGCTCGTGGAACACCGGCAACGAGTTCAACCCGGACGGCAGCCGCAACCTCGGCTACAAGGTCCGCAACAAGGGCGGTTACTTCCCCGTCGCCCCGTACGACCACTACGTCGACCTGCGCGACAAGATCTCGACCAACCTGCAGAACGCGGGCTTCGAGCTCGAGCGTGGCCACCACGAGGTCGGCACCGCCGGTCAGGCCGAGATCAACTACAAGTTCGGCACTCTGCTGGGCGCCGCGGACGACCTGCAGCTGTTCAAGTACATCGTGAAGAACACCGCGTGGCAGGAAGGCAAGTCTGTCACCTTCATGCCGAAGCCCCTCTTCGGTGACAACGGCTCGGGCATGCACGTGCACCAGTCGCTGTGGAAGGACGGCAAGCCGCTGTTCCACGACGAGGCCGGCTACGGCGGCCTGTCGGATCTGGCGCGTCACTACATCGGCGGCATCCTGCACCACGCCCCGTCGCTGCTGGCGTTCACCAACCCGACCGTCAACTCCTACCACCGTCTGGTGCCGGGCTACGAGGCCCCCATCAACCTGGTGTACTCGCAGCGCAACCGCTCGGCTGCCGTGCGTATCCCGGTGACGGGCAACAACCCGAAGGCCAAGCGCATCGAGTTCCGCGCGCCCGACTCCTCGGGTAACCCGTACCTGGCCTTCGCCGCCATGATGATGGCCGGCCTGGACGGCATCAAGAACAAGATCGAGCCGCTGGCTCCGGTCGACAAGGACCTCTACGAGCTGCCGCCCGAGGAGGCCAAGAACATCCCGCAGGCCCCCACCAGCCTCGCGACGGTCATCGACCGCCTCGAGCAGGATCACGACTACCTCACCGAAGGCAACGTCTTCACCGAGGACCTGATCGAGACCTGGATCCAGCTCAAGCGCGACAACGAAATCGCGCCGGTGAACCTGCGTCCGCACCCGTACGAGTTCGAGCTCTACTACGACGTGTAAGCCATTTCGATGGCTTGACCTGCGGCTGAGCATCTAACCCCGGTCCTCTGTCCGCAGTTCGTCCGCAGTTGCCGTACCCGAGTCCATCCGTTCCGCGATCACTTCACCGATTGCGGTTCGGGTGGACTCGTCTGCGTCCGGCCACAGATGCCCGTAGGTGTCGAGTGTGGTCTTCGCGCTCGCGTGCCGTAGACGGGCCTGCACAGTCTTGATGTCGGCCTTTTTGGCGATCAGCAGCGAAGCGAAGTAGTGCCGGAAGTCATGAAAGCTGAATTCCTCGGGCAGCCCCTTCACTGTGCCCGCAGCCCGCACAGATCGGAGGGCACGATCGATGTGCCACGGCGGCGCCGGGTTGCCCATGCCGTCGGTCACCATCTGGTCGGCGGGCCACTTCTTCACCGATGCCGACAGCAGCAGAGTCAGCTCCCGTGGAATCGGAATCGGGGTCCGGCTCGCGTCCGTCTTGAGCGGTTCGTTCTTCCATTGCTGCTTCGGGCTGATCACTCCGCGCATCAGGTCGACGTCTTCAACCCTGAGGGCGGATACTTCGGCGACCCGGAGACCCGCGAACGCACCGAGGAGAACGGCTGCCCGAAGGTGTTCCGGAAAGGCGTCATAGATCGCCCAAACCTGTTGTGTGGTAGCAACATACGGCTTTTGCTTTCCCATCGGGGGAGCGGTCCGGCGCGAGCACGGGTTACGAACCAGCAGCCCCTCATGCACCGCGTCGCTCATGATCTGCGACAGGCGTGAGTGCAGGGCGTAGACGTAGCTCGCCTCTCGACCGTCACGCTTCAACTTCGCCACCCAGGTCTTCACCGACGATGGCCGAACGGCGGCCAAGGGCATGTTGCCGAATTCGTGAGTGATCAGCTTGATGTGCACCTTGGCCTGTCGGACGGTGGACGTGCGATGTACCCCGTAGCCCTGAATCCAGAGATCGCACCACTGTTGCACGGTCAGCTGAGCATCTCGGGGCGAGACATGGGTGCCCTGTACCAGCGCGGACATCTGGGTATCGAGCCAGGCTTGTGCGTCGGTTTTGCGGTCGAATCCCTTGGCATGCTCGTTGCCCTGGTCGTCCACGTACCGGGCACGCCACTTCTTCCCAACGCCGTAGTTCGCCGAGGGCACCTGTTCGCGGGTTTTCGTGCCATCCTCGGCCACAACTGTGACGGTCTTGTACCAGCGAGGTTCTACACCCGACCGTCGGTGGCGACGCGGTGAGGTACCCATCAGGCCGCCTCCTGCGTTCCGGTGAGCCGCTCGCGCTCCTCGATCCAGGCCAGAACAACAGACTTGCGCCACACCCGTCGGCGGGCGCTGAGCTTGAAGCTCGCTGGTCCTTGGCCCACGTGGGCCCACCACCGCCAAGTCGCTTCCGGTATGCCGGTGAGGGCTTCGCAGTCCTTGGCCCGTAGGTACGTCTCTTCGGTGTTCATTGCGGGTTTCCTCCCTATGCCGCGTTGGATTGCTGAACGAGAGATGTTGTGCCAGGCGGTGTTTCGGCTATCGCCAGGCGGGCGGTGTTGTACTCGTTGCGCCAGGCTGAGCGGGCGGCGACGAGTGCCATGACGAGGTGTTCGCGTGGTGGTGCGTCGGGGTCGCCGGGCGGGACCGGGTAGACACGCAGGTGTGAGGTGTCGGGTTTGACGATGCCGACGGCGGCGAGTTGTTGCCGAACAAATTCCTGTCGTTCGGCCTTGTGGTCGGGGAGGGTCTTACCGCTCCACAGCTTCGACACCAGCACCCGGCGACCAGGCAACCCGAGGGTGTCGCGACGGTGGGCTTTGCGCTTGCATCGACCGGGTTGGGTCTTCTCGGTAGCGCCCTTGGGCACGATGCCGTACCGCAACCACACCCCGCATGTCGGTGAGCACGGGGTCACGCATAGTTCGGCGTGGAGCCGGTCGTAGTGTTCGGCTACCCGGCGTGACGGTGGTTCGAGCAGGTCGGCGACGCTTTTGGTGAGGTACTTAACCAGGTAGCGAACCTTGGTGTCCATCTTGTCGGTGCCGCCGAGGATCTGAACCGGCTTCTTTTGGACACCGAAGCGGATCACGTGGGCGGGTTCGAGGTCGTCTACCTCGTCCATCACCGCCAGCGCGTCATCCCAGGAGGTCAGTGGGGCGCCGGTTTTCGGGTCGACGAAAGTGCCGGCCTCGTAGTCCCAGACGGGCATGTTGTCGCCGGTGTAGACCTCGCGGTCGAAGTGGGGCCACCAGATTTGTCGGTAGGTCGCCGCGGTAACCGCGCGGAGCATCTTGTTCGACACGGAACCCCGGATCGCGATGTGCAGGTGCGGGGCACCGCGTTTCTGGGGTTCGACGGTGGCGAACAGTTGCACGTTCCAGCCGACCGCCCGACGCAGGTTCTGTACCCACCGGTCATAGAGGGCGGCGAAGTGGATCGCGTCGCGAGCCGCGCGGGAGTAGTCGTAGGTGTCCGGGTCGACGGGCGAACCGTCCGAGACCCACTCGCCTTTGCCGTTCTTCGCCGCAGGGTCCCAAACCCGGTTGATCTCGCCGTAGGACGGCAACGTGAGTGTGAGGAACGTGGAGGGCTGGTAGCCGTTGTACACCGCTCCGACAGTGCGCTTTTCGACCTTGCGGCGGGGCAGGTCGGGCACGTCCTGACGACGACGGGTCGACTTGGCTTTACGGCGCGGCTTCTCATCCAGCGACGGGAACCGGCCTTTCACCCCGAGTTCGCGCAGCTCGGTATCGATGTCGGCGACAGCGGCGCGGATGGATTCCATCATGTCGTCGTCGCCGGACTCGCGGGCCTGGCGGAACTGGTCGAACAGGTGGGAGCGGATGCTGAGCAGGTCGGTGTGTTGCTGGGTCGGCTCGACGGTCTCATCGACCGGTTCCTGATCCAGGCACCACCCTTCACGAAGCTGTGTCATCCGCAGGTTGCGGTAAGCCTTGGCGCACGCGGGGCAGATCGCTTCGAAGCGGCATTTGCACGGGGCGCCGATGTAGGAAATCTTGCCGGTGCGGTCATCGACAGCACGCATCGGGACGACCCGAGCGCACACGCCTTCTTTCTCGGCGGCGGATTCGGCGATGTCCTTCAGCGACGGCATTGCCCGGCGTTGGGCGGCGGTGAGACGGCCGAGGGAGGCCGCAGGGGCATCAGGTTGATCGGTCATGACGCGGCCTCCTTCGGGTAGCGGAATCTCAGCGGTGGTCATGCGGCCTTGTTGGTGACGTTCTTGAATCCGGCCATCGACTCGAACGGGACGACGACGGGGTCGGCGAGGGAATCGGTACGGCGGAAGCTGATTTCGATCAGGGCAGGTCCGGCGACCGTGACGGCGGCATGTTGGGTACCGAAGGCGTGGGCCAGGTGGTCGGCACGGTTTTCCCAGTCATCAGGGCTGTGGCCGGGCAGCATCTTGGTGCGCACGGTGTCCACCGATGACCCGATCCATGGAGTCATGGCAAACGAGCGGCTTCGCGGGGCGATGAACGCGGCGAATCTGACCAAGAACGGCCTTGCCGAGCAGGCCCAAGTGTCGACCAAGACGGTCGAGCGGTGGATCACGCAGGATCGGCTACCGCATCCGGACATGCGTCTGCGGGTCGCCCGGCTCTTGGATCGAGACGAGACATACCTGTGGCCCGAGCTGTTGACCGGCAGCCGCTCAGCCGCAGCGTCCCAGTCTGAATTGGTGCAGCTCTGGCCCACTCGCCCGGACGTGCCCCACGAAGTGTGGCGGACGCTCATGCGACAGGCGACCAGCCACATCGATGTCCTGGTCTACGCGGGCGGTTTCCTGGTCGAATCCCTCGACTTCGTGAACGTCGTCAAGCAGAAGGCTGCGCAGGGCGTGGAAATCCGCATTCTTCTCGGAAAGCCCGATGCGCCCGAGGTTCTCAAGCGGGCGAAAGAGGAGGGCTTGATGTCTCTCCCGGAGCGTTGCAAATCCACCATGGAGTATTTGAAGGAGACGACCAGCTCGCCGAACGTGCAGATCGCCACGCATGGGACGCCGCTGTACAACAGCATCTACCGGTTCGACGGTTCGATGCTGGTCAATACCCACAGCTACGGCGCATACGCGGCGAAGTCGCCGGTTCAACACCTCCAGCATGTGCCCGGCGGACAGCTGTTCAACTACTACATGGAGTCCTTCGAGGCTGTCTGGAAATTGGGGGACCTCGAACTACCCTGAGGTGATGGGACGCCGAATCGACTACCACCACGATCCGAACGCACCTGCGGCCAACAGTGTCCGGCCGAGTGCTGGCGCATTTGTCCGCCAGGGCGACTCAGTGCTTCTGATCTGCCGATCTGACAACGGCAACTGGTCGATGCCCGGCGGAGCCCACGACCCCGGCGAATCATTGAGCCGGACCGCCGTACGTGAGACGGACGAGGAGACCGGCGTCGCGGTCGAACTGACCGGCATTGTCGGTATCTTCACCGATCCGGACCATGTCATTCATTACACGAGCAACGACGAGGTCCGGCAGGAATTCACTGTCATCTACCGCGCGGAAGCGGTTGGTGGGACTCCGACCACCAGTAGCGAAAGCACCCGTGTCGAGTGGGTGCCCATCGACCGCATACCGACACTGAAAATGGACCCCAGCCAGCGAAAACGCCTCGATTGGGCACTTACGCAGGATGAGCCCTACATCGATCCTTCCGCACGCTGAGCGGCCGCTCTGAGCAGCGGCGCAGAGCGGGTGATCGCCGTATGGACGACGCTTCCCGCCTCGTATCGCGACAGGATCTCGTCAATTCGCTGGTCGACCGTGAACGATTCGCCATTCGGCCCCGTCGACAGATCGGCCCACCACATCAAGTCGTCCGCGAGGTCGAGGCCCGGCACGTCGTCGAGCTCGAACTCGGTGAACACCTGCGGGTCAATTCCGCGCACGTCGGCCTCAACCATGCTTGCCGTGTGGAAAGCGACGATGTGGCAGACGATCGGCGAGTAGCCCAACGAGCGGAGCAGTCGCGACCCATCGATCGGGTGGAAGCCGAGCCCGGCTTGCGCGTAGCCGACATCATGGAGGTATGCGGCCGTGATCGCGTCGGCCCGCAAATTCTCCGGCAACACGTTAGCAACGCCCTCCATTCGCTCACCGACTGCAATGGAGTGGGCACGTCGCGAATCAGTAAGTGGCGCTAGGAGTTTCGCCATCGCTTCATTCACGAGTTCATCTTACGCCGGATGCGACACCCTCGCCGGTTGCTGCCAGGTAACTTCGCAAGGTGACTAGACGCTCATCGCGCTGTTCCTGAGGTTCAACGTCAAGTACCATCAGGAACGTCACGAGAGTGATGCCGAGCGGGTAGGACGCCGTTGGCCCGACGCCCTACCCAGGTGGGTTTAGCTAGCCAGCCAGACTCGGCGGACCAACATGAGCGCCCCGGCGATCACGGCAGCCCCTGCAAGGACAATGCCGTAGTCGACCGGGGCCTTGCTCTTCCTCCGGCGATGTTTCGCCATCTCCCACCACCTCCTTCCTCGGCGCGATGCGGCCTGGACCAGCTGCCACACCGCCCCTGAGCTGGAGGTGACGCCCAGCCTAGTCGAGCGGTCAGGGTGGAAGGCCATGAACGCCAACCGATCTCGCTGGGTTCACCGGCCAGGTTCACGACACCCCGAGTTGTTGAGCGCCTCTCACTTCACGAAGTGGTTGCCGAATTCGGCTATATAGAGTCAAGAGCGCCTGCGGCGGCGCATGCGCGCCGCCGCCGCGCTTCGACGCGCAACCAGGCTGATAAGGCGCCGCCTGGGCACGTCGGCGCGTCGGCGGCACGCTTGCGCCATACCGGCGACTTGGTCCTATCTGACCGCCTTTCCCAACAACCGAGCAGTGCTGGGCGCGACGGGTGCCGTCCCCGATTGGCTCTCCCGCAGTCGTCGGCGAAAAGGCCGGCACTCTGCCCGGTCGACTGGCTGTGGTCCGGTCCGGTCGAGGTCCATGCCAGTTCGTCCCGTTGCGATGGTCAGTTGTCGCGTTCAGTCGCAGTCCAGTCCGCAGCGATGGCCACCAGGGTTCCTCTCCGCCTGGTGCGGCCTGTCTCTGCGTCGACGGAATCTGCCGAAGGCGTACCAGACCGCACCCACCCCGGCAAAGACCAAGACGTGTCACCGCCCGAGGTGGTCACCAGCGGCGACGTCATTTCGGGCACTTCACCTCACCTCGATCACTCTGCCGGGTGACCACCTCGGGCGGTGAGCCTTTGCCGGGGCGGGCGCGGCCTGGTCCGGGCGAGCCCAGATTCCACCGACACAGAGCCAGACCACCCCAACCGGAGAGGAACCCCCATCATGATCATCACCACTCACCCGACCTGCTGGGCCTGCACCACCGCACCCGCCACCACCGTCTTCCCCGAGCACGACCACGGCCCCTGGAAGCCCCTCTTCGCCTGCCAGCCCTGCCTCACCGACTACCTCGCCACCGAAGCCGCCATGACCGAATACGCCTAGCCCGGGAGGGGGCTTCGGCCCCCTTCTCCACCTCCTGGCCGCCGTCAACGAAGCCGGTAGCGGGTCGCCAACGACGCCGACCCCAGGCCCGCAACACCCAGCCCGGCGAATTGCTGAACAGAATCCGCGGTGAGGTCGGTGGTATCGCGACCGGTGGCCGCGTGGCCCTGTACTGGGTTGGCCTGCATTGTGTGATCCCGCGCCCCTCACACCTCAAGGGCGCATTCGCGTCAGCTTCGCTGATGGCTTTCGCCACCCTTGACCTGTGAGCCTCTGCGCGTGAAAGGCAGGCCTTAACGGGCAGGCGGTGAGCCAGCCCCCAGTGTGCGCAACCCAACCCAGAACAGGGCCAAGACCCCGTGCCCCCCCACGTGCCCCAAGCACCGGATTTCAGCGGTAAACCACGGTCAAAATCTCGACCGGTACCCGAGCGGGGGTAGAACGCGAAAAATCCCCTCTACCAGGTGTTTTGGTGAGGGGATCTTTGTGGCCAGGGCCGGGATCGAACCGGCGACCTTCCGCTTTTCAGGCGCAGGATCGGGCGCCAACTGTTCGTACCAGGCCGACTTCCGCTTCGACTCCGGATGGTCAAGAACTCGTTTCAGAGGGGGTGTCATCGTGACGGACAGTTCGCCCCGTAAGCATGATCGCTGACTGCCCGTTCATGCCTGCGGCCGACGGCAATTCCGCCCTTGCTACGAAGTCGCATCCTCTCGCCAAATGCATGTATTCGTCCTGTGGCAGAATTCCCAACTGTCGCGAAGAACGAATAATGCTGGCCGGGAAACCGGGGACTATCGAGCTGAGCGGGAAAGCAATGGAAACGACTTCTGCTGCGGTTCCGATAGCAGTCTCTGCTTCATTTCTGCTGAGAGACGCACCCTTGTGAGCTGCCTTGTTTCGAGGAGCGCCGACCTCCTCGACCAAGCGTGTAGGCAGTTTCCCGAAGGCCCGCCGCTTCTTGTGGAGTTGAGTGAGCTTAAAGAGTCCATGATGTGCACCGAACTCTCGTTTACGTTCAACCTTTGTTGTCCCGTCATCGTCAAATTTCCGGTCGATGAGCGAAGTCACGGCGAGCTCTGCTGCTGTACACGCGTCGATCACCGCTCGCCGATACTCGCCAGCGTTTAGGAGGGAGCGCGCATCTCTCATGAATAGCCATTCAGCGTCAGGCCGCGTTCCACGTGCAGCCAAATCGAATGCGGCCTGTAGCTGGTTCGCATCAAGTACTTCGACCTGGTGTATTCCACCTGTAAAGATCTGGTAACTGATGCCCGCCTTTCGGATACCGACTGAATCGCCGCTCCACATCTGTACCGAGTCGTTTAGAATGCTCCGCTGAGCGCGCTTGAGGCTGGCAAAATCCTGCAAAGTGAGAATGTCGAGCCAATCGCAGACGGAATTCCACCAGGCGGCTAACTCGTCTCCGAACTGCTGGGCAGCTGCCTTGAACTCAACCTCATCATTCGCTGCGACCTGAGAGTGGACAACGCACCTTTTGATATGCGCGTAGATCGGTGTCTCCCCGGCAGCGCCTGCTACGGTGCCCCATTCGTCATCCGACCAGCAAGCGTCTCGCTCGTCGCCCTCAAGAACGTACGTCCACGGCGTGCGTCGCAGGTCGTTCGCCTCCGTGCCATCTGGTCGGACTGGCAGCGTAAGAAACAACTCGTGGTTCGCAGTTCGCGTTCGAAATTTCTGCCCGAGGCAGTCAGGTGTCACTAAGAAGCCGCTACCACAGGCGAAGCTGCCTTCCAATGGCCACGTGGTAGCTGTTTCTACGCTGTCATCAGCCACAAGCCGCTCCGTTCCTCCAAGTCTGGGTCATTGCTGTCTGTCACATGCGCACCCTATTTCGAGGCTCCGACAACGGGACCGGAACGGGACCACACGATACGAACGACGCTGAACAACTCCCATGTCAGCACCGAGCAGTGCCCCATCGAAAATTCCTCTGACCAGGCGATTTCGCCCACCGGCTGAACTGGGGTCAGGGGTGCCCATCGCCCCTACCTCGGCCGCCGTTGGGGCGCATAACAATGTCTACTAGGCGGTCTCCGCACGAGCCTGTGACCGCTCGAGCGCCTGCCGGATCTTGTTGGCAGCCAGATCGATTGTCCGAGGGCCAGGGAGATGCAGGTTTCCGAAGGTGTGCTGTGTGGGCATGGCCAGCTCGACGACTTCGAAATGTGGCTGGTCGGCGAACAGCTCGCGGGCTTTCCACTTCCGGCCGGCGTCGCTGGTTTTGAATGTGGGGTTGGGGATGTATAGCTCGACGATGACGTTGTCGCACCATGCGTCGGTGCGGAATAGGGCGTCGGCGAGCGGGTGGCACAGGACGGGGAGGTCTTGCTCGCGGAATCGGGCGATGACGTAGAGCTCGCGCAGGAACGAGTAGTAGAACACTCCGATCCGCCATTGCATCGCCTCGTGGGCTTCCTTCGGGTCCGCTCCGGATGCCACCGCAGCCTCGATGACTGCTTGCGCGGGTCGCCACAGCCTGTCTTCCACTGCTGGGTGCTGAGCCCATTCGCGGAACTCGTCCCAGGTGAAAACCCCGCGGTGCTCCTCGAGCATCTGGTGGAACAGGTGGGTGAACGCGTAGCCGGGATTCCAGTTCTTGATGGCGTCGACCTGATAGGCCCGGCTGGGGCGGATCTCGCCAAGAGGATGGTTCGTGGTGAGGGTCGCGATGTCCTCGGCGACGACGGTGTAAGGTGTTCGGCTTACGTGGGCCAGGACAGTTTGAGCGACGTGGCCAAGGCCTCGCCGGTGTTTCCACCAGTCCAGCAACTTGTTGGTCTTGGTGCCGTTGGGGGCAAAGTGGTCTACGACTTCGGAGGCACTGGTGCTCGTCACCATGGGTTCTGCTCCTGCGAGTGAAACATGTTGTTGTGGAGTCGTTTCCACGCTACGTCGGGGGTGCGACAAGAAGTCTGCGGCGAAGGCGGGGCTGCTGTTGGAGTGATCAGCAGCCCCGCGGCCCCTCTACCTCTGATCGGAGTCAGAGCACTTCCCTGACCAGGGCATCCTTGACCTCCTGACGCTGGTCGTGGGGGAGCCGCCACCAATTGCCGAAAGCGCGCTCGGCGTCGCTGATCTCCCGTTTGCCGGCGAGCATCCATCCGACAATCGTCTTCTTGGTTTCGCGCCCACCCTTGAGGTTGCGGATGGCGGTCAGAACTTCTGCCGGGTCCGGCGGCGACTGGGTGTTGTTGCGCGCCTCGTCGTTGCAGCGCTGGCATTCGATCTGAAGGTTGTCGTCGTTGTCGGATCCGCCACGGTCCTTCGGGACGATGTGACCGATGGTGAGGACAGCCTTGCGGCCAGGGGCGTCGGGGAACTCCTGTCCGCCGGTGACTCCGCAGATCCGGCACGCCATTCCGTCGCGGTCGAAGATGCGGCGCCGTTTGGCTCCGGTGATCGACTGACGCATGGTGGGCGGGCGGCGCTCTCCCTGGTCGACCCGAACCCCGATCTCCTGCAGGAGGTACTGGTCGGGCGGCAGGGTGGCGTTGGTCTTGTAGTTGTCGATCTTCCAGCCCATCTGGCGGAGATCGCGCATCCGCCGGTCGGTCTGGATGACATCCGGGACCGCGGCGTTGAGCTGCTTCATCGTGAACCGGTTCCCGACCCCGACGCTGGCGATGAACGCTGCCACCTGCACGAGGGAAGAGGGCTTCCGTTCGGTCATGTCTTCACTTTCCCTTCTGCCCGTGTGGGGGCAGTGTGTCCGTTGCCCGATGCTCATCCGGCCACACTTTTGTACCACGATCGGCATGTGTATGGCAATGATAGGCACTTGTCCGGCACTATTGGGCAGCGTCCGGCAACGTCCGGCACGCGTACTGGTAGTGGTTTGCGGTACCCGATCCCGAACCGCGGCCCGCTGCCGCCTGCGCCTGCTGGACCGCAGGGTGGTCTGAAGTGTCCGGTGGACCACGGTCGTAGACCATTACCGGGCGCACATCTGCCGAGTCTGGGCGACGACGATCTAGCACCTGCTTTGCATGCGGACTGCGATCACTCCACCTGGGGACACTCTCGTGGCTGGCCGCGCCAGGCCGTCGGATGCCGGAATGGGCCCAGAATCAACGAGAACCTTGAGATGCGAACCTGGTCGACCTCAACCCGTCCGCAATCCGTCCGCAGTAGGCGCGGATGCGCCCATATCCTGCCAACGATGACGGCGATCGAAACCCCAGGTTAAGCACACGAACCGAGCGCAGGCATCAGCAACAAACGTCCTGCACGGAGTCCGAGCTCTACTACGACGTGTAAGCCTGACCTGCGGAAACGGTGCTGATCGGCCCGTTCCCTAAGCAGTGGGTACGCAGTAAACGGTTGAGTCCACCCGTTCCGTGATCACACGGCGGGTGGACTTTCCCGTATCCGGGGTTTTCGCCCCCCGGATATCGGGGCTGGACGGGTGAGCGGATTGCGGTAATAGTCCAGGGGTGCGATGGGGCGTTGTGGCGGCGCGGGCGATGGCCGGCGTGGCGTTGGTGGTCGGGATGGCGGCGGCACCGGTGGTGGCCGAGGCGCCGGTGGAGTTCACGTGGACGCAGGAGTATCTGACCGCGGCCGACGGAACCCGGTTGCACGCGGATGTGTTGCGGCCTCCCGGCCTGGCGCCGGATGTGCGGACGCCGGTGCTGTTGACCGTCAGTCCGTACCGAGCGCATCTGGCCTATCTCAGTGTGCCTCGACCCGAAGGCGGGCCTTCGACCGAGAATCTGCCGGTCGAATGGGCGCTGCAGGCCGGCTACACCTATGTGATCGTGGATTTGCGCGGCTTCGGCGGGTCCAACGGCTGCCCGGATTACGGCGGGCCGGGGGAGCGCTCCGATGTGGTCGCGGCGGTCGAGTGGGCGGCGAGCAGGCCGTGGTCGACCGGCCGGGTCGGCATGGTCGGCACCTCCTATGAGGGCTGGACCGGGATGATGGCGCTGGCCGAGAAGCCGAAGGGGCTCGCGGCGGTCGCGGCGTTCGCGCCGGTCGTCGACCCGTATTCGTACCTGTACATGCAGGGCACCTCGTGGAAGTTCGGCGGCAAACCGCTGACCGAGGACGGTGTGCGCCCCGCCGACATGGCAGGCGGCGAGCACCTGGCCATCGCGTCGACCCCCGGTCACTGGGCCGACAGCGACGAGTACAAAGCCAACGCCGTCCAGATGACCCAGGCCTGCGCCGACAGCTATCTCGGGCTCACCGTGAACCACAACGGCGCCGACCCCGGCTGGCGGGAGCGCGACATGGTCGAGGACCTACGCGGCAACACCACCCCGCTGTTCCTCGGCCAGGGCTTCCTCGATGCCAATACCCGCGCCGATCGGGTCATCGAGGCCTGGGAAGCGCGGGGCCCGGGCGAGCATCGTGCCTGGTTCGGACAGTGGGGCCACTCCGATTGCCGGGAGAAGTGCGGCACACCGCATTTCGCCGCCGAACTGTCCGCATTCCTGGACCGGCACGTGGCCGGTGCCGATGTGGAGGTGCCCGGCCCGCCGGTCACCGTCGGCCAGTTCGACGGCGGGTGGCGCAGCGAAGACGTGTGGCCGCCGGTCGATACGCGCCGCACGACGGTCCAGTTGCGCACCGGAACCTATGTCGATCGCGGTCTGCTGCCCGGCGCCGACCGGGAGATCTGGTCCATCTCGGATCCGGTCACCCAGCCGGTGCACCTGGCGGGCCGCCCCACGGCGTCCCTGACACTGTCCGGCCCGCCCGAGGCGACGGTCGCGCTGGAGCTCTACGACATCGCACCCGACGGCCGCGCCACGGTGATGAGCCGGGGGATCGCCCCGGTTCGCACCGAAACCCAGGTCCGGCTGCTGTGGCAGGACGCGCGGTTGGCTGTCGGGCATCGCCTGGGTGTGCGCATCACCGACGTTGTCGACGACGTGTGGTCGCATACGCCGACCAATGCGCGGGTCACCGTCGAGGCGGCGCGGGTGGAACTGCCGTTGCTCACCGCCGCCCGCGAGCTGAACCTGTCCGGTGGCGTGCCGACCTGGCATGCGCGGTGGCGCGGTGCCGAAACCGTCGAACTCGGGCAGGCGCTGCTGAACGATCCGGCCGTGCGGGTCGAACTGCCTGCTTAAACCTGCTGGGAGACAGACTTTTCCGAGCCCTCGATCACGCGGATGACTTGGTCGGGATGGGTCAGCTGTGGGTAGTGTCCGGCACCGGCGATGGTGGTGACCCGGTGGGTGGTCGGCCGCGTCAGCGGGTCGTCGGCACCGACGACGATGTCGACCGGAACGCGGACCTCGGCGAGTTTCGCGGCCAGGTCGGCACGGTATCGATCCGTGCGTACCGCCCGCATGATCGCGAACGTACGCTGAGCCACCCCGGTGCGCCGCAGGCCCGCGACCGCCGACTCGATCGCGGCGCCATTCGGAATACCCAGGCGCGCGGCCAGTTTCGCGACCGGAAGCCGCTTCGCGACAGCGGCAGCCAGAGGCGAAGCGGTAATCCACGGCACCTGTGACTGGAGGAACCACGGTGCGATCAGCACCAGTCGCGAAACCCGATCCGGGTGGCGAAGCGCGTATTCGACGGCGGCACCGGTGCCGAGGGAGTGCCCGACGAGCACGGGCGTGCTGCGTACCGGCGTGAGTACGTCGTCGATCCACTCGGCTGACGACATGTTCGTCGCGGCCGAGCGGCCGAGTCCGGGCAGATCCGCGGCGAGAACCGAACCTTCCAGCGCATCGGTGAGATCGGCCCACGAATCGCTGTCGAGTGGAATGCCGTGCAGTAGCACATAATCTGGGTCGGCATGATCGCCGCTCAGCCAGGTTCCCGTGTGGAAACCGGCTGCCCGCGTCGTCTCCACGGCACCATTACGAGTGGCGACGATCCGGTCGGCATAGGACCGCAGGAGATCGCCGACCGGTGGCTGCGTGATACCCAGCCGTGCGGCGACTTCGTCGCCGGCGGAGGTGTCGTATCGGTCGCTGCTGATGAATGACAGCGTCTCGGGATCGGTCTGAGTGAGTGCCCGCGGCAGCCGCCGCAAGATTTCGGCAGGGACGGTGATGCGCGGTGCGCGGACATGCAAGTGATCAGCGACGAGGCGGATCAGCTCGGGAAGATTCGGGGTCGTGGCGTCGAGGACGGGGTAGGAACGTCCCGCTGTGTCGGGCAGGGTGGGCAGGCCGACGATGAAACGGGTGAGGTAGTTCAGGTCGACGACCGGGATGAACGTGTCGGCCGACCCCGGCAGCACGGGCAACTTGCCGCGCCACAGCAAGTCGATCAGGTCGGCGAGCCCGAAGAACTGACCGGGGCCGACCACGCCGGACGGGTTGGCGAAGGTCAGGGGGATGTGCTTGTCAGCAGCCACTTTTCGCAGCAGCGCGTCGGCCTCGACCTTCGAGGCCTCGTAGGCGCCGGAACGGTAGTCGGTGTGTCCGGCTTCGGCGCGGTATCCGGTGATGTGCACGATACGACGCAGATCCGGCTGCCGCGCTGCCCATTCCAGCACGTGCAGCGCACCGTCGAGATTGACCCGACGCGCCACGTCGGCATCGAGCCCGAACTTCATCAAGGCGGCCGCGTTGTACACATCGCGTACTCCTTCGATCGAGTCACCCAATGCGAGATCTGGTTCGGCGATATCGGTGGTGGTGATCGTGAGACCGGCGGTGTCCACGCCTTGCTCGACCAGCCACGCGGACAGGCGCTGCTCACTGCCGGCGCGCAAGGCGGCCGTGACGGTGTGCCCGGTGCGCAGCAATTCCGCGACCAGCGAGCGGCCGATGAATCCGGCCGCCCCGAAAACGATCGAATCGGTATGAACCATGATGTCCTACTTTCAGTAGACCGATTGGCATATTTTGTGGTGATAAACGAGCCCCGCTGCGGGCGCTGCGGGGTCAGACGAGCAGGTCGATGGTGTCGGTCAGTCGATCGAGAGGTCGACGATCGCGGTGCGCTCTGGCCAGCACCAATCCACCCTCGATCAGGGCGAGTGCCGCCGTGGCGAGGCGTTCGGGCTCGGGGTGACCGAACGTGATCAGCCGCTCCCGGATGGCGTCTTCCCAGAGGCGGTAAGTAGCCGAACAGGTCTGTCGCACAGCGTCATTGGTCGACGCGGTATCCAATGCCACTGCCGCCACCGGGCAGCCGATGGTCCAGTCGGAGGACTCGAGCTGATCGCCGAGCAGCCGGAGCATGGTGTGGGCGAATTCCCGCGCGTCGGTCGCCTCGATGGTGCGGATCAGCTGCGCCATCTCGGTGCCACTGTCGGTGAGTGCCGCCGAGATCAGTTCATCCTTACCGCCGGGGAAGTGGAAGTAGAGCGACCCGCGTGGCGCCCCACTGTCCTCGACGATCTGTTTGAGTCCGGTGCCGAAGTAGCCGCGCGATTCGATCAGTGACCTGGTGGTCCTGATCAGTTTGCACCGGGTTTCGGCTCCTTTTGCACCCACGAGCCAAAACTAGACCGGTCAACATATTTTTGCAAGGTCAGCCTGCCGTGAGCAGCTCGGCGGCTTCAGCGCACAGGCGTGCGATGGTTTCGGCGACGGGTTCCACATGCGTGACGAGCCCGACGCCCTGACCCGCGTCGACCGGCGCGATCCGTGGATCGTCGGCGGCAATGGCCGCGCGCAGATCATCGACACCGGGCGGGTTCTCGTCACCCTCTGCCCTGGTCCACGGATCGGTGAATTCGTTGCGCAACACCCGCGCCGGATAGATCGGCGGCCACGGCAGGTCGAGTGCCTCGTCGAATTCGGTGGTCACCACGGTGCTGGTGGAGTCGGCGGCGAGCATGGCACGCCGCGCGTTCTCACCCAGGAGCGACTCCTCGGCCGCGGCCAGACAGGTACCGAGCCACGCGCCCGAGGCTCCGGCGGCCAGGACCGCGGCCAGTGTCCGGCCGGAACCGATGCCGCCTGCGGCGAGCACCGGCACGGTCGCGATGTCGAGCACCGCGTCGAGCAGCGGCATGAGCGCCAGCCGGTCGGCGCCGTGCCCGCCGCCTTCGCTGCCGCGCGCGACGATCACGTCGATGCCCGCCTCCTGTGCTCGATGTGCGCCGGGTACGTCATAGACCTGCGTGATCGCGATAATGCCCGCCGCTTGGACCTCGGGCACCCACGAGAAATCGGTACCGAAACTGATCGACAACGCCCGTGGACGGGCGGCGAGAGCGGTGTCGAGCAGGTCGGCTTCGCGTGTGCGTACCCAGTCGACCAGCCCGATGCCCACCGGGGCGCCGCCTGCCTCGCTCAGTTCGCGGCGCAATGCCTGCGCCGAACCGGCACTGCCCATCCCGATCATGCCGAGTCCACCCGTCTCGGTCACCGCGGCCGCGAGCCGTCCACCCGCCGCGCCGCCCATCGGCGCGTTCACGATCGGGACCCGCAGACCGAGCGAGCGCGACCAGGTGGTGGACAGG
Source organism: Nocardia sp. NPDC050378 (assembly GCF_040655675.1). Lineage (NCBI taxonomy): Bacteria > Bacillati > Actinomycetota > Actinomycetes > Mycobacteriales > Nocardiaceae > Nocardia > Nocardia sp. NPDC050378. The sequence continues at coordinate 218,480 of NZ_JBFAKI010000011.1, forward strand.
ACCGGATCGGGGGTCATCGGCGCGGCTCCTCTCGTCCCGGACGGGCGCCGGGCGCGGCAGTTCCCATCATGACAGCCGGAATGAACGCGACCTGTCGGTCATGGCGCGTATGTTCGACGGCATTGCCGCATCGACACCAACGGGGGTCCGGATGACGATCAGAGATCGACTGGAACAGGCCATTACCGAACCGCCGATAGTCTTCGGCGAACCTACCGACACGGCCGATGGCACCACCGTCATCACCGTCGCTCGCGGCGGCGGATTCGGCAGGCCCGCACGGCCCGTCGGTGTCTTCGTCATTCACGAAGGCCGAGCGCACTGGTCACCGGCGGTCGATGCCAATCGCATTGCCCAACTGGGGGAGTGGATCGGTCTGCTCACCGGCGTGATCCTGGCGCTCGCCCTGTTGCGCCGTCCGCCGTGGCCGGATCTGCGCCGCCACTGATCCCGGTCGCCACCAGCTTCTCGAACTGCTGCCATGCTCGCTCGGCCGGCAGCGGATCGGGCGAGTCGATGATCTCCGCGGTGAGGCCGAGCAGTCCCCAGGACACGAACGCGACGGTGGTCGCGGGCCAGTCGCCGAACAGTTCGGCGATCAGCTCCGCCAATCCGCGCCGGTAGGCGTGGATCACGGCGGTCGCAGCCTTGGGCCCGACCAGCGGCCGGTACACCTCGGGATACCGACCCGCGAGCTGGAACAGCACGCGAAGTCGGCCGAGCGGAGAGGCCCCGCCCGCGGTGTTCGCGATTTCGCGGCGCAGGAATTCGGTGCAGCTCACCAGTAGCAGGTCGTCCTTGTCCCGGTAGTGGGCGTAGAAGGTGGATCGGCCCACGTCGGCGCGTTCGATGATGTCGCTCACCGTCACCCGCTCGTAGCCGCGCTCGATCATCAGCTCGATCAGCGCGCGGTGCAGGGCGTCGCGGGTGCGCCGGACGCGGCGATCGGTGTGCTCGGACATCGTGCCTCCCGGACGGATTTCCCGGATCTGTGCGGAAACGGACAGATCGCCACATCTTGCGCCTGGTCGCGGCAACGACCTCGCCCGACCATAGGTTCATGACAGGAAATCAGCTTCTCACTCCCATGTTCGTCGACGACGGCGACACCGGTCTGCTCATCGCTGGCCTGCGCCGCTACAACTTGTTCACCAGCGTGTTCTTCCTCGGCAGGCATCGCGCGCTGCTCACCGAACTCGTCACGGCCGCAGGGGTGCGCCCCGGTGACCATGTGCTCGATATCGGTTGTGGCCCGGGAAAACTCGTCCGCGCCCTCGGTATCGCGACGGGCTCGACCGGTGCCGTCGTCGGTGTCGACCCGTCGGCGGCCGCCATCGACGACAACCAGCGGCGTGACCGCACACCCCATCATCGATACGAGCACGGGCCCGCGCAGCGATTGCCTTTCGGTGATGCCGAATTCGATGTGGTGACCAGCACTTTCGTCATGCATCACATCCCGGAGCAACACCGTGCTGAGGCGCTGGCGCAGATGTGGCGTGTGCTGCGTCCCGGCGGCAGGTTGCTGCTTGCCGATGCCTCACCGTCACCTCGAATGCGCAGATTGCTCGCACCGATGTTCGGCGGCTTCGACGCTGTCGATATCCGCCGCTACGTTGACCAGCTGGCGGCCATCGGCTTCACCGAGCTCGGCTACACCCAGAGCCGTTATCAGACCGGCATTCTCACCTGTATGAAACCCGCATCCGGGACCGCTCAGCGCTGATCGGCCCGACTTGTCGGTGGCCTCGGCTAGGGTCGGGGCAACAGGATCGCAATCGAGCACGGGGGTGTCGCATGGAGTTCGATCAGCGCGAAGCGCAGGCACGGGAATTCGCCGTCGCGGCGCACGGTGACCAGCGTTATGGGGAGCGGCCCTACGTCACCCATCTCGCGGCCGTGCGCGGAGTACTCGACGACTTCGGTTTCGGCGGCGATCTCGCGGTGGCGGCCTGGCTCCACGACGTCATCGAGGACACCCCGGTCACCGCCGAAGAGGTCGAAACCCGTTTCGGGCGTGCGGTTCTCGATCTCGTCTGGGCGGTCACCGGCGTGGGTTCGGACCGCAAGGCTCGGAACCTGGACGCCTACACCAAGATCGCCGCCCACCCCCGCGCCGTGATCCTCAAACTCGCCGACCGCACGGCCAATGCCGAGGCGAGCCCACCCGCCTCCAGCTGGATGGGCATGTACCGCACCGAACACCCCACCTTCAAAGCGCATCTCGGCGGATTGCTCGCCGACGACCCGACGGTCGCCCGTATGTGGGAACGTCTCGACCGCCGATTAGGCCCCGAGGTGGCCGCGCCGTCCGCGCAATGGGCCGAGATCGACCGGCTCGTCGCGGCGGGCGAACACGCACAGGCGGTGGCCGCCGTCCGCGCCGCCTTCGACTGCGACCCGGGGGAAGCCGAACGCATCCTGGCCGAACGCGCCTGACCTCAGAACGACTGCCACACAGGCTTGTTCGCGAGGGCGTACTTGTAATAGTCGGCCAGCTTCAGCTTGCTCGCCGCGGCTTCATCGATCACCACGGTGACATGCGGATGCCACTGCATCACCGAGGCCGGGCAGAACGCCGACAGCGGACCCTCGGCGGCCGCCGCGATGGCGTCGGCCTTCCCCGCGCCGAGGGCGATCATCACCAGGTGCCGGGCTTCGCAGATGGTGCCGAGCCCTTGGGTGAGCACATGGTGCGGGACGTCGTCGGGGCCGTCGAAGAACCGGGCATTGTCCCGGCGGGTCTGCTCGGTGAGCGTCTTCACCCTGGTCCGTGAGGTCAGCGACGAACCGGGCTCGTTGAAACCGATGTGCCCGTCGGTGCCGATTCCGAGCAGTTGCACGTCCACCCCGCCGGCGGCGGCGATCGCGGCGTCGTAACGCCTGCCTTCGCCCGCGATGTCGCCCGCCTCTCCGTTCGGGCTCAACACACGCGCAGGATCGAGGTTCACATGATCGACGAATTCCGACCGGATCACCGAGAAGTACGACTGCGGATGGCTTTTCGGCAGGCCGACGTACTCGTCGAGCAGAAACCCGCTGGCCGTGGTGAAGTCCAGTTCGCCGTCGCGACAGCGGCGCGCCAGTTCCCGATAACTGCCGAGCGGCGACGACCCGGTGGCCAGGCCGAGGATCGCGTTGCCCTGGCGCACAGAGCCGCCGACGATATCGGCGACCGTGGTGGCCACTTCGTGTTCGTCCGCGCGGATCACGATTTCCATCAGCTTCCTTCCGTTCCGGCGACGAACACCCGCCGCACCTGCCATTGCCGATCGACCACGAGCACATCGGCCCGCGCGCCCGCCCGCAACGTGCCGCGCTCGGCCTCGAGCCCGAGCACCCGCGCAGGCGTGCGCGTGGCAGCCCTGACCGCATCGACGAGGGGGATACCCGCATGCTCCACCGACCACCGCACGACCTCGAGCAGTGTTGCCGTGCCACCGGCGATAGCGCCCGGCGAACCGTCCTCGGTGGCGAGCCGGGCTACCCCGTGCCGCACCGTCACTTCGAGGGCGCCGAGCCGGTAGTCGCCGTCGCTCATCCCGGCAGCCGCCATCGCGTCCGACACCAGGGCGATCTGCTCGGCACCGACCGTGTCGAAGACCATCGCGACGGTCTCCGGCGCCAGATGCACACCGTCGGCGATCAATTCGACCACCATCTCGCCGCGGGCGGCGGCAGCCAGGCAGGCGGTAGCGGGTCCGGGCCTGCGGTGATGCAACTCGGGCATCCCGTTGAACAAATGGGTGGCGGTGATCGGTTCGCCACCGAACCGCACTGGCCCACGGGCTTCGGTTCGGGGCGCTCCGAAGCTTTCGGCGGGCTGTGGAGCAGTGTCGGGACTTCGCGGTGTGGAGGCCTGCTCGGTTGTTCCGCGCGGGTGGACCCACTCGGCGATCCGAGCCGACGTCGTCGCCGCGTCGGCATCGGTATGCCCCAGGCTCGGCAGCACACCGTATTCGCGCATCACGCCGAGCAATTCGCCGAAGTGCGCGGTTTCCGGCGCCAGCGTCATCGACCGGACGGTCCCGCGCGACGCCCGGTAGATCCGCTCGAACAGCATCGGATCACCGGCAACGATGGCCGCCGGATCCTGCGCACCACACCGCACCGCATTGATGAACGGCCCCTCGAGGTGAACCCCGAGCAACTCCCCGCCGTCCACCAGATCCGCCAGCACCGCCGCCTGCTCGACCAACACCTCCGGCGCCGCCGACACCAAGCTGCCGAGCAGCCCAGTCGTGCCGTGCGCGCGATGGTGCGCCGCCGCAACCCGCGCCCCCGTCCCGTCGGCATTGGGAAACCCGAACCCGGCCCCGCCGTGACAATGCAGGTCGATCAACCCGGGCAGCACAAGGTCATCCGTAGCCTCCGGAAGTTCCTGCGGGCGTGGATAACTCGCCGCCTCACCAACCCACGTAATCGTCGCCCCGTCGAATTCGACCACGCCATCGGCAATCTCACCCTCACCCGCACCGACGACCCACCCCCGCAAGGCAGTCATGCCGACCCACCTATCCCTCTACCAATACCGCCGGATACCGGCGTGCCCCAAACCGCCGCACCCCGCGGGCCGATGATCGACCAGCACGCCGCCAGCGGCCCAACCGCTGGTAGCGTCACTGCCCGGTATGCGCCGGCCACTATCCCCGCCGCTGGCCCGACCGCTGAAATTCTTGCTGCCGCAAGCTCGGCTGCCACGACCGCGGCCAACGGTTCGACTGGTTGCACCGTTGCTGCCTGGGGTCCGCCCGCCCCGACCGGAGGCGGCGGCCCTGCCGGTGACTTGGTTGCGGCTGGAGACCCGATCAGTGACATCCCCGCTGCCAGGGGGACGGCCGCCACCACGCTGTCGGCGGCCGAACGTCGCACCCCGCGCGCAGCCGCAGCGACCACCGAGCCGCTCGACCCCGCCGTCACCACCTCATGCCCGTCCAACGATCGCCGCGACCACCTGACGTGCCGTCTGTGGCCCACGCGCAGCACACGCCGCGTCGGCCGCTTCCTGACAACGCTGAATGTCGATCCCCGCCAGGGCCGCTCGGACAGCGGGCAGGGCGGGCGCCGACATCGACAGGCTCGTCACTCCGAGCCCGACCAGCACCGGGGCCAGCAGTGGATCCGACGCCGCCTCACCGCATACACCGACGGACTTGCCCGATGCCGTTCCCGCCGCGCCGACCATCGCGATCAAGTCGAGCACCGCCGGCTGCCAGGGATCGAGGAGCTGTGCGAGGCTGCCCGCCATCCGGTCCGCGGCACAGGTGTACTGGCTGAGATCGTTGGTACCGATGCTCACGAAGTCCAGGTGCGCCAGCAGATCGGCCGCCCGCAATGCCGCCGCCGGAATCTCGATCATCGCCCCGACCTTGCGCACGCCGGATTCCCTTGCCAGCGCCGCGAATCCGGCGGCCTCGTCGGCCGTGGCGACCATCGGTGCCATCACCCACAAGTCGGCGCCCGTCGCCTCGCCCGCGCGAGCGAGCGCGGCGAGCTGGGTGGCCAGTGTTTCCGGGAATACCGATCCGATCCGCAATCCACGCACACCGAGCGCCGGATTCTCCTCGGTCCCGAGATCGAGAAACGGCAGCGGCTTGTCCGAGCCCGCGTCAAGAGTGCGCACCACCACGCGGCGGCCCCCGAACTGCTCGAGAACCGCTGTGTAAGAGGCGGTCTGCTCGTCCAGCGAAGGCTCCGACGCCTTGCCGAGGTACATGAACTCGGTGCGGAACAGGCCGACACCCTCGCTGTCGACCGGCGCCGCCTTCACCGCGTCGTCGACCGTGCCGATATTGACCAGCAGGTGCACTGGGGTGCCGTCGGCCGTGCGCCCCGGTCCGCTGGCCGCCGCGAGCCGCGCCTTGTCGGCGGCCGCCTGCTCGGCCGCTGCTTGCTGACGCTCGGAGCTCGGGTCGATCACCACTTCACCGGTCGACCCGTCGAGCAGCACCGGTGCGCCATCGACGAGCTTGTCGGTCTGCGGGCAGTTCACCACAGCGGGCAGGCCGAGCGATTTCGCCAGGATGGCGGTGTGACTGGTCGGCCCGCCTGCACTGGTGAGCAGGCCGACCACATCGCTGTCGCCCAGCATCGCCGTGTCGGCCGGCGCCAGATCGCGCGCGACGAGCACGAACGGAAATCCCGGCTCGGGAATACCCGGCATCGGCTCACCGAGCAGCACCGCGATCGTTCGCCCGCCGATATCGCGCAGATCGGTCGCGCGTTCGGCCATGTACCCGCCCAGTGCCTCGAGCTTGGCGCAGAAACCCTCGAAGGCCAGGTGCACGGCGTGCGCCGTCGGCATTCCCGCCTTCAGTTCCTTCTCGGCGGCGGCGACGATGCCCGGGTCGCGGGCCATCGTCGCCGACATCGAAAGGATTTCCGCCGCAACGCCGTCCACGCGCGACGCCCTGGCGGCCATTTCGTCGGCCACCCCCGCGAGCGCCGCTTTCACCCGGGCCAGTTCCTCGTCGGGCGGCCCGCCGACCGGGTCCTGCGCGGAGGTCTCGAGGTGCGAACCGAATCGCAACCACGGCGCACACACCACCCCGGGACTGACCCCGAGCCCACGGATCACCTGTTCCGGCATCGGGCGTCACTCACCTTCCGGCTTCTTGTCCAGCTTCGTCTCGATTCCATCGTTTCGAGTATCGCCGCTGTCCGCCGCCACGGGTTCGGCTTGCGCCTCGGCCACGCCGGAGACCTCGTCATCGGTCTCCGCCTCGCGGCCAGGCGTCCGCAGGTTCCACTTCTTGATCACGAAGCTGAACAGCAGGTAGTACACCAGCGCGTACCCGAGCCCGATCGGGATCAGCAGCCACGCATCGGTCGCCTTGCCGAAGTTCAGCAGATAGTCGATGGCACCCGCCGAGAAGGTGAACCCGTCGTGGATGCCGAGCGCGTTCACCAGCGCCATCGACGTTCCGGTCAGGATCGCGTGCATTACGTACAGCGGCCACGCCACGAACATGAACGAGAACTCGAGCGGCTCGGTGATGCCGGTGACGAACGCGGTGAGCCCGGTGGAGAGCATGATGCCGCCGACCAGCTTCTTCTGCGACGGCCGCGCATTGCGCCAGATGGCGAAGGCCGCGGCGGGCAGCGCGAACATCATGATCGGGAAGAAGCCGGTCATGAAGGTGCCCGCGCTCGGGTCGCCCGCGAAGAAACGGTTCAGGTCGCCGCGAACCAGCTGACCGGATGCGTCGGTGTAATCGCCGACGAGGAACCAGACCGTTGAGTTCAGAATGTGGTGCAGACCGGTGGGAATCAGCAACCGGTTGGCCGCGCCGTAGATACCGCCACCGACCACCGAATTGTCCGCGACCGCCTCACCGACCCAGGTGAGCGTCGAGTTGAACGCCGGATACAGGAAGGCCATCGCGACACCGACCACCAGACCGGTGACGGCGGTGAGAATGGGAACCAGCCGCCTGCCGTTGAAGAACCCGAGGAAGTCGGGCAGCTTCGTGCGATAGAACCGCTGCCACAGGATCGCCGAAAGCAGACCCATCACGATGCCGCCGAGCACGCCGTAGTTGATCAGTGCCTGTGCGCCCTTGGGGTCGGTCTTGCCTTCCAGCACGATCGGCGACATCGCCTTGAACACCCCGTCGATCACCATGTATCCGACCACCGCGGCCAGCGCGGTCGACCCATCGGCCTTCTTGGCCCAGCCGATGGCGATGCCGACGGCGAAGATCAGGGGCAACCAGGTGAACACCGCCTGGCCCGCCGCCGAGATCACCGACGCCGCGCTTTCCAGCGCGGAGAAGCGGCCGAGTAGGTCGTCCTGGCCGAGACGCAACAGGATGCCCGCCGCGGGGAGCACGGCGATGGGCAGCATCAGGCTGCGCCCGAGGCGCTGCAATCCCGCGAATGTTGTGGATTCTTGCTTGGGGCTGTCGGTAACGGCAGTCATGTCGACCTTCTTCGTCCAGCGGTTGTGAACCAGTGGCTCTGACGGGTACTGTCCGGTCATAACCAGTTGTCAGTTTGACCAGGTGGCCGACGGATGTCAACCGCGAAATATGACGTGGCGCACAATCGAGGCTCCCATACTGGTACCGGCAACCACCGCGGAAAGGGAGAACACATGTCCAAAGCGGAAGCGATCGTCCAGGGCCTGGGCGGCGCGGAGAATATTGTCGAGATCGAGGCGTGCATCACCCGTTTGCGCACCGAGGTGCGCGACGGCGCCAAGGTCGACGAGGCCGCGCTCAAGGCGGCAGGCGCCCACGGCGTCCTCAAGTCGGGCGCCGTCGTGCAGGTCGTCGTCGGCCCCGAAGCCGACACGCTGGCCGAGGACATCGAGGACATCCTGTGAATGTCACCGCCCCACTCGCCGGCCGCGTCATCCCGCTGTCGCAAGTGCCCGACCAGGTCTTCGCCGATCAACTGGTCGGTTCCGGCGTGGCCATCGACCCCGACCGCAGCCGAGGCCCCCTCACCGTCACCGCCCCCATCAGCGGCAAGCTCCTCAAACTCCACCCCCACGCCTTCGTGGTCTTCGGCGGCGGCATCGGCGTCCTGGTCCACCTCGGCATCGACACGGTGAAACTCAATGGCGAAGGCTTCACCCTCCACGCCACCGAAGGCGACACCGTCGAGACCGGCACCCCCATCGTCACCTTCGACCCCACCGAGATCGCCGCCACCGGCAACCCGATCATCTGCCCGATCGTCGTAATGGATTCCCCGAAGAACTCCATCAACCCCGACACGATCGACACAATCGTGGAACCCGGTGCACCCCTGTTCGATACGCCCTAACGGCCCTTCGAAGACAGCCGATAGTCAGCTGTTCTGGCAGCCGATCCCGTTCCCGTCGGCATCGAGCCCATACTCGTCGGGGCCGATTACTCGAACCGGGCCCGTGTATGCGGGTCCGTCCCCGTTACCACCTGCACAGTCGACATCGGGTGCGATCTGCACACACGGATCGTAGGAGGGATGGCATTCGCGCGGCGGCGGTGGCGGTGGACAGAACTGACTCGATCCGCTGTTACACAGCAGATCGGTGACGGGATCAGCACTGGCTTGCGCCGGAAGGACGACAGCGAGAGTTATCGCGGCACAAACGGCTGGTCCGAGAAATGAGCTCGGCCTCATGGCAACTCCGATCCTGGGAACTCAGCCCAGCCTCTCGCAAACAGGCGGCAACCGACAGCGGTGAGATCGAATCGTTGGGCGCATGGTGAACCGTGACGTTTCCTTGTCCGTTCTCCTGTCAGCAGGCCGTTCGGGCCTACATCGAATCGGGAGGACCCAAGTGAGCGCAGTGGAGCAAACCAGCGAGCAGTTCGCGAAGCGATTGTTCGAAGCGGCGCTCGGCACGGTCGACATCCTGGCCATCCATCTGGGCGACCGGCTCGGCTGGTATTCGGCGTTGGCCGCCGGTCCGGCCGACGCGGCCGAACTCACCACCCGCGCCGGTGGCGATCGCCGATACGCGCAGGAATGGCTCGAACAGCAAGCCGCGACAGGCATCCTCACGGTGGCGCCGGACGGCCGCTTCGCGCTCCCGGCGGGCGCGGCCGAGGTACTCACCGACACGAACAGCCTGGACTACCTCGCCCCGCTCGCCCGGATGCTGGCCGGTGCGGCAGTTCAGCTCCCCGCCCTGCTGCGCGCCTATCGCGACGGCGGCGGTGTGGGTTGGTCCGAATACGGCACCGACGTGCGCGAATCCCAAGCCGACATGAACCGTCCCTGGTTCGAACACCGGCTGGCCGCCGACCTCGCCACCGTTCCCGACATCCATGCCCTGCTGTCGGCTCCCGGCGCCCGAGTCGCCGATATCGGCTGCGGTGGCGGCTGGTCCTCGATCGCCCTGGCCCGCGCCTACCCCGACCTGCGGGTCGACGGCTACGACATCGATCCGCCGTCGATCGCCATGGCCACCGCCAATGCCGCCGACCTCGCCGACCGCGTCCACTTCCACCACGCCGACGTCACGGCTGACCTCCCCGAATCGGCCTACGACGCCGTCTTCGCCTTCGAATGCGTGCACGACATGCCGTACCCGGTCGAAGTGCTGGCGGCCGTACGCCGCGCGCTGCGCCCCGGCGGGGTAGTGATCGTGATGGACGAGGCGGTCGACCCGGCCTTCACCCCTCCCGCAAGCGATGTCGACCGCCTCATGTACGGCTTCAGCCTGCTCGTCTGTCTGCCGGACGGCATGGCACACCCCGGCTCGGCGGGCACCGGAACCGTGATGCGCGCCGAGCAACTGGGGGAGTACGCCCACAAGGCGGGCTTCACCACCGTCGACATCCTGCCGATCGAGAACTTCGGCTTCTGGCGGTTCTACCGGTTGACGGTCTGACCGACGAGCTGATCGGACTCGGCCGGCCAATGCCGGGCGAGCACGTCGAAATACCGCTGGCTGCTCCACAATCGATAATTGCCGATCACGTACACCCGCCGCCGCGCCCGCGACACCGCCGCGTTCAGCACGTTCGGGTTGGCCGCGGCCCAGCGCCGCGAACCGCCCGCGGCGGGTGAGGTGCCGAGTACCAGCACGACCACCTCGGCCGAGTTCCCACGCATGCCATGGATCGTGCCCACCTGGGCTGCGGCGAACTCGTCACCGAACACCTCGCGAGCCACCCGCCGCGCACCGTCGGCGACATCGCGGAAGGGGCTGACCACCCGGATGTCGTCGGCCGCGACCCCGTCCTCGCGCAACTCCGTCAGCAAGGAACCGAGCGCCTCACCTTCACCGGGGATCCAGTTCCCCTCGGCGCGTGCGGATCTCACATCGATCCACCGATCGTGCCCCGGGAAGTCGGGCCGCTCGGGCGTGCCGAAGACGAGCAGGTCGTCGTCATAGGCGATCCGGTGGGTCAGCTCGAAGATCGGCAGATCGCTGCGCCGATGCACCCGCAACGGCGTTCCCACCCACACCGGCCGGTCGTAATCAGCGGGTGTCAGCCAGGTCCCGAACCGCACGCCACGATCTGCCGCCTGCCGCGCCGAGGCCAGATCCGGCATCCACTCCGCATCGAGCCCGTACTGGCGAACCAGCGCCTCCTGCGCCGAAGTCGGCAGCGTCACAACAGGTCCCAGCTGACGATGATCGCCGACGATCACCGCCCGGCGCGCGCGCCACAGACCACCCGCCACTGCCTGCGGCGCGGCCTGGCCCGCGTCGTCGACGAACAACCAACCGAGCGCCTCACGCCCCAGCCCGGCGAACAACTTGGGCAGCGCGGCGAACGTCGTGGTGAGCATCGGCACCGCGAGAAACAGCGTCTGCCAGGCGGCCGCGATGGTTTCCGGCTTCGGTGTCACCGCAAGCTCGTCGCGAATCAGCGCGATCGCCACGATCAAGTTGTCGCGCACTTGGGACGCGGCGTTCAGCAACAGCGCCCGATGCAGCCGCAGCGCCGAGAGGAAGAGCTCACGCCGAGCCGTCGAGTACTGCTCGTCCGCCCACGGATTGCACAGCTGGAACTGCTCGTCGTCCGCGGCGACGTCGCCGAAAGGAATTGTCTCCGACCAGTTCTCGCGCGCCGCTTCGATGATGTCGAGTGCTCGTGCCCGTCGCTCGGTCAACGCGACGTGGTCGCGGATGAGGGTGCGCCCGTGCTCGGCCGCCTGCGCCCACTGCTCACGGGCATGGTCGACCTCGCCCTGTCTGCGCCGCATCTCCGACTCGGCGTCGTGGCGTTCACGTAACAGCTCGTTGGAGCGCGCACTCCATCGTCGCCCGGCCCGAAATCCGGTGGACAACGACTCCGCGAAGCCCGGTTTGCGACCGCCGTGTTCGGTGAGCAACGTGCTGACCCGATGATGTGTGGCCTGCGCAGCGCGCAGCTGTTCGGTCGCCTGCTGATGCTGTGCGCGCCAGTGTGCGTGTGCCGCATCGGCATTGGCGATCTCCGCCGACAGCGACAGCAGGTCGTCGTTCATCGCAGGCAGCTCGGCGACCGCGTCGGCCACGTCCTGACGCTGCTGCGCGAGCGTTCGAACGTGCTCGCGTCTGTCCTCGAAGTCGCGCACGGCGGTCGGCCAGTCGAGCACCGAATCCGGGTCCGCCTCGGCCTGTTTGAGCAGATCGAGCATTCCCGCCGAACCGGCCTGCGCCTTGCGTTCGGTGGCGAACCGGTCGCCGAACCAGAACTGCTCGCCGAAGGTTCGTCTCGCCTCGCCCAGCGCCGAGGCGATCAACCCCCACGCGGGTTCGCCGCTGACGAATTCGGCCAGCTCGCCGAAGTGGTTGATCCGCACGTCGGAGTCGATCGCGTCGCGGTGCTGGATCTCGGCCACCACATCGGCGGCACTCCGGTCGCTGCCGGTGGCGAGCACGACCTCGAACCCGGTCATCTCGGGCGCGAGCCGATGCGCGCCGACGGTGTAGTTCTTGGCGACCTGCACCTGCTCGGTGACACCGGTGAACACATCCATCGGGTCGTCGAAAGTGGCCAGCCGCTCCGCTCTTTCGACCACGATCGCCGCGAGCAGGTCCCGCAGCATCGTCGTCGTTCCAGTGCCCGGCGCGCCGTGGACGGCGAAAATCCCGGCGCTGTCGCGGAGTTCGGTCATCGCCTGATCTACCGCGAACTGCTGGCCCGCGACGAGCGGATCGCCCGGCCACCGCCCGTCCGGAATACGCTGGGGCAGTAGCCCTTCGACCATTACGTCCTGTCGTTGACGAACGTCGATCCGCTGATCTATGGACAAGGTCTCACTCGCCGCGAGGTAGTCCCGCAACGCTGCCCCGACGTCGCCACGCTCCACCGCCGCAGCGAGCGCACGCAGCTCCGCGCCCAGTCCACTGTTGAGCCGGTCCTCGGCCGCCGTGCTGTCGGCGTCCCTGGCCGCGACCTGCACGCACGCCACCCGCACCCCACCGGCCCGCAATTCGGACCGGATCGAGAGTGCCCCACACAGATCCCCCGCGAACGTCTGCAATGCCCGCCCGGTCACCAGCGGCGTACCGAATTCCTCGTTCGCCATGACGCCGCGCACGAACGCGGTGGCCGACATCCCCGCCAGCCCCGGCGAAACGACACCGTCCGCACCCGCCGCGATCAACGACGCGCCGACGCCACGACCGACCACATCCAGGGCGCGCCAACGCGGGCCGGGATCGTCGGCTTCCGGGTCGACGCTCGGTAGCTCGGCGGTCAGCAGGTCGAACGCGGCGGTGAACGCCGAGGAATCGTGCTCGAACCCGTCGGCCCAACCCGGATCGGCGGGGCCGGGAGAGCGCAACCGGTTGATCGCCCACGCCAGCCCCGACAACGTCGCCGATCCCTCGACGACCACGCCGTCATCGCTCAATGTCACCGCGAAAGTGGCTGTGGTTCCGGACTGTCGCGCGTCCGCCTCGAGGCCGTCCCGGCCGAAGGCGCGCATCAGCGATTCACGCGCACGTCCCACTTCGAACAATCCGCCGAACACCACGAACTGCCATACCCGGCCCGGTTGCAGCGCGGGGAGCGCGGTGAAGTCTTCCCACGGTGCCGGTTCGTCGGCGCCGAGTTCCACCACCAGCGCACCGGTTTCGCGGCAGACACCGACCTCCGGTACCAGTTGCGGACCGAACAGTTCGACGGTCCGCCAGAAACGCACGAGCCGCGCGGCATGCTCGGACCCGTTCACGATGCACCCCATTCCGTCGGCCAGCATGCTGACAACTCGCACCACGGTACGTGATGGCGCGTGCACGGGCACGGTAGGCCGATGGTCCCGGCGCCGTCGACGAGACCATCGGCGCTGGTCCTACAGGCGCGGCAAGCACCCGGCGGCCCGAAGCCGCGCCGCCAGCGACGAATTCACCATCGCACTCGACCCGCCTCCGCCGGTGAGTGCCACCAGCACGTCACCACCGAGTCCGGCACCGATCGAGCATCCGAGCACATTGACGTCGATGTAGATGTTCTCCTTGGGCTCCGGTTCCGCGACAGCCGGACCGGCCCCCACCGCCGTGGCGGCCACAACGGCCAGCATGATCCCAACAGCTTTGACGATGCGCACTAGCTCTCCTCGAATTGTGGTGATCGGAATCGGTCCAACCGGTCGCGGACCGACGAGAGGGTTGACCGAACCCCCTCCACAGAAACCTCGAGTCCGGTCGATATTTGCGTTGACGGCCGAACCCCCGGGCCGCACGCTGAACCCATGGACGAGTTGAACCGCGCCGCAGACCTGTTCGCGGTGGGCGAGTTGAGCGGCGCGGACCTGACGATGATCGGCGCCGAGGCGTTGGCCCGGGGTCTCGATTCACCGGCGCTGGTCGAACTCGCCTGCCTGCATCGCACCGATTGCGGCGCGGCGCCGGAGCTGTTCCGCGTCGCGCTTGCCGAGCTCGAACTCGTCGAGATAGCCGACTGGTCGGCGCGTGAAGTAGCGGTTCGGCTCAGGCGTGCGAACCGCAACGCCGCAGCCATCCTGGCCGACGAAGGCGACGCCGACGAGCACTTGCGCCTGCTCGTCGGTGACCTGTTCCTGCTGACGAATCGTCTCGACCCTGAACCCCCGGACCTGTTAGATCTGGCGTGGGACTTCGAGAGCATGTGCGTCTGCCTGGAGGACGGGTTCGATCCCGCGACCGTGTGGGCCGAGATCCGTACCGGATGCCGAAACCTGCTGGCAGGCTCTCCCTATATGCCTGTGTACCCGCGGGTCGACAGAGTAGACGCAACCGCGACCGAGCCGCGCGACCCTGCGGAAGCACCTGACCGCCCGACACTGGCGAATCGGCTTCGCGCCGGGCTCGCAGCGATCCTGCGCCGATAACCTTCCGGCAGATCAGCGCAGGATCATCTCCACGACCGCCTTCGGCGCCGCCAACCATTCCCGGATGTTGTTGCGCACCTCGGTCGCCCGCCTGCACTCGCAATAGGCGACAACCCCGTCGGCGTCGATATCCGCCGCCCGGCACAGTGCGACCGCCCGAGGCAGATGCTGGTACTGGCTGACGATGATCGCGCGCTCCACCCCGAACATCGACCGTGCCCGCTCACAGGTCTCCCGCGTGGACAGTCCTTCCCCATCTGCGCGCACGATGCCAGGATCGACTCCGCGCTCGAGGAGATGACGCCGCATCGACGCGATCTCGTCGCCGGAGGTCCCGCCGGCATCCCCGGACAGCAGGATCTCACGCGCCTTCCCCGCCGCGACCAGTTCGATCGCCACGTCGAGGCGCCCACGCAGGTACGCCATCGGCGTCCCATCCGGCGCGACTCGCGCACCGGGAACAATGACCACCGGAACAGCGGATGCTCCGACCACATCACTGCGGTGGCCCGACGACAACATCCACATGGCCGCATTGGCACAGACCGTCACCAACACGACGCCACTCGCCAACACCACGCCGGCCTTCATAACGCGACGTAACCGCCGCCGCTTTCCACTGCGTTCCTCGCTCAACGCGCGACCCTCCCTTTGTTGTGCTTCGAAACACGGCCTGACTAGGGAATTTGACATCGGAATTCCAGCCACGTAACTTTATTCCAGTCAGAGCGACACGGACACCGACCCGGTGCCGAAGAGCTGGTCCGACAGGGCCGCTACGGTACAGGGAAACGAGGTAGGACGATGAGCGCCTGACCGATCATGTGTTCAGGGTTCCTCCGGATTTGCGTCCGGTCGACACTCTGAGCTACAGTACGAACCCTTGCCTTACTGAATCCCTTCACTGGGTGGATGTTTGTGCGTGTGTTCTTTGAGAACTCAATAGTGTGTCGATGAATGTCAGTGCCAATATTTTTATTGGTTCCAGCCTTCGCGTACCCCCGGTCGTGGAAGGTTGGACATTTTGAACAACAGCGAATCTTTTTTGCTGGTGTTCGCTTTGCTAGATTTTTCGGACTCTAGTTAGATATTT
>NZ_JBFAKI010000012.1:0-151405 GCF_040655675.1 Nocardia sp. NPDC050378
GCGTCGTCGTAGTCGCCCGCATCGCCACCATCCCGCTCATCGCCGAGCGACTACGCGGAAACCGTCCCGGCTTGCGCGTACTCGTCGCCGGACTCGTCATCGCCGCCGTCGCCATGGCTATCGTCAGCGTGAAAGCCGCAGTCGGACATTGACTCGGAATCAGTTCGCCGGCGGCACGAAGGTGGCGGGCGGTGGTGTCTTGTCCGGGGTCACGCCCATCGACAGCGACGCCCGGAAACCCTGGTCGAGATCGGATCCGAGCGGTTCCATTCGCAGCGTGGTCTGCGCCCCACCCTGCTGAGCGAACAGGAAGTCGACATCGTTCGTCACGCGCTTCGGTTCCACGGGCCGGTTCGAGTAGGGCGGCGTCGCGACGACCCGTGCGCTGTACTCCTCCGGCAGGTAGAGCTGACCGGTGTGCACCATTCTTCCGCCTACGTGCACCAGCACATGGAGGTGGATCGAGCGGCCGTGATAGTAGCCGGGGTATATGGTCTGGAACCTGACCGAACCGTCGGGACCGCTGATCTGCGTGCCGCGCAGGAACGTGGACGGGTCGGTCGGTTCCACGTGCGGTGTCGGGGTGGGCGGTTCGTTCGGATCGAGGTCGAGGTGTCCGGAGTAGTTGCCGAGCGCGTCACAGTGCCAGATGTCGACCACGGCGCCCGGCAGCGCAGCACACGACACCGCGTCGACGACGGTGAGGTTCAATTCGACCGGCACACCCTGCCGGTCCTCACGGATATCGGACCGAACAAGGTCGTGATCGATGTAGTACGGACCTTCGATCGCCTCGGGCGACAGCACGCAATTCGGTGGGGACGGGTTCGACGTGGATGTGGGTGGCACGGTCGCGTCGGTGGTTTCCTCTGCCGATGCGCACGCCGCCACCCCCAACCCCACCGCACCGAGACCTACCGCCGCCAGCAGTGTCCGTCGAGAGGTGCCGCGACCGGCAGCTTCCTGTGCACGAGTTCGCTGTTCATCCATGGAGCCGAATGTAGATCGGCGGCCCACCGGATCGCCGGTGCTGGACCACAAGTCGGTTATGGCTGGTACCAGGTGAACGGCCGCCGGGTGCGCGCGGCGCTGTGCAGTATGCGATCGACCGCCGGGACCGGTGCCGCTTCCGTCCCGGCGGCAGGGGCGAGCAGGCCGAGGTAGCGTTCGACGAGGGTGAGCCAGAAGTCCTTGCTGGGCGCGAAGTGCAAATGCAAGGCGTGATTGCGCTCCTGTGCCCGCACGATCGCTTCGAGATCGTGCGCCCGGTGACCGTGGCAGATCAGGTGTATTTCATGCCGATGGGAAACGCGCTGTTGCACGGTCCGGAGAAACCGGGCCAGTTCCCCCCGGTCACCTGCGCCGCCCCGCTCTGACAGCAGTTCGGCCAGGCGCCGGCGCCTGGCGATTCCCTGGGGTGGCGCGGCATCGCCGGTGGGTGCGACGATACCCGCCCCCCTCGCCCCGTCCACAGCGACAACCATGACCGTCTCGGGCGGTGCGATGAACAGTGCGCACCACGTCGCGGCCGCCAAGTACTGCCCGTCGACCTCGCGATGGCTGCCCGGAGTGATCCCGAACCGCTGCCAGATGCGGACTACCGACGACGGTGAGATCCCCACCCGGGCGGCCAAGTCGCGCTTGGTCCAGCGGACTCCGTTCGCCGGCGGCTCTGTCAACGTCGCATCGACGACCGCCTGCACTGTGTCCGTGGCGATTGTGCGGGGCGCGCCGGAGCGGGGGCGATCCTGCAGCGCGGGAACTCCGCCGGCCCGGAACCTGGCACGCCACTTGCCGACCATTTGGGGCGAGACGCCGAAGTCGCGTGCGATCGCCGCGTTCGGCTTGCCCTCCGCACCGGCGAGCACGATCTCGCATCGCAACCGCACCGCCGGTGGAGTGGAGGGGCCGACGATCCAGCGCAACAGTTCCGCACGCTCGTCTTCGGTCGATCCGATACCGAGCCCAGCGGACGGATTTCCCGTTGCCGGCTGCGCATTCACGAACTTCCGGTCCATCCTCACTGCTCCTTTCCGGTGCACCCGCGATCACCTCTCCCCGGCGGAGGAGGGCTCGGTCAGCTCGCCATCTCGCGAGAGCGCAACGCAAGGACCTGAGTCACAGACAACTCAGGCATCAACAGGTCGAATACCTCGCACAGGCGACTCGTTGTGCACCTTGCTTCCACGCCGCGAACAGATGACAGCCTTGCCGCCACCACGATCTTCCGGGGTCGAACTCCGGAATCCCGCGCGCCGTCGAGTCCGCTACGAACACTACGACGTACTCCGGAGACGCGGGCCGACCATCGCCCTCGCAGCAGGGCAACGAAAAGGACCAGGTAGTGACTCCGCAGACAGCTGCACCCGCGAGCGAGCAGTCGAGCACCGGCGGCCGAGAACGACGTCGGCTCCGCTTGCCCATCCGTCGTCGGACAAGTATCCGAACCAGGGTGCTCGCGATCGCGCTGATCCCGAGCGTGGCCCTGATGGGCATCGGCATCACCGTCGTCTCGGTGCTCGGTGGGCAGGCCCGGACCGTCGGGGATTGGTACGAATTCCGCGAGGGTTCCAGCGACCTGGTTCAGGATTTCGTCCGCACGCTCCAGCAGGAGCGCACTATCAGCGTGCGGGTGCGGGATCAAACACCGGGATCCGCCGCTGCTCTGCCCGGCCGCCGACAGCAGACAGACACGGCGATGCTCGGAATCCGCGAGCTGACCGCTTCGACCGCGCGACAATTCGAAGCGATAGCGGAGCTGCCCGCCTTCACCCGTACTCTCGATCTCCTGGGCAAGCTGGCGACGATCCGGGCCGGCGTGGACAGCGGGCAACTCTCGATTCTCGATATCGACACCTACTACTCCGACCTCGTCGAGAACCTGGCCGAGTTCCTCGTGCAGACCGCGGTTCCGAACGCACCGAACAATCAGGCCACCGCCGAAGAACTCGGCGCCGTGACCATGCTGCGAGTCGCCGATACGCACGCACGCGCCATCGCACGCGCCACCAGCCGAACGGTCGAGGGCGCCGAGGCAGAGGCGGAGACGCGAATCATCTCGACCTTTCTGCTCGGAGCTAGAAGGCAACTGGCAGCCTCGGTCGGCCAACTCGGCGCGCCCACACAGGACGGCTACCGCCGGTTGATCGGAACCGAGGAGTGGAAGCTCGCCCAAGACGGCGAGAACCAGCTCATGGACTACGGGCAGCTGCTGATCCCCTACCCGGACTGGATACGTGCCGAGGAGGTGGTGGGTGCCCGGCTAGCCGATTTGTTCGTGACCCAGCTCGGGCACTCCACGAGTATCGCCGACGATGCCGCCAGCAATTCGGCGAGGCAGGCGACGTGGGCGGGCATCGCGGTGTTGTCGCTCATCGTTGCCACGTTCGGACTCGCGGTGATGCTGGCGCAACGCCTGGTGCGCCGACTGCTCGCCTTGCGGTCCCGCAGCCTCGAACTGGCCGACCGGACGCTGCCTGCGCTCATCGATCGCATCCGCGACGGCGGCGCCGTCGACCTGGATGCCGAAATCGGCCGAGGTCAGCCGGACGGCGACGAAATCGACCAGGTGGCAGCGGCATTCGCCACCGCGCAGCGGACCGCGGTGAACGCCGCGCTGGAACAGGCCCGGACCCGATCCGGTTTCGAGAAAGTGTTTCTCGACATCGCCCGCCGCAACCAAGCGGTGATCCGCAAACAGCTCGAGGTGCTCGATCTGGCCGAGTCGAAACAGAACGACCCCGAACACCTGCAGCTGCTGTTCGATCTCGACCATCTCACCACCCGAGCCCGCCGCAACGCCGAGAACCTGCTGATCCTCGGCGGCAGCAGGCCAGGGCGCCGGTGGCGCGAGCCGGTCCCGTTGGAAGACGTGGTCCGTAGCGCGGTCTCGGAAACCGAGGGCCTGTCCCGGGTGGGGACCACGCGTGTCCCTGCGGCGTCGGTGTCGGGCCCGGTCGTGGCCGACCTCGTCCACCTGCTGGCCGAACTCGTCGACAACGCCGCCAACTTCTCTCCACCCGACGCACCGGTGGCCATCCACGGCAACACAGTCGGCCGCGGCGTCGTTGTCGAGGTCGAAGACCAAGGACTCGGAATCCGCTTCGAGGAACGCGAACGCCTCAACGACACCTTGCACAACCCACCGGATTTCCATGAGATGGCGCTGGACGGACAGCGCCATCTGGGACTGTTCGTCGTCGGCCGTCTGGCGCGACGACACGGAATCACGGTGACCCTGCAGGAATCCGCCTACGGCGGCATCAAGTCGATCGTGCGCATCCCTACCGAAGCACTGTCCGCGGATCCCGCGCCCCGTCGTGAGCAGACCACCGGCGCCGCACTCTCCGGCGGCCCGCCGGTCCCCGAACGGATCCGTCCAGGCGGGCGCGACACCCGGTTCGACCCGTCGGCTCGCCAGATCGACCACACCGGTCGGCGCATGCGCCCCACCCCCGCGGCTGCCGCACAGACCGGCCACGGTCCCGGCGTCCCTGACAGCCTCGCCGCGCCGAACGGGGCGACGCCGCAATCGGTCGACACCGCTGCCGAGATCGCCGCACAGTCCACCCGGGCGATCGAACCGGTCACCGGCACCGCCGTGCGTGTCACCCAGGGCCGCGCTCCCCTGCCCCGGCGGGCACGGCAGAGCCATCTCGCACCCGAGCTACAGCGTGGCCACTCCGCCGCCGCACCGGTCGCGCAGCCGGAACCCTTACTTCCCCACCGCAGCGCCGAGTTCGCCCGCGGCACGATGAGCGCCTTCCAGCGCGGCACCCGGCAAGCCCGCACTGCCGCCACCGATCCCCAGTGAAACGGACCAACGCATGAACGACAACATCACCGGCCACCACGAGCTGGACTGGCTGCTCAACGGGCTCGTCGACCGAGTCCCGGGCGCGGAGAACGCCGTCGTCCTGTCCGCCGACGGCCTGGCCTTGGCGGCCTCGAACGGACTCGATCGGGAAAGTGCCGAGCATCTGTGCGCCATGGCCTCGGCGATGCACAGCCTCGGCCGTGGACTCGGCACGCGGTTCGGTAAAGGCGTGCTGCTGCAAACCGTCACCGAACTCGAGCACGGCTATGTCATCGTCACCGAGGCCGGGCACGGCGCGTGTCTTGCGCTGCTGGCCGACACCGAAGCCGATCTGGGCCTTGTCGCCTACCAGATGAACGTCATCGTCGGGCAGGTCCGCGACCAGCTCTCGGCCGATCCCCGAACGCGGGTGGAGCCGTCGATGTCGTCGCTGCAGCAGTGAGTCAGCACAGCTCCGGACTCCCCGTACCGGAAACGGACGACGATCCCGGCCCGTTGGTGCGACCCTTCGCGGTGACCCGGGGACGCGCCGGCATCGACCGCTACGACCTGGACCTGCTCACCCTCGTCGTCGCGGTGGCCACACCGACCGAGTCCACCGAACTCGACCATGAATACGGCGCGATCGTGAACCTGTGCCAGGGGCGCCCCCTGTCCGTCGTCGAGCTCTCGGCACATCTGAATCTCCTGGTCGCCGCCGTGAAAGTACTTGTCAGTGACCTCATTCAGGCCGGCTATGTGATCCACAGATCCCCGATCAACGCACAACAACGGCCCGACACCCATCTCATCCAGGCGGTACTCGATGGCGTACGCAGACTCTGACCACCCGAGCCCGGCAGGCATCCAGGCCGTGCGCGTGGTCAAACTTCTCATCGCGGGGGGCTTCGGCGTCGGAAAGACGACCATGGTCACTTCGCTCAGCGAGATCACCCCGTTGCGCACCGAGGAACAGATCACCGAACGCAGCGTCGGTGTCGACGACCTCACCGGCGTCGAATCGAAGACGACCACCACGGTCGCGCTCGATTTCGGGCGGATCACCATCGGCTCCGACCTGGTGATGTACCTGTTCGGCACCCCAGGACAGGACCGCTTCTGGTTCATGTGGGACGAGTTGTCCACCGGGGCACTGGGTGCCGTCGTCCTCGCCGACACCCGGCGGCTCGACGGGGCGTTCGCGCCCGTGGACTTCTTCGAGTCACGCGGTATCCCCTTCGTCGTCGCCGTCAACTGCTTCGACGACGCCGACATCTACTACGAAGACGAAATCCGCGGCGCGCTGGACCTGCCCGCACATGTGCCGGTGCTCATGTGCGATGTTCGGCTGCGCGAATCGGCCAAGCAGGTGGTGGTTGCCTTGATGGAACACCTCATGACTTCGGCGGTCGCGCAGACCTGAGGTGGTCCACGCCCCGGTCGCCGACGGGCCCGCGTCCCTACTCGGACGCTCGGTCGTCGCGGGTATATGTCGCCGTCAGCGTTCCGGAAGGATCCAGTTCCGCCAGGATCGCAGCGCCGATCTCGGCCAGCTGGTCGACTTGCTCCGCGGACAGCGTGTCGATGACGTAGCGGCGAACGGTGGCGACGTGCCCCGGCGCGGCGCGGCGCACCTTGTCCAGGCCTTGCTCGGTGAGCCGGACCTTGGTGACGCGCCCGTCATCAGGGTCGGGCACTCGTTCCACCAGGCCCCTGGCTCCCAATCGGGTGACGACATGGGAGAGCCGAGCCAGCGTGGCGTTGGTCCGTTTCGCCAGCTCGGACATGCGCAGCATCCGATCGGGCGCTCCGGAGAGCGCGGCCTGGGTGTAGTACTCGAACTCCGTCAGGTCGTCGTCCTCGCGCAACTGGGCATCGAGTACGCCCGGGAGCAATTCGAGTACGGCACGCAGGGAGACCCAGGCTTGCAACTGCCGTTGATCCAGCCATTGTGTGTCGCCCATCACATCTCCCCGGGGAATGTCCATGCTGCCGCTGTTGCTCTACCGAGCGACAATACTTGTCGCAACAACAATTTACCCCAGTTGCGAACCCGCGCCCGATGGCCTCGCTTTCTCCTCGACGACAGGATCCGCTATGACTTTTCCCGCTCCCGCCCGCGACCTCGCTGTGCTGCTCGCCCGCGTCGCCGTCGGCATCGTCTTCATCGCCCACGGCTGGCAGAAACTGGTCACCAACGGCATCGACGGCACCGCGATGTTCTTCGAACAGGCCGGCGTCCCCGTCGCTACGGCCAGCGCCTGGTTCGCCGCCCTCGTCGAACTCATCGGTGGGGCCGCCCTGATCCTCGGCGCCGCTGTGCCCGTCGCAGGCTTGCTGCTGCTGATCAACATGATCGGCGCCTTCGTGTTCGTCCACGCCGGCTCGGGCCTGTTCGTCAGCAACGGCGGCTACGAACTCGTCCTCGTCCTCGGGGCCGCTTCGCTGCTGCTCGCCGCCGTCGGTTCCGGCCGTTTCGGCGTCGACCATCTGTTCACCGGTCGCCGCAAGAACGCACTGCCTGCGACCGCCTGATCCAAACCGACCGCAGAGGAACACCATGAACCCGACGGCACCGTCCACCACAGCCGCGGCCGACGCCCGGATACCGGCGGCGCACCCGTTCGCCGCCCACCTTCGGCGGGCCGCAGACCTCGAAGCCGCTGCGCCGCACCGGCATTGGATATCCGACGACGGGCCGCTACCCGCCCTCTACCTCTCCCACGGCGGTGGACCGATGCCGTTGGAGAGCCCGCGCTGGCTGGACCCGCTGCACGACTGGGCTCGCGCCCTGCCCAAACCGAAGGCGATCCTGGTCGTCTCCGCGCACTGGGAGTCCGCACCGCTCTCGCTCACCGCGGACAGACCCGAGGAACTGGTCTACGATTTCGGCGGCTTCGACCCCCTCTACTACTCCATGCGGTACGACACCCCCGACGCAGGCGAATTGGCACGGCAGGTAACGGGTCTCATGCCCGACACCGAGCACCCACACCGCCACACCGGGCGCGGACTGGACCACGGTGCCTGGGTTCCACTGAAGATCATGTACCCCGCCGCCGACGTCCCGGTACTGCAACTGAGCCTGCCCACCGAGCACCCGGACCGGCTACTGGCGATCGGTGAGCGCCTGCGCCCACTGCGCGAACAGGGCGTTCTCGTGATCGGCTCGGGTCATATGACCCACGGCCTGCCGTTCCTGACCCCGGAAATGATGCACGAGAACAAGGTGCCGGGATGGTCGGCCGACTTCGACGCGTGGGGCGCCGACGCCCTGGCTCGCGGTGACGTCGCCGAACTCGCGCGCTTCCGCACCGCCGCACCCGGGATGCCGTTCGCGCATCCCACCGTGGAGCATTTCACCCCGTTGTTCGTCACGCTCGGTGCCGCAACCGATGCGACCACACCGGTGACCACCACCATCGACGGCTACGAATTCGGGCTGTCGCGGCGCTCCTTCCAGATCGCCTGAACAACTGTCGCCCCTTTCGGCGCACCCGAAATTTCCTCGACGCCACGTCGAAACCAACACAAGGAGAACCCGATCATGTCCATCGTCGTCACCGGCGCCACCGGCCACCTGGGCCGACTGGTCGTCGAAGCACTCCTCGACCGGGGCGTACCCGCCGAGCAGATCGTCGCGACCGGCCGCCGCGTCGAGAGCATCGCCGACCTGACCGAACGCGGGGTGACCGTCCGACACGCCGACTTCACCGACCCCGAGTCCCTGCTCGCGGCCTTCGCCGGTGCGGACAAGCTGCTGCTGGTCTCGGGGAGCGAGGTGGGACAGCGAATGTCGCAGCACCGCAATGCGATCACCGCGGCCGCGCAGGCCGGAGTCGGCCTGATCGCCTACACCAGCCTTCCCCACGCCGACACCTCGACATTGATGCTGGCCGACGAGCACCTGGCCACCGAGCAGATGCTGGTCGAGGCCGGCGTGCCCTACGTCGTCCTGCGCAACGGCTGGTACATGGAGAACTACACCACCCAGCTGCCCATCTTCCTCGAGCACGGGATCGTCGGCTCGGCGGGCACGGGCCGGGTCAGCGCCGCCACCCGGGCCGACTACGCCGCCGCCGCTGCCACGGTCCTCACCGAGGACGGCCACGCCGGTTCTACCTACGAACTCGGCGGGCAATCGTTCACCATGACCGAATTCGCCGCCGCCCTCTCCGATGTCGCCGGCCGCGAGATCACCTACACCGACGTTCCGGTCGAGCAGTACTCCCAGATCCTCGTCGGCGCCGGCCTCCCCGCACCGATGGCCGCAGCCTTCGCCGACAGCGATCGCGGCGTCGCCGAGGGACAGCTCTATATCGAGGGCAACGATCTCGAGCGGCTCATCGGCCGGACTCCGACCTCGATGCCGGAAGCGCTCGCCGCGGCGCTGCGGAATTGAGCCGTGACGCGCGGGTGGCGCGCCCGCGCGTCCGCACCACCGCCTACTCGTCGCGAGCGCGGTTACCCACCCCGCCGACCAACCCGGCGACTCGGACCACAACGCTTGACCCGCGCAATAATATCGTGTACCAATCAGTCTAATTAATCGTGGGCTGCCTCGGCACCCGCCCCGATCGCGCGTTGGACCGAGAGTGAGCCCCCGTGAACCGCTTGGTAACTGTCGATATCCGTGACTCGGTGGCGACCGTCCGCCTCGACAACCCCCCGGTGAACGCCTTCGACGATCTCCTTCGCGCGCAACTGGGCGAGGCGATCCGCACTCTCGCCGACAACGGGTCCATCGGCGCCGTGGTCATCGCCGGCGGGCCGAAAGCGTTCGCCGCCGGGGCAGACCTGAAGCAACTCGCGGACATGGACTTCGAAACCGTCGTCGGCTGGAATCGGGCACTCCAGCGCGTGTTCACCGACATCGCGCAACTTCCGATGCCGGTCGTCGCGGCGGTGAACGGGTACGCGCTCGGCGGCGGGATGGAACTGGCACTGGCCGCCGACTTCCGGATACTCGGCGATCGGGCCACCCTCGCACTCCCGGAAATCCAGCTCGGGATCGTCCCGGGCGCCGGCGGGATGCAGCGACTGCGGCGGCTGGTCGGCGCGGGGCGCGCCAAGGAACTCATCATGTCCGGTCGCCGTGTGCGCGCCGACGAGGCCGTCGCGATCGGGCTGGCCGAACGCGTGGTGGCCGCCGATGACCTGCCGAACACGGCCCACGATTTCGCGGCGCAACTCGCCCGCGGCCCGCGCTTTGCTCTCGATGCCGTGAAACAGGCGATCGATCTGGGTGCCGACACCTCACTGGAGGCCGGCCTGGCGCTGGACCGGAGTTTCCTCGCCGGCCTGTTCGCCACCGGGGACCGGGTACGTGGTATTACGTCGTTCCTCGAGAACGGGCCTGGTCATGCGCGGTTCGGTGACGCGGCCGGGTCTGCGTAGACTCCGACCGGCGGCGGCATCGAGAACGAGGATCATATTCATATGGGACGACCACCGGGACACGGGCCGGGTTACGAGATCAAACGGCAGGAGATCATCGACCTGGCGGCTGGTCTATTCGCCAGGAACGGATACGCGGCCACCGGCATCACCGAGATCGGTGAGGCTGTCGGTCTGGCCAAGGGCGCGCTGTACTACTACATCCGCTCCAAGGAGAACTTGCTCGTCGAGATCCAGGAGCGCGTGCTCGACCCCCTACTGTCCTCGGCGAACGAGATCCGCGACCTCGACACCTCGCCGGCGATCAAGCTGCGCTTGCTGTCGGAATCATTGCTCGAGATCATCTTCGAGCGTCTCGACCATATCTGGGTGTACGAGCACGACTACCGGCAACTCACGGGTGACAATCTGGCCAGGATGCTCGAACGCAGACAAGAATTCGAGGCCATCGTGCGCGACCTGCTCGTCGCCAATATGGAGGCCGGGATCTTCCGCCGCGAAGACCCGACGTTGGCGACGTTGCAGTTCCTCAACCTGCACAACCACACCTATCAGTGGGTGAAGCCCGGTCATGGATGGGACCCGGCGTTCCTGTCCCGTGAGTACTGCAAGACGCTGTTCAGCGGGTTCGGCACGGGCAGTTTCGACAGCGAGGCCTTCGAAGCCGAACTCGCCGATTTCCGGCAGAGCAGCGGCCACCGCTGAGGCGTCGGTCGCCGGGGTGGTAATGGCCCGCGCACATCGGTCGCGAGCCGTCACCACCGCACAACCGGCAGTCAGCCCTTGATCAACCGCAGCGGCAGGCTGGTGAACCCGCGCATCCGGCCGGTCGTCGGCGTACCGGCTCCCGCGAGCGCGATCTCGGACGTACGGGCCAGGATCTCCTCCAGTGCCAGCCGCATTTCCAGCCGGGCCAACGGAGCTCCATAGCATTTGTGGATGCCGGTGCCGAAGGCCATGTGGTTGTTCGGCGACCTGTCGATGATGCACGCGCTCGGATGCTCGAAGGCCTCGGGGTCGAGGTCGGCGGCCGCGTAATTGAGCGCCACCCGGTCGCCTGCCCGGATCGTGCGGCCGTGCAGTTCGATGTCTTCGGTGGCGGTCCGCCCGATCGATTGCAGCGGCGTCTCGATGCGCAGGAACTCCTCGACCGCGGTCGGGATCTTCTCCGGGTTCCGCCGCAGGGTCGTCTGGATGTCCGGGTTGGTCGCCAGCCGGTACATCGAGGTGGCGAGCGCGTCGGCGGTGGTGGCGTGTCCTGCCACGAACAACTGGACGCCGATCTGCAGCACCGTGTGGTCGCTGAGGGGCTCCCCGTCGATCCGCGCCGCGAGGACACCGCTGAGCAGGTCCGTCTCCGGATCCAGCGGCCGGGCCCGCCGTTCGGCGATGACGCCCGCGATGTGCATTTCGAAGACCTGCCCGATCACCGCGTTGATCTTCTCGGGGTCCCAGCGCATCCGCTCGAAGTCGAGGAACTGCTCGACCAGTTCGGTGTAGGCGGCGGGGGGCAGGTTCAGCAGAGTGGCCAGCGCCCGGGCCGGAAACGGTTGACACAAACCCGTGACGATATCGCCCTCGCCCGCTTCGAGCAGCGGTTCGAGATGCTCGACGGCGTATCCACGCAGGGTCGGTTCCATCCGCGCCATGGCCTCCTTGGAGACGTAGCGGTTCAGCAGCCGGCGGTAGGTGGCGTGGACAGGCGGGTTGAGGGAGATGGGGATCTGGTCGGCGAAGTCGGGCCACTGGATGATCGGTGCCCCCGAGGCGAACTCGGCGGGTCGGCGAGCCGCCGCCTGGACGTCGGCATGGCGGGTGAGTGTCCAGTAGCCGCCGTGTTCGTCGGTCCAGGCCACCGGACATTCGGCACGTAGCCGTTCGTGCTCGGCGAGGCGCTGCACGGAGCGCCCACCAGGGCATTCTTCCGGTTTCCAGTCGGCGCGAAGCGGCGTAGGCTGGTTTTTTCGATCGGTCATACTAAAAAATCTAACCGCAGCAGCGGGTCGTTGTGACGCAGATCAAAAATTTGGTTGAATTTCCGCTCGGCGCCTTGACCAACTTTTTGGTTGACACCTTCTCGCGGGCCTCTGCATACTCGACCCAGGCGGCCGCCGCCGGTGACCGCCTTCCCGCTGCAATGGCGGAGCAGGAAGGAGCGCGAGCGCGCGTGTATACCGAGCCTTGGTATGTCCAACTCCCAGAGGGGTTTTCGACACCGGAATTCGACACGAAGATCTGGAGTCCCAAGAAACCGCTCGTCATCGTCGAACCCCGATTGTTCGACGCGTCCGCGCCGGTCTACGGCTACGGCGAGGTCGGTCCGACCGACAACGATCTGCTGGCCCAACACGACGGCGTGCCCATGGGTGAGCACATCATCGTCCACGGCCGGGTCACCGACAGCTGGGGTCGCCCCGCGCGGAACCTGCTCATCGAGATCTGGCAGGCCAACGCCGCGGGCAAGTACGTGCACGACCACGACAACACCCCGAAACCGCACGACCCCCACTTCACGGGCGCAGGCCGCACTCTCACCAACGCCGACGGCGAGTACCGGTTCCGGACCATCAAGCCGGGCGCGTATCCGTGGTGGAAGGATCGCGAGTCCTGGCGCGCACAGCACATCCATTTCTCCCTCACCGGCCGCGGCCTGGCCGAACGCTACGTCACGCAGATGCAGTTCCCCGGCGATCCCCTGCTCGAGCGGGATCCGGTCGTCAGCACCATCCCCGACGCGAAGGCACGCGCCCGACTGGTGGCCCAGCTCGACTGGGACGCCGCCATCACCGGAGTCGCCATCGGCTACCGGTTCGACATCGTCCTGGGCGGCTTCTACGCCACCCCCGCGGAGCACTGAGATGACCATGACCACAGACGATGAAGCCCGCACCACGACCGGCCGGCTGGTCCGCACCCCACGTACCATCCTCGGCCCGTACTTCACCCTGGGTAAGCCGCTGCGTGCCACCGTGGAGACCGATGACGACCGCGCCACGTTCACGATCACCGGGCGGGTCTTCAACGGACTCGGCCAGCCCGTCCCCCACACCCTGATCGAGACCAACCAGCCCGAGGGCTGGACGAGGTCGTTCAGCGAACTCGATGGCGTGTACCGGATCAGCACCGTGAAACCGACGGTCGGCGGCGGTCGATCGCCGCACCTGACGGTGCTGGTAGCCCCCGGTAACTTCATGATCCGGCCGGCATTGACCTGCCTCTACTTCCCGGACGAGGACAACGAGACCGACGAGCTGTTCGCACAGCTGTCGCCCGAACAGCGCGCGACATTGCTCGCCCGCACCACCGACGACGGCTACGAATTCGACATCCACCTCACCGGCGAATCCGAGACCACGTTCTTCGGCTGGCCCGGCCTGCACGACGACGCGGACTGAGGTGCGCGAACCTGTGGCAACCGGTCCCGACGACGTCGTCGTGATCCCGGGCGGCGAACTCGCCTACTGGGACACCGGCGGAACCGGACCGGTCGTCGTCGCCCTCCATCCGGCCACCGGAACGGCGGCGACCTGGGCACCCCAGCGTGCGCCGCTCGCCGACGCCGGATTCCGTCTCGTCGCCTATTCCCGTCGCGGTTACCTCGGGTCCACTCCGGTCGACCCCGGCAACCCGGTGTCGGCCGCCGCGGATCTCGCAGCGCTCGTCGAGGCCCTCGACCTGGACCGGATTCACCTCGTCGGTGCCGCCATGGGCGGCATCTACGCGCTCGATTTCGCGCTGACCTTCCCCGAGGTGGTCCACTCGCTGACCGCGGTGGGGAGCATGCTCGGCATCGTCGACGAGTCCTGGCGGACGGCGCTGGCCCGGGTGGGCCTTCCCGGCTCGGCGCAACTGCCACCGGAGTTCCGCGAGCTCGGCCCGAGCTACCGTGCCGAAAATCCGGATGGCGTCGAATCCTGGCTCCGGATCGCCCGCTCCGCTCACCCGGGCGGCCTGCACCTGCAGCCGACTGCCGGCGAGATCACCTGGAGCACGCTGCGTGAACTGCGTGCGCCCACCCTGCTCGTCGGCGGCGGGGCCGACCTCCTGGCCCCTGCACCGCTGCTCGAACAGGCGGCCGCTCGATTGCCGCAGGGCCGATACGCGCACGTGCCGGACGCCGGTCATGCCATCGCCTGGGAACGGCCCGACGAGTTCAACCGAGCACTACTCGGCTTCCTGCGCGCCGGGTAGCTGTGCCGGCCCGCGCGTAGCAATGCCTCCAGCTCCGACGCGGGCCGGTGCCCGGCACTTGACAGCAGAGCAGGGCATGGTTTCTTATACCGATTGTTCGAATTTATTTGGCCGGGCCGCTGCCGGTACATCTCAGGAGGTAACCATGGGCACACGATTCGAGTCCAAGACCGTTGTCGTGTCGGGTGCCGCCGGCGCCCTCGGCGCAAGCGTGGCACGGAGTTTCGCCGAAGAAGGCGTCGCGAATCTCGTCCTGGCAGACTTGAATCCCGCTGCCCTCGGGCCACTGGCCGCGAGCCTGCCCGGCACGGTGACCGTGCACACCGCGGCCCTCGACGTCACCGACGGCGCACAGTTCGACGAACTCATCGCCGACGCCGTCGGGCAGTTCGGCACCGTGGACGCACTGGTCAATTCCGCGGGAATCGTCTCGCCGAATGCCCGCATCCACAACCTGTCCACCACCGAATGGGAACGCGCGTTCTCGGTCAATCTCACCGGCACCTTCCACGGCATCCGCGCCGTTGCCCGCGCATTGCGCAAGAAGTCGCCGGTCTCGATCGTCAACATCGCCTCGGTCAGCGGGTTGACCGCGTGGGCCTATGCCGCGCCCTACTGCGCCTCCAAAGCAGGCGTGATCCACCTGACGCGGGTGGCTGCGCTCGAGTACGCGAAGGAAGGGCTGCGCGTCAATGCCGTCTGCCCCGGAACGTTTCCGTCGGCTATGCACGAGGGGCTGCCGCAGGCCGCGCTGGACGCCATCGAAGCCAAACACCCCCTCGGTTTCGGTGCGCCCACCGATATCACCGGCGCGGTCCTGTACCTGGCGAGCGACGAGTCCCGTTGGGTGACCGGTCAATCCATCGTCGTGGACGGCGGCTATTCGCTCCCGTGAACGAACGAGTCCCGGTAAGGAACCGATCATGCCCGTTGTAAATATGCCCGCCCTCGGCGAGAGCGTCACCGAGGGAACGGTCCTGCGCTGGCTGAAGGAAGAAGGCGAGGCGGTCGTCCAGGACGAACCGCTGCTCGAGGTGTCCACCGACAAGGTCGACACCGAGGTCGTGGCGCCCGCGTCCGGGATCCTGCGCACGATCCTCGCCCGCCCCGACGACGTTATCGCGGTGGGTGATCCACTCGGGGAGATCGGCGCCGCCATCGTGAGCCGGAACGAAGGCGCCGATCCCGAAAGCGCCACCGCCCCGGCCGCTACCGCACCGACACCGGCCGCTCCCCCGCCGCCTGCCGCGTCCGCGACGTCGACACAGCGCCCCTTCGCCACCCCGGCCGCCCGTCGGCACGCGCACGAACTGGGTGTCGCTTTGCAGACGGTGGACACGGATGGGGCGCCCATTCTGCTCAGGCATGTCCAGGCCCCCACCACCGCAGCAACCGGCACACCCGGCACCGCACCCGCCGACACCGTCACTCCGGCCTCCGCCGAGCGACAGGTGCCCGCTCCCGCCGCGACCGGACTCCGGGGCACCACACGCAAGGCCTCGCGCGTGCGCCGGATCACCGCCGAGCGGACCACAGCGTCGCTGCGCGAATCCGCGCAGCTGACACAGGTCTTCGAAGTCGATATGACCGCGGTGGCCGCGCTGCGCGCGCGAGCCAAGAGCGAATTCGCCCGACGCGAAGGGATCGCGCTGACCTTCCTGCCGTTCTTGGCCAAGGCCGCGGTCGAGGCGCTGCTGCAACATCCGAACCTCAACGCGGCCATCGACTCCACCAACACCACGATCACCTACCACGACACCGTGGGACTCGGGATCGCCGTCGACACACCGGCGGGTTTGTATTCGCCCGTGGTCGCCGGCGCCGACCAGCTGTCGCTGATCGGCCTCGCCCACGCCGTCTCGGAGATCGCGACCGCCGCCCGCGCGAACACGCTGCGCGCCGATCAGCTGCGCGGCGGCACTTTCACCATCACCAATATCGGCAGCAACGGCGCGCTGTTCGACACCCCGATCCTGGTCAACGGGCAATCGGGAATGCTCGGCTTCGGCGCGATCACGCGCAGGCCGATGGTGGTCACCGACACCGGCGGGCGCGAGTCTCTCGGAATCCGGTCGATGTGCTACCTCCCGCTGACATACGACCACCGTCTCGTCGACGGCGCCGACGCGGGACGGTTCCTGACCACCGTCAAACAGCGTCTCGAGGCCGCGGACTTCGCTGCCGAGCTGGGGCTGCAGACGTGATGAACGCGGCGAATCCGCCCACCGGAGACCGTCCGGGGCCGGCGCTGCCGCCTGGTGCGGCGGCCTACGATTTTATTAGTCTGATCGGTACACAATATCCGAGGTTCCCCTCGGCCACTCGAGTGAGGCCACGACGATGATCAACTTCGCCTCCGTGCTCGATACGAACGCGGCACGATTCCCTGACCGGACAGCCGTCTCCGACCGAGCCCGCGACACCACCTACGCACAACTGCACGCGCGCGTGAACGCCGTGGCCGCCCAGCTCCTCGAACTGGACATCCAGCGCGGCGACGTCATCGGCGTCCTGCTCTACAACCACACCGAGTTCCTGGAGATCATGTTCGCCGCCAACCGGATCGGCGCGGCCATCATGCCCCTGAACTACCGGTTGTCGGCCGAGGAGTGGCGCTACATTCTCGGCCATTCCGAGGCGGTGGCGATCCTCACCGAGGCCGAGTTCGAGGAGCGCATCGACGCGGTAGCAGTCGAGTTGCCGCTGCTCCGGCACAAGCTGACCATCACGAGCGCCCGGGACAGCTCGTGGCTCGACTATGAGACCGCCGTCGAGCGCCACCTGGGCGAAACCGTCGCCGTCTTGGATGTCGGCCCCCACGAGTTGCAGCGGTTGATGTACACCTCGGGCACCACCTCGCGCCCCAAGGGCGTGACGATCTCACACCAGAACCTGATCTGGAAGAACCTCGCCCACCTGATCGAATTCTCGTTGACCGGAGCGGACAACACGTTGGTCTGTGGTCCGCTCTACCACGTGGGCGGCATGGACCTGCCCGGCTTGGCCACCCTGCACGCCGGTGGCCGGATGAGCCTGGTGCAACGTTTCGACGCCGCTCTGGTGGTCGAGATGATCGAGCAACTGCGACCGACCGTCATCTGGCTCGCCCCGTCCATGATGAACGCGATCCTGCAGCTTCCGGACCTGCCCGACCGGGACACCTCCTCGATCCGGGTGATCATCGGCGGCGGCGAGAAGATGCCGATCCCGCTGCTCGACCGGATCGCCACGGCGTTCCCGAGCGCGTGGTTCGCCGACGCGTACGGCCTCACCGAGACAGTCGGTGGTGACACGATCAACGATGCCGCGCATATGCGTTCCAAGATCGGCTCCGTGGGGCGGCCGGTGGCCCACGTCCAGGTCGCCGTTGTCGACGACGAGAACCGGCCGGTGCCTGCGGGCACCAGCGGTGAGATCGTCGTGCGCGGGCCGAAGGTGACCAAGGCCTACTGGCGCGACGACGAAGCCACCCAGCGCGCCATCCAGGACGGCTGGTTCCATACCGGGGATATCGGGCGATTCGACGAAGACGGTTTCCTCTACATCGAAGACCGCAAGAAGGACATGATCGTCTCCGGTGGTGAGAACATCGCCACGCCGGAAGTCGAACGCGTCCTGTACGAGAACCCGGATGTCGTCGAAGCCGCCGTCATCGGTATTCCCCATCCGCGATGGGGCGAGGTGCCCAAGGCCTTCGTCGTGTTGCGCGAGGGCAGCACCCTCGGTGCCGAGGACCTGAAGCTCTTCTGCCGCGAACGCCTCGCCAAGTACAAGGTTCCGGCGGAGATCCAGATGACCTCGGCGCTGCCGCGCACTCCATCCGGAAAAGTACTCAAACGCACACTCCGAGAGGCTGATTGATGACCGAGCCACTGCCGACCCACCACCCCGCATTCGATCTGTCGGGCCGGATCGCGTGGGTCACCGGTGCGGGCAAGGGACTGGGCAAATCCATCGCGGCCGCACTCCACGCGGCGGGCGCGACCGTCGTGCTGACCTCGCGCACCACCGCCGATCTCGCCGAGGTCGCCGCGTCGCTGAGCGCGGCAGGCCGGGGCCGGACATCGGTGATCGCCGGTGCCGTCGACGCCACCGGTTTCGCGGCCGAGGCGGTCGAGCAGATTCTGGCCACGCACGGACAGCTCGACGTCCTGGTCAACTGCGCTGGCATCAGCCCGTCCTTCACCCGCAGCGAGGACGTGGCCGACGAGGACTGGCAGCGGGTTCTGCGGGTGAACCTCGACGGCGCGTTCTTCTGTGCTCGCGCGGCAGGCGCCGTGATGCTGAGCCGGGGTCGCGGCAGCATCATCAACGTCACCTCGGTGCACGCCAGCACCGGATTCGAGCGGATCCCGGCCTATGCGGCGAGCAAAGGCGGGCTCGATGCCCTGACCAAAACCCTCGCGGTGGAATGGGCAGACCGCGGGGTACGGGTCAACTCACTGGCACCCGGGTATTTCCGAACGGACCTGTCGTCGGGACTGCTGGACAGCCGCTGGGGTCAGCGCATTCTGGACGCCACACCCACGGGCCGATTCGGTACCCCCGACGAACTCGGCGGTGCGGCTGTCTTCCTGGCCAGCGATGCCTCCTCCTACGTGACCGGCACATCGCTCAACGTCGACGGCGGCTGGCTGGCCCGATAGTCGGCGCCGCCTCGGCAGCGGACTGCCGCCCGTGGTGCTCGTTCGCGAACGGACACCACGGGCGGCACGGCCCCCTACTCGCTGTCGACGACGTCGACGATCAGCGTCGATTCGGGTGTCACGGGAAGCTGGCAGCCCAGACGGCTGCGCAGCGGGTCACGATGGTCGACCGCGGAATCGAGAATGTCCAGTTCCTCGGCATACGGTTCGGGCAAACCGGGCAGATACTCCTCCCGAACCTTGACATGACAGGTACCGCACATCGCCTGTCCGCCACAGACGCCGACGATGCCGGGAATACCGTGTTCGACGGCCAGTTCCATCACGGTGGTCTCCTGTGTCACCGGCACGGATCTGGGCGCCGTTCCCGGGCACACATAGACCACGCTGCCGACAGCTGCCTGGATGTCCGCGTCTTCCACACGGTCGAGCGGTCGAGTCTCGGTCATGGTGGTGCTCCTCATTCGTTCGTGTCGACGGCCCAGGTCACGGGCAACTGCGGTAGCCCGCGAAAGAAGAATCCGTGGAATCGCGCGTCGGAGTCGACAGGTGTGAGTCCGGGCAGCGCGTCGTACAACAGCGGCCACGCGACCTCGGCCGACGACCGGGCCGCCCAGCTGCCCGCGCACATATGAATCCCCGATCCGAACGCCAGATGAGGCTTACGGGGACGCGAGACGATGAACTGCTCGGGCCGGTCGAAATGGCCCGGGTCGCGGTTGGCCGCACCCAGCAGCACCCAAACGGGCGATCCGGCCGGTATCACGACACCGTGGACCTCGGCATCGACGCGAGCCCGGCGCAACTGCGACTGGATCGGCGATATCCAGCGCACCGCTTCGTCGAACACCTGGGCATAGGTGGCCGTGCCTGCGCGGACGGCGGCCAGCTGGTCCGGGTACGCGGCCAGTGCGTAGATGCCCGTGGTGAGGACGTGCTGTGGTTCGTTGATACCGCCGGAGATGGCGAGTTTGGCGTTGGCGCGGATGAGATCCGGCGGCAGACCGGCGGCGATCATCATGGAGATCATCGACGCATCCGGCCGGCCGGCCAGCTCGGCCACGCGCCGGTCGATCGCGGCATCCGCCTCACTGTTGGCGGTATCGTTGTCCGCGAAACGTTCCAGGTCCCCCTGGGCCTGCTTCGCCACCGCGGCGATGAACGT
Organism: Nocardia sp. NPDC050378; assembly: GCF_040655675.1. NCBI lineage: Bacteria > Bacillati > Actinomycetota > Actinomycetes > Mycobacteriales > Nocardiaceae > Nocardia > Nocardia sp. NPDC050378. The sequence goes on from NZ_JBFAKI010000012.1 coordinate 20,195, forward strand.
GAGCGACCAGCGCTGGAGAGTCTCCCACGGCACATTCGGCAGGCCGACAACCACACCGAGATTCATCGCGGCATACGGGAGCGCGAAACCGGTGTTGAAGTCGGCGCCGGGGCCGAGTGCGCGGAATCGCTCCAGGGCCCGCGCGGCGTTCGTCTCGAAATGCGCGCGCCACACCTCGGCGATGGCCTTGGGCCGCAGGGCGGGGTTGACCGCCGCTCGCTCGCGCGCGTGCTCGGGGTCGCCTTTGCTGAGCATCACCTCGCCCATGGCCGCCCGCAACGCGTTGCCGTCTTCCTCGAAGCGCTCCCGATCGGCTTCCACGATGCGGCAACCGTCGAAGCTGGTGACGATATGGATGCCGAAATGGGGAGCGTGCACCACCGGCCCCAGTGCCCGCAGGCGGTCGTAGACGGGATAGGGGTCGTCGATCAACGCGTCCAGGGTTACCCAGTCCGCGCTCGGGGCTGTAGCCACGTTCATGCCATTACTCCTCGGCGAATATGTGATGTGGATCCCAGCATGAGCAGTCGGCTTCCAAAGGTAAAGAGCGATAATCTGTCTTGAATCCACGGAATTTCGGAGGAATGCATGGGCTTCGACGATCACCGCCGGTTCACCCTGCGTCAGCTCGCCGTTTTCGTCGCGGTGGCCGAATCCGGGGCGATCAGTGGCGCGGCGCGTGTCCTGGACATCTCCGAAACCTCCGTGTCGGCGACGCTGTCCGATCTCGAGCGGGCACTCGGCCAGCGGCTGTTCCTGCGCCGCCGCTCCCGGGGCGTGGAGCTGACCACCCATGGCCGGGCGGCACTCGACCGGGCGCGGAGGTTGCTCGAGGCGGCCGACGAGATGCACGTCGATCTGACCGACCGGCACAGCCTCCTCGCGGGTACCGTCCGGCTGGGCGTGATGAACGGACTCGCGCCCGTCTTGGCCCCACCGGTGATCGCCGCCTGCCGGGCAAGGTTCCCGGCGATCCGGCTCGAGCTGGTGCTCGACGGCCAGGAGCAGCTCGTCGACAGGCTGGGTACCGAAGTCGACCTGGCGGTTGTCCTCGGCAGACAGCTTCCCCGGCGCGTGCCGCGGCGCGAACTGTTCGAAACGCGCGTGCACGCCGTGCTGCCCGCCGACCACCCGCGGGCCGCGCAGGCGAGCGTCGCCCTGCGCGACCTCGCCGACGAGCCTTTCGTGATGTCGGATACGCCCGCGGCGGTCGAGCACGCGTACGCGATGTACGAGGCCATCGGCGCCACACCGAAGGTGGCCTACACCTGCCGCGGTCTAGAAGTCGTCCGCTCCCTGGTGGGGCGCGGGCTCGGCTTCACGTTGCAGGTTTTGCGTCCCTCCGGCGACCACTCCTACGAAGGCCTCCCGTTGGCCGTTCGCCCGATCGACGACGTCGACATCCGCGAGGTCGTCGTCGTCGCGTGGTCGGCGGAGGTACACACGTCCTCGCGTGCCGAGGCGCTGATCGAACTGACCGCGCAGGCGCTCGACACCGCCGAACTGCGAGCCGCGATGAATGTCTAGCGCGCCGTACCGGCCGGATACTTCTTCATCACCGAGCGCGCGATGACATTGCGCTGGATCTCGTTCGTACCCTCACCGATCTCCAGAATCTTGGCGTCGGCGTAGAACCGCGAGATGGTGGATTCGCGGACGAATCCGTAGCCGCCGTGGATCTGCACACTCGCGCTCGCCGCCCGGTTGGCCACCTCCGAGGCGTACAGCTTGGCCATGGCGGCCGCCTCACCGAAGGGGCGCCCGTTGTCGGCGAGCCAGGCCGCGCGGTAGACCAGGCTGCGCGCCGCCTCGACCTCGGTCGCCATATCGGCCAGCTTGTGCTGCACAGCCTGGAACCGCGACAGGGTCTTGCCGAACTGCTCGCGCTGCCCGGCGTGGACACCGGCCAGATCGAGCGCGGCCTGCGCGAGCGACAGCCCGAGTGCGGCCACACTGATCCGGCCACCGTCGAGCACGTCGAGGAATTGGCGCAGACCGTTGCCCTCGGTCCCGATCAAGTTCTCCGCCGGAATCCAGCAATTCTCGAACACCAGTTCTCGGGTGTCCATCGCGTGCCAGCCGATCTTGCGCAAAGGTCGGCCGACGGTATAGCCCTCTGTGCCCGTCGGCACGAAAAACGTGCCATACCGTTTGGTCCCGTCGCCGTTCGTCCCGGTCACGGCCAGCACGGTCACCCCGAGGCTGATCTCCGTGCCCGCGTTGGTGATGAACATCTTGGCACCGTTGAGCACCCATCCGCCCGCGTCTTCCCGCGCTGTCGTACGGATACCCGCGGCGTCGGAACCGGCCGTGGGTTCGGTCAGGCCGAACGCACCGATGTGCGTGCCCTGAGCGAGCGGGGTGAGCCACCGTCGCTTCTGCTCGTCGGTGCCGAAGGCCGCAAGCGGCAGCGAAGCGATGGTCGAGTGCGCATTCCACGCCGCCGCGAACGACTGGTCGGCATGCCCGATGGCCTCCATGGCCGCGACGTAGGAGACGTATCCGGCCGCCGCGCCGCCGTACTCCTCCGGGATGAGCAGGCCGGCCAGGTCGAGTTCGCCCATCTTCTGGAACACCTCGCACGGAAACCGCTCCTCCTCGGACCACGCTTCGGCGTGCGGCTCGATCTCCTTCTCGGCGAAGTCTCGGCAGAGCCCCTGAAGCTCACGCGCCTCCGCGGGCAGGTCTAGGTCCATTGCGTGTTCCGTCCTCGAATTCGCCACTTGTCGGCGACGCTTGTTTTTTCGAACAGTCGGTATAATATTGGCATCGAGGTGACGGAAGTCAAGAGCCGCACACTGTCCGGTGCGGCAACCAACCGATAAGGCGCGATTTGTGACTGAAACTGCCACGGGTACCGACGTTTTCGAGCGCGAGACCACCCTCGCCGAGCTGTATCGACGAATGCGGCTCATCCGGCAATTCGAGGACCGCGCCGCCCGCCTGTACCGCAACAACCAGATCCCCGGGTTCCTGCACCTGTCCATCGGGCAGGAAGCGACGGCGGTGGGCGCGTGCTGGCCGCTCGACGACCGGGATGTGATCACCTCGACCCATCGTGGGCACGGCCACTGCATCGCAAAGGGCCTCGACGTCGAAGGCATGTTCGCCGAATTGATGGGCAAGGAGACCGGCACCTGCAAGGGCCGCGGCGGCTCGATGCACATCGCCGATCCGCGAAAGGGCATCTTCGGCGCCAACGGCATCGTCGGCGCCGGACTCCCCATCTCCGTGGGCGCGGCGACGGCCGCGCAGCTGCGCGGCAGCGGGGGTGTGGTCGTCGCGTTCTTCGGTGACGGCGCCGTCGCGCAGGGGGTGTTCCACGAGTCGGTCAATCTCGCGGCGGTCTGGAACCTGCCGGTCGTCTTCTTCTGCGAGAACAACGGCTACGCCGAATTCTCCGCCGCATCGGCGCAGCACCGCGCGGGCCTGCGTGAACGCGCCATCGGTTACGGCATCGAATACCACGCGGTCGACGGCAACGACGTCCTGCGCGTCGCCGCGCTGCAGAGCGAACTCACAGACCGTATCCGGTCGGGCGCCGGGCCGATGATCGTCGAGGCGACCACCTACCGCTGGCACGGCCACTATGAAGGCGACCCCGAAAAGTACCGTGAGCCCGCCGAACTCGCCGAGTGGAAGTTGCGGGATCCGATCAAAGCACTCGGCGAGCTGATGGCCGACCGTGGACTCGGCGACCTGGTCGCCTCGATCGATCGGGACGTGGAGGCAACCGTCGACGCGGCGGTCGAACTGGCCGAGCGCGCGTCGTTCCCCGCGCCGGAGACAGTCGGCGATTTCGTAACCGCACCTCGCCCGCAGATTCCCGAACCCCCGGTCCCCACCGAGGGGACTCTCAAGACGATGCACGCGATCACCAACGCCCTGACCCGGGAGCTCGAGGACGACCCGACCGTCTTCCTGGCCGGCATCGATATCGGTGAGGGCGGCAACGTCTACGGCCTGACCCGCGGTCTGGCCGAACGGTTCCCGGGCCGGGTGCGCGACACGCCCATCTCCGAGAGCGCGATCATGGGTACCGCCGTGGGCGCGGCGATGGCCGGATACAAACCGGTCGTGGAGTTGATGTACTTCGATTTCATCGGCGTCTGTCTCGATCAGCTGATGAACCAGGCCGCCAAGCTCCGGTTCATGACCGGTGGCGCGGTCACGATGCCCCTGGTGGTACGCACCCAGTTCGCGGCGGGGAAGTCTTCCGGAAGCCAGCACTCACAGAGCTTGGAGGCACTGCTGGCTCATATCCCAGGACTCACCGTGGTCATGCCGTCGACGCCGGCCGATACCTACGGCATGCTGCGCGCCGCGATCCAAGACCCCAATCCCGTCATCTTCATCGAGAACCGGCTCATGTACGGCATGAAGGGCCCGACGCCGCCTGCCGATCATCTGGTGCCACTGGGCAAGGCGATCGTCCGGCGACCCGGAGCCGACGTCACGGTGGTCTCCTACTCGAAGATGGTGCACGACTGCCTGGCTGCCGCGGACAGCCTGGCCGAGCAGGGCATCGACGCCGAGGTCATCGATCTGCGCACGATCAGCCCCCTCGACTTCGACACCATCCTCACCTCGTTGCGCAAGACGAACCGTCTCGTAGTGGTGCACCAGGCCGTGGGTGAATTCGGGGTCGGCGCCGAGATCGCCGCACGCGCCGTCCGCGACGGCTTCTGGTACCTGGACGCACCGGTCATCCGGGTGACGGCCGGCTCCTCGCCCGCCCCGTACACACCGAACCTCGAACAGCTGTGGATCCCCGATCAGTCCCGCATCGTCGCCGCGATTCGCGAATCCGTGTCCGCCCACCCCGGTCGGCCTACCGGTATCGAAGCCGCGACAACATAAGAGTCCCCCCAACAACGCCCGATACCCGGCCCGCCGGGTGTCGGGCGTTGCCGGTGCCTGCCACCGACGCGTCGGAAGCGATCCAGCTTCGCCGAGCCCGAACCCGGCCGCGCTACCCCCGACAAGACTGTGCCGGGGTCGCCGCGCATCCTGCGGCGGCCCCGGCACTCTCATTCCTGTTCGCTGATCAACTCCGCACGTCGGCGACCTCGCGCTGTTGCTCCTGTTCTGTCAGCAGTCGCCTGCGTTCGATCCGCCGGGCACGTTGGGCGGCCGGATCGGCGATCGGAGCCGCTCCGAGCAGACGCTGGGTGTAGGCATGCTGCGGATCGCCCGTCACCTGTTCGGCCGAACCCAGTTCGACGATCTTGCCGTGCAGCATCACGGCGACCCGATGACTGATCGCGCGCACCACGGCGAGGTCATGGGTGATGAACAGGTACGCGACGCCGGTGCTTTCCTGGATCTCCTTGAACAGCGCGAGCACGCGCGCCTGAGTCGACATGTCGAGCGCGCTGGTCGGTTCGTCACAGACGACCAGTTTGGGGTCCAAGGCCAGCGCCCGCGCGATCGCGATCCGCTGACGCTGGCCACCGGAGAACTCGCGGGCCAGACGCTGCCCGGCGTCCTTGGGAAGGTGGACCTGTTCGAGTAGTCGCCGGACGATGTCGCGGCCGCCCTTTTCCCGATTGGCCAGCAGCGGCTCGGTGAGGATGTCCTCGATCGTCATGGCCGGGTTCAGCGAGGAGTAGGGATCCTGGAACACCACCTGCAGATCCTTGGCGCGCCTGCGTCGATCCGCACGCGAGGGCTTGGAGATATCGCGCCCTTCGAACAGGACCCGGCCACCGGTGACCGGCGCCAGGCCGAGCAGGGCCCGCCCCAGGGTGGTCTTGCCCGAACCGGACTCGCCGACCAGCCCCACCGTCTCGTGCGCGTGGATATCGAGGGAGATGCCGTCGAGGACCGTCACCGGGGGCGACCGGAACCCGCGGGTGGGATAGCTCACGCGAAGGTCCTGGATCGAGACCAGAGCAGCGCCACCGTCGACCGGTTGGTTCATACCGCACCTCCGACCATGAGCGGCTTGCGCATCTGGGCGCCGTCGAGCGTGGAGTTCAGCAGCATCTGCGTGTACTCGTGCTGCGGGGCGGCGAACAGGTCACCGACCGCGCGGCTCTCCACGATCCGTCCCGACTGCATCACGCTGACGGTGTCACAGATGTCGGCCACGACGCCCAAGTTGTGCGTCACGATCATCATGCCGAGACCTCGTTCCTGTTGTAGGTTCCGCAACAGGTCGAGCACGTCGGCCTGCACTGTCACATCGAGAGCTGTCGTCGGCTCGTCGGCGATGATCAGCTCGGGGTCGCCTGCCAACGCCCCAGCGATGAGTACACGCTGCGCCATACCGCCCGACACCTGATGGGGATAGAGGTCGAAGACCCGCGCGCAGTTCCTGATCCCCACCCGGTCGAGCAGGTCGAGCAACTGCTCCCGGGCTTCGCGCCGGGACACCTCACGCACGGCACGCAACCCGTAGGTCAGCTGCTGCCCGATCGTGTAGGTGGGATCGAGGTTGCTCAGTGGCTCCTGAGGCACATATCCGATGCGCCTGCCGCGCGTGGCGCGCAGCAGTTTGGGATCTGCCAGCAGATCCTCACCCTTGAACTCGATCGCGCCGCGCAGCGTCACCGCCTCCGGCGGGAGGATGCCGAGAACCGACAGCGCCACCTGCGACTTTCCGGAGCCGGATTCCCCCACCAGCCCATGGATCTCACCGCGGGCGACCGTCAGGTCGATACCGTGCACGACGGTTGTCACCGTGGTCGTCGAGTCGGGGTAGCCGATGGCCAGATCCCGCACCCGCAGCAGCGGTGGCGGCCCGTCGCCCGGCTGTTCCGGCGACGGCGCGCTCGCCTGCTCGGCGCGCAGTCGGCGGACCACGGCAGGCGCGAGGACACTCGGCCGGTTCGCCGACGACTGCAGGGCATCGCGAATGACGTTGCCCAGCAGGACCAGGCTCAACGTGGTCAGGCCGATCATCAGCACCGGCCAGATCACCGCGACGCGGTTCACGTACATGTTCTCCACCGCGTCCTGCAGCATTCCGCCCCACGACGGACGGGTGGGATTGCCGAGGCCGAGGAACTCGAGTGCCGCCTGGACAGCGATGGCCGAGGCCAAGGTGAACGCACTGTGCACGATGACCGGTCCACGTACCGCGCGAACGATATGGCGGGCGACGATACGCCGGTCGGACAGGCCGGACACCTTCGCCGCATCGATGTAGAGCTCGCCGCGCACCGACTGGACCAGCGAGCGAACCAGCCGGAAGTACGACGGTGAGATCAGCACGCCGTATACCGCCATCGCGACCAGGATGTTCGGCCCGATCACGGTGTACAGCACGATCAGCAAAACGATGCCGGGCAGCGCCAGCAGCACATTGGAGACCCAGTCGGCGAGATCGTCGAGCCGACCGTCGTAGTAGCCGGCGATCAGGCCGCAGGTGCCACCCAGGACCGAGGCCACGACGAGCACGACGAGGATCGCCTGCACGGTGCCGCGGGTGGCGTACATGAGCCGGCTCAGGATGTCTCGGCCCGTGTCGTCGCCGCCCAGCAGGAAATCGCTGACGAAGGGGCCCTCGTTGGTCAGTTCCAGGCGCGCCAGGTTCGGGTCGAAGGGTGCCAGCCAGGGGGCCAGCAGGCCGAACAGCAGCATCAGGCCCAAGAACACGACCGAACCCATACCGATGGGGTTGCGCAGTACCCGGCGCCACAACTTCGGCCCGGCCACGGTGGCCGCCCCGTGCAGGGCGGCCGAATTGGATGCGGCCTCACTCATGACAGTCTCACCTTCGGGTTGATCCATGCGTTCAGAACATCGGCCACGATGTTCACGACGAGAACGAGCAGCGTGCCGAACACGACGATGCCCATCACCGCGGGCAGATCGCCGGCGATCGCCGCGACGACGGTGTACTGGCCGATACCGGGCAACGCGAATATCTGCTCGACGAGCACCGTTCCGCCGACCAGACCGATGGTCTGCACCGAAAGAATGGTCAGTCCGGGGACAGACGCGTTGCGCAACGCGTGGCGGAGGATGACCGCGCGTTCGGGTAGACCACGCGAACGCAAGGTTCTGACGTAGTCCTTCTTCATCTCGTCGACCATCGCACCACGGAATTGCTGCGCTGAATGCGCGACCATGTGGATCACCAGCGCGGCCACGGGCAACACGAGCGATTGCACCCACCCGCGCGGGCTGTCGGCGAAGGGTATGTACCCGGTCGCCGGGAAGATCGGCACGATGATCGCCAGGAGCAGGACCAGGGCGATGGCCACGATGAAGTTCGGCAGGGCCGCGGCGCCGATGGACAGGAATTGCAGTACCCGGTCGATCCATCCGCCCTTGATCGCGGCCGTGACACCGACAGCGATGCTGATCACGGACATGAACAGCAGGGCGAGCGCGATGATCGAAATCGAGACGGTGACACGCGAGCCCAGAATGGTCGACACCTGCTCACCGGAGACGAAGCTTCGCCCGAGATTGCCGGTGAACAGGTCACCGAGCCAGGAGAAATATTGCGCGACCACCGGTTTGTCCAGATTCAGCTGGCGTACCCGTTCGGCTACCTGCTCGTCGGTGGCCAGCTCACCGAGATTGTTGCGCACGGACTGTTCACCGTTCGAGAAGATGAGCACGAAGGTGACGAACGTGACGGTGACGAACAGGACCAGGCCGGCGACGAGTTTTCGTCCGACATACAGCAACATCGCGACCTCACTGCTCCTTGAAAGCGTACAGGGGCGGCGTGGTGCCGATGGTCCCGCTGATGGTGACGGAGTCGTTGAAAGCCCAGCTCACGTCCGGATTCCCGAAGGGAGCGAACCAGGCGTTCTCGACCACGAATCGGTTGATCTCCTGGTAGATCCCCGCCAGCTCGCCCTGGTCGGCGACCGCCCACTTGTCCAGCAGTGCGGTCAGCTCGGGATTCACATTGTGATAGGGATTGAACGCACCGGCGGATCGCAGATAGTTCGTCACCTGATCCACTTCGGGGTTCACCGGAAGTTTGTAGGCGAACATGGGGAATTCACCGGCGAGAATGCGGGGGATCGATTCCTGCCGCGGAATGGGGACCACCGTGGCGCGAATATTCAACTGGGCGAGCTGCTGCACCGTGATGGCCGTGTACTCCTGGTTGTAGTGCTGCACCTCCGGGAGCACCACATCGAATCCGTCGGCGTACCCGGCTTCTTTCATCAGCTGTTTGGCGGCTTCGATGTCGTAGTCGTAGTAGTCCAGCAAGTCTTCTTGATACCCGGTGGTGGCGGGTCCGAAAATCGAGGGATTGGCCAATCCGTTGCCGTGCCACAGAGCCTTCACGATGGCGTCACGGTCGAACACCATGTTGATCGCCTTGCGTACCCGGACATCCCCGAGCGCGGGAATCTTCTCACCGGCGCGGTCCACGAAATACATTCCGCTCCACACGTTGGGGAATCCCTCGACGTGCAGACCGCGCACTTCCGCTTGGCCGATACTGCCGAGATTGATCTCGGCGCCGTCGATCTGACCCGATGCCAACGCGTTGAGCTGAGCCGACTCGTCGGCCATGACCAGGAACTCGACCTTGTCGTAGGGGTAATCACCAGGATTCCAGTAGTCGGGGTTGCGGTCGAACACGAGCTTGCTGCCGACCACGGTCTCCCGGGTGTTCAGAACATACGGACCGCTGCCCACCGGAACCGTGTCCGCGGTCGGGGAATTGATCGACGCGGGGCTCACCAATTGTCCTGCTGATCCGCCGAGGTTGGAGATCAGCCCCGGGTTCGGAGCGGGCAGCGTCAGGGTGACGGTCAACTCGTCGACCACCTGCACCTTGATGCGGGCCAGCCGTGGCGAGTCCGGTCCACCGCCGTCACGGAAACCTTCGAGACTGAGCTTGGCCGCCTCCGCGTTCACCGGTGCGCCGTCGGTGAACTTCATCCCCGGACGCAACTTCAGCGTGAGTACCGTCTTCTCCTCGTTGTAGGAGAACGACTCCGCGGCGTTGGGCGCCGTTGTACCGTCGAGCTGGGTGCGCAGCAGGGTGTCGTAGACCGGACGCCACTCCAGGCCCACATGCCCGGCTGTGATCTGCTTGCGCCAATCCCATCCGGGCAGGGTGTTTTCCAACCCGAGCCGCAGGATTCCGTCCGAGCCACCGCTGGCCCCGTTACCGCCGAGCGTGCCGCCGCAGGCAGTGAGCAGGAGCATCCCGCTCAGGATCAGCCCGATCGACCGACGCAGCCCATGTGCGGCTGACGCCGCTGTCAACCACCGCCCTCCGGGCACGTGATCACCTCCACAAATTGTAGCGAGAGTGGCGCTGGTCACTCTCTGGATGCGAGTCAACCATATAGTTGGTCAACACGTCAATGAGCGGTTTACCTCGGGTTTTCCACTCCATACGCCGTGGCACGCGCACCGCTCGTCGCCCCAACGACGCCGGTGAACGCGGCACGAATCATGCACGGACAGTAATGCCGGTCACCCTCGCAGAGAGTGACCCGAGTCCGTCGGTGATGGAACACGCGGTGAGTGAGCCGATCCCCCGAGGGGCGGGTCGACACACCGCGTGCCGAAATCATCGCTTCAGCGACGTGATCCAGCTATCGACTTCGGAGGCCACCGCTTCCGGCGCTTCCGGGATCAGGGCGTGGCGGGTGTTGGGCACCCGCGCGATCGTGACCAGGTCGCCGAACTGGTTCTTCAGCTCGTCGATGCTGGATTCAGGACGGAACGGGTCCAGGTCGGCCTGCAGGTCCAGCAGCGGCGCGTCGGCCACCGCCCACCAAATGTCTTTGGGGGTGGCCGAAACCGCCGCCCGCTGCATCTCCTGCGTCTCGCCGTACCAGCCGCCCAGCCAGATCCTCGCGTCGTTGCCGGGAGCGAAGAATACCTGCTCCAGGCACGCGAGCCGCTCGGCTTCGGGCAACGAAAGGTCGCTGCATTTGGCTACGAGCTCACTGAGTCCCGGCGCGAAGTTTCGTTCCGACGCCGCGGCCAGCACGATCCCGTCCACCAGATCGGGCCGGATGACATCCAGCATGCGTGCGACGTAGTGCCCGAAAGCATGACCGACGATGATCGCGGGACCGTTGCTCTCGTGTTCGATCACTTCGGCGACATCGGTGGCAAGCTCGCGCAGCGTCAGGCCGGTCATCGGGCCGGTGCTCCCATCGACCCCGCGGGGTTGCGGGCGCAGTACCCGATACCCGTCCGCGGCGAGTAGTGCGGAGACCTCGTCGTAGTCGTGGGAATCCCGTCCCAGCGAGGGCAGGAAGACGACGGTGGGTCCCGCACCTTCGGCCGTGACCTCGATCCGCACATCGGCATACGAGACGGTCTCGACGGTTCGGGACGGACGGGTCTCCTCCGAGCTCGCCGTCGACGTGCAGGCCCCGAGGACCAGTGCACATCCCGCCACGAGCGCCGACAGACGACGGCCGCTCCAGGCTTTTTCTTGCAACATTGTGGTGACTCCCATCGGATTCCGAGCGCGAAGAATGTGGCTGTCACGGCCATCTGCGCTCCCTGGGCGAGAAGTGGCGTGCGCCACTGTATGCCGGAGTCAACTATATGGTTGGTTAATCAATTCGGTGGGAATTCGGCGCAATCAGCAGCGCTGCGCAGACAGCAGGTTCCTCGAGCATGAGATGGTGATGCGTGCGCGGTACCGAGACCATCGTGTAGGGCGCCGAGGACTCCTCGGCGATACGCGGCGCCGCCGCCTGCAGATGCGCACTGTGCTGACTGAAGACCCAGGTAGTGTGGCACTCGATCCGGGAGACCACGCGATCGAGCACGGGGTCGGTCCGGTCGACTCGCGCGGCGGGGTCGCTGCGCCAGGTCCAGCCGTGCGGAGTCCGCGTGAGCGCGGCGTCGATCAGCAGCCGGGTCAGTTCCGGGCCCGGCAGACTCTGTGCGGGCCGCAGCCGGAACCGCGCGGCGAGGTCTTCGCGGCGCCGGTAATACCTGCGCGGCTGCGGCGGTCCGGCCTGCTCGTCGGTCCGGCGGCGCCTCGGGTAGGCATCGAACACCACGAGACGCCGCACCAACCGCGGATAGGAAGCCGCCGCCACGCAGGCCACCATGCCGCCCATACTGTGCCCGGCCAGGATCGCCGAGCCCCCGAGGCTCCGGATCACGGCTGCCACCTCGGCGGCCCACACCTGCCAGGAGTAGTGGTCGCGGTGGTCGCTGCGGCCGTGCCCGGAGAGCTCGACGACGACCACGTGATGCTCGACCGCGAGCAGCGGAACCATCCCCGCCCACCAGGCATGGCTGGCCCCGTTGCCGTGGACGAGAACCAGTGGAGCCGCGGTCGCCTCGCCCGCTGTCCACACCGCGATCCGCGCCCCGTCGACCTCCTCGAAAGACAAGCGCAGCCCAGTGCCTGCCGCGGCAAGCACAGTATCCGACCTAATACCTGCTCGGGTGCCGACCTCCACGGCGCCGGTGACCTCGGCCAACTCAGACCGCCGAGCGGTCGCCGGGTGCCGGGATCGGTTCTTTCCAGGGCCGGATCTGGTGTTCGACGACCCCGCCGCCCAGCCGGAAGTGCTGGGCTTCCGCATGGGTCTCGACGAGCGGGAGATTCGGGTCGTAGTACTGGTCGGGACTCAGCGGTAGCGGACCGCCCTTCGACACGTGGCCCGGTGTCATGCGGCCGAGTACCCCGTCGAGCTTGTGCACGAACTCGATCAGCCGGGCGAGGTCGACCCCGGTGTCGATGCCCATGGCGGTGCACATCATGACGACGTCCTCGGTCGCCGCCATCCCCGTCGCCCGGCCGTTACCGCAGTAGGGGCAACCGCCGACGCCACCGGCCGTCACGTCGAAACTGACGTCGAAGGTCTCGTCCAGGGCTCTGATCGTCGCGTAGGTGCTTGGCAGCGCCATTCCCCGGCCGTCGTGCAGGTGCTGAGCGATGCGCCGGACCTGCGGCCATTCCGCACGGACGGCGGCGATGGTCTCCTCCACCCAGTGCGGCATACACCAGCTCATCGGGTCGGCGAACATCACGCCGGTCACCTCGATACCGGCCTCCTGCCAGGCCTCGTACTGCCTGCGCAGCATCGTCATCCGCTGTTCGAGGCTGAACGGGCCCTCGAAGTTGGAGCCCCAGGCAGCGCCGATCGAGATCCGGGCCTCGGTGGCACCCGCATCGACCGCGCGGGCGATGGTGCGCGCCCAGCCCGCGATCTCGTCTGCCTGGCTGCGGTTGGCGTTGCGGCGGATGAACGTATCGCACAGGTGCGCCATGGTCGCGAATCCACCCTTGCCGGGCAGGTCCAGCCAGGGGAACGCGGCAGCTCGGTCGATGCCACGCTGATTCATCGCCAGGCAGTAGTACCGGGGACCCGGCACCGGCTCGAACTTCTTCAGCACCTCGTCGATGTCGGCCATCTGCGGTGTGTAGCGCGGGCTCACGAAAGAGCCGACGTTGATCGCCGGGAGACCGCACTGCGCGATGGCTTGCAGGAGTTCGACCTTGACATCCACCGGAATGTCCACCGACTCGATCTGCATTCCTTCGCGCATGACTTCTTCGCGGAGTTCTACCCGTGGGTATCCCATATCCTCGTCCTTCTCGATTCTTCTTCTCCGCCAGTGGTTTTCATCAGTCCCGGAGTTCTCCGGCCGGTGGTCGTACGCGGGCGAGCACGTCGTCGACATCGGTCGCGATCTCGCGGTACACATGAGCCCGCACGAGAGCCGCGAGATCTTTCGCGCGCGGTGGCCGGATGCCCTGCGGTTCGTCGACCACCACCGCGTCGCGGCGCAGCGTCTCGATCTCGGCCTGCGAAAGACCGAGCGAGGCGAGCACGGTGTCGTTGTCCTCACCGAAGATCGGCCCACGGCCCCGGCTGATAGCCGTCGAGGTACCGGTCCAGACGAAGGGCGTGCCGGGGATCGCCCGGGTCTCGCCCTTGACATCGACCCAGTCGAAAAAGGAACGGTGCCGGAATTGGTTGTCCAGCAACATGTTTCGAACTTCCGCCACCGGTGCCGCCGCGATTCCGCGACTCTGCAGTATCTCCGCCGCCTCGTCCGGTGTCCGGGTCGCGGTCCACGCGCCGAGACCACGCGTGAGGTCGGCCAGGTCGGGATCATTACTGGAAAGGTGCTCGCGCACCAGCTCGATCGCCTGTTGCCGCTCGACATCGTTCTCGAGGGCGACCGCGACCCAGGCTTCCTCACCCCGGCACGCGTACACCTCCGACAGCACGGTGTCGTCCTCGGCGTTGCCCTGACGGGCGGGCCGGTCGATGCCTGCCTGGGCCGCGATGAGCGCCTCCGGGATGACGACGGGTCCGAGCTGGTACATGCCCAGGTCGATCCACTGCCCCCGCCCCGAATTCCGGCGCTCCGCCAGCGCCGCGAGAATCGCCGACAGACCGGACCACGCGGCCAGGAAGTCCGGGTAGGACTGCCCGACCTTGCGTGGTTTATCTCCGGGGTAGCCGGAGTATTCGGTCAGGCCCATGGTCGATTCCAGCGAGGTGCCCTGTGCCTTGAAGCCGGACCAGGGACCGGTCGCCCCGTATCCGGTGTTGGACAGCATGATCAGGCCGGAGTTGGTGGTCGCGAGTTCGTCGTAGGTCATCCCCCACCCGCGCAGCACGCGGGGCGTGAAATTCTCGACGACGATATCGGCGGTGTCCACCAGCCGGCGCAGGACCGCCCGGCCCGCCTCCTGTTTGAGGTCGAGCACGACCGAGCGTTTGCCCCGGTTGAGACTGTGGAACGAGCCGGACCAGTTCCAGGCGTCGCCACCGGATTCGTTACCGACGATGGGCGCCAGGGCGCCACCGCGGGTCTGATCCAGTTTCGCGGGTGCTTCGATCTTGATCACTTCGGCACCGAAATCGCTCAGCAGCGAACACATGTACGGCGCGGCGAAGACCGTCGACAAGTCGACGACCGTGAGTCCGGTCAGCGGTCCCGGGTTGTTCACCCTGGCTGTTCGCCGGCTCATCGTGCACCCGCCTCAGCCGGGGAGAGGATCTCGGCGGTGTGTTCACCGAGCAGCGGCGCCGCGCATCGCACCGTCGTTGCCGTGCGCGAGAAGGCGGCGGTGACAACGGGCATCCGCCATGGTCGCCCGTTCAGGGTGCCCGGCATGGTGTGAAAGGCCGCACGCGCGTCCAGGTGGGGGCATTCCAGGAGCTGGTCGGCCGTCTGGACGAAACCCGCCAGCAGGCCTCGCGCCGAGGCACCTTCGAAGAAGTCGCGCGGCTGCACATCAGCCAGTGCCGACCGGAAGATTTCCGCGACGGCACCGGCATGGGTGGCGCGGCCCTCGGGGGTGGCGTACTGCGGTTCGGTCAGGCGCTCGTCACCGATGAAGTCC
Organism: Nocardia sp. NPDC050378; assembly: GCF_040655675.1. Taxonomy (NCBI): domain Bacteria; kingdom Bacillati; phylum Actinomycetota; class Actinomycetes; order Mycobacteriales; family Nocardiaceae; genus Nocardia; species Nocardia sp. NPDC050378. The sequence continues at coordinate 35,472 of NZ_JBFAKI010000012.1, forward strand.
GCCAGCTCACCGATCGGGGTGTTGATGGTGACCTGGGCGCTGACGTACCCGGAGCCGGCGGGTAGCGGGTCACCGGAGAGCGGGTCGATGACCGTGGGCCTGCGGGTGGAGACGGCACCGGAGAACGTGTACTCCGGAATCGTCAGAACAAGTTCCGAGGCAACGCATTCCACCATGGAGACATCGATGACCGTCCCGCCGTATTGCGGGGCACCGAGCAACGCGGCCTGCGCTGCGTAGGCGGCGGTGAGACCCGCCTCGTAGGTGCTCTGGCGGAGCCCACGTTTGAGCGGTGCGCGCTCGGCCGTTCCGCTGAACGACAGCAGACCGCCCGCGGCCTGCAGGATGAGGTCGGTCGACTTCCAGCCGGCCTTGGGCCCGGTGATGCCGAACGGGGTGAGTGTCTCGATCACCAGGTCGGGGTAGGCCGCGTGCAGTGCGGTCACGTCGATATCCCAGCGGGCCAGCTGCGCGAAATCGTCACCGATCAGCAAGATCTGGGCAGTGGAGACAAGGTCGTCGAATTCGGCGCGGTCCGTACCGGGATCCAGCACGACCCCGCGCTTGTTGAAATTCAAGTACTCGAAGAGCGCGCTGCGCTCATCACCGTCGTCGGCGCGGTAGAACGGAGCTGCCGAACGGGTCGGGTCCCCCGCGGCGGTTTCGACCTTCACGACGTCCGCGCCGAGATCTCCGAGCAGCCGCGCCGCGAACGGGGTCGCGAGACCGACTCCCACCTCGACGACCCGTACTCCCGCCAACGGGGCCTGCGGGCCGTTCATGAGGTCGGGTAGGGGTATGGGACCGGCTGACCGCCGCGCAGGGGCAGGACGACCGTCGCCGTGCCGGGTGTGCTCTGCTTCCCGTCCTGGTTGCGAATGCCGATCTCGAGTGTCACGAGACCGTACCCGTTCTCCTCCGCGAGCTCGGTGATCCGGCCCCAGGCGGTCAGTGTCGAACCGACCACGTCCATGGCGCGGAACTGGAAGCTGATGTTGCGCAGCCACCCTTCCGGCTCGGCCCACTGACGCACGACCTGCACCATGAAGTGCTGCTTCCAGCTGCCGTTGACCAGCAGGCCGGGAAGCCCCTCGTGATCGACGGAGAAGTGCTGGTCGTAGTGGATTCGGTGCCAGTTCTCGATGGCTGCCGACCAGCGCATCAGATGCGGTTCCAGCAGCGGTCCGCGCACGAGTTCGGGGATTTCGTCGCCGACGGTGAGGTCTTCGAAGACGAGCGGCGCCACCTTGATCATCGTTGCTCCTGTCATCGGTAGATCACCGAGCTCGTGGACACGGTCAACACCTGGTCGTCCTGATTCGTATAGGTGGTCTGGACCCGGACGATCACCATCGGGCTGCCGTCACGTGACTTTCGCTCGGTGATCCCGACGTACTTCGAGCGCGCGGTGACGATGTCGCCGATCTTGGCGAGCTGATAGAACTCGGCCTCGGTGCCGCCGTTCAGCACTCGCTTGAACGGGAGGTTCATCGGCGGCAGGCCGTTGCGGCTGCCGCCGAGCGTGCCGTCGTCTTCCGGGTTCTCCTTGAAACGCTCGAACGGGTCGTCGCCGCCCGGCGCCCGCCGCATACTGTGCATCGGGAACAGCGGGGTCGCCACGACCTGGCCGTATTTCGACGCCCCGGCCGCCGCGTGGTCCCAGTGCACCGGGTCGGGCTCCATGACGCCGTGCACGAAGCGTCGCAGCATTTCCTCCGACAACGGCAGCGCGGCGGTGCGGGGTTCGGATTCGACGCCGATGAGCGCGCGCATCTCGTCGGTGATGACGGTCATCGCAGCCCTCTCCTTTCTGGCATGTTCGGGGAAAGCGGTCCGGCGGTTCATCGCACGTGCCGCCGGAGGAACTCGACCGCGCGCGACCACGCGAGTTTCGCGGCCTCGGGGTCGTAGGTGCCGATGAGGTTCTCGTCGTTGAGGAAGGCGTGGCCGGCCGGGTAGAGGTGCAGTTCGGCCGCGGTGTCACCGGTGGCGGCGAGCTTGTCGAACAGGGCCTGCACCGCCTCGACCGGGATACTGCCGTCTTTCTCGCCGTAGTGACCCTGGACCGCGCACGCGATGGTCGCGGCCTTGTCGGCGTCCTTGGGCATGCCGTAGAACGGGACGGCGGCCGAAACCTGTTCGGGCCGTTCGGCTGCCAGTCCGAGCGCGAATCCGCCGCCCATGCAGAAACCGATCACGCCGACGTGGGCGGAGGTCACCGATTTCTGATCCAGCAGGAAATCGACCGCACCGGACAGGTCCTGGGTGGCCCGCTCGACGGGCAGCGAGATCAGCATCTCCTTGGCCTCGGCCGCGTCGTGCGTCGTCGGGCCGCCGTAGAGGTCCGGGGCGAGGGCGACGAAGCCTTCGCGGGCGAGCCGGTCGCAGATGTCGGCGATGTGGGTGGTCAGACCCCACCACTCCTGAATCACGATGACGCCGGGACCGGTTCCACTCTCGGGAACCCTGAGGTAGCCGTGCGCCGTGTGACCGTTGCTGGGAAAGGTCACGTTCTGGACAGATTGTTCGGTCATCGTCAGGCCTCCCAGACCTTCTTGCCGTGCTTGAACAGCGCGCGCGCCATCAGGATTCGCTGGATTTCGTCGGTGCCACCGCCGATTCGGCCGTGGCGGAGTTCGCGGTAGAACGTCGAGATCGGCATCTCGAGGGTTTCGCCCATCCCGCCGAGGATCTGCATGATCTTGTCCATGGACCGGTGGCCCCAGTTGCCGCCCATGTACTTGGCCATCGCGGCGAGGTGGCGAACCTCCTCACCGGCATCGAATCGAGCGGCGGTCTCATAGGAGATGGCGCGAATGCTCTTCAGGTCCATGAACACATCGACCAACATCCACTGGATTGCTTGCCGCTCGCTCAGCGGTGCGCCGAAGGTCTCGCGGGTCTTGGCCCATTCGGTGGCGATCTCCAGGCCGCGGGCCAGCCGCCCGCAGGCCAGCGACCCGCGCGTGAGACGGTCCTGGATGGCCAGCCATTCCTGGCCGAGGCCGAATCCGTAGCCCTCCTTGCCGAGGATGCGACCCTCGGGCACGAACACATCGTCGAAGCGGACGAGGTACTGGTGTGCCTTGCGCACCAGCCAGGTCTCGATCGGGCTGGTGGAGATCCCCGGGGCGTCCCGGTCGACGATGAACATCGTCATCCCGCCCCGCTGCCGCTTCTCCGGGTCGGTCACCGCCAGTACCAGCAGGTAGTCGCAGTTCTCGACACCGCTGATCCACATCTTCTCGCCGTTGATCCGCCAGCCGTCGCCGTCGCGCTTGGCGGTGGTGCGCATCGAGTTGCCGGGGTCGGAGCCGGCGCCCGGCTCGGACTGGGCGAAGCAGAAGCGCTTCTCGCCGCGGATAGAGGGCAGCAGGAACTCCTCCTTCTGCGCGTCGGTCCCGTGCAGCAGCGGCATCATCGCGTTCGACCTGGGCAGTTTGACCACGCTGCGGTTCAACTGCTCGGCGACGACGAATTCGCCGAGGACGCCGTAGCCCTCACCGCCGTACTCCTCGGGCAGCCCGATCGCGTAGAGACCCGCGTCCTGCGACACCTTCTTGAGGTGGGCCCAATCCTCGGCAGGCAGGGAGCCGTCGGTCTGCCCTTCGGTGGCGCCGTCCTTGCGGACGCCTTCGTCCAGCCACTGGTTGGACAGGAATTTCGCCTCGAGGGGGAAACATTCCCGCTCGACTACCGCCTTGGCGTGTTCCTTCAGTTCGATGAGCTCGGGCGGCAGTGCGAAAGCTGACGTCGGAGCGGAATATTTGACTGGCACGGTTCCTCCGGGAGGGGTTTGCTTCATGTTTCACCAACTAGTTAGTCAAGTCAATGCGGGAGTCCGGTCCGCACCTCGGCCGATCGGGCGGCCCGGTAGCTCAGCCCTGCATCACTCGAGCGGGACGAACCGGACGAGTGCGCTCCCCTGCCCGGTGTCGTCGAACACCGCGCGTACTCGCTGGCCCATCCGGAGAGATTCGGGATCGCAGCCGACGATATTGGTCATCACGCGGGGGCCTTCGTCCAATTCGACATAGGCCAAGACGTACGGACCGGCCTCGCGGTAGGCACCCATACCGCGCCGGGTGATCGTGAAGGTATAGATCACACCCTCACCGCTCGCCTCGATCCACCCGATGTCCAGCGATCCGCACTCGGTGCACAGACCTTTCGGGTACCAGATGATCGCCGCGCACGCGCCGCACTTCGGGAGCAGGAGTGTCCCCCGCGCGGTCGCCGCCCAGAACGGTTCGGTCTCGGGTGCGACGGCGGGCGCCGGAGCAGGCAGGGCCGGGTAGCCGTCTGTAGTGCGCATAGCCGATGGACCTCTCATGCGTCCTCCCGTCCGAGAATCAGCGTGGAACTGCCCATCCGGGAGGAGATCCGACCGCCCGAGCCGTGGGCGAGGGCCAAGGCGCAGTCGGGAACCTGGACCTCCGGGCGGGCCTCGCCGCGAAGCTGGCGGACCGCTTCGATGACCTTTGTCATCCCGCCCTGATTGACCGGGTGGTTGTTGCTCAGCCCACCGCCGTCGGTGTTGAACGGCAGCCGCCCGTACGGTGCGAGCAAACCACCGTCCATCACGAATTCGCCGCCCCTGCCCTTCTCACAGAACCCGAGGTCCTCGAGAGTTTCCAGCACCGTGATCGTGAAGGAGTCGTAGATCGACGCGTAGTCGATGTCGGCGGGGGTCACGCCGGCTTCCTCGAACGCCTTCGGCCCGGACCACACGGCCCCGGTATAGGTGACGTCCAACCGTCCGTTCATGGTGTGCTTGGGCGCCTCCCCCTGGCCGAGAACCTGCACACAGGTTCGCTCCAGGGACTTGGCCACGGCCGGACTCACCACCACGAGGGCGCCGCCACCGTCGGTCATCACACAGCAGTCCAGCCGGTGCAGCGGGTCGGCCACCATCGGGGAGTCGAGGACTTCCTCGACGGTGACCGTCTTGCGCAGCAGCGCGTCCGGATTGAACTGCGCGTGGTAGGCGGCCGCGACCTTGATCTCGGCCAGCTGCGCGCTCGTCGTCCCGAACTCGTACATGTGCCTGCGGGCGGCCAACGCGTAGTTGTTGACCGTATTGACGCCGTACACCTCTTCGAAGGGGCCGTGCGGAGTCCCCGCTCCGGGCGCCGGGCGGGTTCCCGGAGCGGGTACCGCGTGACCGCCCAGCGTGATGAGGGCGATCGAGCATTTGCCCGCCGCGATCGCGGCGGCGGCATGACCCACGTGCACGAGATAGGAAGACCCGCCCGTCAAGGTGGAGTCGATATGGGAAACCTTCAGGCCGAGATACTCGGCGAGGCTGATGGCGCCGAGGCCGGTCGGATCGACGGTGAAATATCCGTCGACATCGCTGAGTGACAGTCCGGCGTCGGCGAGCGCTCCGACCGCCACCTCGGCGTGGATCTGCGCCGCCGACCGGTCGGGGATCTTGCGCCTGGGGTGCTCATAGGCACCGGCGATGAATGCCTGTCCGCGAATACTCATCGACGGACCGTCCTTTCCTGTGCCATCGCGGCGCTGTCCGGTGCCGATTCGGGGGAAGCGGCGTCCGCGGTCAGCAGCACTCGCGTCATCTGCCGGTCGGACCAGTCGATGAGGTCGCCGCCGCCGCGCACCCGCGAACATCTGCGCAGGAAGGTGCGCGCGTCGTCGAGCACCGGAGCCGGGATATCGGCCAAGCCCTGCAGGAGCTCCACCGCGGTGGCCTCGGCGGCACCTGCCGGCGCGGTGTGCGTCACCAGACCGGCCGCCACCGCGTCGTCCAGCGACATCGTGCGGCCCGACAGCGCCAGATCGACCACGGCCGACGGGCGCATCCGGTCCACCAGGTACGGCGCGACACCGAACGGGAAGAAGCCCAGCCGGGCTTCCGGCAGCCGGTACCGCGATCCGGTCGCACCGACCGCGAAGGTCGCCGCGCCTGCCAGGCCCGCGCCCAGGCCGACGGCCCATCCCTCGATCGCCGCCGCGACGAGCGTGCCGCAGGCCTCGAGCGTCCGCAACATGACCGCGGACGGGGTCTGGGTGTAGGACCACTCCGGCCCCCGGGGTCCCGGCTTGCCGGTGTCCGCGCCTGCGCAGAAGTTGCCGCCCGCACCCGACACGACGATGCCACGACAGGAACCGTCGGCATCGAAGTCGCGGATTCCCGCGGTGATCGCGGCGGCCATCTCGGCATCGACGGCATTGCGCTGTGCCTGCCGCTCGATCCTGATCACCCCGACGGCGCCGGTCCGGGTGATCGACACCCGGTCCTCAGCCATCGCGCCGACCTGCCGTGTCCGCCACACCGGCGGGGGTCAGCCCGAGCTCCGCCAGAATTTCGTCGGTGTGCTCACCCACCTTCGGCGGCGCTACCGAGAAGCTGTCGTCCACCGCCGGAATGGGCGAACCGGGAACGTAGTACCGGTCTCCCGACCCGTCTGGGATGGCGCGCAGCATATTCCGCGCCTCCAGATGCGGATCGACGACCACTTCGGCCATGGTGTGCACGGCGCTGCTGGCGACACCGACGGCGCGCATGCGCGCCACGACCTCGGCGACCGGATGCTGGGAGGTCCATCCTTCGATCACGGCGTCCAGCTTGTCCCGGTGTGCCAGCCGGATGTCACTGTCGGGCCCATCGCCCATGAACGACAGCAGTTCCGGCCGCGCGACGACCTCCGCCACGCCCCGCCACATCCGGGCGGTGAGCGGCGCCAGATAGACGTACCCGTCACTGGCTCGGTAGGTGCTGGCATACGACCCGCGGACCTTGCTGCCGATCCGGGTCAGTGTGCTGCCCTCCAGCAAAACCTCGCTGAACGCCGAACTGAGGAACGACATGACGCAGTCGAGCATGCTGAGGTCGATGAACGCGCCCTGCTCCGTCCGGTTGCGGCGCAGCACCGCGTTGCTCACCGCGAGGGCGGCCCATAGCCCGGTCAGATGATCGGGAACGAACAGGCCCGACAGCATCGGTGGACCGTCGGGTTCGCCCGTCAGGTCCATCATCCCGGACATCGCCTGGATCACCCCGTCGAAGGCGGGGATGTTCCGATAGGGGCTGTTCAGCCCGAACCCGGTGATCTGGACATAGATCAGGCGCGGGTTGATCGCCGCGAGCCGCTCGTAGTCGAATCCCATCCGGGCCGGCGCACCGGGCGCGAGATTGGTGACGAACACGTCGGCGGTCCGGATCAACGCCGAGAGTGCCTCGAGGCCTTCTGCGGATTTCAGATCCAGGGCGATGCTGCGCTTGTTCCGGTTGAGCGTGGGGAAATAGCCGCTGTGCACCGCATCGGGGCTTTCCACCTTGATGACCTCGGCGCCTTGATCGGCCAGCAGCTGCGTGCAGTACGGGCTGGCGATGAAGTGCTCTACCGCCACCACACGCAAGCCCGCCATGCTGGCGTTGTCCTGGGACATCACCGACCTCCCTTGCCGGAAGCGGCTGTCGCGCGCAACTCCTCGAGCCAGCCCTTGAACGCGTCGACGAAATCGGGCATCTCCTGATTCGGGTAGTGCGCGATTCCCTCGATGCTGTGGAAAAGCGCCCCCGGGATCCGGTCCGCGGTCGAGCGCATGCTCTCGCCGAACGAATCGCCACCGGCGATCACATACGTCGGGCAACTGATGTCGGGCAGGCGTTCCCACAGGTCGTGCTTGCCCCAGCCGACCAGATCGGAGCGGGTGACGTGCCAGTCTTCACGGCAGTGCATCGTCGCGATCATCTCGGCCGTCTCGGCGGGCACCGCGCTGCCGATGAGCGCGCGGTTGGAGTAGTAGGTCTGGTCGCGCACGCTGGGCGTACCCGAGTCCTCCGGCGGGCGGTACCAGGGTCCGCCCCCGCGCGGGACGGGGCATTCCATGGCTACGACGCCTGCCAGGGAGTCCGAGGCCCGCGATGCCATTTCCAGGGCGATCCGACCACCGATCGAGCAACCGAGGACGTACCGGTCGCCGACCGCAAGGCGGTCGAGGACCTTCAGGCACCACTCCCCGTAGTAAGGAATGGAGGTGATCGGTCCGTCGACCGCCGGCTCGGAGCGGCCGTGTCCCGGCAGATCCACGACGACCACCCGGAATCCGAGCGCGGCGAGGCCCTCGATGTCCTTCCGGTACTGGACCCCGCTCTGGCCGGCGGTGTGGACGCAAAGAAGTGTGTCGTCGCCGTCGCCGGCGATCTCCACATACCCCAGTCGCCCGTCGATTTCGAGGTAATCCGCGTTATGCACCGGGCATCTCCTTCACCGCTGCGAGCTGAGCTTCGTCGATCATGAGCATCACGGCCCGGAAGAGCCGCAAGTATTGGAAGTTGTTGCCGACGGAACGGAACTCGCCGCGCCGGGTCCGGCTGACGAAATCGTTGTCGGCGGCCGCGAGCAGTTCCACCCACGCGCGTTCGCCGCCGCCGATCGTGAAGGTCGGGCCGTCGAGGGTCTTCCTTGCCACCTCGAGCACTGCGCCTCGGTAGATGCGAAACTCCACCTGCGCCTCGCCCGCCCGGATCGCGATGGATCCGTCGAAGGTCTGTACGGCCGAGACGAAGTCCGCGTTGTTCGCGAGCCGGGCGGCGAGGTGTTCACCCCATGCCACCGTGCCGACGTCCCAGGCGATTCGCGACGGCGAGAGGTCGTCCTCGACCTGGGTCGCAGCGGGAACATCCCAGCCGATGTGGGCCCGCTCGACCACTGCACCGTCGGCATCGAGCAACCGCACGTCCTGGTGGAGGGTGCCGCGCCCACGTTTGCGTTCCGGCTTCCACCGCGTGACGATTCCCTCGATGCGGGTACCGGCCGCATCCGGCCGCGCCCCCAGCTCCCACCGCACCTGCGTCATCAGCGCATCGCGGAACGGAGCCGCCTGGCCGAGCACCGAAAGCAGTCGGGTCCGCGTCAGGCCGCCTTCCGGCGACAATTCGATGGTCGACACCTCGCCGACCCGGAAGTCTTCGAAGCTGCGAGTCTCCGGGCGGCCTGCCGTGGCGGCCGCGTCGAGCGCGCTCACCGGCGCCACCTCCGGCCGAGCTCGTTACGCCCTCCCTGCAAGTCATCCATGCTGTGTCCTCACTTCGTCCGGCATGCGTTCGTGTGATGCCGCCGATCGATCGAGTGGACTGTTCCGCGGATCACACTATCAACTAACCATTTAGTTGAAGATCCGTCAAGCGGCGCCCCCGCCGCAGATTCACCACCCCACCGCAGCCAGGAACGGTGGCCGCTTTCACCCACCCCCGCGGCGGCACCCGCCGAATTCGCCAGAATTCAACCGAACGTTTGGTACAGTGATCTGTACCACTTACTAGGGCGTCCGCGAATAGCCGTGCGCCCAGCATCAGGAGAGACCATGACTGCTACCTCCCTCGATCACGCCCGCGGCGCCGCGGCAGGCGAGGACAGCAGGCGCGCGGGCGACGCGCGGGAGACGAACACCCCGTCGGTGACCAAGGCGCTGCACCTGCTCGATTCCTTCCGCGGCGCCGACGTACCCCTCGGTGTCAGCGCCATCGCCCGGCGCTCCGGCATTCCCAAGTCGACGACCCACCGCCTCATCGCGTACCTCGAGCGCTCCGGCTACGTCGAGCGACAGGGCCGGGGCTATGTCCTGGGCCGTCTGCTGTTCGAACTGGGCAACAGCGTCTTGATGTGCCGGCCCAGCGGCCTGCGCGAGGTGGCCACCCCGCACCTCGCACGACTGTTCGCCGAACAGGGTCAGGTCGTCCACCTCGGTGTCCTCGACGGCGCCGAGGTCGTCTGCCTGGAAAAACTCTTCGGTCTCGGCTCGGTACGCGTGCCGACCATCGTCGGAGGCCGGACGCCGGCGAACTGCTCGTCGCTGGGCAAAGCCATGCTCGCTTTCGCCGACCGCGAGACCCTCGGCCGGTTCTTCGACACCGGGCTGGTCCGGCGAACCCGGTATTCCCGCACGACACAGGGTCAGCTGCTCGCCGAGCTCCGCAAGGTCCGCGCCCAGCACATCGCCTACGACCACGAGGAAACCCAGATCGGGCTGGTCTGCACGGCCGCCCCGATCTTCGAAAGGGGGCGGGCGATCGCCGCGGTCTCCGTATCCGGCCTCCCGACACAGTGCAATCTGGCGGCGGTCGGTGAGGCTGTGCGTCGCACCGCGACGGCCATCACGCGCGATCTCGCCGTTACCGGCAAGCTCGGGGTCAGCGCCTGAGCGAGTATCGACCACGCGTTCCGTATGCGAAAGGGCGCCGCCGCGATTCAGCATCGCAGCGGCGCCCTCGCTGTTCCTCCACGAGGACCACAGCTCAGCTGCCGACGATCTCGCCCACCGTGTCGTAGGCCTCGACCATATCGGCGAGCATCTCGTGGATGACATCGGCCACCCGACGGGTACCCGGCATCAGACCTACGGCCTGGCCGACGTAGTAGGAGTCCAACTGCTTCGCCCGCTCGTTGCCGGCATCGGCGGCGCGGGAGATCTGGTCGAAAGCGTTCTCGCTGATCATCTGCTGCAGCGGCATCCCCAGGGGCTTGATCTCCGGGTGCGCCTCCCACTCGTCGTGCCAGGCGCTGCGCAGCTGGCGGGCCGGCTTTCCGGTGCGAGTCGTCGACCGCAGGGTGTCGGACGAACTCGCCTGCGCCATCTTGGCTTTCACCGTCTCGTCCACCTCGCTCTCGACGGTCCCCAGCCACACAGATCCTGTCCATACTCCTGCCGCGCCGAGGGCGAGCGCGGCCACGACCTGACGGCCGGTGGCGATTCCACCCGCGGAGAGTACGGGCACGGGTGCGACCGCGCGGCTGACCTCCGCGGTGAGCACCATCGTGCCGACCTCACCGGTGTGCCCGCCGGCTTCGTACCCGGTGGCGACGATGAAATCGGCCCCGGCCTCGATGTTCTTCTTGGCGTGCCGCACGGTCCCGGCGAGGGCGCCGACGACGATCCCCCGCTCCTTGCAGCGCGCCATCACCTGCGGCGCGGGCGGGCCGAGGGCGCTGACGAGCAGGCGGATCGGGTGCTGCAAGGCGACATCGATCAGCGCCTCGACGTTCTCGGGCCGGGTCGCCGAGCCCCGCCAGTCGGCCACGTCGTAACCGGCCGAATCCTCGCCGAGGACCTCGTAGCGCCGCAACATGTCGTCGACGAATTCCACGTGGGTGTCCGGGATCAGGGCCCGCAACTCGTCCGGAGAATGCTCCAGTCCGGATTGTTTGAACGGCATCAGCAGGTCGACGCCGTAGGGCTTGCCGTCGACCTGCTCATCGATCCAGGCCAGCTCCTCTTCCAGCTTCTCCGGGGAGAAGCGCGTGCCGCCGAACACCCCGATCCCGCCCGCGTTCGTCACCGCCGCGACGACATCGCGACAGTGACTGAAGGCGAAGATCGGTAGTTCGACGCCGAACATCTCGGTGACAGCAGTGCGCATCATTGGCTCCTCACCAACCGTTCGCTTCGAGAACGAAGCGAAAATTATTGTGTCTCTCAGTTTTTCGACATGTCCGCGGCGTCTCGCGGCTCGACGACCGCCGTCACGTGACCGTGCGTCGCCCTGGTGCCGTCGGGCAATTCGACCCAGATCTCGGCCTCCGGCGCGTCCCCACCGGTGACCACGGTCCCCCCGACAACGAGCGTGGTGCCCGGCACGACCGACGCCGTCGTGCGGTAGGTGATCGTGGCGACCCGGCCCCACGGTGCCACCCAGTCCGCGCACAATCGCATCAACCAGCTGCCCATCAGGGGCCCGTGCACGAGCACGTCGGAATAGCCCTCGACGTCGCGGGCGTACGGTGCGTCGTAGTGGATGCGATGCGGATTCCAGGTGATCGCCGAGTAGCAGAACAGCTGGACCGCGTCCGGGGTGACCTCGAAGGACGGCAGCGCATCACCCGCCGAGATGGTCACATCAGTCATCGCAGGATCCTCACGTAGCGTTCGCCGATCACCAGTTCGCCCGTCCGCACGTTGCGGTATTCGAGGTCGTAGCCCACGAAGACCAGCGGCCCGGAGCGTCCGCTCTTCTCATCCATCGAGCCGATCCGTTTGGTGAGCTCGATCTCGTCGCCTGCGAGGATCGGCGTGTGGAAAGTGGTCGATGACTCGCCCGCCATCCGGCGCTTCGCGGCCACGGGCGGGGTCATATCGTCACTTCCGCCGTCCTCGGCCAACTCCGAGAGCGGGATCAGGTTCGGCACGGAGTGCCGGATGACGAGGTGGAACCCGAGGGGGGCGACCACATCGGCGTGCCCGGCCTGCCGCGCGGCCGCCGCATCGAAGTGCACCGGGTCGGTGATTCCCACCGTGTGGGCGTATTGGGCGATCTGCATCCGCGTCACCTGGTAGGGCGCGAACACCTGTTCGCGCCCCAGCCAGGCGCGAGCCTCTGCCGTCAGCAGCGATGTCATCACGCCACCTCCGCTGCCACGGCCGGACGCCATACGGGCTGGAGGCTGCCGTCGGCGGAAGGTTCGACGGCCCAGTCGAATCGGTCGCCGACTCGCAGTGCATCCGGCACCGTGGCGAGGTGACCGACCAGGCGGATCCGAAGATCGCCGTACTCCAGAACGCCCACCGCGTAGGGCACTTTGTCCTCGAAACCGGGGAGTTTCGTGCGGGCCACGACCGTCCAGGTGTGCAGCGAGGCGGTGGGCGGCAGGCGTACCCAGTCGACCTCGAAGGAACGGCACCCCACACACGCCGGGCGCGGCGGCCACTGATACCGGTCGCAGGGGGCGCAGTATTGGCCACGCAGCTCGCCGGCGGCGAGCCCGTCCCGGTAGCCCTGCAGATCTTCGCTCTGTGTCATCGACTCCTCCTCAGATCTTCGCCAGTACCGCGAGCGCGCCGTCACCCATATCGCCCCAACCTGTCAGGGCCGCGACCTCGGCGCCGGCGATCTGACGGCCGTCGGGTGCCTGATGACGCAGCTGGCGCACGCACTCCACCAGGTGATTCATCCCGGCCAGATGCCCTTCGGACAGCAGGCCGCCGTGCGGGTTGACCGGCAGCTTGCCGTCCGCGGCGATATTGCCGTCGAGCACGAACGCACCGCCCTCGCCACGACCACAGAAACCGGCTTCCTCGAGCTGCTGAACGACCTCGAAGGTGAAACAGTCGTAGATGAAGGCGAGGTCCACCTCGCCCGGCGTGATGCCTGCCTGTGCGAACACCCTAGGCGCGGCCTTGGTCAGGCCCGTACCGAAGGTGTCCCAGCGTGCGGCGAGGTCGTCCGCGGAGTCCGGGTGTCCTTCGCCGATCGCCTCGATCCGCACGCCCGGTGCGCGGGTATGCGCCACTCGGTCCTCGCGGGCGATGATCACCGCCGCGGCGCCGTCGGACTCGAGACAGCAGTCGAACTTGAGATACGGATCGGCGATCACCGGAGCGTTCAGGTAGTCCGCCATCGTCAGCTCCCGGCCGTACATCTGTGCGCCCGGGTTGCGCTGGGCGTTGGCGCGCATGGTCAGTGCCACCGTGCCGAGTGCCTCTCGCGTAGTGCCGAATTCGTGCATGTGCCTGCGGCAGGTGAGCGCGTACCACTGCGCCGGGGTATTCATCCCGTGCGGATACTCGAGTTCGCGGCGGTAGGCCTGGCCGGTGAGCTGGCGGACGCGCTGGTCGATGCGGGTCGCCGAGGCTCCGTTGCGGGCTACGAAGACCGCGACGTAGTCGGCTTGGCCGCTCTCGACGGCGAGTGTCGCCAGGCGGAGACCGGCCAGGCTGCTGGCACCGCCCATATGCGAGACGGCGGTGAAGCGCACGTCCGCACTGCCGAGAACCGGGATCACGTCCTCGGTGGTCACCGAATCGGGGAACGGGACGAATCCGTCGATCGCCGACGGGTTGATCCCCGCGTCGTCGGCCGCCGCGATGAGCGCCTCGAGCGCGAGCCGGGTGATGCTGCGACCGCTGTTGCGCGACAGCTCGGTCCAGCCGATCCCGACGACGCAGGCCTTACCTGATGCTGATGCCATCGCGACCTCTACCTCTCAAGACTCGGGTCCAGCGCCGCAGATCGTGGGGCGATGACGCTTCCCTAGTTTCGTAAAACGTTCGGTCTAAAAAAACCTCACCTGCAGGGTTCTTGTCAAGACCTCGGGCACCGTGCGACCTCTCGCCCCCGGTCAATCCGCCTTCGCGGCTAGCCTTGCCATGTATCAACCATTCGGTTAATGTCGGCCCCACGGGGGCGGTGACGATCATCTTTCACACATAGGAGCTGTCGAGTGAAGACCTACCACGCATTGGCTCGGCGGTTGTTCGATCACGGCGTCGAAACGCTGTTCGGGCTCATGGGTGACGGCAATATGGCCTACATCGCCAGCTACATCGACGAACAGGGTGGTCGCTACATCGCAAGCACCCACGAGGCCGGTGCGGTCGGCATGGCGGACGGCTTCGCCCGGGTGACAGGTTCGGTTGCTGTCGCCGCGGTGACGCACGGGCCGGGGACGACCAACACCATGACAGCGCTCACCGAAGCGGTTCGAGCCGCGACGCCGCTGGTACTGCTGACATCGAGCACCCCGAGCGGCAATCCACATCACATCCAGAACATCGACCTACAACGGCTGATCGAGCCGACCGGCGCCGCTTTCCGCAGGCCCGCACGGGCCGAGGACGTCCTCGACGAACTGGCTCACGCGCTGACCCAGGCACGCACCGAGAGCAGACCTGTCGCGTTGGATATCCCCGTCGATTTCCTGGAAGTGGACATCGAGGACCCGATCTCTGCCTCACCGGTGACTTCCTCGAGGTCGACGGCAGAACTCGACCCGGACTCGCTGGACGCCGCACTCGGCATGATCGCGTCAGCTCACCGCCCACTGGTCATCGCCGGGCGTGGCGCGGTCGAGGCGGACGCCCACGACGCCATCACGGCGTTCGCGGATCTGATCGGCGCAGCGGTGGCGACGACGGTCGTGGCGCGCGGCTTCTTCGCCGGCCACGAACTCGACCTCGGCATCTGCGGGAACCTGGCACACCCGGCCGCGCTCACCGCCATCGTCGAGTCCGATTGCGTGATCGCCTTCGGCGCCAGTCTCAACAACTACACCACGGATTCCGGAACGCTCCTGAACGGCAAACCGGTGGTGCACATCGATCGGTCCGCAGCGCAATTCGGCAAGTACTACAACGCCGATGTCACCCTGTGCGGTGATGCTGCCGTCGTCGCCACGACCATGACCGAATTTCTAGTTTCGGCGGAAATCGAATTTTCTTCACACCGCGCCGGGTTGGCCGAAACGCTGCGGAACCGCGTGCCCTCCGACGAGTTCGTCGACACCACCGGAACGGATGATGTCGATATGCGGTCGGCGATGCTCCGCTTCAGTGATCGCTTGCCGTCGAACCGGGCGATAGTCACCGACGCCGGTCGCTTTTTGCGCTCGGTCTGGCGCTACGTCGACGTATCGAACCCCCGCCACAATGTGGTCACCCACAATTTCGGGTCCATCGGCCTGGGGATCGGGTGCGCCACGGGCGTGGCTGTCGCGGCGCCCGATATGGTGACCTTCGTATTCCTCGGCGACGGCGGCGGAATGATGAGTTTGACAGAATTCAACACCGCAGTTCGATACCGCTTGCCGCTTGTCGCGGTCGTCATCAACGACGGGTCCTATGGGGCCGAATACGCGAAGCTGCAAAGCTACGACGCCGACCCTCGGCATTCCTTGATGACCTGGCCCGAATTCTCCGACCTGGCGATTGCCCTTGGCGGAAATGGCCTGACAGTTCGGTCGCTGGACGAGATCGACAAGCTCGACGACTCCACGTGGGCTCCGGAGAACCTGCCTTTGCTTCTCGAGATCAAAGTCGATCCCACCGTGGATTACTACGCCTGACCCGAAACAGCCGGAATCGGCTCCAACCGACGGGGGCGCTGCCAGAATTCTGGCAGCGCCCCCGTCGGTTCGGTCGCCCAGACGAGCCGATGCGGCCCGCGTGGCCCAGATCAGGAGCTGGGGGGCGCAAGCGCACGCATCACATGTTCGACGAACGCTTGCTGACCTTCCTTGAATTCCGGATCGTCGGGATCCATGCCGGTCACGAGTGACGCGATCTGCGGGGTCATGTGTGGAAAGCTCACGAGCGCCACCAACCCGAGGTGCAAGAACCGCGGATCGAGATTCGGGTCGATCTCCCCTTTGAGCTGAGATCTGCGGATCTGTTCCAGCTTTTTCGCGTAGTGTTCCCGGCGCTCCGCATGGCGAGCGATTTCTTCCTGGCCCGAGCCTTCGACGGCCTCCCACAGCCAGTAACGGTACAGGCGGTTCCACATTCTGGAAAAGCTGGCCGCACACATGTGTACTACCGATTTGACATACGATTGGTCCGGCTGGTCGTGAGCTTCGTCGAGAGCACTGTCCGTCACGTGCTCCATCACCCTGGAATGCAGGGTACGTTTGCTGTCGAAATAGTAATAGATGAGTTGTTTGTTCACACTGGATCGACGCGCGATCTCGTCGATGCGAGCGCCCGCATAGCCATTGGTCTCGAACTCTTCTGCGGCAATCGCGAGAATCCTGTCACGGCGATTTTCGATCGGCTCGTCCAGAGTTGCCGCGTCGTCACCGACCCAGCCACTCGTTCGATCCACTTCAGAGTCGGTCATGTCGTGAAGGATACTCTGGCGGCTACATTCGCGGCGATTCGGTGTTGAACACGTTGCGATGTTCGCCGTCGCACATGCCATGGAGGCCGGCGGCGCCGCAGGTGAAGCTTGCGGGCGCCGAGCCGTGACCACAGCCCGATCAGGTCAGCGCAGGACGATCAGGGCGTCGACGGCCGTCGCGCCCGATTCCCGGACCAGCACCGGGTTGATATCGATCTCCTGGATCTCCTCACGCAGGTCGGCGATCAACCAGGAGAGCCGCTCTGCGGCCGCTGCGGCGGCCGCGATATCGACGGCGGGACGACCACGGACGCCCCGCAGCAGCGCCGCGCCCTGCAGGGTGCCGAGCAGATGCTCCACATGCGCCACATCGGTCGGAGCCGAGGCGATCCGGGTGTCGGCCAGCACCTCGACGAAAACGCCACCGAGCCCGACCACGACGATCGGACCGAAGACCTCGTCGACCTGAGCGCCGATGATCAGCTCGACATCACCGGAAGCCATCTGCTGCACGAGTACTCGCGGATCCGTTTCGCCGTGCCGACGGCCCACTTCCAGCACTTCGGCCGCGGCGTTCGTGATCTCCTCCGGCGTCGACAGCCCGAGGCGCACACCGCCCACATCGCTCTTGTGCGCGATCTTGTTGCTCAGCAGTTTGACCACCACGGGCCCGCCCAAGGCGGCGGCCGCGGTGGCGGCTTCGGCGGCGGAACCGGCGATCGCCGACATCGCCGTCGGAATTCCGTAAGCCGCCACGAGCGCGGTGGCCTCCGCTTCGTCCAGTGAGCGGCGCCCGTCCGCGCGGACCGCGTCGATCACCGACCGGGCCGCTTGCCGGTCGATCCCGGCCGGCCGTTCCGGCCGCGGAAGATCTCGGCGCAGCGCGTGATCGGTGAGCGCACCCAGCGCATCCACTGCCCGCGTCGGGTCGGTGAAGCAGGGGATCCCGAGTTCCCGCAGGCGCCGTCGCGGTGCACCGGTGCCACCGGTCCAGGAGAACACGATGGGCCGATCCGTCGTCTCGTACAGCTCGGAAACGGCCTCGATGACCGGGTCCGCGAAGCCGTCCGCGTTACCGAGCACGATGACGATCATGTCCGTGCCGGGATGTTCGAGCGCGGTCGCGAGCGCGGTCCGCAGCAAGCTCGGATCGGTGATCATCGAGCCGGTCAGATCCACGGGGTTGCGCGGCGAGGCGAACGCCGGAATCCGCGCCGCCAGCTTCGCCTGCCATTCGGGCTCCCACGGTGCCACTTCGAGACCGACTTCGCTCGCAGTGTCGGCGGCCATGACAGCGCCACCCCCGGACATGGACAGAACGGTCAGCCGACGGCCTCGTGGGGTGCGCCCGGCGTCGAAAACCTGTGCGGCGTCGAGGAGCTGCTCCTGACCGCGCACCCGGATCACCCCGACTTCACGCATCAGCTGATCGAAGACCTTGTCGTCGCCGGTCATGGACGCGGTGTGGGAGGAGGCGGCACGGGCGCCCGCCTCGGACCGGCCGCTCTTGACAGCCACGATCGCCTTGTTGCCACGATGCGCGGCGCGCGCGACATCGAGGAGGTGCTCACCGCGCGACACACCTTCGAAATAAGCCAGCAGCGTGCGGATGTCGGCGTCGGCGACCAAGCCCGCGAGCACTTCACCGACCGTGACGTCGAGCTCGTTACCGGTGTTGAAGTAGTGCGAGATGCCGACCGCCGAAGCCTGGAGGTCACCCAGCATGAACGAACCGAACGCACCGGACTGGCTCACGAACGCGACCGCGCCCGAGCGCAATGGGATATCGGCCTCGAACAGCGAGGCGAACGTAGCCACCGCCGCATCGCGGATTCCGACCATGCCGAGACAGTTCGGCCCGATGAGGCGCAAGCCGCTGCCGGCGATCAGTTGCCGCAGTTCGTCTTCGAGCGCCGCCCCGTCGGCATTCGCCTCGGCGAAACCCGACGCGGTGATGAGGGCGAACCGGACGCCCTTGTCGACACACGCGCGGACGGCATCGAGTACCAGACCTGCCGGGGAAACGATGACTGCGACATCGACCTCCCCTTCGACGTCACGGATATCGGCGTAGGCAGGCAGACCCTGCACGACCTCGCGCGTGGGGTTCACCGGATAGATCTGTCCGTTGTAACCGAACCTCTTCATGTACGCGATCGGCCGACCGGACAGTTTCGCCGGGTTGTCGGAGGCCCCGATCACCGCGATCGACTTCGGTGCGAGCAACGGGCTGAAATCGGTCTCGACCGGCGCGGCCATAGTGGTGTCCTCCATGCGCTCACACACCGTGCGTCCGCACGCGCGATGCTTTTTTTCGTGTACTGACTGGTCTACAGAACTCCGTTCGACTGTTTCTGTCAAGTGGTCCGGTTCGCGGGACGAACTGTTTGGCCCGGCCGCAGGGCGCGGCCTACCTTGCGTCAGCGGCCGAAGCATCCGCCTCCGCTCGACTTCGGAATCCGGAAAAGAATGAGGAAAATGATGAGAACAGCGACATTCGCGCTCACCGTCGCGCTCGCGGCTACCGCACTCGGTGTCAGCGCGGGAGCGACCAACGCCGCACCGCCCGAGGCCGCCGTCGGCTTCACCGCCGGTGCGAACGATCACGCAGCGGTGATCACCACCGACGCTGGATCGTTGGTGGTGGAGGAAGGAGCTTTCAAGGTCAAGGCGCCCAACGGCACCACGATCGCGGCCACTCCCCTGACGTTCCGCCTCGACGAGTACGAGCTGCCGATCGTCGCCGAGATCTCCGGCAACACCGCGACCCTGACCCCGCAGCTCGACCCGGCCAAGGCGGTCTACAAGCCGGTCGCGCTGCCTTACGAGGACAAGGCGCCGTGGAAGAACGAATACGACCGTGAGGTCGCGGCATGGTCGCGACTGACCTCCACGATCTCCACCGGTGCCGCAGTCGGCACACTCGTCGGTGGCCTCACCGGCGGCGCGGTCGGTTGCGTGCTGGGCGGCATCGTCGGCGCGACCGTCGCCTCGGCCACCATCATCGGCCTGTTCGGGGCGTTCCTGCCCGCCGCCGCCATCGGCTGCATCGGCGGCATTCTCGCCGTCGGTGCCCTCGGTACCCTGGCCGGTCAGATCTTCGTGACCGCGCCGGTGGCCATCGGGGCGGCCATCCAGTACTTCACCACCATCAACCAGCCCTTCAACGCCCCCGCCAAATAGCCCCGCGACGGCACCACGAAGGCCCACCCGCCCACGCCACCGGGTGGGCCTTCGCCGCGCCCGCCACTACCGGCAAAGCCGTAACGAGCGTCGCGGCGCACCATCTCACGGGCCAGGGTGGTGTAGTGATGATGCGAGCACCTGTGGCACCGACTGGGTGGCCGAGTGAGATACCCGAGCCGTGCTGGTTCAGCCGCGGGTCGCCCGGATCGAGTTTCCACTCCGCCGGCAGCTACATCGGTCAACCACACCAAGGCACTGAAACATGTTTTCCCACAAGCAGCTATGAGAAGAAGCTGGCGAGTAATGAACTACCCCGTCGCCGCCACATCCCCGCTCGCACGGGGAGCACCCCGTCCGGGGCGCGTGTGGTCGGGTGTGTCGGTGCTCATCACCAATTCACTTGCAGGTTGGCAGCAATCGCCCAATTTACCTTCACTTTCAATCGACCTCCACGCAGTCCAACGGCAGGCATACCGCTCGTCACTCTCGATCCGACCGCCCTATCACTGTGCACGAGCGGCGCCTACTGGCGCCGGGCCAGGGCGACACCCGGCCATCGAACCCAACAGCAAGTCATTCCCCCACCTGTTGGAGCATCAAGAGCGACCAAGGCGCCGCTGACAGAATCAGAAGACAACACGTACGCGTCACCCCGACCCCGCACACGACGAATCCTCGGCTCGCCGGACAGCCGGAGCCACAAAGGCGATCGCAGGCTCGAGTCCTCCGCCAACCGCGCTCCTCGGGGTAGGCGGTTGGCGGAGAAGACCGCTGGATTAAAAGGGCTTCAAGGCTACGTGCCGTCAGTCCAGCACTAACGACGTCCGCCGAGTCAGGCGGTGTGCGTAGTGTTCGAATCGCCCTCCGGACACCAGTGTTGAACACAACTATGTGTTTGCATATACCTGCTCGATGCTCCAGGTGCGACCTCGCACCTGGAGCATCGGCATTTGTAGGCCCGTGCAGCGGCTACCGCTGTGAGTAGGTGAACATCGCCGCGTGATTCGATGCGCTGGTGGATCTCGGCCTCGTCCAATGGTCGATCCAGGTCAGATTTCGTCTCAACCTATGGGTGACCGCACCACCGGCAGTCCGGCCGGTGTGTTGGTTGAGCGATCGTCGAACGCCCACCTCGTGGTGCTCGGCGCCGCCACTCGCGCGCACACGATCCGGCACCTCGGAACGACCCTGCTCGCGATGGTGGTACACGGCACCGACCCGAACCGCCGTACTTGCCCCGTCGTCGTCGTGTGGACGGCAGCTCTGTCGGCGAGCCTGCGTTCGGCGCCGCCTTCGCCGAAGCATCTCACCGCGGAACCGAACTCGTCGCCGTCCAAGCCTGGAGCGATCTGTCCAAAGGCGAGTACGGCGGCACCGACTACCTCGACATGCCGATCGAAGGTTTCGAAGCGGCCGAGCAGGCCCTGCTGGCCGAGCGTCTGGCGGGTTGGTCCGAGAAGTATCCCGACGTCGTGGTCCGTCGCGAAGTCGATGTGTCCGGGCCACGCGAACGGCTGGCCGAGTGGTCGAAGACAGCGCAACTACTCGTGGTCGGCAGTCGAGGTCGCGGCGGCTTGCTCCTGGGCTCCACCGGCAACTGGTTGGTTCAGCACACCGACTGCCCGGTGATGGTCGTGCATCCGGACCGAATCCAGCACACTGTGAAGTGTTCCTGGGGGAAGACGACTATCGGCCGACGTTCACGACAGAAAGGCTGAGAAATGGAAAACGACACCCCGAAAGTCGAAGAACTCGCTGTCAACGAATGCTGGGCCTTGCTCCGCACCAAGGAAATAGGCCGCCTCGCCGTGTCGGTGGACGACGACCCGGACATTTTCCCGCTCAACTACGTGGTCGACCATGCAACCATCGTGTTCAGATCCGCGCCCGGTACGAAGATGTCCGCCGCCTTGTCGAATCCGCGCGTCGCATTGGAGGTCGACGGCTACCTTCCCGAGCCCCACGAAGCCTGGAGCGTAGTAATCAAGGGCCGCGCCGAAGGGATTCGTGAAATCGGTGACCTGATGGACACCGTGGATCTACCCCTGTTCCCGTGGCAGGGTGGCGCGAAGAACTTCTTCATCCGGCTCGTACCGACCTCAGTGACCGGTCGCAGATTTGCCGTTGCCGAACCCGCAGCTTGGCGGACTCTCCTTTCCGATGCACGACGATCTCCGATGGAGTAGAACGCTCGCCGGCACCACCGGGACCATGCCGACCAACCGATCCTCGCCACGGCTACTAGCGAAACTCCCCTCGGCGGATGGCAACTCCGAATCGGGGGCGATTAACAGCAGCACAGCGACCTCCCCGATCAACTGGCCTCGCGGGTTCATCGGGCCGGTCTCGCGCACCGATCTCTACCCCTGTGCCAATGTCACCCACCGCATCGATGGAGGGCGCTGCAGCCCGACCCGGAAGTTATCGGTATCCGTCGGTCCCGTCCGCGGGCCGACCATGACACTTCCGAGTGGTCGTCGTCGCACCGAGGCGCGCGAACCGTGGGATGTGTGTCGCGGAGTATTCAGGCGAGCGCGCGGTCGGCGCACGGCAAGGCAGGGCGACAGCGCGCAGTGGCGACGATGAGGTCGGCGACGAGCAGCCCCTCCTGGTCGGGATTCATCGGGATCGCGAGGTCGTGACCGGCGGGGCCGAGGATCCGGGCGACACCGCTGCCTCCGTGCAGCACGTCGGCGCGGCCCTCCGCCGCGGCCCGCCATCCGCGCACCGGGACTACCGCGGTCGGTGCCAGCAGGTAGCTGCCAGCCGCCCGCGCGTACCGGCGGCTGGCAGCGGTGCTCAGTTCCGCCGCGTCGATCCGGGTGTCACCGCGGCAGAACGTGAATCCGGGCCAGGACGCCAGATGGATGTGTTCGCCCGCCCGCTGCATCGCCTCGCACGCGCCGGACAGGAAATGGTCGGCGCCACCGAGCGCCCCGATCGTGCCGAGTGCGGTCTCACGCAGCAGCGCGGGCCCGTCCGCCGTGCTGAACACGCTGCGTTCCAGGGCGGTGGGCAGCATCTTGCGGGAGACGGTGATGTCGCCCTGATCGTCGATCAGCGCCTGCGACATGAACACGCGGTTCCCGGCTCGCTCGGAGAAGCCGAGTCCGACGTGGATGCCTCGGCGGCGTGCGGCGTAGCGGATCGCGCGCAGCTCGGGGCCGTCGACGGTCATCGAATTGGCGTGGTACCTGGCGAGGATGTCGCCGTCCCACTCGACCGCGCGCAACCACATCCACCATGGGAAACCGGGTATGAACGTCTCGGGGAAGGCGACCAACCGGGCGCCCTGCTCCGACGCGGCCTCGATCAACGTGATGACCTGGTCGACGCCGGCGGACACATCCAGCCACCGAGGCTCGGCCTGTACAGCCGCCACTCGCACCCTGCTCGTCATCGTCTCTCCTCGATACAGCTGTGACACCTTCACGAGAAAGGACACGGGGCACCGCCGGTCCTCACGCACCGACAGCTGAGATCACAGTCACCGAGTCCGCCGCCTCCGATCGATCGCGCGGCACACGCAAGTGCTGGGATCTGGAACGACTACGCAGGTCGCGGCACCACGACCCTGTTCGCCGCGTTCAACACCGCCGACGGAACCGCGATCGGCGAGCCGCACCGCCGCCACCGCACAAACGAGTTCCGCAAGTCCTGATCGCGGCCCTTTTGAGGACGTCGAGAATGGACGCGGGCGCGCGCCACTCGATCGACGGATCGGCGTGTACTCCCGCACGGACCGCGGCTGCGAAAGATTCCATCTGAACCAGAGAGCGTCGTCTCGAACTACCGGTGGCGGCTGAGCCTGGCTCCGGGCGAACCCCAGTACGACGCCTACGAACAGCAACTCGCCACCGGCACGGTGATCACCGTGCCCACCATCACCCCTTGGCCAGCGACTTCGACGGCTCCGGGCCGCCGGGCCGGTAGCGCTTACCGGTCCGGCGGCTTCGGTATCGCCTCACAAAGATCCGCGGTCTCGGAAACAGCCATCGGCATCGAGTTCGATAACGGTGTCGATGCCGAGGCGCCGCAGGAACGGGTAGTCGTGGCTGACGACCAGCACAGCGCCGCGATAGGCGACCAGCGCGTCGACAAGCTGGTCGACGCTGGCGATATCCAGGTTGTTCGTCGGCTCGTCGAGGACCAGCAACTGAGGCGGCGGATCGGCGAACAGCAAGCGCGCCAAGGAAGCTCGGAACCTTTCACCGCCCGACAGCGTCGAGACCGGTCGCTCGACGCTGGTGCCGCGTAACAGCATTCGAGCCAGGTGGTTGCGGATGGCGGCGGGCGGCGTGGCCGGGGCCGCCGCGTGCACGTTCTCCAGTGCGCTGACCTGGTCGTCGAGGCCATCGAGGCGTTGTGGGAGGTAACCGACCCG
Source organism: Nocardia sp. NPDC050378 (assembly GCF_040655675.1). NCBI lineage: Bacteria > Bacillati > Actinomycetota > Actinomycetes > Mycobacteriales > Nocardiaceae > Nocardia > Nocardia sp. NPDC050378. The sequence goes on from NZ_JBFAKI010000012.1 coordinate 59,615, forward strand.
ATCGGTGAACAATGTGCCGGATCCGCTACCTTGCAGCAAGTTCTCGATCAGCGTCGACTTCCCGGCGCCGTTGGGGCCGACAATGGCGACGCGTTCGGGCCCTTGAACGATGACGCTGCGGTCGCCGGCGCGGAGTTCCGCGATGCGCCTGCCGCGCTGCACGTCGGGATCGGGCAGATCGAGTCGGATGTGCTCCTCACGCCGTACCCGGCTCGCCGCTTGGTCCAGAACACCCTGGGCAGCTATCACTTTCGCATCAAGCGTGGAACGCATCGCCCCCGCCGACGCTTGCGCCTTACTGGCACGATTGCCTGCCAGGATCCGGGGAATGCCACCGTCGCGCTGCGTAGCCTTTCCCGTGCGTTCCCGCCTGGCCAGCTTGGTCTCGGCCTCGACGCGTTGCCGCTTCTCTACCTTCAACGCCTGCTCGGCAGTCCGCGCGGCCTGCTGCGCCGCGGCCTGTTCCTGCTCGACGTATTGCTTCCAGGCGCTGTAGTGCCCACCGAACACCTCCAGGGTCGTACCGTGCAGTTCCGCGGTGGCATCCATACGCTCGAGCAGCTCGAGGTCGTGGCTGACCACCACAAGGGTTCCGGGCCACGAATCCACGAATCCGGAAAGCACGGCCCGGGTTCCACGGTCGAGATTGTTGGTGGGCTCGTCGAGCAAGGTGATTGGGGTGCGCCGAACACGTAGCCCTGTGATTGCGACGAGAACAGCTTGCCCCCCGGAGATCTCGCCGACGCGGCGGTCCAGATCGGCTGCGCTGAAACCGATCTCGTGCAGGGCCTCATCGGCGCGAGCCTCGATGTCCCAATCGTCGCCGATCGTCTCGAAGGGTTCTTCGCCGGTCGCACCGGACTCGATGGCCCGTAGGGCGGCGAGTTTGTCTGCGACGCCGAGCAATTCGGCGATAGTGGCGTCGCGGCCGAGGGTGAGCGTCTGGGGAAGGTACCCCACCTCCCCGGTGATGTCGATGCGCCCGGAGCTGGGCGTGAGGAGCCCGGCGACCAGGCGTAGCAGCGTTGATTTGCCGGCGCCGTTACGGCCGACCAGACCGGTGCGACCCGTACCGAATGCTCCGTTGATACGGGACAGCGCGACGGTTCCGTCGGGCCATTCGAAGGACAGGTCGTGCAAAGTGATCGCCGAGGGCGTGGATGTAGACATGGATGTTCGACTCTTCCTGCTCGTGAATACGAGCGACCGCAAAGGACCCGGATGTTTGCGGATGCCGTCGAAAGCGACGCGGCGCGGCCGAGGGTGCGCGCCAGCGCACTGGGCACAGGCAGAAGGCACGTTCCAGAGTTGAGGGAACGTGTCGTCGAGAGCGCCGCCTTCGAGAGGGCGGCTACAGTCTGTCGACCTCTTCCATGAGCACGCCGCCACGTTACCACCGAGGTGAAGCGGTCGGGATTACGTCACCTACAGCGTCAGGCGACCGATGCCGCCCGCACCGTGTGCTCGATGTCGACGGTGGCCGAGCCGGGGTGGCGGTCATCTCCGAGGGCCGGAAGCCACAACTCGCTAGTCAGCGCAATCGACGCACGCCTTGACTCGAGCCTCGCCAGGCAAGACACCGGTGTAGTTGTCGCGGGGCTTGAACCTGTCTACCCCGACGCCGACCGATATCGGACAGGCCTACCCCACCTGCTCGACGGGTGAAACGGCTTCGGCGCCAATGCCGTACCTGCGCATCAGCACGCCTTTGGCGTGCCGCGCCCACACTGACCGGCATCGGGTCCTGAGGACGAGCCGAGGACCGAGTGAGTGAGAACCTCACCCCGTGCAAGCGTTGACGTCATCCCACCGTCCCCTCGCCAGAATAACTCAGGCGACTCCTCTGGAAATCCGGAGCGACGGAGCCGACTCCACCGTTTTAGCCGAGTTGTAGCGGGTAACGCACCTGGCAGATCCTGCGACTACCCGGGAAGTCGCGGCGATTGAGAACGCGCCGGTTCAGGCGAGTAGTCGGCGCGTTCGACCCCTACCTCTGTGACGCGGGCTGTGCGAGCTGTGGTGAAAGTTCAAAATGCCGCCGGCGCGGCAATCGTGGACACCACCACGAGCTAAGGTCTCTCCCTGGCCCACGGCGGCAGAGACGACTGGAGATTCAGCGCAGCGCAGAACATTCGTCGCTTCACGCCTCGGTGCTGGTGATCCGTTCGTAGCAGGTCAGAAGCAGGTGATCGAACGCGGTCACGCACGGTCTGTACCGGTGGGCGTGGGATCAATTTCAGGTCCGCGATCACACACGCCGCGATGTCACGAAGCTTGACGTTGGTCTCCTGCGAACGCCACACCAACACCTTGAACGCTTGCTCGGCGTCGATGCCGTACATGTGCATGAGCACACCCTTGGCCTGCTCGATCGCCGCCCGCGCCGCGACCGCACCACTGATCGCCTCCGTCGTGGCAGCTTTGGCCACCGCGTCGACAGTCTCGGTCAGGTCCAGGTAGTAACCGGCTGTACCCACCGGTTCGCCGTCGTCGTCGAGGACTTGGTCGGCGATGACCATCACCGTGTGTACGCGGCCACTGGTGTCGAGGAAACGGTGACGGCTCGAGAACGGCTCACCCCGGGCCAGGGTGCGTTCGATCAATTCGGCGACAAGATCCCGGTCCTCAGGGTGTTTGTGCGAGAGCAACAACTCGGTGGTCGGCACGATCTGACCAGGGGCATACCCATGCATCCGGTACACCTCCGCAGACCACTCCCAACGCTGGTTGGCGAACCAGAACGTGAACGATCCCACCGAGGCGGGCCGCGTCACGACCGTACGAGATCCCTCGTCAGGACCGCTCTCGGTTGGATCAGGGCGTGTCATCGACTCATCATCGCACCGGCAACCACCGACAGCGCTCCAAGACCGCCTCGGACCAGACGGACGCCACCGGCCTGCGGGTCGTCTGTGCGTGAGGTGGCTCAACCGGCCATCTCGCCGCTGACCTCGCGGTTGGAGTACTGGATCAGAATTCGGCGGTGTGAGGGTGGTGCAGGCCTTCGGTCTCGCTCAAAGTTTCCGCGACAGCTCCCAGGCGTAGCTGGTTCTGGATAGAGAGCCCGGCCGCGGTGGTCAGCAACGCGCGCAGGCGGCGGTTGCGCAGACGCAACACCAGGTGATCATCGGGTCCGCCCAGGCCAGAGGCGGCCGCAGCGAAGGGCGGGGTGCGCAACTCCGCACAAACTTGGGGACTTCATGGGGCAGAAGCCAATACAGAGATGGCTTCGAATCCGGTATGCCGAGATCGGTAACTGCGGGTGTTCGCTGGAGGGCGGCGTCGATCCGGGAGAGTTTCGCCGACGCCGCTTTAGCTGACTCGCAGACCCGCGACATCACCGAGCCAGCCTTCGCGGTTGGCCACGATGATGCGGGCTTCGAGGTTATCGCAGCTCTCTTCGAGCCTGGCGCGCTCGGTCAATCGAGATCGCCGCGGCCGTGTATGGCAAACCACTCCACACGGCCCGTTCCACACCACGGGTGATACGGCGGCTCCAGTACCGGCCGCGGTACCAGCGCTGCGGGCAACACATCCAAGTGGTTGGCATACAGAAGCTCCGCGACATCACGCCCATGTGAGTGCGATAACGCATACACAGCCACGAGTGTGCGTGTCCGGTCTCGGATCGGCGCTCACGCCCGCCTCCTTGCGCAGGTCGACCATGCCACAGAGTATCTATTGCGCGGCCAACGCCACCCCAACCGGCTCACCGTTTCCTGAGTGCGCCGCTCAGTACCTTCGACGTGCTCGGTGCCTGCATCGGGGGAGCAAATCTCTACCGAGTCCTACAGCTACGCATTCGCCTGCAGCACAAGGGCATCCAGGTCATCGAAGCGGTTGCGCGCTTCCTGCTCGGCCAGCCAGCGCTCTACGGTGCGCAACGATGCCCCGACTACATCCTCCCCGCCCCCGCGACCGCGGGATGTGAGAGTTCAACGCGCACGCCGAGGAGCGAAATTAAAGCCGGTGTGTCCGGTGCTGCGTCGGGTCGGCGTCACAGTAGGTGGGTGGTGAGGAAGTCGATCTGATCGGTGAGGACCTTCTCCACTACCGGTGGGTGGTAGACGGTGAAGTGGTCGGCGTCGTAGTGGTTGAGGGTGGCGCGGGGCGCAGCGGCGGCGACGCGTCCGGCGATCGCCGGATCGATGAGGTTTTCCCGGTCGCAGGCGCAGACCAGCAGGGGGCATTGCACCCGGGGCGCGGCCGAGGCAGCGTTGTAGAACAGCATGTCCAGCCCGGAGGCCGCGGTGATGCGGTTGTCGAAGTCGTATCCGGCGGGCATCACCGATCGCCAGCCCTCCAGTGCGCCGGGCTGGTTGACGAAGGCCAGTTCGCCCGGACGGCCGACCAACGGCACATAACGCCTCGGGAGCCGCAAGGTGGCGCGTATCAGGTCGGAGACGACAGGGAAGGTGAGCCGCAGCAGATGTCGTAGGCCCGCACGGGAAACGACAGCGCGTCCGCTGAAGACCGGGCACTGGACGACCGCGGCACGCAGGTTCTGGTGGCGTGCGGCGGCGGCCAGCACGTGGCTGGCGCCGAAGGAAGTGCCCCACAGTGCGATTCGGTCCGCATCGAGTTCGGGGCGGGAGCGGGCGAACGCCAGTGCCGAGTCGACGTCCTGAGCGTAACGGCGTTGATCGACGAGCTGCCTCGGCTCCCCACCGGATTCACCGAGGTGGCGGAAGTCGAAAGCCAGCACGGCCAATCCCGCGTGTGCGAATGCTTGTTCGTACTGGTCGAGCATCATCGCGTGGGTGGCTCCGCCGCCGTGGACGAGCACCACGACCGGATGTGTGCCCGCCGAGTCCGGCACGGTCAGCCAGGCCGCGCACTCGTCGCTGCCGGACGGAAAGGTGGTTCGGATTGTCATGACACCTCGATTAGGTACGTTGTACGTGAACGATACGAAGTCAATCACGTACAACGTACTTAAACAAGGGGAAGCATGCCCGCGCCAAGAAAATTCACCCGAGAGCAGCTACAAGCCGCGGCGCTGAACTTGGTCGACACCCAGGGACTGGCCGGGTTGACCATGCGCAACCTCGCCACCGAACTCGGTACCGGGGCAATGACGATCTACAACTACGTCGACGGCCGCGAGGGCCTCGAAGAACTCGTAGCCGCCGCAGTGATGAGCCAGGCGCGATGGACCGAGACCGGCGAGGACTGGGCGACGCAGGTGGCGGCGATCGCCGAGGGCATGTGGTGGGCGGTGCGCGCCCACCCCCACGCCATCCCGTTGATCTTGACCCGCCGCAGTTCCGACGCCGCCACCCTCGCCCCGGCCGAGGCCCTGTTACGAGCACTGTCCCACAGCGGTCGATCGGGCCGCGACCTGCTCATCGCCTTTCGCACCGTCTCGGGATACATCTCCGGCTTCGCCCAAGCCGAGCTAACCAGCCCACTGTCCGCCGCTACCCCCGAGGTCGTCACCGAACGTATCGCAGCCCTGCCCGCCGATCGATTCCCCAAACTGATCGAAATCGCAACCGTCGCCGCCGACAGCGACCCGCGAGAGGAATTCCGCGCCGGTCTACAACTGATACTGGCCGGACTCCACGCATGAGTAGGCGGCCGCGCGGGAAGCTCGTTGAGGCCTATGCCCGATGCTGCCATGGCGATGTTCGGCTTCCCACGAACGAGGGATGCTGTGGAGCAGAATCTGCAGGACATCGCGCAGATCGCGACAGACGTCACCGGGGCGCGTTTCCCGCCCCCGGCCAGCGGTTCAGTGCGCCGAGACAGGCGTCGCGCAGCAACCCCTTCGAGTCGCTGTGGCCTCGTGACAGTTTCAGCTTTCAGTTCGGGTGGGGCACTTGTTGGTCAGGGCGGCTACGGCAATTCGTCTGCGCGAAGCCTGGTGATTCAGTCCGGCTTGGCGAACCGGAGCAGGTTGTTGTCTGGATCCATCAACGCGAATTCTTTGAAGCCCCAAGGCTTGTCCTCGGCCGGGGTTACACGGGCAAGGCCGCCCCCACCGGCGTTCCATCGCCGACGCAACTCCTCGTCGGTGCACGGCGGATCATCTGATTCCGTCTGCCGAACGCCGGCAGCGGCAAACTCATCGTGCACCTGTTCGGCGCCGATGCCGCACATGCGCCTGCTCGCCTTCTATGGTTCGACGCCCGCTTACCGCCCGGTCCTCGAGGTGGAACGGTGGGCGGATCTGCAACCGCGGCTCAACGAGCTGTCCAAACGTGGGGCGGTCACGGAGATGACCGAGCTGATCGACGATCAGATGCTCGGCACGCTTGCCGTGTACGGGGCACCGGAACAGTGTGCTGCCGCCATCGCCGCCCGGTTCGGTCGATTCGCGGACCGGATCTGTTGCTACTTCCCGGGTTACGCCGTTTCCGACGACCATATTCGCGACCTGGTCGCGGCTTTGCACGCATCCGGGGATCAGCCCTGACGACGTACTGAACGGTCCCCTTTCGGAGTCGGCAGTCCGCCGGAGTCGAGCAGTTGCTGGACTGTCACTCTGCCTGCTGAACCGAACGCGCCGGATAAGCGGTCACCTCGGACTTCGGACGTGCCGTGCTCATCGGCAGTACTGACCGGTCTTCTGGGACCGGTGTCGGCCCGGCGACCGCGATTGAGCGTGACCAGGCGATATTCTTCGCGAAGGAGCGGAGTCGGCGGCGGAAGGGTTTGCGTTGAACGACGATTCGTCGAGCCAGGAAGCAGTATCCGACGCGTCGAGGCGGTCCGGGCCGCGCCGATTGTCGAGACCGCTCCGTTTCGTGGTCGGGACAGTGCTTGTCGCGGTCGGGGTGCTGCTGTTTCTCGCGCCGATGCGGGTGCAGACCGTCGCCCTTGTCACGGGGATCGGTTTCGCACTGGTGGGCATTGTCGTCGCGCTCTTTCCGCGCGAGGACGGGCGCGGCGAGTTGCCCGCGCGAGTGCTCGGTGGGGTGCTCCTCATGCTCGGTGTGGCGATGGCGATCTGGCCGAGCGCCGGGGCGCCGGGACTCGCCTTCCTCATCGGTGCGGCGCTCATCGTGCACGGGATGGTCGGCGTGTGGCAGGTGGTCGTCGGTGGGGGCGGGCGCGCCGATCGGCGGGTCAGCGGCGCGCTCACCGCGCTCGCGAGTATCACCGTTGGCGCCGTCGCGTTCGCGTGGCCGGTGGTCACCCTGGTGGTGTTCCGGTTCGGGGTGGCGGCATGGTTCGTCTTCGCCGGCCTGCACCTGCTGTTCACCGCGCTGCTCACACGTCGCGCGCCTCACGCCACGCATCGGCACGGGTGGCCGCGTACCGTTGCCGCCGCATCGGCGCTGGTGCTCGCGGTGCTGCTCGCCTACGGCAGCGTTCGGATCCTCTCCGGTGTGCCGCTCCCGCAACCAGGCCCCTTCTACACCGCGCCCGCCAACGTGCCGACCGAACCCGGCAGGTTGCTGCGGTCCGAACCCATCGACGAGGGCGTCCCCGACGGCGCGCGCGGATGGCGAATCCTGTACACGACGACACATCCCGATGGCAGGGCGGCCGTGTCGAGCGGCACGATCCTCGCGCCGGAGAACCCCTCACCCCACCCTTATCCGCTGCTGACCGTTGCCCACGGCACCACCGGAATCGCGCCGAAATGCGCGCCGTCCCTTGCTTCAGCGCCGTTCGACGACGGCGCCGGAACCGCGCTGCGGGAGATGGTGACTCAGCACGGGTGGGTCGCGGTGACCTCGGACTACATCGGCCTCGGCACCCAGAGCACCCACCCGTACCTGGTCGGCGAAGCGGAGGCCCGCAATGTCCTCGACGCGTCGCGCGCCGCCCTGCAGTTCGACAAGATCTCGACAACCACCGACACAGTGGTGTGGGGTCATTCCCAAGGTGGCCAGGCATCGTTGTGGACCGGGCAGATCGCCCCCATCTACGCCCCCGAATTCCGGGTCACAGGTATCGCCGCCTTCGCCCCCGCCGCCGACCTGTTCGGACTCGCAGAGGCCGACAAAACCGAAGTCGGCGGCAAAACCATCTCCGCCTACATCGCGGCCACATGGAATCGCCTTTACCCCGAACTACACCTCACCGATCAACTCACGCCGGGTTCGCGACACGGAGTCGGCAAAATCGAGGACCTGTGCTTCAACGGCAAAGACGCCCTACCCGCCATCCTCCGCGGCTCCCAAATCCCGAATCAACTCTTCCCCGACCAACTACTCAACGGCGAATTCGGCGACCGCCTTAAAAAACAAACCCCTGCCGGCCCCTTCCCCGCCCCGGTCCTAGTCGCCCAGGGACTCGCCGACCCGCTCGTCAAACCGCAACTGCAACAAGCGTGGGTCGACGCCCGCTGCGCAGCAGGCCAACCCATCGACTACCGCACCTTCCCCGGCTTGAGCCACATGAGCCTCGTCGCCGCCGACTCCCCCCTCACCCCACAAATCGTCCAGTGGACCCTGGACCGCTGGAACGGTGTCGCGCCGACCCCGACCTGCGACGCGGGCTGAGCCGCGTGGTGTGGTCACTTCGATCGGCGTAGGCGGCCTGCACCGCGGCATCGAAATGGACTGTGTCGCGGAGATTCCGGTACCAGTACTGCTCATCGAGGCCGTCGGTGTCGATCAGTCCGCCCACCGTCGAGGAATAGAAGTCGACGGTGGAGCCTTCAGCCCGTACTCCGACAGGGCAGTCAGTTCGTCGCGCAGGCTCTCCACTGACCCTGAGTGCGAAGCGAAGTCGACCGGACTACACATCGATGACCGTTTCCACACCCTGGACGAACACGCGCGCACGATCGTCGTCGCCGACGTGTCCGTCCACGACGCGCAAGCGAGGCTCGACGAAATCCTCACCGAACAAAAGGACACCGATCCGAGCATGCCTATGCATGAGTTCGACGAGATCTTCGGCGCCGACGGTGCCCGCGCCTATCTGCGTGACCTGCCCGACGCCGAACCGCACCTGCTCGACGCGGGCCACTTCGCCTTGGAGACACACGGTCCCGAGATCGCCGCGCTGATCCGCGACTTCCTCGGCCGGGTCCTGGCCTGACCGGACGCGATGCCGTCTCGTGTTCGCACACGAGGCGGCATCGCAGTGACTGTGGCCGGTTACGAGCTGCGCACTCAGAACGCTTGCGGGCCGATCCGTTCCACCGCGACGAACACCGCCAAGGCCAGTAGCACCACGGTCACCACGACGTTCTGCCATTCGCCCCGGCGACCGTGTGTGACGATCGCGCCCACCATGACGACGGCGAGCCCGACGGCGGCCGCGGGCACCAGCCAGGTGGCGATGTCGAAGACGCCGGGCAGGATCAGGCCGAGCGCACCGGCGACTTCGGCCGCGCCGATGAACTTGATCAGCCCCTCGGGGAGGGGCTCGGCCCACCCCATCTTGGGATCGGCGACGAGCTGTTGCTTGGACTTGGCGAGCTTCATCGAGCCTGCCATGAGAAAGAGCGCGGCCAGCAGGGCGGAAACGATCCAGACGACGATATTCATACCGCGACTCCGGTTCGCAAGGGCAGGCCGGCGCCGGCCCGGGCCTCGAACCTGACCGAGTATCAGATTCGTTCCCTCATCGTACTGCGCGCCCCGTGAGCACGGTCACAATCTCGGCGATCCGGGATCAGGGCATCCGGCTGTGGGCGCAGTGGGTGTGTGTCCGGGGCCTCGCGGACGGCCCGAGCCCTGGCTGCGCGTAGATTCGACAGTGCTGCTGATCGTGCGTGTTCCTCGACGAAGGGATCGCTGTCATGAGTAGATCGCCCCGGCATCGTGGCTACCGGAGAGCGGGGGCGCTGCTCGCTGTCGTGCTCGCCCTCGCGACGGGCGGCTGCACTGCGGAGGAGAAATCCGGCGGTTCTCCGTCCGCGCCGGTCGAGAGTGCCGAAGCGGCGAAAATCACCGACATCGTTCGCGCCGAGATGACGAAACTCGACCTCACTTCGGCGGTCTACGGCGTGTGGCGGGGTACGGAACAGATCGCGCTCGGTGCGCTGGGCGGATCACCGCTCGGTGTGCCCGCGACACCGGAGATGCGATTGCGGGTCGGCCAGCCCATGGAACCCATGCTGTCCACAGTGCTGTGGCGACTCGACGGGGAAGGCGTGCTGAAGATCGACGAACCCATCGCGCGCTGGCTGCCGGACTTCCCACGCGCCGACAAGATCACCCCGCGAATGCTGGCCGACAGCACCTCCGGCATCGCCGACTACGTGACCGAACCGGAATTCCTGAAGATCTTCGGCGAGAACCCGATTCGCGAATGGACCGCACCGCAACTGTTCGAGCGCGCCAACGCCCGCCCACCCCTGTTCGAGCCGGGCACCGACTTCGGCTACGCGCACAGCGATCTGGTCGTCCTCGGTGAGGTTTTGCAGAAGGCGGCAGGCAAGCCGCTGGGTGAGCTGATCGCCGAGCACATCACCGACCCGCTGGGGATGCGCGACAGCGAGGTAGTGCTCAACCCGCAGATGGACGAACCGATCCTGCACGGCTACACCAACGAACGGAAGTTCTTCGAGGACTCCACCTTCTGGAACCCCACCGCCTTCCTGCACAGCGGCAACATGAACTCCACGGTCGCCGATGTCGGCCGGTGGGTCCGCGCCCTCGGCACCGGCGAACGCCTGACCCCTGAGCAGTTCCGGCAGATGATGGGCCCGTCGACCGCGGGCCTCGGCCCCTTCACCACCGAGAAGTACTTCGCCTTCGGTGTGGTCCACCTGGCCGGCTGGCTGTTCATGAACCCGTCCTACGGCGGCTACGACGGCGTCGCGTTCTACGACACGAAAACCGAGACGACCGTCGTCGTCTACGGCACCCTCGGCCCCACTTCGAACGCCGATCAGAACAATGCCGTCGGCATCGGCACGGCGATCAGCACGCTGCTGGTCCCGGACCGCCCGCCCGCGGTTCCCTGAGCACGGCCGTGACGGGACTCAGATCGGCACCTCGCGCCACCACCGGTCGTAGAGGTCATGGCCGGAGACGCCACCGGAGACGGCCATGGCGCACTTGGCTCGAGCGCCGCCTTCGAACTCGATCAGGATCTCGCCCGCCGGGCCGCCGACGTCGACCGCACCGCAGCGCAGGCTGATAGCCGCTGTCCGCCTGGGTCTTCGGAAACAGGCCGGGAAACGCTTCGACGACCCACTGGTGTGCCGCCCAGGAATTCGGATCGGGTGGTGTGGTCACCGCGGGAGTGGTCTGCTGGACCGAATCACGGTTCAGCACAACCACACTCGTGACTACCGCGGCGATCACCGCGGTCAGGGCGGCAGCAACGACAGCGAGGGTACGGCGACCTGCCGAGCGGCGCACCGGCGCGGGCTCGGGTGCCACGCCGAGTGCGGCGGCCGCGTCGGCGGCCGGCGCGCCGCGGCTCGGACAGCGCCGCTGCGGTCCTTGGCGAGTGCGCGGGCGATCACGTCATCGATGCGGCGCGGCAGCTGCGGGACTGTAGCGCTCGGACGCGGCGGCGGCTCGTGCAGGTGTGCCGCGATCACGGCGTCCGCGCTCGTGCGCGGGAACGACTTGGCGCCGGTGAGCAACTCGTAGAGCGTGCAGCCCAGCGCGTAGACATCGGCGCGGTGATCGATCGAGGCGGCGGTGAGCTGTTCGGGCACGGCCTAGGCGACAGTGGCCAGGATGGTTCCGGCCTGGGTCAGTGTTGTCGATGTTCGAAGTTGTGTTCAGCGCTGAGCTGCGAATTCACGAGCGGCTGAACAGGAGTGCGAACACTGGCGCGCCTGCAGTCGTGCGAAGTGCCTGCGATGACCGGTGCGCGCGTCTGCGACGCTGCCGTGCGCGGATGTGTTTCATAGGTGATCACCCATGAAACACCGGTTTCTCGGGTCGGCATCCAGCACGTTCCATGTTTCATAAGTTGTGGCAAATGCCCGCCAAATCTCCAGGGCGCAGTGATTCTCGTGGGGTGAGGTTTGATCATGCGTTCGCTCCTGACGGTTTCGACACTCGCCGCGGCCCTTCTCGTGGCCGCGCCCGCCGCCGCAGCGGACCCGCTCGAAGGTGAGCCAGCTGAACTCGTCACGCTCTCTTACGATTTCGGCCGGTGCGACACGAGCATGATCATCATTTCCAGCTGGGCGCCGGTGCGGCTGGAAATCACTGTGCGCAACCAATTCGAACCCGATACTCTGGTTCGAATTCCTCGATTCCTCTGGATGCGGGAACTGCCGGTAACCATCGCGCCGGTGACGTTCTCGGTGGGCTTCAGGGCGGCTGCGGGTGAACACGAGTCGACGTCGTCAAAACAGCGAGGTCAGCCATTCGTGCCGCCGCCTCATACCCAGCCAATTCCACGGGGTCATCCGACAAAGCGGTGGTGAGGGTCGCGGCGACGTACGGCGGCACAGTGCCACGAGCAAAAGGCAGCGCACTCCACGACATCATGATTCCTCTCGCCACCCTGCCTCCATTGTGGCGACACGACGAAGTTCAGTCGGGCAAATAGCGGATCGGAACAGCGCGCTCGATCCCAGCTACCTCGAGTTCATTCAGCGTGAATACCCGGTTCGCTCGGTCACCGAGTAGACCGCCCAGGAGCAGGTCGAGCAATTCGCGATGTTTGGCCCGCGACGCGTCCACTGCCGCACGCAGTTCGAACACGAACTCCCGGTGCGCTCCACCGATTCCGAGTTGATCCAGCTCTTTCAACAATGCTCCCGCCACGAGGTAGCCGTCCCAGGGGGTTCCGGTGCGCTGCAACGACTCCACAGTGTCGAGAAGCAAGCCGTGCACATACTGGTTCCGGCCGCGACCGACGCTCTGGCGTGAGGTCGGCAGATCCAGGTCGAACAACCCGCACAGCCCATCGAAGTAGGCGCGACGTTCCTCGGCCATCCACCGCGGATTGCGTTCGTCGGTCACGACATCGACATAAGCATCACGAAGCTCACCCACCCCGAACCGCGTCGGCGGGTTCGGTACCAGGCTCGCGTAGTCCTCATCCGGCAGCACCATGCCATTGTCGTGGAACCACCTCACTGCCGCGATACGACACGATCGTCAAAGACCGAACCCCGGCATCCACATCGAGGCCCCCACGTCGTCGACACGTCGGTCCGGCTGATTTCCGGGCCTGTCTATGGCCGAGCGCCGGGCGCCGGGGCTCGCCTTCCTCATCAGGGCGGCGCTCATCGTGCACGGGGTGTTCGGCGTGTGGCAGGTGGTCGTCGGTGGGGGCGGGCGCGCCGATCGGCGGGTCAGCGGCGCGCTCACCGCGCTCGCGAGTATCACCGTTGGCGCCGTCGCGTTCGGGTGGCCGGTGCTCACCCTGGTGGTGTTCCGGTTCGGGGTGGCGGCATGGTTCATCTTCGCCGGCCTGCACCTGCTGTTCACCGCGCTGCTCACGGCACGATCCTCGCACCGGAGAACCCGTCATTCGACCCGTATCCGCTGCTGACCGTTGCCCACGGCACCACCGGCATCGCGCCGAAATGCGCGCCGTCCCTTGCTTCAGCGCCGTTCGACGACGGCGCCGTCGGTGCGACCCTCGCGACTCACGGACCGACACGTTCGAGTCGCCCGATGTCGAGAATGTCGAGAAACGCGGTGGCCGCCGGTGTACAGCCGACGTGACTCCAGATGACGTACTCGACGCGGCTCGGCGCATCGACGACCTCGACGACGGTGACGCCGGTGAGTTCGGGCGCGTACGCGGCGGGAAGCATGGCGACGGCCAGGCCTGGACGGACGAGCCGCGCGATGTAGTCGGCGGTGGTCACCTCGAAAGCGACGTCGCGGTCCAGGCCCGCGGCGGTGAAAGCGTCGTCGGTCTGGCTGCGCCCGGCCGTCCCGGCAGGCAGATCGACGAACGTTTCGGTGGCAAGCCTGCGCAGATCCACGACGAGTTCCCCGACCAGCGGATGATCGGGTGCGACCACAGCGACGAGCCGGTCGCGAGCGAGTTCCCGTGCTGCCACACCGGCGGGTCGTGCGCTGGTCGGCAAACCGAGAAACGCCACATCGAGAGTGCCTTGTTCGACCTGTGCGGCGAGTTCGTCGCTGGCACCGACCCGCAGACTGACGCGCACGTGTGGGTAGCGCTGCCGGAACACCCCTAGCGTGCCCGGGACATCGACCGCGGTGACGGTCGGAATCAACCCCACGGCAAGCCGCCCGCGTATTTCGCCGACGGCCGCCGCCACCTCGCCGACCGCCCGTTCGGCGGCGTCGAGACATTGCCGGGCGGCCGGTAGAAACGCCGCGCCCGCCGGGGTGAGCCGAACCCGGCGGCTGGTGCGCTCGAACAGTTTCGCGCCGAGTTCGCGCTCCAGGCGGGCGATCTGGTGGCTGAGCGCGGATTGGACGACATGGCATCGTTGCGCGGCGCGCGTAAAGCTGTTCGTCTCGGCGACGGCGAGGACGTACCGCATCTGTTGGAGCTCCACGGATCAATCTTGCATCGCGATTGATGGGGTGACGAACAAGCATTGGACTCATTGATCCCGCTCCGGTCAGATCAGAAGTGTGAAAAATCCAGCAGCCCGACCACGTTCCACGGGTACAGAGGGCGGAGCGATCAGCAAGAACCTGTCCGGTGTCGCCCTCGCGGCGTTCGCCCCCGCGGTGTGGGGCACGACTTACGTCGTCACGACCGAATTGCTGCCACCGGGGCACCCGTTCTTCGCCGGGCTCCTGCGCGCACTGCCCGCGGGGCTGATCGTGCTGGCCGCGACCCGGATCCTGCCGAACGGGCAGTGGTGGTGGAAGGCGTCGATACTCGGCGTGCTGAACATCGGCCTGCTCAACGCGCTGTTGTTCGTCTCCGCCGAACGCCTGCCCGGTGGGGTCGCGGCGACCCTTGCCGCGGCCCAGCCACTGATCGTCGCGGCCTTGGCCGTCGGGGTACTGCGAGAGCGGGCCTCCGGGTGGCGGATCGGTTGGGGTGTGGCCGGGATGGCCGGCGTCGGCTTGGTTGTCATCGGGCCGGACGCGGCGCTCGACCTCGTCGGCGTGGCAGCGGGTCTCGGGAGCGCCGCCTCGATGGCACTGGGTCTTACGCTCACCAAACGGTGGGGACGACCCACCGCGGCTGATCCGGTCACGTTCGCCGGTTGGCAGCTCGCCGCGGGCGGTTTGTTCCTGTTGCCGCTCACCGTGCTCGTCGAAGGCGCTCCGCCCGCGATAGACGGGGCCGCCGCCCTGGGCTACCTGTGGCTCGGGCTCGTCGGCGGGCTGCTCGCCTACGTCCTGTGGTTTCGCGGCATCGGCACCTTGCCGGTCACCTCCGTCGCCGTTCTGGTCTTGCTCTCACCGTTGGTCGCCGCCGTGCTCGGTGCCGTTCTGCTCGGCCAGACACTCGGCCCGGTCCAACGCGTGGGATTTGTGCTCTCTCTCGCCGCCATCGTCGCCGGACAGCTGCCTGCACCGGCCCGCGCTACCGCGTCCTCACCCATCACGGAAGGAACATCTCGATGACAACCACCATGCCTTCCAAGACTGTTTTGGTCACCGGCGCGACCGGCGGACAGGGCGGTGCCGTGGCCCGCGGTCTGCTCGGCGACGGTTGGCGGGTGCGGGCCCTCGTCCGCGATCCACACACACCGTCGGCCGTGGAGTTGGCGGCGCTGGGTGCGGAACTGGTCACCGGCGACCTCGACGACCCGGCATCGTTGCGTGCGGCGGCACACGGAGTACACGGCGTATTCAGCGTGCAGCCCGCCGACCTTACCGCGCCGCAGCCGGAAACCGAAGTGCGGCAAGGGAAGAACGTTGCCGAGGCCGCCGAGGCCGTGGGTGCCGCGCACCTGGTCTACAGCTCCGTCGGCGCCGCCCGGCACAAATCCGGCGTGGCCCATTTCGAGACCAAAGCCGAAATCGAGGCACACATCGAGGCCCTCGGCGTGCCGGCGACGGTACTGCGACCGGTGTTCTTCATGGAGAACTGGCGCTACCTGATGCCGGAGGTGGTGGACGGTGAGCGAGTTGGTCTACTGGCATTGGGCTCCGAAACGATCCTGCAGATGATCGCGTCGGCGGATATCGGCGCGATCGCGGTCGAGGTCTTCAGCAACGCCGACGAGTTCATCGGCGAACAGCTCGACATCGCGGGCGACCAGCTGACCCCGCGGCAGATCGCGCGGATGTTCACCGAATTCGACGGCATCCCCACCCGATTCACCCGGCAGCCGGTCGAGGAGCTGCGCACTGTCTCCGGGGAACTGGCGGCCATGTTCGGCTGGCTCGACGAGCACGGATACGAGGCCGATATCCCCGCGCTGCGACGCCGCTTCCCGCAACTGCTGACCTTCGACAACTGGCTGAGAGGCCCGAGGTGAAGCGGGCCGCCGTCGCGACCGCCCTCGCCTGCCTCTGCGCCATGGCGCCCGCACAGAGCGCCTCGGCGTGGCCCCCGCTGTTCCCCACCACGATCGACCTGCCCGCCGGTTTCCGGCCCGAGGGCATCACCATCGGTGTGCGGCCGGTGATGTACGTCGGTTCGACCGCGGACGGCTCGATCTATCGTGCCGACCTGGTGACCGGGCACGGGGAGATCCTGAGCCGCGGCCCCGGAACACCGTCGCTCGGGCTGCGGCTCGACAACCGTGGCAGGCTGTTCATCGCGGGTGGGTCCGGCGGCGACGCCCGTGTGCTCGACGCGCGGACGGGCCGGATGCTGGCGAGCTACCGTCTCGCGCTCTCAGGGGACACAGTTGTCAACGACGTGGTGATCACCCCCACCGGTGCGTGGTTCACCGATTCGCGCACGCCGGTCCTGTATCACCTGCCGTTCGGTCCCGACGGCACGCTGCCGCCTTCCGAAGAGGTGGTCCGTGTGCGGTTGAGCGGCGACATCGCCTACGTACCTGCCACATTCAACGCCAACGGCATCGTCCGCACACCCGACAGCACCGGGCTGATCCTCGTGCAATCGGTGACCGGGCACCTGTTCCGCGTCGACCCGGCGAACGGCCACACCCGCAAGGTAGACCTCGGCACCGAAGCCGTACCCCACGGCGACGGTTTGCTCTTGCACGGCAACACACTGTTCGTCGTGCAGAACCGGCTCGACACGATCGCCGTCGTCACCCTCGACCGCACGGGTGCGACGGGCACGGTCGAGCGGCACATCACCGACCCGCGCCTGGACGTCCCGACCACAGTCGCACAGTTCGGCGGACGCCTGTACCTCCCGAACGCCCGCTACGACACCACACCAAAACCGGCCACGCCCTACACCGCCGTTGCACTGGAACCGAGGCACCGACTCTCACCGCGCGAGGGCTATTCTGGATCGCGATGACTCCCGGGACGGCCCTGCGCCACACACGGATCGGCTACCCGGCACTCTGCTGAGCGCCGGACGGGCCGATACGGACCCGTCGCTCCATCGAAAATCTCGCGCCCCCGCACGCGCACCACCCCTGTCGCCAGTTGATCTCGCACCCGAAAAGGCAACGACGACAGGAGAATTCATGCCCATCACCCCTCTGGAGATCTCTACACCCGACGGCCGCGCCGACGCGTTCGCGGCGTTCCCCGAGCACGACGGACCCTACCCGGGGGTGCTGATGTACGCGGATGGTTTCGGCCTCCGTCCAGCGCTCCGCGACCTGGCCGACGAACTCGCCCACCACGGCTACTACGTGCTGGTTCCCAACCTCTTCTACCGGCACGGCCCGGCACCGGTGATCGAATTACCGGCCTACATCGGCGAAGACGTGCGACCCGCGATCGTCGACCAACTCATGCCGCTGATCCAAGCCCACACCGCCGAACGAGCACGTCGTGACGCCGATGCCTACCTGCGTTTCCTCACCGCACGGCCCGAAGTACTCGAGGGACCGGTCGCGGTCACCGGCTACTGCATCGGCGGTCTCCAGGCGGCACGCACCGCTGCTGCCCATCCTGCCCTGGTGGCGGCCCTGGCAGCCTTTCACGCCCCGGTCTCCGCGGACGGCACCGACGCGCTGGCCGACATCACCGCCGAAATCCATTTCGGGCACGCCGCAAGCGACTTGACCCCCGAGCTGCTGATCGAACTCAACCAAGCTCTGGACCGGGCGGGACTCACCTACACCTCCGAGATCTACCCAGCCACCATCCACGGCTTCACCCTGTCCGACACTGCTGCCTTCGATCCCGCCGGGCTGAAACAACATTGGGACCGCCTACTCCCCCTCCTCGCCCGCACCCTCACGAACACCTGAGCCTCTCGACGCGCATGCCACCCCATCGCACCAGATTTCACCGCCGCGAGCACTTGATCGTCGTGGACCCGCAGGAGTGGGGTCGAAGCCGGTGAGTCGGCCGGTGGTCGTCATGGACGAGATGGTCGCAGATGTCCCGCTGGTGCGTGCGATGGTCGCCGCGCTCGACTTCTACGGCAGCGGGATGTCCGAGCTGGTGGTGACCACGACCGCCCGCATGATCGCAGCACTCGCCGAGGCCGAAATCGCAGCCCGCACCGGTGATCGAAACTCCGAGGCACCGTCAACGAACGACAGCACGACGATCCTCTCTCGCCGCCAGCCTCGATGAGGACAGTGCGAGTACCGCGCTGGACGAACTGCGCGAGTGGTCGACCGCCGGAAACCGATAGCTGCGATGTACTCGTGACACCGCGCTACCCCTTGTCGTCACCCGCTTTTGAGCACGTCGACACCGACACCGATCACCGCGACGTTGTAGAAGAACCCGATCACCGAATGCAGCAGTACCTGAGCGCGCAGGGGACGAGTTCGAGTCGTCACATCGGAGACTGCGAAGGAAACACCGATGGTGAAAGAGAAATATGCGAAGTCCACCAGATTCGGTCGCGGTGTATCCGGGAACGACAGCGATTCTTCCGGCAGCCTACGGTGGTAGCTGCGCGCGTATTGTTCGGCGTAACCGAGGTGCAGCAGGAACCAGGCCAGCAGCGCCACGACCGCCGCGACGACTTCCGTCGGGACGGCTTGGTTCTCGGTGGCCTCGTCGGCCACGGTCGACAACACCGCAGCCAGCCCGACCGCGCTCGTGACCACCGTCAACACGAGCGCGGTCCAGCTGTCGGGAATTGTGTCGAGCCACTCCTCGGGGTCGTCGGCGTGGCGGTGGGAAAGTAGCTGCACCAGCCACGCCACAATGTAGACGGCGGCAAGGACACCCCAGAGGATCAGCCACGGCCGCGGCACCTGCGCCCCCAGTGCGACAATGCCGACGACCGTCAGACCGGCCTCGAATACTCGGCTCGCGATCACCCTCGACCTGGGCACGGCGACTCCTCTATCGTCGGGTTCGACAGGCTCTCGGCCGCTGTCCCGCCTCCACGACCACGAGTTCGCCCGGTGCCCTTCTCGTCGCTTCGGCCGAGCCCAGATGCGCGATCACGGTAGCGATGTCGTCCGTGCTCGCCCGGTCGGCGCAAGCGAGAGAGTTGACTCGTCCGACGGTGCGAGTTCGACCGCGAGTTGTGCCGTGAGGTGGATCAGTGCCGCGTCGCACGCACTGTACAGTCCGTAGTCATCCAGTGATCCGCAGCCGTGGATCGTGTCGACCACCACGCACCACGCTCGAGATGCACGCTTTCGTCACCGCGACGGTCCAGGGGTTTCTGTGGGCATTGATGCCCAGCGTTGCCTGGCAACGAGAAGCCCATCGCTGCCACGCGAAAAGCACACGAACGGCCATCCTCGCCAGAGCGATCGGCGCCGACTTCCCAGGCTGCCCGCACGGCGGTCAGGAACTTTCTGCGCGACCGGCCCTCTCGCCCCAACCCGGGCATCTCCGCTGAGGAGATCCGTGGCGGGTTACTTCCTCTCCGGCGGATGCCTGGGAGGGTTGTGGGTTCTGTGACCTGACACGGTGCGATCGGGGCAGCGCTCGTCGAGCCGGATTCGGGGCGACTCGAGCTACGACTTTGTCGGTCGACCAGGTTGACGGACACAGTCGTATAGTGCCTGGCATGGCTCATGTCACCGCGGCCGAACGCCGCCCTCAGCTCATTAAGGCGGCGATCGACCTCATGACGAGGAAGGGCGTCGCGGCGGGGAGTACGCGGGCCATCGCCTCCGAGCTCGGAGTGGCGCAGGCGACGCTGCATTACACCTTCGGGTCGAAAGAGGATCTGTACGCGGCGGTGTTGACTCAGATCACCGAGGACCTCGTGGCGCAGCTCGAGCGAGCAGCCCCGTCGGGCGGCGGATTCGAGGAGACCCTGGCCGCGTTGGCCGGCGAGTTGTGGCGCAGTACGTCGGAACCGGCGACCAACTACCAACTGCTCACCGAGCTCATCATGTTCGCCCTGCGAACGCCAGGTCTGAGCGAGGCCAGAGACAGCCACTACCGTCGAATGCTCGGCGTGACCACGAAACTGGTGGCCGAGACGGCGGAACGGACCGGTTTCGAGCTGAGCCGGCCCGCGGACGTCGTCGCGCGATTCTTTCTCGCCGGATTCGACGGGCTGACGATGCACCGCCTGTGCCTTCCGGACGAGGCCGCCGAGCATGTCGGCCTGCAAGCGATGGTCGCCGCGACGGTGGCACTGGCCAGTGGAGAGCTGCCGTTCACCGACGTACGACTCGGCTGAAGCGCGCCCTTCGCACAAGACACAGCTTGCCGAGAGTATCTCCCTCGACAAGCTGTGTTCGGCCGCATTGTCAGCCGGCCCAGACATCCTCGACGTAGCGACCGGACTCGACCAGGTCGGCCAGCCACCGCTCGGCGTCCTCGTCCGAACCACCGGCCCACTGTCGATGAATCGCCGCGATCGCGTCCCGTACCGCGGGCGCCATGCGCCGTCCGTCACCGCAGACGTAGACGCGCCCACCGGCCGCGAGGATCGACCACACCTCCGCGCCCTCGCGGGCGATGCGGTCCTGGACGAAGCGAGCTCCGTCCTCAGGCGCGTGCATGAACGTGGGGCGCATGCTCACGACACCGGCGGCCTCGGCGGCCTCGAACTCCTCGCGGTGCAGGTAGTCCACGTCGGGGTGGTCGCAGCCGAAGTAGCACAACAGAGTCCCGGTCGCACCGGCATGATGTCGGTCCAGGACAGCACCACGGAAGGGCGCCAGCCCGGTGCCCGCGCTGACGAGGATCACCGGCACCGACGGATCGTCCGGTAGGCGGAAGGATTCGCTGCACGGCAACACCCTGGCCTGCACGGTGTCACCGGGCCGCAGGCTTTGCACGTAGTGGGAGGCGATGCCGGCGAAGGTGCCGTCCCCGCCGCGGTGGGGCGCCGCCAGCAACGAGACCATCAGGTCGACCTCGCCGGGCCAGGCCGCCGAGGACGAGGAAATCGAATAGTGCCTGGGCCGCAGTACGGGAAGCAGCTCCAGGAAGCCCTCGAAGGACAGCTCACATGCCCGGTACCGCTCGAGCAGATCCAGAACACTGAGTCCGGCCCGGGTCACCTGTTCCTCGAAGGTCTCCGGATCCGCGGCGGCGAGTTCGGCCAGCGGCCGCTGTTCGGGTGGGCAACCAGTGTGTTCGGCGAGCACGGCGACCTGTTCCGGCGTGGCCGGATCCTGCAACTCGACGAAGTCGGCGAGCAGACGCCGCAGGGTGAGCGGGCGATCGATGGGCAAGGCATTGCGGCTGCGGCGGCGCGCGCGCAGCTGGACGGTGCGCTCGAGGTCCAACCCGAAGCGTGCGGCGACGCGTTCGACGAGGGCATTCGGGTTGCTCGGTAGCACGGCGAGATGGTCGGCGGTTCGGTACGTGACGCCCTCGGGTAGGCGGATCCGCAGGAATCGCTTCGAGCGGCCGAGTTCGTGATCCAGATCGACCAGTTCGTAGCTGTCGAGGACCTCCATCGGCTGGACCCCGTGCCGTGCGGTCAAGCCCGCGATGACCGACTCGGAGGCGTCCCGCAGTTCGTAGAGTCCCCGCTCCGCGTCTGCCGCGTCGGGCATCTCGGCCGTTCCCTCGATCGGCACGCCGTAGCGGTCGAGCAGCGCGGTCCACAACGCGTCGCTCCACTGGTCGACCGCGCCCGCGAAGTTGCCGGAGGCGTCGGCAGCGCCTCGCTCGAGTAGCGACGTGGCGCCCGCAGCCGCCATTCGTTCGTCGATCATGGTGGGGACACGCTGGTAGGTGGCGGCCCAATTGCGGTCGCCGACACCGAGAATCGCGTAGGCCACGCCGTCGAGCGCGCCGGGCTCGAGCCCGTCCAACCACGTCAGGAAATCGGCGGCGTCGTCGGTCGGCCGGCCGTTGTAGGAGGCGGCCACGATGACTACCGGGCCTTCGATGTCGGCGAGTTTTCCGACATGAGAGTTCAGGGAGTCGACGGTCGGGGTGAAGCCGTTTCCTGCTCCGTCGACGGCGAAGTCGCTCACGAGGCCGCTGCAGGTGCCGAGATTGGATCCGTGCAGGAAGGTGAGTGCGGTACCCGGCGCGCGTCGGCGTGTGCGTACCGCGTTCCCGCCGTGCGCGATGTCGCTGGTGGCCGGTGCGGGTCGACGCCGTTCCTCGCTGGTGCGACGGGCAAGCTCGAGGGTGAAGTCGTCGGGCTTGATGGTGAGCGAGGACTTGATCTTCAACTGGTAGTCACGATGGTCGATCAACCGGTACCGGTGCACCAGCAGACCGAGTAGCAGCGTCGCTTCGTGGAGCGCGAATTGCCTTCCGATACAGGCACGTTCGCCGTTGCCGAACGGTTTGAACAGATGCACGGAGCGAGTGGCCTCGCGCTCGGGCGAGAACCGCTCCGGATCGAACAGCTCGACGTTCTCGCCCCAGGCGGGATCTCGGTGCAGGGCTGGTGTGATCACCATCAGGGTCTCACCCTTGCGGACGGGGAAGCGCCCGCCGATGACGGTGTCCTCGATCGGCTCGAGCGCGAAGGCCGGTGCGGTCGGCCACAGGCGCAGACTCTCGTTGAGGACCTGGCGGATGTAGGAGAGTTTGCCGATGTCGGCGTAATCGGGGTCCGGCATGTCGGTATCGCCCCACAACGCGTCGACCTCGGCTTGGGCCCGCGCGAGCACCGCGGGATGCTTGGTCAGGTAGTGGAGCGCGAAGGACAAAGCGCCACTGGTGGTCTCGTGTCCGGCGATGAGGAACGTGATCACCTGATGACGGATGTTGATGTCGTCCAATGGCTGACCGGTGACCGAGTCGGCGGTGTGCAGCATCATGCCGAGCAGATCGGCGGTCCCGCTGTCGCCGGACGCGCGCCGCTCTCGGATGACCTTGTCGACCAGATCGGTCATGAGGTCGGCATCCGCACGGAAACGCAGGGCCTGCTTGCGTTTGAAAAACTCGGTGCCAGGGAGAGATTCCCCCTTCTCCTGGGTGAACCCGAGGGCACGGGCCATCGCCTCCACGAAGGGGTGCAGGTCGTCTCGGCGGAAGGACTCGAAGTCGTAGCCGAAGCCGCACAACCCGATGGTGTCGAAGGTCAGCCGGGTCATGTCGTCGGGGACGTCGACCGCACGGACTCCAGCGAGCCGGTCCCACTTGCCGATGAGCGATCGGGCCACGTCGAGCATGGTGGCGTGGTAGCCGCGCATCGCCCCGAGTGAGAACGCCGGCATCAGGATGTCGTGCGCTTTACGCCAATTCGGCTCGTGATCGAACGCGGTGAACAGCCCGTCGCCGGCGATCTGGCGCACTTCGACCAGGTCTTTGTGCACGTTCTTGCGGAACCGGGTCTCGTCGGACAACTCCTCCACGAGATCGAGACCACCGACCACGACCATCTCGGTGTCGAAGAAGCGCACGCGGTAGATCGGCCCGAGGTCCTTGACCTCCTTCATCATCCGGTAGACCCCGTCCATCCCGCCGGGAAAGGTGAGGGCGTGCCCGACCAGGGGCAGTGCGGGACGCTGAGGGATCGCCTCGAGCCTGCCTACGGACGTATCGATCATGACCATGCCTTTCGTCGCTCACCAGCAATGCGCTGTGCGAGACCGAGCGTACAAGCGACATTGTCAGTCGACCATGTCGCATGACAGTGTCAATCGACACGGTCCCGACCGGAACCGAAAGCAGGACGAGAACGTTGGCGGCGCCACTGCTTGACAGGCGACATTGTCAGTCGACACAGTTGAGTGACTTGTTCGGTTGAACAAGCCCTGTCGAGAGAATTCGAGGTCCCCCCATGAGCACGATGCTCGCCGGCCGACTCCGCCTGGACACCCGCGCCTTCTCAGTCGAGGAGGTCCCCGTTCCGACCCCCGGACCTGGTGAAGTCCTGATCGAAGTGCGGGCCGCGGGCGTCTGCCTGTCCGATGTCCACCTGATCGACGGCAGCCTGAGCCCGTTCTACCCGGAGCCCGCCGTCACCGCCGCCGGTGCCGTCACCCTCGGACACGAGGTCTCCGGCGTCATCCACACCCTCGGCCCGGACCTGCGTGGCGACTGGTCGCCCGGGCAGCGCGTGGTGCTCCAGGCCGGGGAAGCCTGCGGGGACTGCACCCACTGTGTGCGGCGGATGATGTGCCAACGGCCACGCACCCGCGGGCTGGACTACGACGGCGGCTGGGCCCAGTACGCGATCGCCCGCGAAGGCACACTGCTCCCCATCCCGGATGATCTGCCCTTCGACCAGGCCGCGATCATCCCGGATGCGGTCTCCACGCCGTACGCCGCCATGGTGAGCACCGGCGCCGTGCGACCAGCCCAGTCGGTCGGAATCTGGGGTGCCGGCGGACTCGGCGCGCACGCCGTGCGGCTGGCCAGGATGGTGGGCGCGGCACCCATCCTCGCGATCGACCCGCTGCCGTCAGCTCGCGACCGCGCCTTGCTCTTCGGGGCCGACGTCGCGCTCGACCCGCTCGCACCGGACTTCGCCGAGGCAGTGCGCGAGGCGACGGCGGGGCGCGGACTCGATGTCGCGTTCGACTTCGCCGGCGTGGGCGCGGCCCGGGCGCAGGCCGCATCCGTGCTCGGGCCGTTCGGTTCGCTCGTCCTGGCGGGTCTCACCCCGGAGCCGGTCACGATCGACGACAGCATCAACTTCTGCTTCAACGTCAACCAGGTCCGTGGCCACTACGGTTCCGAACCCGAGCACGTGGAACAGCTGGTCGGCCTCGCATCGGCCGGCAGGATCGATCTCGCACCGTCCATCACCGCGCACGTGCCCCTCGCCGAGGCGGCCGAGGCAGTCGCTCGCCTGGAACGCAAGGTCGGTGATCCGATCCGCTTGGTGCTCACTCCCTGAGCCTCACTCCCCGCGCCGGAACACGTGTCACCGCCTGCGCCGACAAGAAGGTGTCGAGCAGGTCGACAAGGATGTCGGCCTGCTCGGCCGCGGTGGCGCGATCGGCGAAAGTCAGCCAGTTCACGAAAAACCCGTCCGATCCGGCGTGGCGATCACCAGTGACGCGAGGGATCGGGCACGTCTCGCACTCGCCGAGAACGTCTGCCGAAATTGGCCGCGACCAGCGGGGCGCCGACGCCGTGCACAACGATGCTTCCGCACACGACCACCAAGGTCGCTCCGACGACGAGGTCCGCGTCGGGGGTTCCGGCCAGACTGTTGATGGCGAGCAATCCGAAGACGATCGACGCAACACCGCGCGGGCCCAAACAACACAGCATGACCCGTTCCGCTGGGGTGAACCGCGAGCCGACCAGGGTGACCGCTACCGGAACAATGCGGAACGCCGTCAGTGCCAGCAACCCATAGACGATCACGGTCCACTCGAGCCTGGGGACCGCGACCGCGATGGCACCGACGACAAACCACAGTCCGAGACCGAGGAACTGCGCCAAGCCCTCGGTGAGGTCCAGTGGCTCACCAGGAATGTCGCGATGCGTGGCGCGATACAAGATGCCGGCGAGGAAGGCCGCCACGAAACCGTTGCCGTCGATCAGGACACCC
The DNA here is from genome assembly GCF_040655675.1 of Nocardia sp. NPDC050378. NCBI lineage: Bacteria > Bacillati > Actinomycetota > Actinomycetes > Mycobacteriales > Nocardiaceae > Nocardia > Nocardia sp. NPDC050378. Next base: position 85,352 of record NZ_JBFAKI010000012.1, read on the forward strand.
ACCGCGAAGGACAGCACGGGAATCGCCAGGATTCCACACCGCACAGTGCGCGGATCTGTCCACCCACGGGCAGCGGCCGCCGAGAGCGCGACACCGGCGATCGCCCCGAGTGGAACGCCGATCAGAACGGACTTGACGACCGCGGTGACGGCGTGGCCCAAGGCTCCCACCGCATCCTCGGAGTCGATGCTGCGCCGATACGCTTCCAAGGCGAACAACATGACAGGCGCCACGAGCCCGTCGTTGAGTCCACTCTCGACGTTGAGGGAGTCGCGCACTCTCTTGGTGATCCGATTGTCACGCAGGATCGACTGAGCAGGAACCAGGTCCGTCGGCATGACGATGCAGGCCAGCACCAACAGCAGTGGCCACGAGTCCAGTTGCAGCACATACTTTCCGACAGCGGTGGCGATGGCCAAGCTGATCACGAAGGCGACGAGCAGCCGGGTAACGCCGGTGTTCTTCGCTATTCGGTCCCTGATCTCGGTCGCATCGCTGAACAAGAACAGGGCCAGCAGAAACTCCACCAGACGGAGTGCGACTTCGGTATCGATGGCGGGAAAGATCCACTGATCGTCGGTCGACCCGACGGCGGCGCCGGCGACGATCATCGCGACCGGCTCGGTAATGCTCCAGCGGCCGAAAGCTCGCGACGTGCACGCCCAGACCAGCACGATCGCCATCACTACCGCGATCGCGAGAAACATGTTCGGTCCTCCCGAGTGTCGAAACGCCGCTATCCGCCGTCGACCCGTGGCAAGGGCAATCTATCAGCTACTCCGTTGTGCGCGGAGGAACGTGTTCGCGGGCGGCACATCGGCCTCTGTTGTCAGTGGGCGATCGCGATCGCGGTCCGGGACCGTTTGCCGTACTTTGAACACTGCTGTATTCAAAGTGGTGAACGACAACCCGGAAGGACCGGACAACGATGGCGAGAGTCGTGTCGGCGGCGGGGCGATACGGTGGCCGGTCGGCGGCGGAAAGGCGCGCCGAGCGCCGCGCGCGTTTCCGGGAAACCGGGCTGGAGACCTTCGGCGCGGGCACCGGCTACCGGAACACGCGCCTGGTCGACCTGTGCCAGGCCGCCGGACTGTCGACTCGCCAGTTCTACCAGGAGTACGACACCCTCGAAGACCTGCTGAGCGAGTTGCATCTCCACATCGACGGCATCGTCGAAAAGCACGTCCTCGACGAGGTCGCGCGGGTAGACGACCTGCCGCTCGCCGGACGGGCCGCCGCGATGGTCCGCGCCTATCTCTCCTACATCACCCGTGATCCGCGGTGTGCCCGGATCACCTTTGTCGAGGTGGCCGGAATCAGCGAACGCATCGACGCCCAACGCCGACAGCGCCGCTCACGCTGGATCGACATGCTGTGCGCACTACTCGAGAGTTTCGCCGTCAGAGGCGAACTCCCGTCCCGCGAGTTCCGGCTCACCGCGGCTACCTTCCTCGGTGCTGTCGACGGCCTGATGCGGGACTGGTGCGCGGGCTGGATCGAGGCGTCCATCGACCAGCTCACCGACGAACTCCTCGGCATGCTGCTCGGCAGGCTCGGAGCAGCCGACGCCCCCGCGACACCGGTCGCCACCGATGCCGTGCCACCGGTGCGGCGCCGCCCGCCCAATCGCCGCGCGGCCATCCTGCAGGCCGCCACCGACGCTTTCGCCGAGCACGGCTATCACCGCACGTCCATGGCCGACATCGCTGCCGTTCTCGGTATCACCTCCGGCGCGTTGTATCGACACTTCCGGACCAAGCAAGAACTGCTCGGCTGCTGCCTGCGGGAAGGTCTCGACCTCGTCTTGGACCGCGTCGACTCCGCGTGCGACGGTGACGCAGCCTCCGACGCGGCACTGCGCGCCCTGGTCCGCGTCTCGCTGGAGCGGCGCGGCCTCGCGCGGCTGTGGCAGCTCGAGTTCCGTAACCTGACCCCTGCCGATCGGATTGCCGTCCTGGCGCGATCGGTGCGGCTGACACACCGGATCGGGGCGGCTGTGCAGGCTCGGTATTCCGGTGTCGCCGCCGCCGATCGCGACGCCCTCGGCTGGCTCGTCCTGTCGGTGGTGACCAGCCCGTCCAACCACCGCACCCGACTCCCCCACGACACGTTCGCCACCGTTCTGGACGCCGCGGTCGACGCGGTCATCGGTACCGGCGTGATCCACGGTGACCACGCAGAAGACGGTACGTCCGAATCCCGCGGGGGCGACACCGATCAGAACAGCGAACTGCGCACCGAACAGTTGATCGCCGCCGCCGCCCAGCTGTTCAGCGAACGCGGATTCGCGGCGGTCAGCATCGAAGAGATCGGCACCTCCGTCGGTGTCCGAGGCCCCGCCGTCTATCACCATTTCGAAAGCAAGTCCGATCTGCTCGATGAGATCATCGACCGCAACAACCAGTGGATACAGCGCTACACCGAACGCGCTCTCGCCGAGGGGGGAGATCCACGGGAATCGCTGCGCCTCGTGTTGCGCTACTACGTCCATTTCGCCATGGACAGGCCGGATCTCGTCGGCACCGCGGTCGGTGAGGCCCGGTACCTGCCCGACGACGCGGCCGCCCGGTATCGACGGATCCATCGCGAAGGCATCATCGGATGGGCAAGGCTGCTGCAATCGGTGCGTCCCGAGTTGTCCATGCCGACCGCGCGGGTGCTGATCCACACCGTCACCACGATGGTCAACGAAGCGGTCCGCAATCCGCGACTCACCAGACGGCCCACTCTAGTCAGCGAGCTGTGTTCACTCGGTGAGCGGATCGCGCTTGCCGAACTGCCTGAATCCCGAGTTAGCAACTGATCACTTAAGGCCTTCACGATCAGAAATCCCCAGTTCAACTGGCCATATACGCACAGAAGTCGACTTATTGGCGAGTTACTTAGACTTGCGTCACTCGTCGCGGTGCGCCATGATGGCCACCGCGGCGCGATCTCGCGCGGTTCAGCACCCGCCCCGTTCGAAGCGGGGTTCAGTCGAGAGGTGACGGTCGGTGGGCCACTACAAGAGCAATGTTCGCGACCTGGAGTTCAACCTGTTCGAGGTCTTCGGCCTCGACAAGGTCCTGGCCGCAGGCGCCTTCGGCGATCTCGACGGCGAGACCGTGCGCACGATGCTGGCCGAGGCGGCCCGGCTGGCCGAAGGCCCGGTCGCCGAACCGTTCGCCGAAACCGACCGCACCCCACCGGTCTTCGACCCTGCCACGCACTCGGTTCGACTGCCCGAGCCGTTCAAGAAGGCGGTCCGCGCCTGGCTCGACGCCGAGTGGCCACGACTGGCCAAGAGCGAACACGTCGGGGGGGTGCCCGCACCGTCGATGGTGGGCTGGGCGATCAACGAGCTGGTACTCGGCGCACAGCCTGCCGCCTACATGTACGCCTCCGGCACACTGATGGCCGACGTGCTCGGCGAAGTCGGCACCGAACAGCAAAAGCAGTGGGCCTCGCAGATCGTCGAGCGCGGGTGGGGCGCCACCATGGTGCTCACCGAACCCGACGCCGGGTCCGATGTCGGCGCCGGCCGCACCAAAGCCGTAGCCCAACCCGACGGCACCTGGCACATCGAGGGTGTGAAGCGGTTCATCACCTCCGCCGACTCCGACGACCTGTTCGACAACATCGTCCACCTGGTGCTCGCGCGCCCCGAGGGCGCCGGTCCCGGCACCAAGGGACTGAGCCTGTTCATCGTGCCCAAGTTCCACTTCGACCACGACACCTTCGAACTCGGTGATCGTAACGGCGTATTCGTCACCAACGTCGAACACAAGATGGGACTCAAGGCCTCGGCTACCTGCGAGCTCACCTTCGGTGGGCACGGGGTCCCGGCCGTCGGATACCTCGTGGGCGATGTCCACAACGGCATCGCGCAGATGTTCAAGGTCATCGAGGAAGCGCGGATGATGGTCGGTACCAAGGCGATCGCCACCTTGTCCACCGGCTACCTCAACGCCCTCGAATACGCCAAGTCCCGCGTTCAGGGACCGGATCTGACCCAGGCGTCGGACAAGTCCGCAGCCAAAGTCACCATCATCCACCACCCCGACGTCCGCAGGTCGCTGCTGATGCAGAAGGCCTACGCCGAGGGCCTGCGTTCGATCTATCTCTACACCGCCGGTCACCAGGATCCCGTTGTCGCTCAGCATGTCTCCGGCGCCGATGCCGAACTCGCCGCTCGCGTCAACGATCTGCTGCTTCCGATCGTCAAGGGAGTCGGCTCCGAACGCGCCTATCAATATCTGACCGAATCTCTGCAAACCTTCGGCGGTTCGGGATTCCTGCAGGACTACCCGATCGAGCAGTACATTCGCGATGCCAAGATCGACTCCCTCTACGAAGGCACCACCGCAATCCAGGCCCAGGACTTCTTCTTCCGCAAGATCGCCCGCGACCGCGGCGTCGCCCTACGGCACCTGCTCGACCAGGTCCGGACCACCGCCCGCTCCGACGAAGACGGCGGCAGCCTGAAGTCCGAGAAGGTTCTCCTTGGCTGTGCCATCGAGGACGTCGAAGAGATGGCAGCGACACTGACCACGCATCTGCTCGCCGCGACCGAACAACCCACCAGGCTCTACCAGATCGGCCTCAACGCCGTCCGGTTCCTCCTCGCCGTCGGCGACCTCCTCGTCGCCTGGCGACTGATCTCCGCCGCGGAAATCGCACTCGCCGCCGTCGACTCCGGAAACGACAGCGAGTTCTACGCGGGCAAGGTCGCCGTGGCCCGCTTCTTCGCCGCCACGGTCCTTCCGCATGTGACCGCCGAGCGTGCCGTGATCAGCGCGTCCGAACCGAATGCGATGGAACTCGCCGAGACCGCCTTCTGACCCCAGCGCGACCCGAGGTGCCCCATGATCGTCTCCACACCGCGGTCGCAGCGCCGCCTCACGCGCCGCAACCAGTTCCTCGACATCGCGCATCACGCCTTCGCCACCCGCGGCTATCACGGGGTGACCATGCAGAGGGTCAGTGCATGCGCGGGGGTCACCAAACCTGTTCTCTACCGACACTTTTCCGGAAAGCTCGAGCTCTACCTCGCCGTCGTCCAACGCTATCTCGATCAACTCACCGATGCCGTACGTGCGGCCTCGGGAGCGACATCGTCTCGCCACCACACCGTCGAGCGCACTGTCGAGGCGTTCTTCGATCTCGTCGAACACGACGCGTCGGGTCTGCACGTCCTGATCTTCGACTCCTCTCTGCCGAGTGAGCCGGCAGTCAGGTTGCGGGTGCAACAGGCGGTGGCCGACTTCACCGTCACCGTCGCCAGGATGTTGCACCCGCACAGCGAAATTCCCCTGCGCGCGAACCTGCTCGCCTCCTGGCTGATAGGTGTTGCGATCGCCGCGGCAGGGCAATGGCATCGGGAAGGCCGCACAGTGCCCAAGCGCCACGCCGTTGCCACCGCGACTCACCTGTGCTGCGCGGGCTTGTCGGGCAGCACAGTCAGTGGGCCGCGTGTCGCCGCTCCGACAGCAGCCGTCGCTTGACGCCGGCTCATCGATCCACAGGACCAGACCCCTGGGTTCGCGCCATCCGGTAGCGGAGCCGACCTTCCGCGAGGTCCTCGGTCATGGGCGCCCCGCTGCCCGGCCCGGGTGCACGATGCACCCGGGCCCGACGAAAGAAGGTGCGCACTGTCGTTGCGGCCCGTCGCGTCGGCTTGGAAGATTGGCACATCACCAGGGGAAACGATGAGGGAGTTCGCGAACGACCGGCGATCGGGACCGGTTCTGGGCGACAGCACGGATATCGAGCCAACTCAGGAAGCGAGTGCACACCGATGAATATCCGCTCGGGTGCGCTGCGACTCCCGTCGAAAGGCAGCGCGTGATGACATGGCGAGCGACCTCGATGTCGCGCGAGGAGATCTCGGCCGCGGCGGTGGCGCAGGTGAAGTACTACAAGCAGCGCTGCGGTATCACCGCGTTCCTCCGGGCAGGCAGCGGCCGGATCTTCGTCCCGGCCGGGATCGTCGGCGCCATCGTGGCGCCCGCCGCGCAGGCCGCCACCCTGGTGCGGCGGCTACCCCTGGTGGTGCCTGCCATCATCGACCGCGGGCTCGGTCGGCGAACGACCTGGACACTGCTCACCGCGCCCGTTCCCGGGCACCTGCGCCGCAGTGCGCTGACCAGGGCAGTACTGGATCGGTGCGGAGCAGGCCTCGTCGACGAGGGTGACGAGATCGCGCTGCCCTCCCCCGCCGACCCAGCGTTGCGCTGGCACGGTGGCGCCCCGACCGACCGCTACCGTCCCTCGCCGGTGTCGATCATCTCGGCCATGCGCGGCGGGTGAGTCGCCGTGCCCACCCAGCGCTCGCCCCGACCCGGGGAACCCGACACCCACCTCCGGGTCATCGCCGGAACGGTGGTCGCCGACTTCCGCGGTTGCCGCACCGCTGTCCGGAACTTCGTGCGCGACTGGCTGTCTCGCCCGCACCCCGGCATCACCGTCGAGGAGATCCGCAACGGGCTGCTCCCCGCCCAGCGAATGCCGTGTGAGAGCCTGTGGATTCACTGACCTGCGCGGTCTCCGGACATCACGCCGGCACGGATCCCGTATCGACCGGCTGGGCCGCGCCCACGATGCTGTCGCACATCGCCGGGATGCCCGCGCAGAAGACGTCGAGATAGGCCTCGACGCGCTCCGGATCCTGATGCGCGGCCCATTGCACGACCAGCGCGTCGCTGGTCGAGATCAGCACCGAGGCGAGCGCTCGAATGTCCTCCGCGCGCGCGGACGTGCCCGCCGCTCGCTGCAGAATATCGGCCACCGCCCCCTGGTAGACGTCGTAGGACTCGGCCGCGAGGGCGGGCCGGTTGCGGACCATCCACAGGTAGAGGTCGAGCTGGGCCAGCGCGTAGTCGGGTCGCTCGACGACCCAGCGGCCCGAATGCCGGACCAGCTCGACAGCGGTGGCCCGCAGATCGCCCAGCTCGATCTCCGCGAACGGTTCGGTGGCCCGGGCCGCGAGATTCTCGAAGACCGCGCGGAACAGACCGTCCTTGTCCCGGAAGCAGTAGTGCAGCGAAGCCAGTGGCGCGTCCGCCGCCTCGGTGATCCGGCGGGTCGTCGCGCTCGCGACGCCGTGCTCGGCGATGACACGCACCGCCGCCTCGAGAATCTGCACGGAACGATCCGCTGTCGGCACGTGAGCCACGGTGGTCCACCCCTTTCGCTCGTCGGCGGTTCGAGACGCCGCCAATCTTGACTGAATCAAGCGTACAGGCCCCGCGACACCTTTCGATCATGCCCACCACGGCACGGCGACCGGGCAGGACGCCGCCGGAGACAGACCACATCAACCAATTGAATCAATCGATTTAGTCGAATCACTTGATCAAGCGCTTAGTCACCTCTATCGTTCGATGTGCCTCAGGTCACACAGATGGCCGTCCGATACGCCATCCACCACGCGGGTGAACCCGATCACGACGGGGCCTGGGCCTGCTCGATTCCACTGAACGAACGGATATGCCGATGACCATCGACGACCCCAATGCCCCACCGGTGCAACAGGATTCGGAGGAGGCCCAGCATCTGCGGGGCAACCTGGGGATCATCCAGCTCGTCTTCACCGTCTTGGCGTTCAACGGCCCGCTGGGGGTGGTGGCCGCGTTCGCTCCAGTGGTCATCGGCTACGGAAACGGGATCGGTGCGCCCGCCGCCTACCTCGCCGCCGCAGGCATCGTCGCCTTGTTCGCCGTCGGCTTCCTCAAGATGTCGCGCCACATCGCCAATCCCGGCGGCTTCTATTCCTTCGTCACCGCCGGACTCGGCAAACAGGTCGGACTCGGCGCGTCCTTCCTCGCCGTCACCTGTTACTACATCCTGCTCCTGGCCGTGTACGCGGTCGCCGGTCTCTATCTCGAGATCGTCGTCGGTGGCCTGCCGTGGTGGATCTGGGCGCTGGTCCTGCAGGGCGTGGTCGGGGCTTTCGGCTACTTCAATCTCGACTTCTCCGCGAAGGCGCTCAGCGTGTGTCTGTGTCTGGAAGTCCTGTTCGTCGCCGTCTACGACATCTTCGTGGTGGCGAAGGGCGGTGCGACGGGACTCAGTGCCGACTCGTTCCTGCCGGAACACGTCTTCTCGGGCAACGTGGGCATCGCGCTGCTCTTCGGCATGCTGTGCATGGGGGGCTTCGAGGTGACCGTCATCTTCCGTGACGAGGTCCGCGATCCCGATCGGAACATCCCGCGCGCGACCTACGCGTTCATCGCCCTGATCGGCCTCGTGTACGCCGTGTCGACCTGGGCCATCATCCAGGCGATCGGTCCCGCCGACGCCGTCGCCACGACCGCCGCCGATCCGACCGGATCGTTCCTCGGCACGCTGCACACCTTCGTCGGCTCCTTTGCCGAAGACCTCGTCGTCCCCCTGCTCACCACGGCCGGATTCGCCGCGCTGCTCGCCACCCACAACGTGTTGGCGCGGTACGCGTTCAACCTCGGCGTCGACGAAGTGCTGCCCCAGCGCATCGGATTCGCCCACCCGCGCCACGGGTCGCCGCACCGGGCCTCGGTCGGCATCTCGGTCCTCGCGCTGATCGGATTCCTGGCGTTCGTCGTGTGGGGCGCCGAGCCGAAGCTGCTGTACGCGCAGCTGTCCGGCGCGTTCGGCTACGGCCTGATCATGCTGATGCTGATCACCTCCGCCGCCGTCATGGTGTTCCTGACCCGCCGCCGCCCCGACGACACGACCGTCTGGCACCGGCTGATCGCGCCGGGCCTCGCGCTCGGCTGCCTCGTGGTCGTCCTCTGGCTCGCCACGACCAACATCTCCGCGCTGATCACGGCGGGGACCGGCGTCGTGATCGCCGTACTGGCACTGCTCTACGGATCCGTTCTCGTCGGCGCCGCCTACGCCTGGAAACTGCGCGGCAGCCGCCCGGACACCTACGCCAAGATCGGGCGGCAGTAGCCGCTCCCACCGGCGGGCGCCCACGCTCCACGTGGGTGCCCGCCGCCTTCTCAGTACCGAAAACCATTGGAGGAGAACGAATCGTGGAACAGCAACCGACATTCGACGTAGCCCTGCTCGGCTGCGGGAACATGGGCGCCGCCCTCGGGCGTGCGCTGCTCGGGGCCGGCTACCGCGTGATCGCGTGGAACAGGACCCCCGAGAAGGCACAGGCCCTCGAGCCGAACGGGGCCCGCTCGGCGGACACCGCGGCCGAGGCCGTGGGATCGGCCCGAACGACCGTCGCCTGTGTGCGGGCCTACGACGACCTCGAAAAGGTCCTCGCCACCGTCGACATGCCCGCCGGACACACGCTGATCAACGTGACGACCGGCGCACCCCACGACGCCGACCGGCTGCGGCAGTGGGCCGAGACCCAGCGGGTGCGCTACCTCGACGGCGCCATTCTGGCCTTTCCCGAGCAGATCGGCGCCCCGACCTGCCAGCTGCTGGTGGCCGGATCGCCGGAGGTCTGGGAATCCCACGGGGACCTCGTCCGCGCCATGGGCGGCGCGTCCCGGCACGTCTCCGCGAACGCGAACGGCGCGAACGTCCTCGATCTGGGCGGTGTCGGCGCGTTCTACGGCGTGAGCATCCTCGGCTTCATCGAGGCGGCCAGGTACGTGACGGCCTGCGGTGTCTCCGTCGACGAGTTGCTGCTGGTGGCTCGACAGCTGGACCAGATTCTGCATGCCGCGCAACAGCAGTGCGTCGACACCCTCACCTCCGGCGACTACTCGACCGATCAGGCCACCGTGGACGTCTACCACTCGGGGTCGTCGGCGTTCCGGGACACGATGGCCGAACGGGTCGGGCCCGCACCCATGATCGAGGCCGCGGCGGGACTGCTCGCCCGTGGAGTCGACGCGGGCTTCGGCCAGGAATCCCTGTACGCGCTGTACAAGCTCTATCAGGACCGTGGAGCGAATCAGTCTGTCGCACAAGTGCAGTGACACACGGAACGGCCCCGGAGCACAGACGCTCCGGGGCCGTTCGGTTTCGGCACTGTCAGCGCGGCGGAACCTGATCGCGGTGTTCCTCGGCCGCCCGGTCTCGCAGCAGGAACTTCTGAGTCTTGCCCGTCGACGTCTTGGGCAGCGGACCGAACACCACCCGGTGGGGCGCCTTGTACCGCGCCAGCTGCCGCTTGACGTGCGCCACGAGCTCGTCCGCGGTCGCGGCGGCGCCGGGCACCAGATGCACGAACGCCACGGGGATCTCGCCCCAGCGCGCATCCGGGGTTCCGACGACGGCCGCCTCGAGCACGGCCGGATGCTCCGCGAGCACGTGTTCGACCTCCACGCTGGCGATGTTCTCACCCCCGCTGATGATCACATCCTTGCTCCGGTCGCGCAGCTCGATGGAGCCATCGGGATGGCGCACCGCGAGGTCGCCGGTGCGGAACCAGCCGTCCGGAACAGCGTCGCCGGTCGCGGCGTCGTCGTGGAGGTAGCCGAGCATGACATTGTTGCCGCGCAGCGCGATCTCACCGATCGTCGCGCCGTCGGCGGGGACGTCGTCGCCCGCGCCGTCGACCACCCTCGGCGGCAGCGACACGAGATTGCCGACGCCCTGGCGCGCCTTGAGCCGGATCACGGTCTCCTCGTCGAGGTCTCGCCACTCGGGTACCGCCTCGCAGAGCAACGCGGGCCCGAAACTCTCGGTCAGGCCGTAGAGATGGGTGACGTCGAATCCGAGCCGTTCCATCCGGCGCAGCACCGCGGGTGCGGGCGGAGCTCCCCCGGTCCCCACCGACACACGGTGGGACAGCGACGCGGCGGACTCGGCGTGCGCGATCGTGTCGAGCACGGCGGGGGCGCCGTTGAGACCGGTGACGCCTTCCTGCCGGATCAGCCGCCAGATCTCCGCGGCATCGACCTTGGGCAGGCAGACATGGGTGCCGCCGGCCGCGGTGACAGCCCAGGTGAAACACCAACCGTTGCAGTGGAACATGGGCAGGGTCCACAGGTGGACCGAGTCGGGTCCCAGCGCGAAATGACCCGCCATGGCCAGCGCCTGCAGGTACGCGCCGCGGTGGTGGTACATCACGCCCTTCGGCGCGCCCGTGGTGCCGGAGGTGTAGTTGATCGCCAGCAGCGACCGCTCGTCGGTGATCTCCGCGTGGAACGGTGCGGCGCCCGCGATGAGTGCCTCGTAGCCGGAGTCGGGGTGACCGGCGTCGATCACCACCGGTGGCGTCGCCATCGTGGCGCACACCTCCTCGACGAGGTCGGCGTACCTGGCGTCGCGGATGAGCACCCCACTGCCGGAATGCGCCAGGATGTAGGACAGTTCGCGAACGCCGAGCCGGGTGTTGAGCGCCACCAGGGGAACTCCCGCCCAGGGCACCCCGTAATGGGCTTCCAGGAGTTCGTGGGTGTTGGGCGCCATGATCGCCACCGGCCTGCCCGCGGCGATCTCGCGCAGTCCGCCCGCGAGCCGACGGCACCGGTCCCGGAATTCGCGGTAGGTCCAGCGCGACTCGCCGTCGACCACCGCCACCCGGGATCCGTGCGCGGCGGCGGCCCGGTCGAGGAACGCCGTGGGTGTCATCGCCGCCCAGGCGTGCGCCGCCTCAGACATAGCGCAGCACTCCGTCGTCGACCGAGTCGAGCAGTCGCAGCGTCTCCTCGTAGTTCTGCGGGTTGAGCCACGGCTCCCGGTCCCCTTGCGCGGGCATCCGATCGGCGGCGCGCTGCATGTAGCCCGAGGTCACCCCGGCGCTGTAGGGCAGCCGCGGCATGGTCTCGCCGCCGGGCGGCAGCGTCGGGGTGACCTGCTTCGCGCCGACCTTGTCCATGTGCTGGAGCACCCGGCACAGGAAGTCGTCGACCACCTCGACCCGCAGTGTCCACGACGAGTTCACGAATCCGAAGGCGTAGGTCATGTTCGGCACGCCGGAGAAGGCCAGGCCCTTGTAGGTCCAGCAGCGGCCGAAGTCGACGATCGCGCCGTCGACTTCGAAGCTCGCCTCGCCGCCCATGACCACGTTGAGGCCGGTCGCCTTCACGATGATGTCGGCGTCGACGTGGGTGCCGTCGCGCATCGCGAGGCCCGTCGGGGTGAGCCGCTCGATGTGCCCGGTGACCACGTCGGCCGATCCGTCCCGGATGGCCTCGAACAGATCGCCACCGGGCACCACGCAGACGCGTTGATCCCACGGCTCGTAGTCCGGCGTGAAGTGCGCCTCGCGGACCTCGGCACCGACGATCTCGTCGATGCCGTCGAAGATCATCTTCTTGAATTCCTCGGGGTACTGCCGGGCCTGACGGTAGGTCTCCTGCTGGGCGTGCAGATTGCGCAGGCGGATCTGCCGGAACGCCGCCTCGGCGCCGACCTCCGCGCGCAACCGCTCGGCGTCCGGATCGACGGTCGGCGCCACGTAGACGTAGGTGGGCGAGCGCTGCACCATGGTCACCTTCGCGGTCTCCCCCGCGAGGTTGGGGATCAGCGTCACCGCGGTGGCGCCCGAGCCGATCACCGCGACATTCTTGTCCTTGTAGTCGAGGTCTTCCGGCCACTCCTGCGGGTGGACCAGCTGCCCCTGGAACGAATCCTCGCCGGGCAGTTCGGGATTGAAGCCGCCGCGGTAGCTGTAGTAGCCGGTGGCGAGGTGCACGAACCGGCAGCGCAGCCGCGACTCGCCGTCCGTGCCGCTGAGCCCGAGGGTCCAGGTGCCCTCGGCGCTGCTCCACGACGCGGTGGTCAGGCGGGTGCCGAACCGGATCTTCTCGGTGATCCCGAACTCGTCGGCGGTCTCGCGCAGATAGTTCTTGATCGCGGCGCCGGAGGCGATGGCCTCCGGCGCCGTCCAGGGTTTGAAACCGAAGCCGAGCGTGAACATGTCGCTGTCGGAGCGAATGCCCGGATACCTGAACAGATCCCAGGTGCCGCCGAGGGATTCGCGCATCTCGAGCACCACGAAGCTCTTGTCGGGACAGTTCCGCTGCAGATCCGCCGCGGCGGCGATGCCGGAGATACCGGCGCCGACGATGACAACATCGACCTGGGCCAAGTCGTTCAATTCCTTCTCCTAATCCGTTGAGCTCGCCGACGACCCGGCGCTGCTGGGTGAGCGCTACCGCGCCGCGAAGGTGGCGTTCGCCGCGACCACGCGGGCTTGCTCGATCAACCACGGGAAGCACGGCTCGAGCTCGACATCGGCCTCGGGATGCCACTGCACGCCGAGGACCGGCCGCCCCGGCAGCTCGATGGCCTCGACCACACCGTCGGGCGCCCGGCCCGAGACGACCACACCGTCGCCGGGGCGATCCACCGCCTGGTGATGCCAGGAGTTCACCCGGGTTCGGGGGCCGTACAGCGCCGCGGCAAGGGTGCCCGCGGCGAAGTCGACGGCGTGTTCGCGGTCCGGGCGCCGGTCCGGGAAGGTGGCGAGCGAATAGTGCCTGATCCCCTGGTGGGGCAGATCCGGCACCAGTGTTCCGCCCAGCGCGACATTCAGAACCTGATGTCCGCGACAGACGCCGAGCACCGGGATCCCCCGCTCGAGCGCGTGGTGCACCAGGGCGATCTCGTAATCGTCGCGGCGCCGGTCGATCGTCAGCATCTGCCCGCCGGTGACGGTCGGTTCCGGCGCCGGTCCACCCCAGAGTTCCGGATCGACGTCCTGGCCACCGGTCACCACCAGTGCGTCGACGCGGGCGATGACCTCGGGTCCCGCGCTCTCATAGGGCAGTTGCACGGAGATGCCGCCGGCTTCGGCGATCTTCGCGCCGAACTCCGCCCAGAACATGTCGGCCTGGGCCTCGGCCCATCGACTGTCGACGCCGACGAGGGAGGTGGCGGGGATACGCCTGCCGGTGACGGCGATGACGGGTTTCACGATCCACTCCTGATGTCGACGACCACGCGGGTACCGCCCGCGGTCTTCATGAGTTCGAAGCCTTCGTTGATCTGGTCCAGGGGCACGATCGTCGACAGCATGTCGTCGAGATTCAGGCGGCCCTGCTCGTAATACCTGACGTAGCCGGGGATGTCGGTCGGGAACTGGTTCGAGCCCATCAGCGCGCCCTGGAGCCGCTTCTCGAGCAGGAACAGATCCGAGCCGCGGATCGAGATGGGCTGGCTGTCGGGCACCAGCCCGACCACGGTGGCGGTGCCGCCGGGGCCGAGCATCGCGAAGGCCTGCTCCACGGTGGCGGCGAACCCGACGGCCTCGAACGAGTAGTCGACGCCGCCACCGGTGAGCTCACGCACCGCCGCCACCGCGTCTCCCGTGCCGGCCCGCACGGTCGCCGTCGCGCCGAACATCACGGCATCGGTCAATCTGGCCTCGACCGCGTCGACGGCGATGATCTCGCGGGCACCGGCCAAACGCGCGCCCTGGATCGCCGCGATGCCGATCCCGCCGCAGCCGATCACCGCGACTGTCGAACCGGGTTCCACGCGGGCGCTGCGGAACACCGAGCTCAACCCGGTCACGACCGCGCAACCGAGCACGGCGGCCGGTGCCAGCGGCATGCTGTCCGGGATGCGCACCGCGGAGTGTTCGTGCACGACCATCGCCTCGGCGAACGCGCCGAGGCGCGCCGTGGGGTGCACGGACTGCCCGCGCGCGTTGACCAGCACAGGCCGGGTGCGACTACCCAGCGAACCGCGCTGGACACACAACGTCATCCGGCCGGACAGGCAGAACCGGCATTCCCCGCAATAGGTGCTCAAGCAGGTCACGACGTGATCGCCGGGTCGGAGCGTACGGACCTGCTCGCCCACGCGGCGCACCACGCCGGAGGCCTCGTGGCCGAGCAGGGTGGGACAGGTGGCGGGCCAGGCACCCTCGATCTCGTGCAGGTCGGACCGGCACAGACCCGAGTAGTGCACGTCGACGAGCACCTCGTCCGGACCCGGATCGTCCATGACGAGCTCCTCCAGCTCGAGCTTCCCCGGCGCGGTGTTGAGCACGGCCGCGGTGATGGTTGTTGGCAATGTCGTTCTCTCGGTCTGGCCGGCGGCGCGGCGCGATGGGTCGGGTGTCGGGCGCAGCTAGAGGGCGATCCAGGTCGTCTTCAGCTGGCTGTACTTGTCGACGGCGTACACGCCCTTGTCGGCGCCGTTGCCCGACAGCTTCCGGCCGGCGAAGGGCGTCGACGGCACGCCGCCCTCGTAGGAGTTGACCCACACGTTGCCCGCGTCGAGCCCCCGCGCCATCCGGTGGATCCGCGAGACATCGCGGGTCCACACCGACGCGGCCAGGCCGTAGTCGGTGTCGTTGGCGAGCCGGAGCACTTCGTCCTCGTCCCGGAACGGCTGCACACAGACGACCGGACCGAAGATCTCCGCGCGAGCGATCTGCATCGCCGGCGTGGTGTCGACGAAGACCGCGGGCGCGACCAGGGACCGCTGCTCGTCGAGTCCCTGTTCCGAGCCCGTCAGCAACGTGGCGCCCTCGGCCACACCGGATTTGATGAACTCCAGCACGGTGTCGTACTGGCTGCGACTGCTCAGCGGCCCGAGCACGGTGTCCGGGTCGAGCGGATCGCCGATCGTGAGCGCCGAAACCTGCTCGACCACGCCCTGGACCACCTCGTCGTACACCGACTGCTCCACGAACAGCCGCGTCCCGGCGGTGCACATCTGACCGGTGTTGTAGGTGAACGCCCACACGGCGGTGCGCACGGCCTGATCGAGATCGGGGGCGTCGGCGAAGATGATGTTCGGCGACTTTCCGCCGAGCTCGAGCGACACCGTCTTCCCGTTCGACACCGCGGCGTCGCCGAGCAGCTGCAGGCCGACCTCGGTCGAGCCGGTGAAGGTCACGCAGGCCACGGAGTTGTGCCTGCCGAGTGCGGTGCCGACGAGCGAGCCGCGACCGGTCACCACCTGCAGCACCCCGTCGGGAAGTCCGGCGGCACTGCTCAATTCCGCCAAGCGCAGCGAGGACACCGACGTCTGCAGAGCGGGCTTGAGGATCACGCTGTTGCCCGCCATCAGCGCGGGCGCGAGCTTGGCCATGGCGAGGCTGATCGGGAAGTTCCACGGCGTGATCGCCGCGACCACGCCCAGCGGCTCGCGGGTGACCAGTGCGACGACATCGGGCAACCCGCGCGGGGAGTCGTCCATCAGCTTGTCCGCCAACTCGCCGTACCAGCGCAGATTGCGCACCGCGGAGACGAGTTCGAGATTCAGGGCTTCGTGGACGGGCTTGCCCATCTCGCGGGAGATCAGGACGGCCAGCTGCTCGGCGTCCCGCTCGATCAGGTCGGCCCAGGCGATCAGGATGCGGCCGCGTTCCCTGGGCGACATCCGCGACCACACGCCACCGTCGAAGGTGGCTCGGGCCGTGGCGACCATCCGATCGACATCGGCGGCGGTGGCCGCGGGCACCGAGGTGAACTGCTCGCCCGACCACGGATCGCGCAGCGCGAGAGACTCCCCGCTCGCCGCGTCGGCCCACTCGCCGCCCACCCACATCCGGAAGGAAGCCGGGACGGCGGCGGCCAGCGCACGCGATCGTTCGCTGCCGGAGATCGTGTTCGTCATGGTGTGCTCTGCCTTCCGTGAATGGTGGTCATGCGAGTTCGAAGTAGCGCAGCGACTCCCAGACCGAGATCTGCTCGTCGGTGCGTTCGGCTCCGGTGTGGAAGGCGAGCCATTCCCAACGGCGAAGGCCGACCCAGTAGTTCACGAATTCGTCGCCCAGGTACCGGCGCAGCTGGTCGTCGGCGTCCAGCGCGGAGATGGCGTCGTAGAGGTTCTTCGGGACCACGGGAACGGTGCCCGGCGCCAGCGCCCAGGCCATCCGCTCGAAGCGCGGCGGCGGCGTCATCTTGTCGTCGAGTCCGAGCAGGCCGCCGGCCAGGAACGCGGCGAGCGTGGAGTACATATTGGAGTCGGAGGCGGGCAGCCGGTACTCCAGCCGGCTGGCGGACGGGCCTGCCAGCACCGCGCGCACGGCGCACGACTTGTTCGCGATACCCCAGGTCTGCGTGGTCGGCGGGCCTTCCAGTTCCATCAGCCGCCGGTAGGAGGTGATGGTTGGCAGCGCGAAGCTGGTCGACGCCTCGAGCGTGGCCATCACGCCGCCGAGGAAGTGCAGCATGCGCTCGCTCGGCTCGTCCGGCCGGCTCGCGTCGAAGAAGATGTTGCCGTCGGCGTCGCTGACCGAGACGTTGAGATGGGAACCCTGCCCGTACTCCGCGGACCACTTGGACATGAAGGTCACCGACCGGCCGAGGGAGTAGGCCACCTCACGCATGACCTGGCGGGCGCGCGCCCACCGGTCCGCGGCCGTCACCGGATCGGCGGGGGCGATGTTGAACTCGATCTGACCGGTCGCGGCCTCGTCGGACCACGCCTCCCAGGGCAGGCCGATCTCGTCGAAGCGAGCGACGACCGCCTCCATGTACTCCGTGTGGTCCGGCGACTTCGCGTGCACCAGCGCGGCACCGCTCGTGCCGCCGAGCGGCGTGAGGTTCTGGTACTGCTGCGCGCGTGCCTGATCGATGGACTCCTGGAAGACGGTCGCCTCGATCTCGACACACGCCAGCACGTTCAGGCCACGCTCGGCGTAAGCGGCCGCGATCCGCTTGAGCGCCTGCCTGGGGTCTGCCGCTACGGGCTCGCCCTGGAGGGTCCAGAGGTCGCCGATCACCGAAGCCATCCCGGGCTTCCATTCGATCAACGTGTCCTCGTCGGGCCGCAGTTCGATATCGGTGATCAGGCCGTTTCGCCGCCATTGCGGGTGGTCGTAGCCGAGCGACGAATTGTTGCCGAGGTCGAGGCCGAGGACCAGATCGGGCACCGCGACGCCCTTGTCGCGACACGAGCGATACTTCGCCGGCGACAGCGTCTTGCCGATCAGCACACCGTCGTGATTGGTCGCCTCGAGCCGCACGCTCGACACGGCGGCCAGGTCACCGAACTTGTCAGACTTCACCGAACACCACCTTGAGGTTGGCGCCGAACAGCGCCGAGAAACTGGACACAGAGCCGTCGACCGCGAGCTCGCCGCCCGCGAGTTCGTCGGTGATCAGGGAGCGGCCACCGAACAGGCGAGCGAGCGCCGCGGACGTGCCGAACAGCTGGTAGCCGTTGTCGGCGAGGTCGCCGAACTCGACGGAGGCGTCCTCGTCGAAGCAGTAGACGCCGAGGCCGCCGGGCACGCCGGGCACCGCGTGCACGCGGTCCCAGAAATCCGCCGCCGCCGAGCGCCAGTCGACATCTCGGCCGGACAGCAGGACCTGGACCTCCTTCGCGAAGCCGTCGAGCGCCTCGCCATCGATTTCGGCCGGAGCCGGATCGGGCCACCGTACGTCCCAGGAGAGGTCGGGCTCGGCTCCGTCGGCTGCGGCGGCGACGACGATCTGCGCGCCGACGAAGGTGAGGAAGGTCTTTTGCGCGTCGGTCGTCGACGAGAGGGCGACGGTCCGCGATTCCTCGGTCGCGGTGAACGTCGCACCGTAGGCGATCGCCTCGCGCAACCGCCGTGCCACCGAGAGGACCATCGGTGTCGGGCCGCCAGTCACCGCCACTTCCCCGGTTACCACGTGGCTTGCTGATTCGGGCATATCCGCCTCTCTCCATTGAGATCGCGCTCACATTCACGAGATCGTGTGACAGAATCATGTGATCTAATCAACTGATTTGTCAAGAGCTGCCGATGCTCTTCCCGCGAAGAAGCCGAGGTAGGCGACCCGAAAGGAGTCTCGGATGGGCCTGTCCGTAGCCGCCATGATCGACATGCTCGATGCCGACGAAAGGGCGTTCGCTCACGCGTTGCTCGACCACGCGCCCGCTCCCCCCTACTCCCGGTACGGCGTGGACGGCGTGCGCTCCCTCTTCGATTCCACCGAGGCCGCCGCGACCCCGACGCGACCTGTGCACAGCACCGAAGAGCGGACCATCGACAGCCCGGCCGGGCCGCTCCGGGTGCGCTGCTACCGCCCCTCCGCCGCACGAGACCTGCCCGCGCTGATCTACATCCACGGCGGCGGGTTCGTCGTCGGGACACTGGCCGGCGTCGACGAACTCTGCAGAACGCTCAGCGTCGAAGCGGACTGCGTCGTGGTCTCGGTCGAATACCGGCGTGCGCCCGAACACGTCTTTCCCGCCGCCGCCGACGATTGCCTCCGGGTTTACGAGTGGGTCCAGCGCGAGGCAGCTTCGCTGGGGATCGACCCGTCTCGCATCGCACTGGCCGGCGACAGCGCGGGCGGGAATCTCGCGCTGTCGATCTGCACCAGCCTGGCCGCGGCGCACCAACCCGCGCCGAGCGCGCTCGTCCTGGCCTATCCCGCGACGTCGAACACCCACTCCGGCCCGTCCTGGGAGGCTTTCGAGGACGCGCCGGTCCTCTGCAAGGCCGATGCGATGTGGTTCTGGTCGAACTACGCCGCGGGTACCGGAGCGGATCGGGATCCGCGCGCCGTCCCGCTCCTGTCACCCACCCTCCACGCCCTGCCGCCGACCCTGGTGATCTCCGCCGAGGTGGATGTCCTGCGGTCGGACTACGAGCATTTCGCCGCCGTGGCCTCGCGTGCGGGCGCCGAGATCGAGATCCGCCGCTACGACGGCGTGTTGCACGGCTTCTTCACCGAGGTGACCACGATCGGCAAGGCCGCCCGCGCCGCCTCCGACGCGGCACTCCACCTGCGCAAGCACTTCGGCGACTGAGCGCGCTCGCACACCCCATCAGCGACACCTCCGCGCCCCGAGCGCGCCCCAGTGAAGGAATGAGCAGAATGAGTCGAACCGGAATCGCCATCGTCGGACTCGGCGCCGTGGGCAGGGAAGCTGCCCGAACCCTCCTTGCCCGCGACCGCGCGAGCGTGACCGCCGCCGTGGACCGCGACCCCGCGCTCGCCGGCCGAGATCTGGGCGAGCTGCTGGGCCTCGGCCCCGTGGGAGTCCCCATCGCCGATGACCTCAGCGCCGCGGCGGGCTCCCACACCGCGCTGGTGGCCACCACCTCTCTGCTCGCCGAGCTCGAGCCGATCGTGGCGGAGCTGGCGGCGAGCGGAGTACACGTCGTGTCCATCTGCGAGGAACTCGGCTTCCCGTGGCGTGAGCAACCCGAACTCAGCCACCGGATCGACGAGATCGCCCGGCGGCACGGGATCGTGGTACTCGGCACCGGCGCGAATCCGGGGATGCTCATGGACGTCGTCCCCACCGTGCTGTCCTCGCTCGTGCCGACCGTCGAGGGTGTGGTCGTGCGGCGCACCGCCGAGATGGCCTCCTACGGCGGAATCCTGCACAAGTTCGGCTTCGGGCTCACCCCAGCGGAGTTCACCGCCGCGGTGACCGAGGGGCGCCTGCCCGGGCACTTCGGTTTCGCCGAATCGATCGGCGCGCTGTCCTGGGCGCTCGGCCTCGAACTGGATGCCGTCGAGGTCGGCACACCGGAGATCGCCGTGCTCGCCGAGCGGGAACGGGTGGGACCGCACGCGCGCATCGCGGCGGGCACGGTCGCCGGGATCACCCATGGCGCGCGAGGTTCGCACCGTGACGATGTCGTCGTGGACCTGAGTATCCATTTCGGGTTCCGCCCCGAACTGGACGCGGTCGAGCTCGGCGATCGATGGACGCTGCGGACACCCGACGGCGACATCACCGTCGGCGCCCCCGGCGGCTTCGCCAGCGCGCCCGCGACGGTCGCCGTCGCGTGCAACGTGGTCGACGAAGCCGCGACGCTGACGCCCGGCCTGCGCACCATGCTCGACCTGCCCGTTCGTTGCCTCGCCGCGAAGGGCGGCGCGCGATGATTCCTGGCCCAACCCTTGACACATCGTGTCTTCCGTCACACAATCGAATCACTCGATCAGATCATTTGATTCAAACACTTGGTTTACCGAAATGAGGAGCTCATGAACGCGCCAGTGAAAGCCACCCTGCGATCGGTGACGGAATCGACCCCCCTCACCGAAATCCTCGCCATCGTGGCCGAGGACGGCGGCGTGATCATCGAGAACTTCCTGTCGCAGGACCAGATCGCGCGGTTCAACAGCGAGATCGAAGCGCCGTTGACCGCGCTCGCGCCCGGCTCGACCCACGAGATCGAGGCCGTCGCCGATTTCCACGGCAGCAACACCAAGCGGCTGACGAACCTGGTGACGCACAGCAAGACCTTCCGCGAGGAAATCCTCGACAAGGACCTGGTGCACGACCTCTGTGACGCCACCTTCCTCGAGGAGTCCGGCACCTACTGGATGACCACCGCGCAGGTCATCGAGATCGGCCCCGGGAACAAGGCGCAGATCCTGCATCGCGACCTGGAGAACTGGTTCCCGTTCATCGGGATGGGCCCGCAGGGTCCCGAGGTGACCCTGAACTTCCTGATCGCGTTCACCGACTTCACCGAGGAGAACGGGGCGACCCGGGTCATCCCCGGCAGCAACCACTGGGCCGACTTCGAGGATCGCGGCACGCCCGAGGCGACGGTACCCGCGCTCATGCGGGCCGGTGACGTGCTCGTCTTCAGCGGCAAGACCGTGCACGGCGGCGGCGCGAACGTCACCACCGACCAGTACCGGCGTGCCGTCGCCTTCGCGCTGAACCCTGGCTTCCTCACCGGCGAGGAGGCGTATCCATTCCTCGTCGACATGGCGATCGCCAAGCAGCTCTCCCCCCGGGTGCAGCGCCTGCTCGGCTTCCGTTCCCAGTATCCCACCGGTTCACCCGGCCTCTGGCAGGTGGACTACACCGAGCTCGGCGACTACCTGCAGCTCTGAGGCCCGGTACCTCTGTCACCTCGAGCAAGGAAAACCATGGGAATCGAATCCTCCGTCACCGCATTCGAACGCACCCGGCGCAGCCTGGGCGGTGGCGTCAGCTCCGGCCTGCGGGCCACGATGCGGCCGGTCCCCCTCTTCGTGGAGCGGGGCAGCGGGGCGTACGTGTGGGACCTCGACGGCGACCGCTACGTGGACTACGTCATGGCCTGGGGGCCGCTGGTCCACGGCCACAGCCACCCGCACGTCGTCGACGCGGTGACGCGCGTGATCACCTCGATGCAGGTCGTCGGCATGGGGCATCGCCTCGAGTACGAGGCCGCGGAGGCGGTCCTCGCCTCGGTCCCGGGCGCGCAGCGGCTGGTGTGGACCAATACCGGGACCGAGGCCGTGCAGGTCGCGTTGAAGTTCGCCCGTGCCGCGACCGGCCGTCATCGCGTCGTCAAGTTCGCGAAGGCCTACCACGGCTGGCACGACAGCGTGTACGCGAGCATGGCGGCCGACGACACGGGTGAGGCCGCCGTCCCCGCCGGCCGCGGGCAGAGTCCGCATGCCCACGCCGACCTGATCATCAGCCGGTTCAACGACACCGCGGCCATCGCGGAGATCCTCGCCGCCGCCGAGGAACGGCGGATCGCCGCAGTGCTCATCGACCCGATCATGAGCAACGCGGGCGTCACGAACCCGGCGCCCGGCTTTCTCGAGACGATCCGTGAGCTGTGCGACAAGCACGGTGTCGTGCTGATCTTCGACGAGGTCATCGCCGGATTCCGGATCGCGCGCGGTGGCGCCGCCGAGAAGTTCGGCGTCCGCCCCGACCTCTCGGTGTTCGGCAAGGCGATCGCGGGCGGGTTCACCCAGAGCGCGGTCGTCGGACGCGCGGACATCATCGATCTCGTCGACGACGGCCTCACCCACGCCGGCACCTTCAACGGCAATCCGGTGGCGCTCGCGGCGGTGAAGGCCGCGATGGAGCTGTCCGCCGAGCCGGGCGTGTTCGCGAAGCTGGACGAGCTGGGCGCCGCCTTCGAGACGGCGATCACCGACGTGTTGACCGCAGCGGGCGCACCGGCCGGTCTCCGGCGGGTCGGGTCGCTGTTGCAGTTCGCGCCGCACGATCAGCAGACGAGTCTGCACGGCACGGACGGGCTCTGGGCCGAGATCACCGCGGGCATGGTCGAATCCGGCGCCGTCTTCATGCCGTCCGGAAAGATCTTCGTCAGTACCGCCCACACGCTCGCCGACATCGAGGAAACCGCCGCGCTCCTCGAGCGAGTTCTCCAGCGGGTCCCCGCGCGCCCGGCGTAGCGGCGCGGGCCGGACAACCCCCTTCGTCTTTCACCTCTCGAAGCATTCAGACAGCCGAGCGGTCGATGCGGCGTACCCGGAATCAGTAACAGAATCAAAGGAGATTCGGATCATCATGAGTTCTCGTAGGGCAAGGACCCGCTCGACCTCGGCGCTGGCCGTGGCCGGTATCGCCGCGGTGTCCTGCGCCGTCGCGGCCGCGGCACCCGTCGGCGCCGACGCTTTCGTGCCGCTGCCGGACGGCACCAAGTCGGGTCCGGGCGTCACGCTCACCCGCACCGGCGAACACGCGCTGGTGTCGCCGTCGATGGCGGCCAACGGCGCGGGTCGGGTGGTGTGGGTATCCGGCCGGGCCAGTGCCGACGTCGCCGTCACGCCGGAAGGTGAGGTGGGCCCGACCAACGGCCCGACCGGCAGGCCGGGCAGCAACAACTCCTCGACCCACGGCGCCTCCCAACTCAACACCGGCTACATCGTCGGCTGCCAGGTGAGCATCGCCGACGACGCCATCGGCGCCGGGGTGTCCGGTGGGATCTCCACCGGCGGGGTGAGCGCGGGCGGATCGATCGGGGTCGACCTCGGTCCCGGCGAGGTGAAGTTCGTGCAGATCGACTACAAGGACATCCTCGAACCGGGGGTGTACTCGGTGGAGTACCGCGACGCCGAGATCGAGATCCAGGGCTGCGCGGGCTACGCGCAGGCCCGCGCCTACACCGTGGTCGAGATCATCGGCGACCACTACTCCAAGACCTCGCTCTACGGCGCCCCGTTCAGCATCGGCTGAACCAGCCCGTCCGCCCCTCGCTTCGCCCTCGCGAAACCTCAAACCACCAAGGTGAATTCGATGTTCAACCGTCAGTATCTCGCCCACCTGGGCGTCGGCGCGGTCGCCGCACTCGCGCTCGGCCTGGCCGCCACACCCGCCGCGACCGCCGACACCTTCGTCCCGCTGCCCGGCGGTGAGCTCGTCGAGACCCTGTCCGACGGCACCGTCGTGACCGTCCGGCTGACCGGGGAATCGGCGAATATCAACCCCTCCCTCGGCTCGACGCCGGTGCATCGCAACGCGTGGGTCTCCGGGACCGCGCAGGTCGAACTCGCCGGTACCGGTGCCGAGGCCGGCGGCCTGGTCCTGCCGGGCTACGTCGTCGGCTGTCAGGTGAACATCGCCGGCGGCGGTGTCGGCGGCGGGGTGGAAGGGGCCTCGGATTGGGAGGGCAACGCCAGTGCCGGTGCCAACACCAGCGGTGAGCTCTCCCTCGGTCCCGGCCAGGCCGAGTCGTTCTACATCCTCGACCGGGAGAAGGCCGACGACTTCGGCAACGAGTCGCACAAGGCCTACAACGTGTTCTCCGGCGGCAGCGGATCGGTGACCTGGTCCGACCAGACCATCGGCCTGTCCGGCTGCGGCGGATACGCCCAGGCCCGTGCCTTCGTCAGCGTCGAGATCGTCACCGAGCGCGTCACCAGCTGGGTGACCCTGTGGGGCCGGCCGTTCAGCCTCGGCTGACACCGGTCCGCCGGGCGGCACCCGCCGCCCGGCTTCGTGAACAACCGCACCGAATCTTCCCGAACGGAGTCGAAACCATGACCGCTGTCCAGCCAACCCGAGCCCTGGAATCCGTGCCTGCCGATACGCCGGTCGCCGACATTCTCGCGATCATCCAGCGCGACGGCGGCGCGATCATCAAGAATTTTCTGACCAAGGACCAGATCGACCGGTTCAACACCGACGTCGAAGCGCCGCTGCAGGCCCTGCGCCCCGGTTCGACCCATGAGAACGAGATCGTGGCCGCGTTCCACGGCAGCAACACCAAGCGGCTCACCAACCTCGTCACCCACAGCCCGACATTTCGCAACGAGATCATCGAACACGACCTCGTGCACGGGCTCTGCGACGCGGTGTTCCTGGAGGAGTCGGGCACCTACTGGATGACCACCGCCCAGGTCATCGAGATCGGCCCGGGCAACGCCGCGCAGATCCTGCACCGCGATCTCGGCAACTGGTACCCCTTCATCGGAATGGGGCCGCAGGGCCCCGAGGTGACGATCAACTTTCTGATCGCGTTCACCGATTTCACCGAGGAGAACGGCGCGACCCGGGTGATCCCGGGCAGCAACCACTGGGAGAGCTTCGAGGACACCGGCACCCCGGAGGCGACGATCCCGGCGGTGATGAACGCCGGTGATGCGCTCGTCATCAGCGGCAAAGTGGTGCACGGTGGTGGCGCCAATCAGACCACCGACGAATATCGGCGCGGCGTCGCCTTCACCTTCAACCCGGGTTTCCTCACTCCCGAGGAGGCCTACCCGTTCCTGGTGGACCCGGAACTCGCCAAGACGCTCTCACCGCGCGTGCAACGGCTCCTCGGCTTCCGCTCCCAGTACCCGACCGGCTCCCCCGGCCTGTGGCAGGTCGACTACGCGGACCTCGCCGACCACCTCGGTCTCGATTCCTGACCTCGCCGCACCCGCTCCGATCACCGGGCACTCGAGGTCATCCAGGACGGGGCTACCGAGACGATGGTCGGTAGCCTCGTCGCCCAGTGAGTACTGGCACCCCCGCGGGAGAAGTCCCGGTTCGCGGGGGTGCCGGCGCGTGTTCCCGTCCGTCGACGTCACCTCTGAACGTCGCGATCGACGAATCGCGGGACCGACTGTCTGCGCGCCATCGACGTACCGGACGGGGCGCAACATCACCGCGGCCGCGCTCATCCTGCTCGTCGTGACGGGCGCGTTCGCGTTCTCCGATCTGGTGATGATGCAGTACATCGCCTACGGCATGGCGAGCGAATTCACGACCGACACCGGCCGACCCACCACGCTGCTGTCGGCGACAGCGTGCACACCGTCGGCGGCCGGCGCTGATGCCCGGTAGAGCGTGCGGTTCCAGGCTCCCGCTGGCGCGGACCCCATCAGGCCACAGCCGAGCACCACGACATCGTGGGATCCGGCGGTGTTCGGCGCAGTGTGGCGAGAGGTGATCCACGACGTCGGAAAGACTTCGACCCGCGGCAAGCTGTCCTGCGCGTGCGCTTCGTGCACAGCCTGTCGCGGACCGACCGGCGAACTGGTCAAGCCGTTGTTTCTCGCGTGCTGATACCTTCCGGAGCCGAGGTGTGCTCGTCAGTCTGGGTGTTGATCCGTTCGAGTGCGAGGTAGCCGCGCGAGAAGGTCACGATCATCAGTGCCCAGATCGTCAGCGAGATGATGTAGAACAGCGTGTGGTCCGCGTCGTCGCCGGGGATCGGGAAGTAGTCGTAGATGATGGCTACGAAGGCGCCGAGCGCGGCGCCGAGCGCCACCCACGTCGCGTTGCCGCGGTCGCCCCCGCGCCACAGCTTCGGCGCCATGTAGACGAACACGAACAGTGCGGCGGCCAGATTCATCACGAGGTAGAAGACCGCCCAGCTCGGTTCCACCGCACGGGGTTCGAGGGCACGGTTGAGGCCCACCGCGATACCGGCCACGATGGCCAGGGCCTCCACCATCCAGCTCGGGCGGTATCGGTGCGTCACCGCCATCAAGCCGACCACGAGGATCACCGTCATACCGAACGACCGGGAGAACGCGTCGAAGAAGACCATGGCGTGGTAACTCAGGCTCTCGTGGTCCACGTTGATCGCGGCGAGGTACAGCACGTTCACGCCGGACACCGCCATCACGACCCATTCGAGGCCGAGTAGGAAGTTGCGGTTGCCGCGCAGCAGCTTGATGCCGTAGTAGAACCCTGCCCAGACCATCGCCAGGTCGGCGAGCAGGACGAGGATCATGCGGGTGGTACTCATCAGAACTCCTCGAGGCTGGTGCGAATAGCGTCGGTGACCCGGTCGAGCGCAGCGCGGGACGTGGGGCTGATGCGGGTCATCGAGAGGTAGCCGTGGACGAGGCCGCTCTCACGGAAGACACGAACCGGGACGCCTGCCTCCTCGAGTCGCGCGGCGTAGGCCAGCGCCTCGTCCCGCAGGGGATCGAAACCGGCCACGGTGATCAGCGTCGGAGGCGCGCCGGACAGGTCGTCGGCGAGGATCGGCGAGACCCGCGGGTCGAGTGCGTCCGTCCGGTCCGGCAGATACATATCGGTCAGCCATTCGATCTGCTTGGCCGACAGTGCCGCGTTGTCGGCGAACTCCTTGCGCGAGGCGTAGTTTCCCACCGCGTCCACGACCGGGTACATGAGCACCTGCAGGAAGGGCCGGACCTGCTCGCCCGCCACGACATCGGCCAGCACGGCACAGAGGTTGCCGCCCGCGCTGTCGCCGAGCAGCACGATCCGTGCGGGATCGATCCCCCACTGGGCGCAGTGCTCGACGGCGAACCGCCATGCGGTGACCGCGTCGTCGACGGGGCCGGGGAACGGGGATTCCGGCGCCACACCGTACTCGACCGAGAGCACGTTGACGCGGGCACCGTCGGCGATCAACCGGGCGGGCACGTCGTAGTCCTGTCGGCTGCTCAGGACGAAACCTCCGCCGTGCAGGAACAGGACCAGGGCTTTCGAGGGTGTCGCCGGCCGGTACATGGTCGCGCGCAGACCGGTCGGCATCACGATCTCCGGCTCCACGAGCACCCCCGCGGGCGCCTTGTCGGCGAACACCCGCGAGTCGTTCGCGACGATCGCGCGGGCCTGCTCCGGAGTGCCGTCACTGAAGTCCGGAGCGCCCGCGGTGGCTTTGAGCAGTAGCGCGATCTCGGGGGCCATCACCTCGCCGTCGGCGTTGACCACCCGCGGCGCGAGCCGCCGGAGCAGACCGCCGGGGAGGCCGCCGAGCGCGGTGAACGCGGCGCGCTGCACCCGCTCGGCAGCGCTCAGGGCGACGGGCGCCTGTCCGGGCGCGGTCACGATCATGGCCGTGCTTCTTCCATGACGGTGCGGCCGCTGAGCTCGCGCTCGAGGCGGGAGCTGAACCGCAGGTGCTCATCGATCACGGAGCCGCGATACATCTTCCGGTCATCGAGGAAGACGTTTTCCGTCTTCCAGGGCATGGCGTCGCCCTGGCGCGGCAGGTCGTTCTTGGCGCGCTGCATGTAGCCCGAGTCGAGGTCGAGCATGGAGCGGGTGCCGACGCCGTCGGGTGCGTGCGGGACGGCGGTGTCGTAGCCGTGGGTGTCCATGTGGCGCAGCAGCTCGATGATGCTCCTGCCGAGCAGCCCGATCTTGAGCGTCCAGGACGACTTGGTGTAGCCGATCGCGTTCATCCAGTTCGGCACGCCGGACAGCATCATGCCGCGGTACACCACGGTGTTGGGCAGGTCGACGGGACGCCCGTCCACGGTGAGGTCGATGCCGCCGAAGAGGCGCAGGTTCAGTCCGGTCGCGGTGACGATGACGTCGGCGTCGAGGTGCTCGCCGGACTCGAGTGCGATGCCGGTGGCGGTGAACCGGCGGATACGGTCGGTCACCACAGATGCGCCGCCGTCGCGGATGGACTTGAAGAAGTCGCCGTCGGGCGCGAGGCACAGGCGCTGTTCCCACGGGTTGTACGGCGGGTTGAAGTGCTTGTCGACGTCGAAGCCGGCGGGCAGCTCCTTGACGTTGACGCTGCGGATGAAGCGGCGGGACGCGTTCGGGAACCGGGTCAGCAGCTGGACAACGGTCCAGTCGGTGAGGATGTTCTTCCACCGGGTGGCCAGGTAGCCGCCGCGCTCGCCGAGCAGGCGGGTGAGCTTCAGACTCAGGGCGTCCACCCGCGGCAGCGTCAAGATGTAGGTCGGCGTGCGCTGCAGCATCGTGACGTGCGCGGCCGCTCCGTCGCCCTTCAACATCGACGGGATCAGTGTGATCGCGGTGGCGCCGCTGCCGATCACCACGACCTTTTTCCCGGAGTAGTCATAGCCCTCGGGCCAGTGCTGCGGGTGGATGATGTCGCCGGTGAAGTCCTCGCGACCCGGGAACTCCGGGGTGAAGCCCTTCTCGTAGTCGTAGTAACCGGTGGCGCCGAACACCCAGCCGGCCTTGACGACCTCGCGGCGCACGGTGCCGTCGGTCTCTGTCACGTCGACGTTGAGCAGCCAGTGGGCGTCATCGCTCGACCATGCCGCGGAGACCACTTTGTGCCGGTAGCGCACGCGATCGGCGAGGCCGTACTCCTCGACGGTCTCCTCGAGGTAGTCGAGGATCAGCGGGGCGTCGGCGATCGCGTTCTCGTTCTTCCAGCTCTTGAACTCGTACGCGAAGGTGTGCAGGTCCGAATCGGAGCGGATGCCGGGGTATTTGAACAGGTCCCACGTGCCGCCGATGGAATCGCGCCCCTCGAGGAGCACCACCTTTTTGTTCGGGAACTCCCGGGTGATGTATGTCGCGGCGCCGATACCCGAGATTCCGCCGCCGATGATGACGACGTCGAAGTACTCCGGGCCGGGTGCTGTATTGCTCATCCCTCGCTACCTTCCTGTGCCGAGCGCGTCGTGAGGTATTCAGGTTGCCGGTCCCCGTGTGGCGCACACCACATCGAATCTCAGCGTCTTGTGGGGCTTCGTGGTGGAAATCGCACCTCTCCCGGTTCGCGCCGCACGACCACCTGGGCTCGGAGTGCAATCTGCACCGCTTCGCCCGGTAACTGGCTGAAACATGCTGTGGCTGATCCGCCCACCGAGCCGTCACAGTGAGATCCACGCCACACCGCTTCAGCAGCCGCTCCGTGCCGGAAAGCGTTGCGGTTTCGCCGATCACATTGCCCCGCAAAAGGAGTCGAGTAATGCGCGCCGCATTGTTCACCGACAAGGACACCTCCGTCGAAATCACCGACATCGACCTCGCAGCGCCCTCGCGCAACGAGGTCCGCGTCCAGATCGCGGCGGCGGGGGTGTGTCACTCGGAACTGCATCTCGTCCGCGGTGAGTGGCCGGTCCCCGCGCCCCTGGTTCCAGGGCACGAGGGCTCCGGTGTGATCACCGAGGTCGGCCCGGGTGTCACGCACCTCGCGGTGGGCGACCACGTCGTGCTGTCGTGGAACCCGTACTGCGGACAGTGTCGCGAATGCCTCGCCGGGCGCGAGACCCGCTGCCACCAGGTCGCGACGGTAATCAACGCGACCGGCAGCCTGCTCGACGGCACCAGCCGGCTCAGCCGTGGTGGGCAGCGCGTCAACCACTACCTCGGAGTGTCCTCGTGGGCCGAGGAGGTCGTCGTCCCCGCGACCGGCGCGATCAAGATCCGCGAAGACGCGCCGCTCGAATCCGTCGCGCTGGTGGGGTGCGCCGCCGCCACCGGCGTCGGCGCTGTCGTCAACACGGCCAAGGTGACGGCCGGAGCCACCGTCGCGGTGATCGGCTGCGGCGGAGTCGGACTCAACATCGTCCAGGGCGCCCGCCTGCAGGGCGCGGAGCGGATCGTCGCCGTCGATCTCTCCCCCGAACGGGCCGCACTCGCGAAGACCTTCGGCGCCACGGACGCCATCGGCCTCGACGGTGCGGACGCGGTCGAGGCGTTGCGCGACCTGATGCCCGACGGCGTGGACTTCGCCTTCGACGCGATCGGGCACGTGAGCACCACCGAGGCCGCGATCCGCGCGCTCGCCCTCGGCGGTGCCGCGGTCGTCGTCGGACTCCCGGCCGCGGGCGCCACGGCCTCCTTCGAGCCGCTCGCGCTCGCCGAGATGGACGCGCGGATCCTCGGTTCCAACTACGGCAGCATCCGGCCGCAGTTCGACATCCCGAAGCTCGTCGACCTGTACATGAGCGGCGAACTACTCCTCGACGAGCTGATCACCGCCCGCAGGCCGCTCGACGAGGCGGCGCAGGCGCTGTCGGATCTCGCCAGCGGTGCCCAGCTGCGCCAGCTGCTGATCCCCTGACCGCGGCGAACCATCGCATGAAGGAAGACATGACCACCAGGACCCACGAGAGCGCTGCGTCGAAGCGTCCGGCCCGCCTGCACGGCAAGCTCGGTGTCCTCTCGATCTCGCTCATCATCATCGCGGGCGCGGCCCCGCTCTGCGTCGTCGGCGGGCCGATGGCACTCGGGCTGGCGCTCGGCAACGGGGCAGGGCTCCCGGCGGCCTATCTCGCCACGCTCGCCGTGCTCCTTCTCTTCGTTCTCGGATTCACCACCATGACGCCCTTCGTCCGGTCCGCGGGAGCCTTCTACTCCTACGTGCACGCGGGGCTCGGCCGGGTCGCCGGGATCGGCACCGGCTATCTGGCCGTGCTGTCCTACACGTGCATCTACATCGGGCTCTACGTGCTGCTCGGGATCGGCACCGATGCGATGGTGACCACTTACGGCGGACCCTCGATGCCATGGTGGGTCTGGGCCGCGGTCGGGCTGGCGATCATCGCCTTCCTCGGCCACCGCAACGTCGAGGTGTCGGGGAAGGTGCTCGGCGTCCTGCTGGTCGCGGAGGTCGGCCTCGTCGTCGTGCTGAACGCCGCGATCCTCCTGCGCGGCGGCGGCCCGGAGGGCCTGTCCGACGGCGTCGTCTCCCTCGCGGACGCCTTCAGCGGCGCGCCCGGCGTGGCGCTCATCTTCGCAGTCCTCAGCTTCATCGGCATCGAGGCCGCCGCCGTGTTCCGCGACGAGGCGAAGGACCCCGTCCGCACCGTGCGCCGGGCGACCGTCGTCTCCGTGACCGTCGTCGGCCTGTTCTACGCGGTCACCTCGTGGGCGGTGATCAGCGGAATCGGTGACAGTCAGGTCGCCGCCGCCGCTACCACCGATCCCGAGGGCCTGCTGTCCTCGGTCGCGCTGCAGTACCTCGGCCGGGTCGGCGCGGACCTGATCGTGCCCCTGTTCGTCACCAGCACCTTCGCCGCAGCCCTGACCTGGCACAACATCCTGTCCCGGTACACCCTGTCGTTGTCGTCACGTGAGCTGCTGCCGCACCGCTTGGCGGCGGTCCACCCGGAACACAATTCGCCGCACCGCGGATCGCTCGCGGTGACGGCGGCGGTGGTCGTGGTCGTGGCGCTCGCCGTCGCGATCGGCCTCGATCCGATGAGTCAGCTCTACACCTGGACCTCGGGGCTGGGCTCGGTCGGCTACGTGATCCTGCTGGTGCTGACGTGCTCGGCCGTGCTGGTCTACTTCCGCCGCGAGTCCCACGGGATCTCGGCCTTGCGGACCCTGGTGGCACCCCTGCTCGGCCTCGGCGGACTGCTCGTGATCCTGGCGGCGATGCTGCTCAATCTCGACCTTCTCGCGGGAGCCGAGCAGAGCGTCTCCGTCGCCATCATCGTGCTGCTTCTCGGCTCCCTCGCCCTCGGCCCCGTGGTCGGACGACTGCGACCGACTGCGGGAACCCAGGAATAGCCCTCGCCGACCCGGCACCCAATCTCATTGAAGGACAATATCTTTGACGCACACCATCGTCATGGTCGGCCTCGGCGCCACCGGGCTCGCCATGGCCGAATCCCTGCTGCAGCGCACCGACGTGCGGATCGTCGGCGCGGCCGACCGCAATCGCGCCGTCGTCGGCGCCGACCTCGGAACCCTCGCCGGCCTCGGCGCGAGCGGAATCACCGTCATCGACGAACCCTCCAGCCTTCCCACGGCCGACCTGGCCGTCGTAGCAACGACCTCGGACCTGAACCTGGTGGTCGACACCCTCGTGCCGTTGCTCGAACGGTCCTACAACGTGATGAGCATCTGCGAAGAATTGTCCTACCCGTGGTCCAGCCACCCGCATCTCGCACGACGCCTGGACCAGGTCGCGAAGGCCAACGGCGTCACCGTCGTCGGTACCGGCGCGAACCCCGGTGTCCTGATGGACACCCTCCCGCTCCTGCTGACGACACTCACCCAGCGCGTGGAGCGGGTCGTCGTCCGCCGCCGGACGAACATGTCGCGCTACGGAGCGATCCTGTCCAAGTTCGGCCTCGGGCTCACGCCCGCACAGTTCGACGAGGCGCAGGCCTGCGGAGCGGTGGTCGGCCACTACGGCTTCGAACAGGCCATCGGTGCGCTCGCCGCCGGTCTCGGCTGGTCACTCGACGAGATCGTCGTCGGCCAGGTCTCCCCCGCGATCGTCAGCGACACCGTCCGGACCGGCGACCACGTCGTCATCGAGCCGGGCCGGATCGCCGCCGTCACCCACGCCGCGCGCGGCACGCTGGGCGGTCGAACGGTGATCGACCTCGAGATCATGTTCGGCTTCTTCGACGGCAGCGATCCGGTGAGCGCGGGCGACGACTACCGCATCGAGGGGACCGATCAGGTGATCGAGCTGTCCTCACCCGTCGGCTTCGAGTCGTTCATGAGCACGATCGCGGCAGCGGTGAACGTCGCGACCGCGGTCGTCGACGCTTCCCCCGGATTCCTTTCCATGGGCGACCTCCCGGTCGCGCGGATCGCGTCGAAGGGCACCCGACTGGCTGCGCCTGCTCCGGTGTGACTCCTCGACCGCGCAGCATCCATCCCACCGCCTGACCCACCGTGAACAACACAAGGAGATCACCATGCTCGACCCCAATGACTACAGCGCGAAGAACCTCGTCAACGGCGAACTCGTCGACGCCGCATCCGGACGGCTGCTCGATGTCCTCGAACCCGCGACCGGCGGGGTCCTGGCCCAGGTTCCCGCCAGCGGACAGGAGGACGTCGAAGCGGCCGTGACCGCCGCCGAGCAGGCGTTCCGCTCGTTCCGGCGCACCACCCCGGGCGAACGGGCCGAGATGCTCCTGACCCTGGCGTCCAAGATCGAAGAACACGCCGAGCGGATCGCGGTGCTGGAGTCCCGCAACGTCGGCAAACCCCTCCCGGTCGCCCGCGACGAGGTGCCCTTCGCGGTGGACAACCTGCGATTCTTCGCGGGTGCGGCGCGGACGATGGAGGGCCGCGCCGGCGGTGAGTACCTGCGCGGCTACGAGTCCTACGTGCGGCGCGAGCCGATCGGCATCGTCGCGGGCATCGCACCGTGGAACTACCCGCTGCTCATGGCGACCTGGAAGATCGGTCCCGCCTTGGCGGCCGGGAACTGCACCATCCTCAAGCCCTCGCGTCAGACCCCACTGACCGCCCTCTACGTCGCCGCGCTCGCGCAGGACGTCTTCCCTGCCGGTGTGTTCAACGTGCTGTCGGGATCGGCGGCCGACATCGGCGACCACCTGGTCTCCGATCGCCGCATCGGCCTGGTCTCGCTGACCGGCGACACCAGCACCGGGCGGCACATCGCCGAGGTGGCCGCGGCCCACGTCGCGCAAACGCATCTCGAGCTGGGCGGCAAGGCGCCGGTCATCGTCCTCGACGATGCCGATCTCGACGCGGTCGTCGCGGGCATCGCCTCCGCCGGCTTCGTCAACAGCGGCCAGGACTGCACCGCGGCGTGTCGGGTGATCGCCACCCCGGGAATCTACGACCGGCTGCTCGCGACGCTGGTCCCCGCGGTCGAGGCGATCCGAGTCGGCGATCCCACTACCGGCGGCGGCATCGACATGGGTCCCGTCATCTCGGCCGCACACCGGCAGTCCATCCTCGACGTCCTCGCCAAGACCGACGGCACCATCGTGACCGGGGGCAAGGCCCTGCCCGGCGACGGCTTCTTCCTGGAACCCACGGTGGTGGCGAACCCGAGCCAGGCGGACGTGCTCGTGCAGACAGAGCAGTTCGGCCCCGTCGTCACCGTGCAGCGTGCGGCCGATATCGACCAGGCCTTCGAGTGGGCGAACGACGTGGAGTTCGGCCTGGCGTCGTCGATCTGGACGCAGAACCTCACCCACTCGGCACGCGCAGCACGCGACCTCGACTTCGGCTGCGTCTGGGTGAACGACCACATGCCCATCCTCTCGGAGATGCCCCACGGCGGGTTCAAACAGTCCGGATATGGCAAGGACATGTCGATCTACGCGCTCGAGGAGTACACCCGCATCAAGCACGTGATGACCAAGACGGACTGACAGCCTCAGATCCTCATTAGCAAATCGCCGGGGCGGGCGGCGCATACTCGTTGTCACGGCGAGCGATGGAGGTTCCTGGACAATGACCGTAGAGTTCGGCGAGCTGTGGCCCGTGCCCTCCGACCGGGTGCGCGAGCTCTTCCGCGATGTCGCCGAGACCATGCTCGCCAGGCACAAGGAGATTCTGGCCGACATGGAGGAGGCGACGCTCCGGGACCCCCGTTACCTGGAGATCTCACAGGATCCCGTGCTGGCCGAGGCCAGCGACCGCGTCGGCGTCTTCGCCCTCAAGAAGTGGCTGACGTCGAACATCGCCGCACCCGGCGTGCGGGTCCCGACGGCGGACAGTGAGGAGACGCGTACCTACGCGCGCAATGTCGTTCTGCGCGGCCTCACCACCGACGAAGTCACCTCCTGGCGGGCCGGACAGTACGTCGTGTGGCGGTGGTGGCTGGCCGAATGCTTCAGGGTGACAGGCGATCTCGAGGAGCTCGAGGAGCTCGTGGCGGTCTCCGCCTGCTCGCTGACCACCGCCGTCGACGACGCCATCGCGGCATTGGCACAACAGGTCGACGATGTCCGCAAAGAATTCGCCGGCGGCGCGCAGCTGCAGCGCTACGCCACCGTCGAACTGCTGCTCCAGGGTGCCGACATCGCGCCGGCACGGGCCGAGGCCCAGCTGGGATACGCGCTGACCGGCTCGCACATCGGCGCTGTGGTGTGGACGGATTCGGAGCGCAACGCGCACGCACTCGAAGCCGTGAGTGAGCAGTTGATGCGGGCCTGCGGCGCGGAGGGTCGACTCACCGTCGTGGCGGGGACCTCCGCGCAGTGGCTGTGGATTCCGTCGAGAACCGTGCCGCCCGCCGCGGATCTCGAGGAGATGCTCAGTCGCCACCCCCGTGCTCGCGTGGCGCTCGGCCGGGCGGCCTCGGGCATCAACGGATTTCGGCGAACCCATCTGGATGCCGCGGCGGCGCAGCGCCTGCTGTCGCGGCTCCGCTCGAATCTGCCCGTGATCCGTTACGAGGACGTCCAGATGATCGACTTGATGTCGGCCGATGTCGGCCAGCTCGATCAGTTCGTCACCGATGTCCTCGGCGACTTCGAAGCCGCGAGCCCGGTCCTGCATCAGACGGTGCTCACCTACGTCGCGGAAGGCCTCAACCGGTCGAGTACCGCGGATCGGCTCTTCACCCACCGCAACACGATCGACCGGCGTCTCGCCCGTGTCGACGAACTCCTCCCCCGCCCCTTCGCCGACCGGCCGACCGAAGTAGCGACGGCGTTGATGGTCCTGCGGATCCGCGGCACGGGCTGACCGCCGCCCACTCGCGGCGGCAGGGTCGTCTCGCGCTCCAGCTGCCCGAGCGGGAGCGCGGGGCGACCATGCGTCAGCGCTTCGCGCGGCCTCGGCGACGCAGCTGCCGCCGCGCCAGCGTCTTGCTGCCGCTGAAGAAGTCGTTCATCCGGTCCACGCTCCAGACGAGCCGCAGCACCAACGGGTTCATGACCAGGTCCATCGATGCCGGGTACTTCGGGGCGTCCGACCAGATGCCCGCGAGGTCCTCCGGCATCTCGTCGTCGACGATGTAGTCGGCGAGCAGCTTGCCCACATACGGGACCTGACACAGGCCGTGGCCGTTGCAGGCCATCGAGTAGTAGACGTTGTTGCCCACCTGGCCGGCGACCGACAGCCAGTCCGCGCTGATGCCGATCCAACCGCCCCAGGCCTGCGCGATCGACACGTCGGCCAGCGTCGGGAACCGTTCGGCCAGGTCTGCCGCCATGTCCTTCACGAGGCTCGGGGACGGAACCCGATCCGGCAGCGGGTAGCCCGGGCCGCGCTCGGGCCGGCGGACCCCACAGACGATGGTGTTGCGCTCGGTGAGCCGGTAGTGGGTCATGACCTGGTGCTGGGTGATGATGCCGGACCGGCTGGTCCACTCCAGCTCGGCGAGCCGCTCGGGCGCGATGGGTTCGGTCTCGATCTCGATGACGTACAGCGGCACCGAGAGGTTCTTGGGCGTGATGTCCCATTCGCCGGCGTAGGCGCTCGTCGCCAACACCACCTTGTTCGCCCGCACCGTGCCGTTCGGGGTGGTGAGTTCGACGATGCCGCCCGTCCTGCGGACATCGCTCACCGGGGTCCGCTCGTAGAGCTCGACCGGCGAGTCGAGTACGGCCCGCCGTACACCACGGGCGAGTTTGCCCGGGTTCAGCATGCCGCCGATGGCCTCTCGCATGCCACCCACGAAGCCGGTCGGAAGGCCGAGCTGCGCACGGTTGCCGACTGTCCCCTGCCCGCCGACAGCGCGCAGAATCGCCGCCTGTGTACGGACCCTCAGCATCATGAGCGGGGAGATCGCACCCCACACCAAGCCGTTCGGCACATAGTCGCAGTCGATGTCATGGGTCTTCATGAGATCTTCCACGTAGTGGCCCGCGTGCTCAGCCAGCTTGGCCATCACCGAGAGCTTGCTGCCGGAGAACAGGCCGAGCATCCGCAGGTCTCCACCCGGCGCCCCGGCGATCTGACCGCCGTTGCGCGAGGCCGAGCCGTAGCCACAGAACTCGGCCTCGAGCAGGACGACGTCCTGGCCGCGCTCGGCGAGGCGCAGGGCGGTGGCCATTCCACCCATGCCGCCGCCGACGACGGCGATGTCGCAGGTGATGTCGCCGTCCAAGGCGGGTCGCACATCGTCCGGACGATCGATCCAGCCGCTGAAATTGCTGTACCTGGTGGTGTCGGTTCTCATGCTGTCCTGATCTCCCTCGAATGGTGGGTATGACGGTGCGGTGGAAGCCTCGCTGAGATCACGTAACCGGGTCGGTTTGTCGGTGCACGAACTCTTCCTCCACTATCGCCATCCCTTCGTAGGGTCACCATGGTGAGTCGTGGCGTGTTGGCGAGGATCGCGGTGCACATTGCACACGCGTCCGGATCCCCAGGGGCACAACCCCGGTTCGACACAGACGATGTGGTCAGAGCATCGCCATGCGGAATTCCAGCGGCTGCCCTATCGGCTGGTCGGTCTGGATACTCCGGTAGCGGACACGTCCGTCGGACTCCTCCCCTACGTATCGTGCGAGAACCGCGCGTGGATCGGTCGGTGTGACCTTGGTGATCGTCGTCGGCTTCGACGATCCGGCCGCGCATGAAGCACGCGGATCCGCCGACGGCGATGGTCTCCGGTTCCGCTCGAACGCGCGAGGTGCAGTCGACCGCCCTGTAGACGGTGCCGGTCGACCGACACCTCAGGCCAGCTGGGTCACCTCACGACGGAAGGGCACCTCGTCGTTGGACGGTAGCTCGGCGTCGAACTCCTCGGCGGCGCGGCGGCCCGACCAGACGGCCGCGGCGATCGTGGCGGGCGCCCACGCGTCGCCGATGCCGCGCACCGACCGCAGCTCGCCCTGCGCGCGGAGCCCCTCGAGTTCGAGGTAGAGCTCCTCGCGTGGCAGGCGCGCGGTCACCATGACCACGGCGTCGCACTCGACCTCTCGGACGGCGCCGGCGTACACGTCCGTCACCTCGACCCCTCCGACACCGACGCGGGTCACGGCGTGGTCGGTGATCCGGGTGACGCCCTTCTCGATGAGACGGCGCTGGATGCGGTTGACCTCGAAGGTGTTGTTCGTCCAGGCGGACACCTGCGACTGTGTGGTGACGATCGAGACGTCGTAGCCCTGCTGGACGAGCAGTTCCGCGACGACTCCACCGAGGTAGTAGTGATCGTCGTCGTACACGACCACTGTCTTTCCCTCCGGGAGTCGCCCCGCGAACAGGTCGTCCGGTCCGAGCACCTGCGCACCCTCGGCGATCGGCAGCGGTGTGGTGTGGAAGCGGGCGACACCGTCCGTGCGCCACGTCGCACCGGTGGCCACCAGCACGTGCTGGAAACCGAACTCGATGATGTCGGCCGCCGTCATCGGGCTCTCGCGGAAGACCTCGACGTTCGGCAGTTCGGCGATCGCGGCCTCGCGGTACTCCTGGACGCGTCCCCACGCCGACAGGCCCGGCAGTCGTGACTCCTGGCGCACCCGGCCGCCGAGATCTCGACGCGCCTCGATGAGGGCGACGTCGTACCCACGCACCCCGAGCGCACGGGCCGCTTCCAGACCGGAAGGCCCGGCACCGACCACCAGGACCTGGGAGTCGCTGCCCTTCGCCCGGATCCGCTCCGGGTGCCAGCCACGCCGCCACTCCTCACCCATGCTCGGGTTCTGGGTGCAGCGAATCGGTGACATGGTGAGGTCTCCGGAGACGCAGATATTGCAGCCGATGCACTCGCGGATCAAGTTCAACCGGCCGTCGCGGATCTTGTTGGGCAGGAAGGGATCGGCGATCGACGGTCGGGCCGCGCCGATCAAGTCGAGGATGCCTGCCTTGATCTGGCGGACCATCGCGTCCGGCGACGTGAAGCGCCCCACGCCGACAACCGGCTTGGTGGTCAGCTTCTTGAGACCGGCGACGAACTCCTCCTGCCTGCCCTCCGGACCGAACCGGGACGTGACCGAGTCACCCTCCCAGCTGCCCATCGCGAAGTCCCACAGGTCGGGAAGCTCCCCGAGCTCACGCAAGACGCCCTCGATATCCTCGCGCGTGATGCCGCCGGCGATCTCCTCCTCCACGGTGATCCGGCACGCGACGGCTGCCCGGCCCGCGCACTCCTCGAGGGTGTCCTCGAGCAGCTCACGCAGCAGGCGCATCCGGTTGAGCAGCGAGCCGCCGTACTCGTCGGTGCGCTGGTTGTAGCGCCGGGACAGGAAGTGGTGGACGCCGCTGTAGCCGTGAGCGCCGTACACGTAGACGATGTCGTAGCCGGCCTCGATCGAACGGCGCACCGCGTTGCGGTGCCAGCGTCGCAGGTCGGCGATGTCCTGCTCGGTCATCGCCCGCGCCTGGACCGGCGCGATCGTGTCGGGGGCCACCGGCAGATGACCGGGGCCGAGTGGGGTTTCGCGGCTGAGCTGGTTCGGTGCGTTCATCCCGTTGTGCGCCAGCTCGATACCCGCCAGGCCGCCACCCTCGTGAATCGCGTCGGCGATCCGCTTCAGCGCGGGGAGATCCTGATCGTCCCAGATCCGCAGCTCGATGAAAGGGGCGATGTCGGAGGTCGCGTGGATCTCCACCTGCTCGGTACATACCACCGACCAGCCGCCCTCGGCCTTGATCTTGCGCATCGCGGCCTGGGCACTGGGGTCGCGATAGCCCATGCCGTTGCAGTGGGGCACCTGGTAGAAGCGGTTCTTGGTGGTGAACGGCCCGATCTTGACGGGCTCGAACAGGATGTCGTATGGGGCGGCCACGGCGGGCGGCTGCTCGGTCATGGGAGGTCTCCTAGGTCGGGCTGGACGGGTGGTGCCTGCGCGGCTCAGTGGTTGATCCACACGGTCTTCAGACCCACGTACTTGTCGAGCGCGTGCAGTGACAGGTCGCGGCCGAAGCCGGATCCCTTGAAGCCGCCGAACGGGGTCCACGCGCTGAAGGCGTCCACCCCGTTGACGGTGACCGTGCCTGCGTGGATCTGGTCGGTCAGGCGATGCGCGCGGGAGAGGTTGCTCGTGGCGACCGAGGCCGCCAGCCCGTAGGCCGAGTCGTTGGCCAGCGCGACGGCCTGGTCCTCGCTGTCGAAGGGCGTCACGGCGAGCACCGGGCCGAACACCTCGTCGCGAGCCAGCGCGGAAGCCGGGTCGACGTCGTCGAACACCGTGGGCTGCACGTAGCAGTCGCTGTCGCCTCGAGTGAGACGCTCGCCTCCGGTCACCAGGCGCGCGCCCGCGGCGCGTGCCCCGTCGACGAACGCCATCACCTGATCGGTCTGTTCTGTGGAGACGATCGCGCCCATGCCGGCCGCCGGGTCGAGCGGATCCCCCGGCGCGTACGCCGCCGCCTCGGCCGCGACCAAGGAGACGAACTCCTCGTGCACGGAGCGTTCGACGAGCACGCGTGAGTGGGCAGAGCACACCGCGCCCTGGTTGAACCAGATGCCGTGCGCGGTCTGCGCGGCGGTGGCGGCGAGGTCCTCGGCGTCGGCGAAGACCAGGTGGGGGCTCTTGCCCCCGCACTCCAGCCACACCTGCTTGAGATTCGACTGGCCCGCGTACTGCAGGAACAATCGTCCCACCTGCGTGGAGCCGGTGAAGGCGAGTACGTCGACATCCGGATGCAGACCCAGTGCGCGGCCGGTGGTCTCGCCGAGGCCGGGGACCACGTTGAGGACGCCTTCCGGGATTCCGGCCTCGACCGCCAGTTCGGCTATCCGCAGCGCCGAGGACGGCGACTGCTCGGCCGGTTTGAGGACCACGCAGTTGCCCGCTGCCATCGCGGGCGCGGCCTTCCATGCCAGCATGTCGACCGGGTAGTTCCAGGGGATGACCGCGCCGACCACGCCCAGCGGCACACGCCTGACGAGGCCGAGGGTGCCCGGCGGCGTCGGAGCGACCTCGTCGTTGATCTTGTCGATGGCCTCCGCGTAGTAGCGGAACAGGTTCACCGAGAAGGGCAGATCGAGATCGTGGGCATCGACGACTCGCTTGCCCATGTCGAGCGAGTCGAGGACCGCGAGTTCGGCCGAGTGCTCGGCCAGCAGATCGGCGAAGCGCAGCAGCCGCTCGCGGCGGAAGGCCACACCGGCGCGGCTCCACACCCCCGATTCGTAAGTGGAGCGGGCGGCGCGAACGGCGGCGTCGACACCCTCCTGTCCGGCGTCGGCCACCTCGCTGAGGAGCGCGCCCGTCGCGGGGTTGCGGTTTTCGAATGCTGCCTCGCCGGTCTCCACGAAGCGGCCGCCGATGAACGATCGGGTGTGGATCGTGGCCGCGGCGGCCAGTTCGATCCAGTCCTGGTGAGTTCTCACGAGCGAACCTTTCTTTGCGCTGGACCGCAAATATGCCGTGGAACACACCGGCTGTCAATCTCGGTGTCCGGCCCTGCGGCGGGAGCGCTACGGTGACTCCCATGGCGCGACTCAAGGACCAGGCCGGTCGCCGCGAGCATCTGATCGCGGCGACTCTCACCACCATCGCCAGCCATGGACTGGCCGGCGCGACGATGAAGAACATCGCCGAGGAGGCCGGCGTCTCGTCCCGTCTCATCGCGTACTACTACCCAGAGCTCGACGAGTTGATCGAGGCCGCTCACCGGGCGGCCACCGACCGCTACTACTGGTCGCGCCAACGCGACATCGACGGCGATCACAGCCCGACCGTCAAGCTCGCACGCCTGATGTACTCGGGCCTTCCTCGCGGGAAGGACCTGCTGCTCAGTCAGGTGCTGGACGAGATCTCGGTGAGCGCGAGCCGCAGTCCGATCCACGCCACTCTGATGACGCTGCTCTTCGACCGCGAGGTCTCGCTCTACGCCTCGGTCCTCGAGGTCGGTCGGGCGCTGGGCGAGTTCGACCTGACCGACGGGTCCGAGGTGATCGCGCGCAACTTCGTGACCCTCGAGGATGCCCTCGGACTGCACTTGCTGGCACACAACTCGTCGATGACCTTGGCGCGCGCGGAGCAGCAGCTGGCCAGCTACGCACACTCCGCGACGGGCGTCCGGATCGCCCCCATGGCCCCCGGAGGGACAAGCGTGGTCGGTGCCTGACTTTGCTCCAAGGGGCAAGGAATCACCGACGGCCGAGGGTTCGTGCGGCGCCTTGCTACCTGCCCACGGCGCGAGATTCTCACGGAACGTGATGGCTCCAGGCGGACCCAGCATCTGTTTTCCAGATGCCGAAGCTCAGTTTTGTGAAGTGTACAGATGGCCGATTCGTCGGGAAGATGGCGTGATCCGCACCACTTCGGAGCCGCGCGGTGATGCGCCGAGAGAGAGTGATCATGACCAACGAACCCCAGGTCGCCAGCACGACATTCGCGAAGTTCGAGCAGGAGCACATCCTGCCCATCCCGGAGAACAAACGCACCGGGACCCCGTGGTCACTGTTCGCGATCTGGGTCGGGCTGAACATGATGCCGTTGGCCGTGGTCACCGGTGCGGTCGCGAGCAGCGGTTACGGCCTCACCATCGGCTGGAGCATCCTCGCCATTCTGGTCGGCAATGTGATCGGGGCCATCGGCGCCGCGC
This sequence comes from Nocardia sp. NPDC050378, assembly GCF_040655675.1. NCBI lineage: Bacteria > Bacillati > Actinomycetota > Actinomycetes > Mycobacteriales > Nocardiaceae > Nocardia > Nocardia sp. NPDC050378. The sequence continues at coordinate 128,216 of NZ_JBFAKI010000012.1, forward strand.
TCCACGCCTCGCAGGGACCGCACCTCGGCATTCCGCAGATGCTGCAAGCCCGCGCCCAGTTCGGGTTCCAGGGCGGCAGCCTCTTCGCGGTCATCGCGCTCATCATGTTCCTCGGCTTCTTCGCCAGCATCCTGATCGTCGCCAAAGATGCTCTCGCCGTGGTGTTCCCGGAGCTGAACGGATCTTTGGTCATCGTCGTCTTCGCTGTCATCGGCGTCGTGCTGTGTGTGTTCGGTTATGACCTGCTGAGCAAAACGATGGTGTACATGTCCGTCCTGATCGGCGTGACGGTCGCGGTGACGATGGCGTTGCTCTGGATGAAGCCCGAAGTCACCGCAGAGCGCGCGGAGGCCGCCTTCAGCTTCGAGGGCCTGTTCGGAATGCTCGCCATCGGTATCGTCTGGCAGCTCGCCTACGCGCCGTACGTCTCGGACTACACGCGCTACCTGCCGAAGCAGACCGGACCCAAATCGGCGTTCTGGAGCACCTATCTCGGACTCGTCGGGAGCTCCGTATTCGTCATGACCCTGGGTGTACTGCTCGGTGCGGCGAATGTCGCCAGCCCCCTCGCCGCGCTCTCCGACCACCTCGGCTGGATCGGGGTCATCGCGCTCATCGTTTTCGCGGTCACCTCGGCTCTCATCAACAGCGTCGAGTTGTACTCCGCGGTCATGAACGCGCTGACCGTGTTGCAGTCGATGTTCAAGATGACCGTGACGGCCGGTACCCGTGTGCTGACAACCCTGGTGTGCGGTGCGATCGCCACCCTGGTCGCACTCCTGGGGCAGGGCGACTTCATGACCACGTTCGAGAGCTTCCTGTCGCTGCTGCTCTACGTCCTGATCCCGTGGTCGGCCATCAACCTCGCGGACTACTTCATCGTCCGCAAGGGGCACTACGTCGTCGCCGACCTCTACATGCGCGACGGCGGGCAGTACGGCCGATGGAATCGAGTCGGGCTGATCAGCTACGCGGTGGGCCTGGCGGCGCAGCTGCCCTTCATGGTGACACCGTTGTTCACCGGCCCGCTCGCGGCACCGCTGCACAACCTCGACCTCGCGTGGCTCGTCGGGTTCGCGGTGACCGCTGTGGTGTACCTGCTCCTGGTTCGCTTTTCGAACACCGTAGCGGCGGATGCCGCGGAGGAGTCGCAGGCGCGGCTCACCCCACCGGCCGGTACACACTGAGGTTCAGCGGTTCACCCGGTTCCGTGCTGTGTGGATCGACGACCGGATGAAGGCTTGGGCACGCGCCGTACGGCGCGTGCCCGCCATCGATGCGAGGACAACGTCGAGGGGCTCCACGTGATCGGTGATCTCGAGCGCGACCACCTCGGATCCGTCGTAGGTCGTATTGCTCGCCGGGCGCTGGTTGAGCACCGACCAGCCCTGGCCGTTGGCGACCAGAGCCCGGACGGTCTCGAACCCCGACGTGCGATGTCGGATCACCGGCTGGAAGCCGGCTGATTCCACGAGGCGCTCGAAATACCGGCCGCTGTGCGGGAGGTCCAGCAGCACCATCGGCTCATCGGCGAGATCGCGCAACGTGATCCGCTTGCGACGCCCGAGCGGATGCCCCTTCGCGACCAAGGCATACGGCGAAGCGACGCCGACGCGGACATGGTCGATGTCCTCCTCGAGGTCGTAGCCGTACATCAACGCCAACTCACACCGGCCACTGCGCAGGGCCTGCTTCAGTACGGCGTGCTCGTCCTCCACCACCGACACGCGAATACCGGGATGCTCCCGCTCGCAGGCCGCCAGCATCGGCGGCAACGAGAAGGGGGCGAGCGTCGAGAAGCAACCGATGGTGAGATCTCCGATCAGCGCCCGGCCCGCGGTACGTGCGACCTCGGCCAGCTCCGCGGTGTGCACAAGGTAATTGCGTAGCTCCCGGTAGAACTCCTCGCCGGCCGCGGTGAGCGTGAGCCCTCGCGCGTGTTGGCGTAGTAGCAGTTGCACGCCGAGCTCCTTCTCGAGCTGGGCGACGGCGGTCGAGACAGCGGACTGGGAGACCATCAACTTCCGGGAGGCGGCCGTCATACTGCCCAGCTCGGCGGCGGCGGCGAAATAGCGCAACTGCACGAGGGTGAAACCGTAGTTCGTCACGCGGGCGTCCTTGTCCATTCCGCTACCAGGAGTCGAGGGCCGGATGGGCCCGATCAGTAGTGATGGTAGGCGAGCTCGATACACGGTCCGGTCAGTGCGGCGGACTGCTCTGCGAGGCGATCCGGGCGTTGTCGTCGGCCGACTCGGGAAGAAGGTTGGCCAGGTGCTCGGGGCGGAGCAGTGCGTCGAGGGTCTCGGCCTCTACGCCATGGATGGCGAGCGCGAGCGTGCGGACATCCGCGACCCCGCTGAGCGCGTCCTTGGCGATCTGGGCGGAGCGCGCGTAACCCAGCAACGGCGTCAGCGCCGTGGCCAGGCCGGCATTGCCTGCCGCGGCCGCGGCGAGCTTGACAGCGTCGACGCGGATGCCGTCGACGCAGTGCTCACGCAATGAGTCGAAGGCCGCTGCCGTCCACGCGAATCCCTGGAGCAGCCCGTGGCAGATGACGGGCTCGAAGGCGTTGAGCTGCAATTGACCGCCCTCCGCGGCCATCGTCACTGTGAGGTCGTTCCCGATCACCCAGAAGGCGACCTGATTGACCATCTCCGGAATCACCGGGTTGACCTTGCCGGGCATGATGCTCGATCCGGCCTGCCGCGCGGGCAGTTGGAGTTCGCCCAGACCGGCCTGCGGTCCCGACGCGAGCAGACGCAGGTCGTTGCAGATCTTCGAGGCCTTGACCACGATCCGTTTGAGGACACCGGAGACCTGGACGAACGCACCGGTATCGCTGGTGGCCTCGACCAGGTCACCGGCCCCGGTGACCGGCAGGCCGACGATCTCGGCCAGATGCGCGACGGCTCGGCGCGCGTAATCCGGGTGCGCGGTGATGCCGGTGCCGATCGCGGTGGCTCCGAGATTGATTTCGCACAGCAGCGTGCGCGAGTCGGCCAGCCGGGCCAGTTCCTCGCGAAGAGTCACGGCGTAGGCCCCGAGTTCCTGTCCCACGGTCATCGGGACGGCGTCCTGCAGCTGGGTGCGTCCGATCTTCGACACCGTGCGGAATTCTGTCGCCTTGGTCGCGAACGCATCGGCCAGGGCGGTGATGGACTCGCTCAGCCGCTCGATCATCGTCAGCAGCGCGAGTCGCACCGCGGTCGGGTAGACGTCGTTGGTCGACTGGCAGCGATTGACGTGATCGAGTGGATGGATCTCGTGATAACTACCGCGCGCGAGTCCGAGGATCTCCAGCGCGCGGTTGGCGATCACCTCGTTGGCGTTCATATTCGTCGAAGTACCGGCCCCGCCCTGGATCACATCGACGACGAACTGTCCGTCCAGGACACCGATGCGCACCTCGTCCGCGGCGGCCGCGATGGCGTCGAATCGCCGATCGTCGAGCAGGCCGAGATCGTGATTGGCGCGGGCGGCAGCGAGTTTGACCGCCCCGAGGGCGGCGACGAGCTCGCGGTGCGCACCGACCGGCGTGCCGCTGATCGCGAAGTTCGTCAGTGCGCGGGCGGTGTGAACCCCCCAGTAGGCGGTGGCGGGCACGTCGTGCGGGCCGAGCGAATCGTGCTCGGTACGGAAGGAGTCGGTGCTCATGGCGCGGCGGTGTCCTCGGCGATGTCGAGCGCCGTCCAGGCCAGGGCCGTCGCGGCGTCGAGAATTGCCTTCTCGGCGTCACCGCCGACGCAGGCGGCAGTGAACTCGGGTTGATGGTTGAGGGCGGGAAGGGAATTGATGCCGATATAGGGATGGATCGCGGGCACCACCTGGGAAACGTTGCCCATGTCGGTGGAGGCCCTGTTCATTCGGCGGGCAGGCGAGTCCGTGTCGAAGACGCGTCCGAGGCGCTGCGCGTTGCGGACGTAGGAGTCGAGGCCCGCCTGGTAGGTGCGGAACTCGGCGTACGGCTTGCTCTCGGCGGCGATGTCGAGAGTGGCGCCGGTGGCGATGGCCCCCGCCTCGAAGCAGCGCCATACCCGTTCCTCGGTCTCGGCGAGCTGGGCCAGGCTCTCCGCGCGGACGTACCAGCGCCCCTCGGTGTGCGCGGGGATGGCGTTGGGTGCTTCGCCGCCATTGGTCATCACGCCGTGCACGCGGACTGTCGGGGGCAACTGCTGACGGAGCAGTCCGACCGCGACCTGGGCGATCGTGAACGCGTCCGCCGCGTTGACGCCCTGCTCGGGATACGCCGCGGCGTGCGCCGCCTTACCCCGGTAGGAGACGTGGGAATGTGAGACCGCGAACGGTTGCGCCTCGGCGACGTCGACGGGCGCCGGGTGGGCCATCATGGCCAGGTCGAGCCCCGCGAAGGCGCCGCGTTCCAGCAATTCGATCTTGCCGCCGCCGCCCTCCTCTGCCGGGGTCCCGAAGACCTCGATGGTGAGGCCCGCCGCATCGGCGAGCGGTGCCAGCGCGCGTGCGGCACCGACCGTGATCGCCGCGATCAGATTGTGTCCGCACGCGTGACCGAGTCCGGGCAGCGCGTCGTACTCCGCGCACAGACCGAGCCGGAACGGGCCGCTGCCATAGCCGGCGAGGAAGGCGGTCTCCAGTCCCAGATAGTTCGCGGTCACCGTGAAACCCGCCTCGGCGAGCGCCTCGGCCACCCAGCGCGAGGAGCGGTGCTCCTCCCAGGCGGTTTCGGGGTTCGCGTGCAGCAGTTCGGAGAGTGCGATCAGACGGTCGGCGTCCGCGGCCACGGTGCCCGCGGCGCTGCGGCGTGCCGCACAGTCCGACCCGGACGCCGTGCTGAAGTCTTGGATCATCGGTCTACTCGTCTCCGCCGACGCCGAAGGCCGGCGCCGCCGTCGGGTTCAGCCCGCGCGTCACGTAGTCGTCGCGCTGCGGAAGCCACACGTCGAGCAGGCGCCGAAGGTCCTCGATCGGCTGGTCGCTCCAGTCCACCCGGAGGTCGGTGACCCGCCACGGCACTTCGCGGACGACGGCCAGTCCGGCCGAGCGGACCGGGTCCACCTCGCCGCCGGCCGCCTGACCGGCAACCAGCGCGGCGACCAGACGCTGCTCGAGCTCACCGGTCGCGGCGGCGAAACCATCGATGACCGCGTCGACGACCTCCGGTCGGGCGAGCAGGTTACCCGCCGCGACCACACCCGGGCCGACTCGATCGGCGTGGGTGCCGAGCGCACCGGCTCCGGAGAAGGCGGCGCCTGCGCCGTCGAGACCGAGAACGGTGAGCTGGCGGAAGTCGATGTGGTCGCGATCCGCCACGACGCGTGCCATCGCGCCGGGCGCGTCCAGGCCCGTCTCGAGCGCATCCAACAGGGCCGTGCCCAAGCGGGGGTCGGTGACGTTCTGGGAGGCGGCGCCCCCGACACCGGCCCGCAGGTGGATGCAGCGCGCGGCCACCGCCGGGCTGGACGAGGTGACCGCCATGCCGATGGCGCCGTGGCCGTCGATGGCGAGCAGGGAGAAGGTCACTGTTCGGCTCCCGGGATCACGGCGATAGCGTCGACCTCGACCAGCCACTCCGGCCGGGCGAGGGCCGAGACGACCAGCCCGGTCGAGATCGGGTATACGCCTTTGGTCCAGCGACCGATGGTTCGGTAGACGGTCTCGCGATAGCGCGGGTCGACGATGTAGATCGTCAGCTTGACCAAGTGCTCCATCCGGGCGCCGGATTCGGTGAGCAGCATGTCGATATTGGCCATCGCCCGCTCGGTCTGGGCCTCGACGTCCCCGATGCCGACCGAGGCGCTGGTGTCGAGGTCCTGGCCGATCTGGCCGCGGACGTAGACGGTATTGCCCGCGACCACCGCCTGGCACAGGTCGTTGTCGAGGTTCTGCTCGGGATAGGTCTCCCGGGTGTTGAACGGACGGATGCGGGTGTGGCCGCCGGCGACGATGCTCACGTGATTCCTCACTCCTGGACAGGTGACTGGCCCCAGTCCACTGCACCCAAAGCGATATGTCCAACAGATGTTTATGAGCATCTGCATCAGCTGAACCGATGGCGAGCCGTCGTCCTTGCATCTACAAAACAGAACTAGAGCGACAACAACATCTGTTGGACACCGACAAGCCCAGGGCTGAGGATTGCGGACAAGCACGGCACACCCGAACTGGTGGCCGTCGAGAGTGTGGAGGTTGGAGTGGCGAGCGAGCAGATCGAGGTCCTCGTCGTCGGCGCCGGACAGGCGGGCGTCGCGATGAGTGAGCACCTCAGCGACAGTGGCGTTCCGCACCTGGTGCTGGAGCGACACCGCATCGCGGAGAGGTGGCGCACCGAGCGGTGGGACTCACTCGTCGCGAACGGACCGGCCTGGCACGACCGCTTTCCCGGCCTCGAGTTCGACGACGTCAGCCCCGCGGCGTTCGCGTCCAAGGACCAGGTGGCGAAGTACTTCGAGGCCTACGCCGAGAAGATCGCCGCGCCGATCAGATGCGGCGTGGAAGTGACCTCGGTGCGGCGGCACGTCGGAAAGCGAGGGTTCCGGGTCGAGACCTCCGACGGCGTCATCGACGCACAGTTCGTTGTCGCCGCGACCGGACCGTTCCAGCGCCCGATCATCCCGCCCATCGTGCCCGAGGGCGCCGTACCGGTGCAGATCCACTCCAGCGGCTACCGCAACCCCGACCAGTTCTCCGAGGGCGCCGTGCTGGTCGTCGGCGCCGGGTCGTCCGGCGTGCAGATCGCCGACGAACTCCAGCGCTCCGGCCGCCGGGTATACCTCTCGGTCGGTCCACACGACCGGCCCCCACGCAGCTATCGGGGCCGCGACTTCTGCTGGTGGCTCGGGGTCCTCGGCCTGTGGGACATGGAAACGCCCGCTGCGGGCGCCGAGCACGTGACCATCGCGGTCAGCGGCGCTCGCGGCGGGCACACGGTCGACTTCCGGGAGCTCGCCGCGCGGGGAATCCATCTCGTCGGCAGGGCCGAGTCGTACGACGACGGCGTGTTGCGCTTCGCGCCGGACCTCGCCGACAACATCGCCGCAGGCGATGCCAACTACCTGGAGCTGCTGGACCAGGCCGATGCCTGGGCCGAACGCAACAACGCCGACCTCCCCGAGGAGCCCGAGGCACGCGTCCTCGGCCCCGACCCGGCCTCGGTCACCGACCCAGTCTTGGAGCTCGACCTCGCCTCCGCCGGCATCACGTCGATCGTATGGGCCACCGGCTTCGCCACCGACTACAGCTGGCTGAAGGTCGACGCGTTCGACGAGAACGGGCGGCCCGAGCACCGCCGCGGAGTCTCCGCCGAGCCCGGCCTCTACTTCGTCGGCTTGCCCTGGCTGTCCCGTCGCGGATCCTCCTTCATCTGGGGGGTGTGGCACGACGCCCGATATGTCGCGGGCCATATCGCCACCCAGCGCAGCTACCTCGCATACGACCACACCTGATATCGAGACACAGCGGGCGTCGGCAGCCCCACGCCGACATCGGGTTGAGGATTCAGCCCAGCTGTGACTACAGCGAAATCCTCGACTGCGTGCCGCGAAGCCAAGCAGCGGTCAGCCGGTGGCTGACGACACTCCTCCAAAGGTCAAGCAGGCAAGCCGCTTTCAGAGTCCGATCGTAGCGTCGGTGTTTTCGGTGCGAACCCGCCTGCCGCCACCATGGCAATGCCTTCGAGAGCGTGCACGATGTTGCCGAAGGTGTCTACTGCTATCAGGTGCAGCACGTGATCACCACCGGTGAACCCGAACGCGGCGATCAGTAGGTAGAACACCCCGCACCCCAGCGCATACGCGCGCGCATCGCGATAGCGGCGCGCGAGCGCCAGCCCGGCCACACCGGTGAGTAGGTGGAACAGAGCGTGCCAACCGTTGACAGTGACCGGGATGAAGCCGAGGAATTGGATCGTGCACGAGTGCATCGTCGCGCCGAAGGCCATGTCCGGGTAGATACCGAAGGCGATCACCCCATTGGCGGTGAACCATGCCCCGAACAGGAAGGCGAAGAACTGCAACGGGGTTTGCAGGATCGCATGAAGATACCGCAGGGCGGCGGAGCGAAAAGTGTCGAAAAGCATGGTGAGGTCCTCTGGACGCATATTCCGGATCCGGCGGGCATCCCGCAGGATCGAGGTCGACTGTCGGTATTCATCGATGTGCTCCGTCGAGGATCGTCAGCGACAACGCTGTGAGTTGTTCGACGGCTCGTGGTCTCGGTAGTTCTGGGGCAACGAGGTAAGCGAGGGCTACCCGCGCCACAGAACCGGCGGCCAGGCGAGCTTCGACGGGATCCAGGGTGGGCTCGATCATTCGGAGTACCCCGGCCAGGCGCGCGAGGATCTGCTCGTTGGCTGCACGCAGTAGAAGCAGCGATTGTTCACGGCGGTCCGCCAGTGCCAGCGGGAGCAATGTCTCGTCGACGACGTCGAAGAAGCACTCGAACGCGGTCCGCACACTGTCGGCGAGCGTCGGCCCGCATTCCACTACCGCCTCGATCTCGACCAGCAGGTAGTCGAGGCGGTAGTGGATGTAAGCGGCCGCGATCATCGAGCGAGTGCCGAAGGCGTCGAAGATCTTCTGCTTGTCGACGCCGCACCGTGCGGCTACCACGGTGACGTCGGCCTGCGACCAGCAACGGTCGGCGATCAGTTCTCCTACCGCTGCAAGGACCGCACCGCGGAACTCGTCGTGCATCGGGTCTTCGGCTGACATCCGCTTCTCCTGGAGGCTGGACCGCGGCTATCGAGGTCGGTTCGCTGCAGCTGCGTCGTCGATCCCGGTCCACGGCACGAAGGCCGGTATGTCGGCGGGCACACGGCCGGGAAAGTCCGGGCGGCGACGTTGCAGGAACGAGGTGATGCCCTCGATCGCGTCGGCGCTGGTGGCCAGTCCACCGATCAGCTTCGAGTCCAGGGCGTGCGCGGGGTAGGGACTGTCGAAAGCGCTCAGCCGCAACAACATCTGGCGGGTGACCGCCACCGACACCGGCGCGGTGTGCTCGATGAGCTCCCGCGCGTAGACCTCGGCGGCGGGAAGGACCTCATCGGGCTCGACGACCTGGTGGACGAGTCCACCGGCGAGCGCCTCGGCCGCGGGGAACACTCTTCCGGACAGCATCCAGTCCATCGCCCGTCCCATACCGACGACGCGCGGCAGATGCCAGGCCGAGGCGCCCTCGGGAAAGAAGCCGCGCCGAGTGAAGACATAGCCGAACCGGCTGTCGGTGGCCGCGATGCGATAGTCCGCGGGCAGGATGATCGTCGATCCGGCACCGACGGCGGCGCCACGGATCGCGGCGATGACGGGTTTGGTGCATTCGAAGATCCGGCGCGAGCACTGTCCGGCCGGTTCGAGCCAGTCGTCGTCGACGTCGCCGCCCGGCGTGCCACCGGACAGGTCCATGCCGACGCAGAAGTCGGTCCCCTCGCCGGTCAGGATGATCGCGCGGACGTCCGGATCGCGGTCCGCCGCGGTGAAGGCGGCCGCGAGCTCGGCGGCGATGGTCAGTGTGTAGCCGTTGCGTGCCGCGGGGCGGTTCAGGCTGATGGTGGCGATGTGGTCGCGCACCGAGTACAGGATCTCGTCGTAGGCCATGGCGTCCTCGGGATGTCGGGTCACTGGGCGGGCAGCAGGTCGTGCGAGGCCAGGGCGGCCAAACGCCTACGCGCTTCGGCGTATTCGCGAGTCAATCGATCGACCAGGGTGGCGACGGGCACGACCGCGTCGACCGGACCGATCCCCTGGCCGGAACCCCAGATGTCGCGCCATGCCTTGGCGTCGGTGTTGCCGCCGGAGCCGAAGTTCATCGCGGAGGGGTCCGAGACCGGCAGGTTGTCCGGGTCGAGACCGGCGGCCTCGATGCTGCCGCGCAGGTAGTTGCCGTGCACGCCGGTGAACAGGTTGGTGTAGACGATGTCGGCGGCAGCCGAAGTGGCGATCTGCTCCTTGTACGCGTCCACGGCGTCGGCTTCGTCGGTGGCGATGAACGCCGACCCGACATAGGCGAGGTCGGCTCCCGCGGCCTGGGCGGCGAGCACCGAGCGCCCGTGCGCGATCGCGCCGGACAGCAGCAGCAATCCGTCGAACCACTGGCGGATCTCGGAGAGCAGGGCGAACGGGGACAACGTGCCCGCGTGCCCACCCGCGCCCGCGGCGACCGCGATCAGACCGTCGTACCCGGTGTCGGCGGCCTTGCGGGCGAAGCGGTTGTTGATCACATCGTGCAGCACGATGCCGCCGTAGGAGTGGACGGCGCCGACGACTTCGGACCGCAGACCGAGCGAGGTGATGACCACCGGAACACGGTGGTCGACCACCGCGGCGAGGTCTTCCTCCCAGCGCGTGTTCGACCGGTGCACGATCAGGTTGGCCGCGTAGGGGGCGCCCGCCACGGACTCACCGATCTCGGCCAGCCAGTCCCGCAGTGATTCCACCGACCGCGCGTTCAGCGTCGGAAACGAGCCGACGATCCCGGCGCGGGCCTGCGCGATCACCAGTTTCGGCTTCGAGATGAGAAACATCGGGGCCGCGACCACCGGCAGGCTGAGCGAGCGCGCGAGTTCGGAGGGTTCCAGCACGGTGTTCCTTTCCGGCACTACTGCGCCGAGACGGTGGGAGTGGCGCCACGGACCTTGCGCCCGGCGGGCAGGAAACGGCCGGGCCCCCAGCCGTTTCCGAGCCCGTCGGCGAAGGTCCCGTCGCGGTAGACCACGCGGCCGTTGACGATGGTCGCGGTGACCGCGCGGTCGTTGCGGTTGACCATGCGCCGCAGGCCGCCGTATTCGGGGACTTCCTGTTCGGCGAGTTCGTGCACCTGCTTGTCGAGTCCCTCGGGGTCGACGATGACGATGTCGGCGCGGTCACCGACCCGCAGGTAGCCGGCGTCGAGCTGGTACCAGTCGGCCAGTTCGCCGGTGAGGCGATGCACCGCCTGCTCGAGGGTGAGGAACGGCTTGCGCTCGCCCTGTGCCGACTGCACGCGTTCGAGCAGGCGCAGGTGGTAGTTGTAGAAGGCCATGTTGCGCAGATGCGCGCCCGCGTCACCGAAGCCCATGTGCACGTTCTTGTTGGCGGCGAGCTTGTCGGCGTACTTCGGGCGGTGGTTGGCGATCGTGGTGCGCCAGCGGATCTTTCGGCCGTGTTCGACGACCAGGTCGAGGAACGCGTCGACCGGATGGATGCCGCGCTCGTCGGCGAGCTGTCCGAAACTCTTGCCGATGTGCGCGGGATCCGGGCTGTCGACGACGGTGGCGTCGTAGAGGTTGCGGTGCCAGATCTTCGGGGTGAATTTGTTCTCGTAGTCGCGGCGGAACCAGCGCCGGTACTCCTCGCTGCGCAGCAGTTCGTTGCGCTCGACCTGATCCTTGATGTCGAGAGCGGCCGCGCCGGAACCGAATTCCTCGAACACGACCAGGTCGATGCCGTCGGCGTACACCGTGAACGGCACCGGCAGATGCTGCCAGCGGAAGACCCCGTTGAGCAGCCGGTTGATGATCGGTGCGCCGTACATCATGAAGTACACCAGCGGCGGGTACGCCTTGGAGTCGGCGGCGGCGAGCAGGGACACCTTGAGGGCCTTGCGACGGAAGCGGCCACCCGCGGCGAGGAAGAATGTGGGGAGGTTGGGCGTGAGGGAGATCTCCGGGGTGCTCTGCAGGATGCGCTCACGATCGCGCAGCACCTTGTTCAGTGCGCGGAATTCGCGGCGCTTGACGAAGGTGGTGGGGAGCGAGCGCGAGCGGTAGAGGTCACCGTCGAGCTTGTCGATCCAGTTCGTCGTGGCCGACATGCCGAGGAATCCGGCGTCGAGCGCCTCGTTCAGCAGCGCGATCATCCGGTCGAGCTCGGCGTCCGACGGCTTGACCTTGTCGTCGACCGCGCGATCCATGCCCATGACGTGGATCCGCAGGTCGGACTGGCCGAGAAACGTCGCGACGTTGGGGCCGAGGTCGAGCCGGTCGACGGCCTGGGCGTACTCGGTCGGGGTCGACCAGGTGCGGTGCTTGCCGAGGGTGCCGATCACGATCTCGCGCGGCACCGCCTCGACCCGGCTGAAGATGTCGGCGCATTCGACATCGGTCGCCAGAATCGTGGTCAGCGAACAGTTTCCGATGACGGTGGTGGTCACGCCGTGGCGCAGCGACTCGGTGAGCGCGGGGGCGGCGAGCATCTCGACGTCGTAGTGGGTGTGGATGTCCACGAACCCGGGCATCACCCACTTGCCGCCCGCGTCGATCACCTCGTCGGCCTCGGTGACGTCGAGCGGCCGGGAGCTGATCGCGACGACCTCACCGTTCTTGATGCCGATATCGGCGGTGCGCGCCGCCGATCCGGCGCCGTCGAACCAGATCCCGTCGCGGATCAGCAGCTCGTAGCTGCCCATACCGGACTCCCTTCATGCTGTCGTGCATGTCGCACGTCTCGAGATTCAAGAAACCCATAAGGCTCGTTCACCGCCTCTACCTGGGAACTTATCTCCCCACGATTGACGCGACGTGAAGTAACATGTAAAACCATGCACTAGTGAATGTCGAAATGCAAGGCCTGACCCGGCCACGGACCGAAAGGGCACGCATGTCTTCGCCCACCCCGGAAACGCGACGGTTCCGGTCGCCCACCGCCGAACTGGTGGCACTCACCTGGGGCGAACCCGGTGATCCCGTCGCCCTGCTCGTGCACGGATTTCCCGACAGCGCCTGGACCTGGGAGGTGCTCGGCCCCGCGCTCGCGGCGACCGGACGCTATGTCGTCGCCCCGTTCACGCGGGGGTACGCGCCGAGTTCGCTGGCCGCCGACGACGACTACTCGATCGGCTCACTGGTCGGCGACATCGTCGGCATCCATCACGAGATCGGCGCCGACGGGCGCGCGATCGTGATCGGCCACGACTGGGGTGGCGCGATCGTGAGCGCGCTCACCGCGGCACACCCGAATCTGTTCCACCGCAGCGTCCTGATCGCCATCCCGCCGCTGGCCACGATCAAGGCGCTGTTCGCCCCGTCGCGTCTGCGCGCCAATGCCACGCGCCTGGCCCGCCAGGCCCCGCGCAGCTGGTACATGACGCTCGTCTCGGTCCCCTGGCTCTCCGAGGCGATCGGCGCCTGGTTGGTCGACCGGCTGTGGCGGTCCTGGGCACCGAACTCGGTCTCGGCGGTGGCCAGGCACCGCGAGCTGGGACTGCTCGCCCTGGCGGGCCGCGCCCGCCTGCGCGCCGCGTTCAGCTACTACCGCGCTGTCTGGAACCCGCTCTACCGCCGCACCCGCGACCACCGCTACGAACAGCTGGCCGCCTTCGCCGCGCCGCAGGTCCCCACCCTCTATCTGCAAGGCGCCGAGGACACCTGCGGACTGGTCGACACCGGCGCCGACGCGCTGGACCACCTCCCGCCGGGCAGCCGCCGCATCGTCGTCGCGGCCGCGGGCCACTTCACCCACCTGGAACAGCCCGAGATCGTCACTCGGCACATCATCGATTTCGTCGGCAAAGGAGCCTGACATGAAGTTGCGCAAGAGGACCCGGCCGGTGCTGGACACCGTCGACATCGGACCGCTCCAGCTCAAGGCCCGCCAAGTGGCGTTCGATCTCACCGACACTCCCCTGCACTGGATTCCGGGGCAGCCGGTCGCCTCGCACGCGATCAGCTCGTATCACCTGCTCTTCCCCGAGGTCGAACGGTTCTTCATCGAAGCGTTCAAGGAGGCGCTGCCCGACGTGCGCGATCCCCGCCTGCGTGAGGATGTGCTGGGGTTCATCGGCCAGGAGACCATGCACGCGAACGCGCACGACGATTCGCTCGGAGACTATTTCCAGCGCAACGGCATCGATCCCGAACCGCTGCTGGCCCAGGCGCGTTTCTTCCTGCGCCGCGTGCTCGGCCCACGCAGCTACCGCAACCCACGACGGACCAGACAGCACCTGATCAACCGGCTGGCCGTCACCGCGGCACTCGAGAACTTCACCGCGTTCCTCGGCCATTACGTCCTGAACTGCACCTGGGACGAATACGACGCCGACCCGAACATGACCGCGCTGTTCCGGTGGCACGGCGCCGAGGAGATGGAGCACCGCACCGTCGCCCACGAGATGGCCGAGTACTTCGACGACCGCTACATCCGGCGGCTGCGGACCATGCTCGTGGTGTTCCCGGTGACCGTCTGGATCTCGAGCCGGTTCATCTGGTACCTGATCAAGAACGACCCCGCCGCGCCCAACTCCCGGCTGCGGGTGCTCTACGAGGTCATCCGGGACGGACGACGGGGGCTGCTGCCGACCCTGGGCATGGTGCTGACCTCGGTCTACGACTACCTGAAGCCGAGCTACCAGCCCGACGACACCGGTTCGATGGCGCAGGCGCTATCCTACCTGGCGACCATCGAATCCCGGGCCGCGGCATGAGGGAAACGGACCGCCCGCGCCTGCGCGACATCCCCGCCCACGCCCACGGCCGCTTCCGCCACGATCCCCTGATGTGGGTCCTCGCCCGGGGCATGGAGGCGCTGAACTGGATCGACGGCTTCGCCGAGCCGCCGGCCACCGGGCTCGGGCGACCGCAGCAGTTCTTCGATGTCGTGGTCACCGAACGCCACGTGGTCGCGCGGGACGAGAACGTCGTCGCGGTGACCTTCGCACTGGCCGACGGCGCGGAACTTCCGCCGTGGCGGCCCGGCGCGCATCTCGACGTCGAGCTGCCCTCGGGCCTCATGCGGCAGTACTCGCTGTGCGGCGACCCGGCCGAACGGCACCGCTACCGCATCGCGGTGCGATTCATCCCCGACGGTCGCGGCGGTTCGGCCGAGGTCCATCAGGGTCTGCCGGTGGGATCTCGGCTGCGGATCGGCTTGCCGCGCAACGCCTTCCCGCTCGCCGTCGGCGGCTACAACCAGGCCACGACGGCGGTGCGCCTCATCGCGGGCGGCATCGGGATCACGCCGATCCTGCCGATGCTCGCGGTCCTCGACCAGGTCGGGATGCCGTGGACGATGATCTATTGCGGACGCAGCCGGGAGTCGATGGCCTTCCTGCCCGAGCTCGCGGCGTACGGGGACAGGATCACCGTGCACTGCGACGACGAAGCCGGCCTGGCCGGACCGGAGGCGCTGCTGGGTGAGCTGACCGGTTCGCCCGCCGTCTACACCTGCGGACCGCCGCCGATGGTCGACGCCCTGCGCGCCGCCCTGGTCGGCAGGCCCGATGTCGAGTTCCACTACGAGCGGTTCTCCCCCGCACCGGTGGTCGACGGCGAGGAGTTCGACATCCACCTGGCCGGCACCGGGGAAACCCTGACCGTCGGCGCGAAGCAGACGGCCCTTGACGCCATTCTCGCCGCCCGGCCGGACGCCACCTACTCCTGCCAGCAGGGGTTCTGCCGGTCGTGCGCCGTGCGGGTGCTCGACGGCACACCCGAGCACAGATCGACCGCCCTGAGCCCCCAGGAACTGGACGCGGGATACTTTCTCCCATGTGTGTCACGTGCCGAGGGAACTTTGACCGTCGAGCTGTAGGCCGGCGATGACGGCGAGCGCGCGACGCGGACCACAGAACGAGAACGGCGTCGCGACCCATCAGCGCATCATCGACGCCGCTCTGGAGGTGCTCGCCACCCGCGGCTGGCGCAATGCCAGCGTCGCCGAGGTGGCCGAGCGCGCCGGGGTGACCCGCGGAGCGATCCAGCATCATTTCAAGGATCGCGACGGCCTGTTCACGGCGTCGGTGCAGCACATCATGGAAACCCGGGTCCAGGAGATCGAGTCCTTCCAGCACACCGTCGCGGCGGGTCCCGACGGCACGCGCGAGACGGTGCACCGGGTGGTCGAGCTGCATCAGGGCGCGACGTTCAAGGCCGCTCTGCAACTGTGCATCGCCGCCTCCGACGACCCGGTGCTGGCGCCTCGGGTCGCCGCCATGGAGCTCGAGGTCGGCGCGCGCAGCTTCTGGGCGCTGATCGAGTTGCTGCGCCTGGACGGCAACAACCCCACCGTCCGGACCACCGTGCAGGCCTTCCTCGACAGCGCCCGCGGCCTCGGCCTGGCCGGCATGCTCAACGACGACTCCCGCCGCCGCGGCCAGGTCGCCGACCGCTGGGCGCAGATGCTCGACGAACTCCGCTAGCTCCCGCTCAGCCGACCAGTCCCCCACTGCAGGCCAAGACTTCGCCGGTGACGTAATCGGATTCGGGCAAGCACAACAGGTAGACCGCGCCCGCCGCTTCCTCCGGTGTACCCAGCCGACCCAACGGGGCGATGTGCTGTGCCGCCTGCAGGATCATCGGATTCACGCCGACCTTCAATTCACGGCCCTCGATCTCGATGGTCGCGTCCCCGTCGGCGGCGGACTCGGTCAGCCTGGTCTTGATAAGGCCGAACGCGACGGCGTTGACGGTGACCCGGTAGCGGCCCCATTCCTTGGCCATCGCCTTGGTGACGCCGAGAATGCCCGCCTTGGCCGCGGAGTAGTTGATCTGCCCGGCGTTGCCGTAGAGACCGGCGAGCGAGGAGATGTTGACGACCTTGCGGGTGACGGCGATGCCTTCGGCCTTCTCCCGCTTCGCCGCCGCGCTGATCACCGGCTGCGCGGCCCGCAAAATCTGGAACGGCGCCTTCAGGTGCACGTCGAGGATGGCATCCCACTGCTCGTCGCTCACCTTCTGCACCACCCCGTCCCAGGTGTATCCGGCGTTGTTGACGATGATGTCGAGCCCGCCGAACTCCTGCACGGCCGTCGCGACGAACCGATCGGCGAAGCCCGCCTCGGTGATGTTGCCCGCGCACGCCATAGCGGTGCCGCCCGCGGCCTCGATCTCGCGCACGGTCTGTTCGGCGGCCGCCGGGTCCAGGTCGTTGACCACGACCCGCGCGCCGTGCGCGGCGAGCTTGTGGGCGATGGCGGCGCCGATGCCGCGACCGCTCCCGCTGATGATTGCCGACTTTCCGGCGAGGCTACTCATTGCTCGGTGGTTCCTTCTCCGTGGTGGGCGAACGCGCCGTGCCTGCCCGCGCCGTCGGCGAAGCGGGTCGCACCGGCGAGGGTGTCCTGGGATATCGAGATCGCGCCGTGCTCGAATTCGTTGGCCAGCGCGGCACTTTCGGTCAGACCGTCCTGTTCCAGCAGCGAGAGCCGGTCTTGGCGCAGGCAGGTCTGGGGGAAGGCGGCCAGATCGCGGGCCAGTGCCTGCGCGGCGGCGGTCGCCTGTCCGCTCGGCACGACCCGGTTGACCAGCCCCATCCGCAATGCCTCCGCGGCCTGCACCGGTCGCCCGGTGAGGACCAGGTCCATCGCGTGGCTCGTCCCGATCAACCGGGGCAGGCGCACGGTGCCGCCGTCGATCAGCGGCACGCCCCAGCGGCGGCAGAAGACGCCGAACACCGCGTCCTCGTCGGCGACCCGCAGGTCCGCCCAGATGGCCAGCTCGAGCCCGCCGGCGACGGCGTAGCCGCTGACCGCCGCGATCACCGGCTTGGAAAGCCGCAGCCGGGAGACGCCCATCGGAGCGTCGCCGTCCGGCTGGAAACGGTTCGGGTCACCGGCCGCCACCGCCTTCAGATCCGCTCCGGCGCAGAAGGTTCCGCCCTCGCCGCGGAAGACCGCGACCGACGCATCGGGGTCGGTGTCGAAGGCGCGAAAGGCGTCGGCGAGCGCTTCGGCCGTCGCGCGATCCACCGCGTTGCGCGCGTGCGGCCGGTTGATACCGATGGTGGTCACTGGACCGTCGTGTGCGACGGTCACCAGGTGCTCGGTCACGGATAAGGCCCTCCTCGGTCACAGGGACCGGGCGATGAGTTCTTTCATGATTTCGTTGGCGCCGCCGTAGATGACCCTGTTCTTCGAGGACGATCATCTCGTGAGCGCGTCGGAGGCGCCCGTCACCGCTCGAATTGGGCGCGCTTGTGGTCACCGTAGGGGTCGTCGCGTTCGCGCACAGCCTCCCGGAAACCGACAGTGGCCGAGCGGGTCTGGAACGCGTAGCCCTCACGGGTGTGCCGGGAGATGCCGTCGAAGACGGTGCTGATCATGGCCGAGTTGGCGACACCCTGGGTGTTCAGCGCGGAGTTGAGCGCGAGCTTGGCCATCATCAGCTGGTTGACCGGCATCCGCGCGATGCGCTCCACCAGCGCCTCGGTGCGCTCGTCGAGTTCCTCGGCGGGGCACGACTCCACCGCCAGACCCCATTCGGCCGCCTGCTTGCCGCTGATGCAGTCACCGGTGAACAGCAGCCGCTTGGCGCGCTGATCGCCGAGCCGGTGCGCCCACAGGCCCGCCGCCGGAATGCCCCAGACGCGGGTGGGCGGATAGCCGATCTTGGTGTCGTCGGCGCAGATGATCTGGTCGGCGTGCAGCGCGATGTCGGTGCCGCCCGCGATCGCGAAGCCGTGCAGCTTCGCCACGGTCGGTTTGTTGGCGTGCATCAGGCTGGCGAAACCCTTGGTGAACCTGCTCATCATGGCGTAATCGATCATCGGATCCCACACTCCCCGCGGGTTGTGGTTGATCGCGTTCACGACCGGGTCGAGCACCGTTCCGGTGACCTCGTCCGACCCGTCCGCGCCCGCGAAACCCTGCTCGGCGAACATGTCCAGGTCGTAGCCGCCACAGAACCCTTTGCCGCGCCCGGACACCACGATGACGTGCACGCGCGGGTCCAGGTCGGCCCGCTCCACCGCGTGCGCCAGATCCCGCGGGGTGTGCGGGGTGATGGCGTTGCCCTTGTCCGGGCGGTTGAACGTGATCCGGGCGATCCGGCCGTCGCGTTCGTAGGTGAGCGTGGCGTACTCGCGCTCGAAGTCCGGGTCGGGGCGGTGGCGCCACGGCGAGTCAGGCCCTTCGGCCCAGCTCTCGTACCAGGCCGCCGGTTGTCCGCCGGATTCGGGCTCGGGGTGGGACACAGTGCGCTCCTTCGGGTTCGACGGGTAGAGATCAGCTGGCGGCTCGGGGCGCCTGTTCACGGACCGGCTCACCGCGATAGCGCGTGGGCGGCCCATCGATGCCCGCCAGTTTCCAGACACCGCGCGCCACCGGGTTCATGAGTCCCACCTCGTGGGCGAGCGCGCGCACATCACCGAAGTATCCGCGCCGTTCGCGGCGCGATCCCGCCGACGCCCAGAACAACTCGCGCCGCACGTGATCGGGCACATCGAACCGGGACCAGAACTCCCGCGAGGGCGGAACGATCAGCTCGCACGCCACCCGCATGGCCACCGGCAACAGCACCGACAGCGCGCCCCGCGCGAGGCGCCCCGACTCCGGCACATGCCTGCGGACGAACTCGTGCGCGAACGAGATGTGGCGCGCTTCCTCGGCCACGTGAATCCGCATGACACCCTTCAGGATCGGGTGGTAGTCATCGGGATGGCCGCGCAGGAATGCCTTCTGGATGTGATCGATCGGCTCCTCGCCGGCGAGAATGCACATGAAGAAGAACGTCGGCGAGACCCGGGCGATCAGCGGGATCAGCGGCGCGACGCCGCGGAAGAGCCTGCCGAAGCCGACCACATCCGCCCCGGCCCGGTTGACGGCCTGCTGGAACATCAGCGTGTGATTGCACTCTTCGATGACTTCGTGAGTGGCGTAACGGAACTCGGCCGAGCCGTTGGGCAGGTTCAGCAGATACAGCATGACCCCGGACATCAGCAGCTGCTCGAACTGCAGCCCCACCTTCGCCATGCCGGCCTGCCGGTACATGCCGAGCTCGATCCGCGTCGACTCCGGCAGCGATTGATACCAGGGGTGGCGGCCGATGAGGTCGGATTCGGGGAGAATCCAGCGCCGGTCGCCCGGTACCACCTGGAATTCCGGTGCTTCCCAGTCGATGTCGTGATACGGGCTGAAGCCGCGGTCGACCGAGGCGTCGGCCAGCGCGTGCAGCATCTCGGCGTAGTCGAAGGCCTCGCCTGCGGCGTTGCGTCCGGGTGTGATCGTCATTGATCGCGCTCCTTGTCCGGCTCAGGCGAGCTTCGGGGTGGATCGTTCGAGAATCGCCGCGGTGTCGACGCCGAGCGGGAGGGTGCCGAAGACGTCGCCGCGGTCGCCCGCGAGCCGGGTCCGCAGGTATCCCTCGGCGACGGCCGGGTGCCCGTAGCGGACCAGCAGCGAGCCCTGCAACACCTGCGCCATCTGCCCGACGACGCGGCGGGCCCGGTACTGCATCGTGTCGAAGTCGGCGAACTCCCGCTCGAGGTGACCGATCGCGGTGTCGAGTTCGGCCGAGGAACCCGCCGTCGACTTCACCTCGTCCAGGAAGATGCCGAGGGTCTCGGGCTGCTTGGCCATGGCGCGCAGGGTGTCCAGGGCCGCGACATTGCCGGACCCTTCCCACACCGACATCAGCGGTGCCTCCCGGTACAGCCGCGGCATCCGCGACTCTTCGACATAACCGTTGCCGCCCAGGCATTCCAGTGCCTCGGCCGCGTGGATCGGGCCGCGCTTGCAGACGTGATACTTGGTCACCGCCAACGAGATCCGGCGCAATGTCGAGGCCCGCTCGTCCCCGGCCACCGCGTTGTCGGTGAGCTCGGCCAGCCACAGTCCGGCCAGGGTCGCGGCTTCGGCCTCGACGGCCAGGTCGGTGAGCACGTTGCGCATCAGCGGCTGGTCGATGAGGCTCGCGCCGAAGGCGCTGCGGTGCGCGGCGTGATGGGCCGCGTTGGTGACCCCGATCCGCATGCCCGCGGCGCTGCCGAGAATGCAGTCGAGGCGGGTGAGGTTCACCATCTCGACGATGGTCGGCACACCCCGCCCCTCGGGGCCGACCAGCCAGCCGACCGTGTTGTCGTACTCGACCTCGCTGCTGGCATTGGAGTGGTTGCCCAGCTTGTCCTTCAGCCGCTGCAGGTGGAACGGGTTGCGGGTGCTGTCCGGGAGCACCCTGGGCACGAAGAAGCAGGACAGTCCGCCGGGCGCCTGCGCCAGCACCAGGAAGAAGTCGGACATCGGTGCCGAGGTGAACCACTTGTGGCCGGTGATCCGATACGAACCGTCGGGCTGGAGCACGGCGGTGGTGGTGTTCGCGCGGACGTCGGAGCCACCCTGCTTCTCGGTCATCGACATGCCCGCCGTGAGGCCGAGTTTGGTGGTGGGCACCCGCAATTCGGGATCGTAGATCGCGCTGGTGAGTAGCGGCTCGTAGCGCGCGGCGAGTTCGGGATTCGCCCGCAGCGCGGGCACCACCGCGTAGGTCATCGACATCGGGCAACCGTGGCCCGCGTCCACCTGGGCCCAGATGCTCATCTTGGCCGCCCGGACCAGGTGGGGTGCCGGGCGATCGTCGGCCCACGGCGCGGCGTGCAGGCCGAAGCCGATGGCGTTGGCCATCAGCTGGTGGTAGCTGGGGTCGTAGACGACCTCGTCGACGCGATGACCGTAGCGATCATGGGTCTTCAGCACCGGCGGATGCGCTTCGGCGAGGTCGCCCCACTCCTGTGCCTGCGCGCTGCCCGCCAGCCGACCGACCTCGTGCAGCTCGTCGAGGGCATGGGCCGCGCCCGCTCGGTGCAGCGCTTCCAGCACCACCGGGTAGTCGGCCGGGTCGTAGTCGACCAGCGGCGGTACCTGGTTCGTCACCTCGTGGGTTGCCATGCTGTTCCTCCCGGCAGTCGGTGTCCCGGCTCACTCTCGACCGGTATTGCAAGTTTGCATCGCACGACGCGATTTTGCAATGCCCTGTCCGGCGCAGATCCGTGCGCGGTCGCCCGCCAACCGACTGGCTACCATCGACCGATGGTGCGGAACTCGCTGCCGCTGCGTCGCCTCACGGCGCGCTCGGCGATCTTGAGCGTGCTGCTCGGCGCGCACCCGGCGCAGGCGTCGGCGGCGACGATCGTGCACCTGGCGACCGAACTCGGCCTGCAGGAGTCCACGGTTCGCGCGGCACTGACCCGCATGGTGTCGGCGGGCGACCTCGAACGCGACGACGCGACTTACCGCCTCACCCCGCGACTGCTGAACCGCCAGAAACTGCAGGATCTCGCCCTCGACCCGATCCTGCGGCCCTACGACGGCGACTGGCGACTGGCGATCGTCACCACCGGCGCCGAGGCCGCGGCCGACCGCATTCTGCTCCGGGAATCGCTGCAGGCCAACAAGTTCGGCGAAATTCGCGAGGGCGTCTGGGGACGCCCGGACAACCTCGGCACCGCGCAGATCACCGCGGCCCACCGGCTGACCTACGTCACCGGCCGCCCCGACGACCCCGACGACCTCGCCACCCGCCTGTTCCATCCCGCCGACTGGGCCGACACCGCGACGAAACTACTGGCCGCCCTCGACACCGCCGACACGATGCGAGACCGCCTCGAGGTAGCGGCAGCGGTCGTGCGTCACATCCTGCACGACCCGATCCTCCCCCCGGAATTCCTGCCGAACCCCTGGCCCGGCGCCGACCTGCGCCACGCCTACCGCGACTTCCGGACGGAATTCACCGCTTTCGCCACAGCTTACGTACGGTGACCTGCGCACAGCGTGCAGGCCGTCGTCGTCTCGAAAGTTCAGCACCGAGATGTCGACTTCTTCCGAGGCGAATCGGTTCAGGCTGCTGAGCGAGGAGAGCGTCACCCGCCGGCAGGTGCGTGCCTGGGAAGCGCGGCGCGCCGAAGTGGTGCGGGCCAAGCCTTCCTCGACGACGGCCTGCTCATCGGCGGCGTCCGCCACCAGTTCCGCGACCGCGACGGCACTCTCGAAGCCCTACTGACGGTCCAGTTCCCGGGCAATCTACCCGACCGGCTCATTCACGAGCATCAATGGCACCTGGCCGATGAGTTCAGCAACTGGATGATCGCCGCGGCTCCGGTCGCGGCGACCGCCTGACACCGAGGACCGCCCGGATCGATGCCCGGCTCATCCGAATCGGTGGGCCGGGCATGGACTCGGGAGACCGGGCCGGGCCGCCCTCAGCTGGGTTGCACTTCGCGCGAACTTGCATGCGGCCTAAATGGTCTGGGTCGAAGCAGTCGTCGAACGGCGTCGAATCTGACCGTACGCGCTCAGTGACGGGAGCAGACCCAGTCCGTACCGCCACGCCTCGACCCAGCCGACCGTAACAGTCCTCCCGTGCGCTGTGCACCGCAGTTAAGGTGCCCCATTTATGGGTAACTCCCGGAAACAGCAACAGCTTTCGAAGAGAGGTCGTGTCGATGATGTCTGCGCCCACCAACCCTGACGTCGATCCTGTAGTCGCGGAGGCTCAGGCGTACGCCGAGAAGTTGCTGATGCTGTCCGAGGCTTCGGTGA